>CAVVAI010000019.1:0-50017 GCA_963746085.1 uncultured beta proteobacterium
GCTGCAAGATTGCGCCTTCGGTTACGAGTTTTTCATGTTCATCCGCGGGCCGATGAGCAACCAGGATTGTCGATCGCAAAAGCAATCGGATTGATTACCCGCTCGATCCGACGGGTATCGCACTGCGGAGCAACCGCGTGCTTCGGGGGAGTGCTGGTGAAAAACTTTGCACGCGTGATTGCTGAGTTTAACCGTCGAGCGCATCACCGGAGCGGAACGATGATGCGTTCCGTCGTCGTCGCAGTCGCGAAAAAGCCGCTAGTTGCGTCCGGTTCGGCGCGAACCCATTTTTTGGGACGCACTGCGCTGTTGTTCGCAGTTGCGTTTGCAGCCGATATCGCAACAGCCCAGCCGGCAACATCAGTCCTGTATATGGAAGCCAAGATTAAGTGGAGCTCCGGGTTCGGATCCTTCGATACTCCGCAAGCGGCCTTCGCTGCGATCGATGCTCACATGCGCGCAACACAAGGTGGCAATTTTGCAGCCAACTTGAGGCCAGGCCGTACTTGGGAAGATCCCACAACTGAAGGTCAGTGCGTGCGTCAGTGGGCATACAACAAAAGAATACCGTGGGCATTTGACGCGCACTGGGGCCCAGGAGGACCGTCCCCCGGTGAAAGGTATTCCGTGTGTGGTGCAATCGAGCTTGTCTGGTCTTGCCCAGAAGGCAGCCAGTGGACCTACTACGATGACTGGCTAGCCGTACGGAGGTGGCACTTTTGCGCGGTTGGCGTAGCGCTCGACCCATTACCTTCTGAGCGGGCAACGTGCTCATCGTCCAGTCCAGCGTTCGCAAATCCCGTTTTTCCCATTGCTGGAGTGAAGGCGCAGCGAGAATTCGACGTTCCAAGCAGCTCGCTGTCTGTTGGACGGATCTATCGCAGTGACAGCGGTCGCTTCGAATTCGAGGGAAGCCAAGGAGCGGTCATTCGTCGTCTCCCGCAAGACCCGTTTGCCGATGCATCGTTAAGTCACAGCGGAACCGCCTGCTTGATGATGCCAGATACATCTCCTCCGAGCGGGCCGTATAGCTGCTACCCCATCATCGGCTATCAAAGTTCACAACCAAACTCCACGACCCATCTTCTCAAGCTGCCGGGAGAGGGGTTCAGAGAAATCACTGTTCCTACCGGATCGCTGCGACACGCCGAACTTGGTCGCGAAGTATGGGCTGCTGCGGGTGGCTACCGGATCCTGTCGGCTTCCAACGAGCTCAGCGTGTTTGATTCGATGGGGACACTGCAATCCGTGCTCAAGCCGAACGGGCAAGCCACGATCTTCGATTACGCCAATGTACTCAATCCTTGGGATCGACGGTTTCCACGCGCTGCACGCGATGTGTTCGGGCGTGCTATCCAGTATGAATACAACGGTCAAGGATTCCTCGCTCGGCTGATCGGCGTCGATGCGCGAAGCACAGAGTTCTTTTACGACGAGGCGCCCTTTACGTGCGCGGCGGGTGCATGTGGCGCGCTGACTTCCGTCCGTCTTCCAGACGGTGAAGTGAAGCGATATCGATACAACGAACCTGAACACATTTCGGCGCCAACGGCAGGATTACTTCTTACCGGAGCCATCGATGAAAAGGGTGATCGATTTGGAACCTATAAATACGACGCCCAGTTTCGACCCTACCTAACGGAGAGTGCTGGCGGCGCGAACCGATGGAGCGTGGACTATTCCGTTGCCACGCATCGGACCGTGACACCGCCGGTTGGCAGCGCATTCACGATGCGAACCGTAGACCAGTCGGGTTACGCATTGCTAGCCGGTTACGATCAACCTGCCGGCTCCGGCTGTGGTCCGTCCTCATCAGCAATGTCGTATGACACCAACGTCAACGTCACGTCTCGCATCGACTTCAACAACAACAAGGTCTGCTATGCGTACGATCTGTCTCGCAACTTAGAGACCAAGCGCGTGGAGGGCATAGCGGCGGCGGCGGTGTGCTCAACTGCGTTAAGTGCCCCGCCCGCCGGCTCCCGCGTAATCAGCACTCAATGGCACGCTGACTGGCGATTCGAAACGCGCATAGCGGAACCGAAGAAGCTGACCACGATTGTTTACAACGGGCAGGGTGCCAGTTGTGCGCCGAGCACCGTACTGGTCGACGGTAATCCAGCGGCAGTCATTTGTTCACGCACCGAACAAGCCAGTACCGACGAGACTGGAGCCAGTGGTTTCAGTGCAGCCACGACAGGGACTGCACGCACGTGGCGCTACACCTACACCACCTATGGCCGCGTACTGACCGCCACCGATCCGAACAACCGGGTCACCACCACCAGCTATCACCCGGACAACGATGCCGATCTAGGCAAGCGCGGCAACGTTGCTTCCATCACCAACGCCGCCAATCACACCACTTACATCACCGACTACAACCCGCACGGACAGCCGACAAGAATCGTCGACCCGAACGGCGTAGTGACCGTCCTGACCTACGACCCGCGGATGCGGCTGACCAGCCGCACCGTCGGCAACGAAGCCACGCTCTTCGGTTACGACCCGGTGGGGCAGATGACCAGTGTCAACCTGCCCGATGGAGCCCAGCTGACTTACACCTACGACGCCGCGCATCGGTTGACTGCAATCAACGATCACAAAGGCAACCGGGTGGACTACACGCTGGATGCGATTGGCAACCGAATTAACGAGCAGATGAAAGACCCAGGCGGGGTGCTGGTGCAGAACAACGCAAGGGTGATCGATGCGCTTAATCGGGTGCAGCAAATAACCGGCGCAGCGCACTAAGAACCAGGAGTAGGAATATGAATAGCATTACTCATTGCAGCGTCGTCCGTCGCAGCGCGAATGGAATCCGGCGGTGTTCGTTTGCAGCGAGTGTTGTGTTCCTTTTTGTATTTATCAGTCCTGCGAACGGACAGGTACCGGCGTGCCTGTGGTACGCGGCGGCCGATATCAACACACACTACGATAGCGCCGAGGCTGCCTGTCGAGGTTACATCGCGAAGAATGGTTGGAATCCGCCCGACTACATCTACCACAGCACAGAATTTGTCGATCCCTTGGACCATCCGCGAGGGGCATACTGCTTTCTTACCTATGGTTCTACGGGAGCCCCAACCAATTTATATAACGTGGGACTAACTGCAGTTCCACCGCAGTGCATAGAGTCTGGGCAGCAGCCCGGCGGTGCCATCGATCCGACGAAGAATGCTGGCTCGGGTGAGGGCACTTGCCCACTTTTCGCTGGTTACCCCATCAACGTCGGCACCGGCAACAAGGTCCTCGAAGAAAACGACTACGCCGCGGCGGAGTTGCGATTCGGTCGGTCGTACAACCACCTGGTCGTGCACGGTGGCACGCCGCTAACAACACGCTGGACGCATACCTTCAGTCGCCCAGTCGCTCTGAGCAGCGGTTCGGGAGTGCCGCCGCGCACGTTCGCCTTCCGCGCCGACGGGCGCATGCTCATAGCGCGCCTTATAGACACTCAAATCGTCGGTGGCGAGCAGCGCTGGGCGCTAGAAGCTTTCAATAACGAGCGATTCATCCGGCGTTTCAACGCGGACAGCCAGCCGGTGGGTTGGACCTTAATCACTGCAGACGATACGACCGAGAGTTATGACACCGCCGGCCGTTTGACCTCTGTGCGAATACGCTCTGGTGCTCAGCAAACGCTCAGCTATAGCGATGGCACCGAAGCTAGCGGCTATGTGCTTGATGCACAGGGTAATCCTACCGGTTGGCCGCTACCGGCAGACCTCCTGATCCGCGTAGCCGATGCCTATGGACGGCAACTCACCTTGGGTTACAACGCGCAGTCGCGTCTGATCAAGCTTACGGATCCAGCGAGCGGCATCTATCGCTATGGCTACGACGGAGCTGGCAACCTGCAGTCGGTCATCTACCCCGACAGCCGCCAGCGTCAGTATCTTTACAACGAATCCGCGCACACCGGCGGAGTCATCTTGCCTCATGCGCTGACCGGAGTGATCGACGAAAAAGGTCATCGACTTGCCTCCTATGAGTACGACGCCCAGGGACGTGGCATCTCGTCCAAACGTTGGGCCGACACCGCGCTGACGCGAGCGGCAGGAACGGCCACATTGACCTACGCGATGAACGCCGATGGTCAACCGGTAAGCTCAACGGTGACGGATGGCCTAGGGACGGTGAGAACCTATCCGTTCACGACGATACTGGGTCTCGTCAAGGATACGGGCGCGTCGCTGCCCGGCGTCGGTGCATGTGGTCCGCCACGAGGCAAGACGCGGGCACATGACGCCAATGGCAACCTCAGCTCCGTGACCGACTTTGAGAACAACGTCACGCAGTACGGTTACGACCTCACGCGCAATCTCGAAACGCGCCGAGTTGAAGGACTAAAAGACCAGAGCGGCGCGGTAGTGACAACCGCCGACACCCGCGCCACCATCACAAGCTGGCACGCGACATTCCGGCTGCCGTTTGAGATTAAGGAGTACAGCGGCGGTGTCGATGCCGGCGGCAACCCGACCGGCACTTTACTCAAGACTACTCGATACATTTACGACAGTTTCGGCAATCTGACGCAAAAGGACGAGATTGCTCCGAGCGCAGCCACTCGAACCTGGAGATGGACTTACACCACCAACGGCCGAGTGTTAACTGCCACCGATCCGAACAACCGAACCACCACCAGCAGCTATCACGCCGACAACGATCCCGATCTAGGCAAGCGCGGCAACGTAGCGAGCATCACCAAGCCGCCAACCACATCACTTACGTCACCGACTACAACCCACACGGACAACCGATCCGCATCGTTGATCCGAATGGCGTCGTCACCGTTCTAACCTACGACCCACGGATGCGGCTGACCAGCCGCACCGTCGGCAACGAAGCCACGCTCTTCGGTTACGACCCGGTGGGGCAGATGACCAGGTCAACCTGCCCGATGGTGCACGGCTGACCTACACCTACGACGCAGCGCATCGGTTGACTGCGATCAACGATCACAAAGGCAACCGGGTGGACTACACGCTGGATGCGATGGGCAATCGCGCCGCCGAGCAGATGAAGGACCCGGGTGGCGTGCTGGTGGGCAACATCGCCAGAGTCATCGATGCGCTGAATCGAGTCCAGCAAGTAACAGGAGCAGCACAGTAGAAGGCATTCGCAGTGACTGGAGAACACAATGAACCAGAACCACACGCTGCACTACTTTCTTAACGGACTTCTGCTGAGCGCGCTCGCCATCTGCAGCGCCTCCCTCGCGCAGAACCGCCCGGTCACCCAATACTTCTACGACGCCAACGGCAACCTGACCAGCACGGTCGATGGCTTGAACCGCGTCACCACCCAGACCTACGACACACTCGACCGCCTGCGCCGCATCACCCAGCCGCCGCCGGCGGCAATGCAACCCAACCCGGTGATCCAGCTCGAGCTCAACGGCCGCGACGACCTGACGCGCGTGATCGACCCGCGCAACCTCGCCACCGACTACGCCGTCAGTGGCCTGAGCACCGTCACCAGCCAGACCTCACCCGACACCGGCGTCACCACCCGCACCTTCGATGCCGCCGGCAACGCGCTGACCAGCAAAGACGCCAGAAACCGCACCACCACCTACACCTACGATGTCCTGCATCGGCTGACCAAAGCGGCGTACGGCGACGGCAGCAGCTCCACCTACGTCTACGACCAGGGTGCCAACGGCGTCGGCCGCCTGACCAGCATGACCGATCCGGGCCCGATCACCACCAGCTGGACCTACACCGCGATGGGACAGTCGCCACCAAGACCCAGACCATCGGCAGCGGTGCTACCGCCAGAACCCATCAGCTCACCTACAACTACAACCCCACCACCGGGCAATCGCGTCGGTCACCTATCCGAGCGGCAAGCTCGTCAGCTACACCTACGGCGCCACCAGCAAAGACCTAGAGCGCATCGCCATCAACGGCGCCAATGCCGCG
Organism: uncultured beta proteobacterium; assembly: GCA_963746085.1. GTDB lineage: Bacteria > Pseudomonadota > Gammaproteobacteria > Burkholderiales > Burkholderiaceae_F > JACCZX01. Next base: position 5,928 of record CAVVAI010000019.1, read on the forward strand.
AGCGCCATCACCTATCACCCGTTCGGCGGCGTCAAGCGCATGACGCTTGGCAACGGCCAGGTATGGAGTAACAGCCTCGATCAGGACGGCAGAGTAGTGAACTACACCTTGGGCGCGGTGACCTACACCATTGCTTGGGATGCGGCCAACCGCATCACCGGCATCACCAGCAGCCAGACTGCGACCAATCGCACCTTCGGCTACGACAACCTGGATCGCATCACCGGCTTTGCCAGCACCGGCCGCAGCCAGAGCTTCGGCTACGACGCCACCGGCAACCTGCTCGCCAAGACTGATGTGACCAGCGGCACCACGACCAACTACACCTTCAGCATCGCGCCCACCAGCAACCGCATGACCGGCATCAGTAATCTGGGCATCGGCTACAGCTTCGATGCGGCCGGCAACCGCACCGGGGATGGCAGGATCACCTACGCCTACAACTATCGCGGCCGACTCAATCAGGTGCGCATCATCAACGGTGCCATCACCGACACCTACAACTACCTGATCAACGGCATCAACCTGCGAGTCAGAAAGACCGGGCCGAGCGCGGTGGTGCCGCAGGGCACGCAGATCTTCGTCTACGACGATGCGGCCAAGCTGATCGGGGAGTACGACGATCTGGGTCGAGCAAGAACTGAACATGTGTGGCTGGAGGATCGGCCTATTGCGGTGATTACGTACACCTACACCGGCACCTCAATGACGCCAGCGACGACTACGACGAGCTATGTGGAGACCGATCACCTCGCTACGCCGCGACTGATCACTAACGCGTCAAGACAGAAGCGCTGGACCTGGGACAGTGCGCCCTACGGTGACACGTACCCGAATGAGAACCCGCAAGCCTTGGGTGCCTACAAATACAACCTGCGCTTCCCGGGACAGTACTTCGACTCGGAGACGAATCATCACTACAACCATCATCGGGACTATGAATCAACATCAGGACGATATGTGCAGAGTGATCCGATTGGACTTAAGGGGGGTTGGAACACTTACGCATATGTGAAACTGAATCCTTTGGCGAACATCGATCCGCTAGGCTTGGTTGTTCAGCGGTGTTGTCGATCCCGCGCATTGCTCTAGGGCTGGTTGATCACTGCTGGCTTAAAACGGATATCGATCACGGCTGGGATGAATGACTCGCCGCAATGTTCACAGGCTGGGGCCGACTATAGAGCGGCGGGCTACTTTTTCATAACACCGGTGTATGTTTCGGACGCCAGTTGCGAACGTCCAGATTCGGCGTGTGAAACGGTCACTGACGTTGATGAACAATGTGTGAACCGCGAACTCGCCATTGGACGAAGTTTGGGCAAATTCACACCCGTAAACAATTGCCAATCATTCGTTCGCGAAGTGATCTTGAAGTGCTCCAAGAATGGACCTTGGGGACCACAAGGTCCTCCGCGGTTGAATCCACAGCCAGTACGCTAGGCGTGGCGAATGGGGCGCAAGCTGATATGGACGGGCGCCATTCTGGCGTTCATTCTTTGCCCATACTTTCTTTGGCTAGCAGTGCAAACAGCGTGGCTAGGATCGTTTCCGGGACGTGATGTCAACTTCTATACGGTCGTTTTCTGGACTCAAGTGACGCTTGCTGTCCTGACGTTTGTCCTTGGTTGCGTCTTGACTCGAATTGCAGTTCGCCAAAAAAAGCAACGTAGAGGCGGCTTATTAGGTCACTACCGGCGCGAGAGTAAAAGTTGCAGCTCTTCAAGCAACGCATGCGCGTCGCGCGGTGATACAGCGTCGAGGTCGAGCGACTTGAGGCGCTCGCGTAGCGAGTCGGGCTGCTCAATCGCCGCTGCCTCCGGCGCTGAAACAAACAAGTCGAGTTGCGGTCGCGTGCCAAGCGCTCGCTCCTCGAGTTGCGTCAGTAGCGAGCGCGCGCGCTTAACCACCGCGCTGGACACGCCGGCGAGTTGCGCAACTGCCAACCCATAACTCTGATTCGCTGGCCCTTCGCGGACTTCGTGCAGGAACACGACCTTGCCATTTGCTTCGGCCGCTGCGACGATGCACGTTGGCGATCTCCGGATGCTGTTCCGCCAGTTGCGTCAGCTCGAAGTAGTGCGTGGCGAACAGCGTCATTGAGCGGCTCTTGTGTCGACCAACTCGCGCGCGATCGCCGCGGCGAGCGCCATGCCGTCGAAGGTCGACGTGCCGCGGCCGATTTCGTCCATCAGCACAAGACTGCGGTCGGTGGCTGCGTTCAGGATCGCGGCGGCTTCGGTCATCTCGACCATGAAGGTCGAGCGGCCGCCGAGCCAGGTCGTCGGCGGCGCCGATGCGCGTTAGGATGCTGTCGATCGGCCCGAGCGTCGCGGCGCTGGCGGGCACGTAGCTGCCTGCGTAGGCGAGCAGCGCGATCAGTGCGATCGAGCGCATGTAGGTCGATTTGCCGCCCATGTTCGGGCCGGTGATGACCAGCAGGCGGCGGCTCGGGCGCAGCGTGCAGTCGTTGGCGACGTAGGTTTCGCATTCGTGCTCGACGACCGCGATGCCGCGCCCCTTGGACTTCGATTTGCGGCGTGTCGGCGAACTGCGGGCGCACCCAGCGAGCGCGCTGTGCGTGCTTTGCGAATGCGAGTCAGCGCGTCGAGTTGACGCCAAGCGCGTCGGCGCAGCGCTGCAGCGGCGTCACGTGCTGCGCGGCCTGCAGTGACGATCTGTTCGTACAGCAGTTTTTCGCGCGCCAACGCGCGTTCGCGCGCGGACAGCGCCTTGTCTTCGAACGATTTCAGCTCCGGCGTGATGTAGCGCTCGGCGTTCTTCAGCGTCTGGCGGCGGCGATAGTCGTCGGGCACCTTGTCGTCTGGCCGTGCGTGACTTCGATGTAGAAGCCGTGCACGCGGTTGTATTCGACGCGCAGGTTGCTGATGCCGGTGCGCGCTCGCTCGCGCGCTTCGAGATCGACCAGGAACTGGCCGGTGTTGTCGCGCAGTGCGCGCAACTCGTCGAGCTCGGCATCGAAGCCTGGCGCGACGACATCGCCGTCGCGTACGGCGTAGGCGGGCTCGGCGAGGAGCGCGCGCGTCAGCAGAGACCGCAAGCCTTCGGGGATCAGCCAGATGCTCGCGCAGAGTTGTCAACAACGGCGCAGCAGCGCTCGTCCAGCAGCGCAGGCGATTCGCGTCACGCGTGGCAGCGCCTCGCGCAAAGCTGCCAACTCGCGCGGACGCACCGAGCCGAGCGCAATGCGTGTGGCGATGCGCTCGATGTCCGGCACTTCGTTGAGTTCCGCGGCAGAGCGATTGGCGCAGCTGACTCGTTCGCGAGCAGCTCTTCGATGCCTCGCGTGGCGCGCTGCCGCCTGCGCACTGCGATCGCGCAGCGGATGGTGCAGCCAGTGCCGCAGCCGCCGGCTGCCCATCGTCGTTGCGCAATGGTCGAGCAGCTTGAACAACGTCGGGCCGTCTTCGCCGCGCAGCGTCTCGGTGATCTCCAGATTGCGGCGCGTGACCGGATCGAGCGCGATGAAGTCCGAGAGTCGATTCGCGCTTCAGCGATGCGATGTGCGCGCAGCCGATTGCCTTGAGTCGAGCTGCGCGTAGTCGAGCAGCGCGGCGCAGCGCGGCGAGAATCTCGGGCGCGTCGGCGACGCCGAACGCATCGAGCGCTCGCCACCTGCAGCTGCTCCTTCAGCAGCGTTTCGCCGCGCGCCGCGATCGAAGTGCCAGTCGGGACGCGCCTGCGCCGCGCACGGCAGCGAATCGATCAACGAATGCAGCGCATCGCTCCATGCCTTCGGCGATCAGGATTTCCGACGGATCGATGCGCGCGAGCTCGGACGCCAGCTGCGCTGCTGGAATACTCGTTGCGCGCATCTCTCCCGACGACAGCGATCAGCCATGCAAGCCCGATTGCGCCGTTGCGGCGTGTGGGTGGCGCCAATGCCAGCAATGCGGCGTTCGACTTGTCACTGAGCAGCGAGGTCTCGGTCAGCGTGCCCGGCGTAACCACCCGCACGACTTTGCGCTCGACCGGGCCTTTGCTGGTGGCGGGATCGCCGATCTGCTCGCAGATCGCAACGCTCTCGCCGAGCTTCACCAGCTTGCCCAGATATTGCTCGACGGCGACGACCGGCACTCCGGCCATCTTGATCGGTGCGCCGTTCGATGCGCCTCGTTTCGTCAGCGTGAGGTTCAGCAGCCGCGCGCCGCGCTCGGCGTCGTCATAGAACAGCTCGTAAAAATCGCCCATCCGATAGAACAGCAGCACATTCGGATGCTCGGCCTTGATGCGCCAGTATTGCTGCATCATCGGCGTGTGCCGCGCGAGATCGAGAGCGGCGTTCATGCGATCGATGGTCGCTACGCCGCCTGCATTCGGGTTGCGCCCATCCGGCAAGCCAGCGCAAACGCGTTCTGCATGGCGCCGGTATTGGCGATGCCGCGCCCGGCAATGTCGTACGCCGTGCCATGCGCCGGGGTGGTGATGGAAATCGGCAGGCCGCCAGGCACCGTGACGCCTCTGTCGAATCCCATCAGCTTCATCGCGATCTGACCTTGGTCGTGATACATCGTCAGCACGCCGTCGTAGCCGGCGCCGTCCTTGCGCAGCGCGCGCACGAAGATCGTGTCGGCTGGGAAGGGACCATCGGCGGGAAAGCCGCGCTCGCGCGCAAGCTCTACGCCGGGGCCGATGGTCTCCAGTTCTTCCGTACCGAATGCCCCGTTGTCGCCGTTGTGCGGGTTCAGTCCGCACACCGCGATGCGGGGCGCCTTGATGCCGGTGGACGCCAATCCGCGCGTCAGCAATTCGACACCCGCTGCGACGCCTTCGCGCGTGATCAGCGCGCTAACGTCCTTCAGCGGCACGTGCGAAGTCACGCGCGACGTCCACAGCGATTCGAGAACGTTGAATTCGACGCAGCTGCCATGAAAGTCAAGCAGCTCGCAGAAATAGTGCAGCTCATCGGCGTGCTGCATGCCGCCGGCGCGCAACGCCGCCTTGTTCAGCGGCGCGAAGCACATCGCATCGGCAACGCCGCGCTGGCACAGGTCAAGACCCAGTGCCAGGCCGTCAAGCATGTACCGCCCATTCTTCGGCCCGGCCGTGCCCACGGCGAAGTCGCCTTCATTCACGTGCGCCCAGTCCACGACACGCGGCCGCGCAGGCGCACGGACAGGGGCACCAAAGTCGAGATCAACGTGCACTTTCGCGCTGCGCATGCCGTCGTCGAGCACCGGGCGACTGCTGATCAGCAGGATGTCGGCCGCCTGCTGCGTGGTGCCGTGAGCGAGGAGCTGCGCGACGAGTTCAGGCCCAATACCGGCGGGGTCGCCGGTGAACAGTGCGATCGTCGGCTTCACTGCTCGATCTTCACATTCGCGTCCTTGATCAGCCGGCCAAAGCGTTCATAGTCGGACTTCACCAGCGCCGCGAATTGCTCTTGCGTGAGCTTGCCGGGTTCGCCACCGAGCGCGATGAGGCGCTTCTGTACATCGGGCAGCTGCAACACCTTGATCGTCTCTGCATAGATCCGGTTGACGACGTCCTTTGGCGTCCCTGCGGTCATGAACAGGCCGTACCAGGTCGTCATCTCAACGCCGGGCAGTCCGGCTTCGGCGAGGGTCGGCACGTCGGGCAGTTCTGGTGAGCGCTGCGGACTCATCACCGCGAGCGCCTTGACCTTGCCGCCCTTGATGAATGCCATCGCTGACGAGGTTGTGTCGAAGTTCATCTGAATCTGCCCACCGGAAAGATCGGCCAGCGCTTGGGCCGAGCCCTTGTACGGAATGTGAACGGCCTTGGTGCCGGCGGCAAGATTGAACGCCTCACCGGCGAGGTGCTGTGTACTGCCCACGCCCGACGAGCCGTAGGAGAACGCCTCGGGCTTGGCCTTCATCAGCGCAATCAACTCCTTGACACTGTTCGCCGGCAAATTCGGCGTCACCACCAGCACGTTCGGCACGGTGACGATCAGCGCGATGGGAATCAGATCCTTGTTGGTGTCAAAGCTCAGCTTGATCAGATGGGGCGCGATCGCTTGGCCGGTGTTGGTCGCCAGCAGCAACGTATGACCGTCGGGCGCGGCTTTCGCGGTCAGGTCGGCGGCGATCGTGTTGGATGCGCCGGGCCGGTTCTCGACAATAAACGGCTGGCCCAACGCCGCCTGATACTTTTCTGCAAGGACGCGCGCGATGATGTCGGTGCCGCCCCCGGCGTTGGCGCCAACCATGATCCGCACCGGCTTGACCGGGTAGGTCTGCGCCAGCGCGAGCGTTGTAAACGCAGCCATCGCGCACCAGACAGCCCCAGAGATACAGCGTCTCAACATACGTCCTCCGATTTCAGAATCGCAAACTCAAACTTAAAGCGCAGCTTGATCAGCGTCGCGCGGCCCGGCAGCCTTTCGCGTTCCGTGCACGCCACCGACCAGCTTCAGCAATTGCGGAAAAATCTTAGGCGATGCGCACACGATGCGTCCGTCTTCCATGAAACCGGGGTCGCCCTGAAAGTTGGAAACGAGCCCGCCCGCCTCAAGAATCAATAGGCTTCCCGCGGCCATGTCCCACGGCGACAAGCCAATCTCCCAGAAGCCGTCGAGCCGGCCGGCCGCGACATAAGCTAGATCGAGCGCCGCGGCGCCGGGACGGCGCACACCCGCGGTAGCTTCCATAATGCTCTTGAACATCTGCAAATATTCGTCCAGGTGTTCCAACGAACGAAACGGAAAGCCGGTGCCGATCAGACAATCGGCCATCCGTTCCCGCTTCGAGACGCGCAGCCGGCGCTCATTCATGAAGGCACCACGTCCGCGCGTCGCGGTGAACAGCTCGTTACGCGTTGGGTCGTAGACCACCGCCTGCGTGACGTGCTCACGATGCCTCAATGCGATCGACACCGCGTACTGCGGGAAGCCGTGAATGAAGTTGGTGGTGCCATCGAGCGGGTCGATGATCCACGTGTACTCCGATTTTCCTGAAGCGCCTGATTCCTCGGCCAGAATCGCATGGTCCGGATACGCCTTCGACACTATCTCGAGAATCGCCTGCTCGGCCGCCTTGTCCACTTCGGTGACGAAGTCGCTGCGCCCCTTGTTCGAGACGCGGATCAGATCCAGATCGAGGCTGGCGCGATTAATGATCGAGCCGGCCTTACGAGCGGCCTTGATGGCCGTGTTGAGCATCGGGTGCATGAGGAAGCGCGCTCATGAGAGGCGAGCGGCGATTAGACTGAGCGTGCAGTTTAGTGCATCGACCGTCTAACCTCTGCCGACCACGGTGTTCGATCGCGTTCGCTTCGTGCTTGTGGCCCCGAGCCATCCCGGCAACATCGGAGCGGCCGCACGCGCGCTGAAGACCATGGGATTCCAGCGGCTCGTGGTCGTGAACCCGCGCCTTGCCGGCTATCGCGATCAACCCGAGGCGGTGGCGTTGGCAACCGGCGGCATCGATGTGCTGCTGGCCAGCGCGAGTTGTTCGACACTTGCCCAGGCACTGAGCGGCGTTACGACTGCGTTCGCAATGACCGGATATGACCGGCAGTTCGGACCGACGATGCTCGACCTGCGACGCGCAGCGCTGTCGACTGCCGAAACCCTGGGCGCGCACGCCGAGGGCGACATCGCTTTCGTGTTCGGCACCGAGCGTGACGGGCTGCGCAATGAAGATGTCGAACGCTGTCAATTCTGCTGCGCGATTCCGGCCAGCGCGGAATTTTCGTCGTTGAATCTGGCGCAGGCGGTACAAGTAACTGCATATGAATGCCAACTCGCGTTGAGGGGTGATGCGGACATTCAGCCCGAGCAAACGCGCTTCGCCGATGACGAGGCGCCGGCCAGTGTCGATGCACTCGAAGGTTTGTATGCGCATCTCGAGCAGGCGCTGGTGGCGATCGGTTATCTCGATCCCAACGAACCGAAGCGCTTGATGGCGCGACTGCGACGCCTGTTCAATCGCGCGCGCCTGACGCAGACCGAGCTCGACGTTCTGCGCGGCATCAGTGCCGCGATCATCGAGTCGCGCACCGCGCGTGCCGGACGCAAGACGCGGGGACTCTGACTACAATCGTTCGATGTTTACCCGGCTACGAGAAGACATCGACTGCATCCTGCAGCGCGACCCTGCCGCGCGTTCGGGCTGGGAAGTATTGACATGCTATCCGGGGGTACACGCACTGTGGATACATCGCATCGCGCACAGGTGCTGGAGAAGCGGTCTGCACTGGCTCGGACGTTTCATCTCGCACCTTGGGCGCTTTTTCACTGGCATTGAAATTCATCCGGGTGCGCAGATCGGCCGTTTTGTGTTTATGGATCACGGCATGGGAATCGTGATCGGGGAGACCGCGGTGATCGGCGATGGCTCGACGATTTATCAGGGAGTGACGCTGGGCGGCACGTCGACGATCAAGGGAGCGAAGCGACATCCGACACTCGGGCGCAACGTCATCGTCGGCGCTGGCGCGAAGGTGCTGGGTGGATTTTCGGTGGGCGACAGCGCGCGGATCGGTTCCAATGCGGTGGTGGTGAAGGAAGTGCCGGCGGGCGCGACCGCGGTCGGCAATCCTGCGCGCATCCTGCACAAGGAAACCGAGGCGCAGCGCGAAGAGGCGGCCAACGCGATGGGGTTTTCAGCATACGGGATTACGCAGGAAGGCGACGATCCGCTGACGAAGGCACTGCACGGCTTGATCGATCATGCCGCCGCGCAGCAGCGTGAGATAGAGCGGCTGGTCGCGGCGCTCGAGCGCAGCGGAATCTCGCTCGATGACGTGCCGACCGAATCGTCGAAGGTCGACGCCGCGCAGTTGAATCGCCTGGTTGACGACTAGTCGTCGAAGAAGACGAGACGCGGCAATCCGTCGACGAAGTCAAGAAAGCCGCCGCGCGGCTCAGCTTCGTCCAGATCCCAGTCGGGCAAAACCCAGCGCTCGGCGCTTGCGCCATCGAGATCGATCACGTGAGCCGCTGGGCGGTGCGTGTGGCCGTGAATGATGCGGCGCACGCCGGCACTTCTTAGCGCGGCGCCAATCGCCTCCGGCGTGACATCCATGATGTCCATGGCCTTGGTCGATTTCTCGGTATCGCTCAGCATGCGAGCGCTCTTGGCGACCGCGATCCGGTCGTCTACCGATTTCGCCAGGAAGCCGCGCTGGAAATCGGGGTTTCTGACCATCGCGCGAAACTGCTGGTACGCAACGTCGCGTGTGCACCAGGCATCCCCGTGCGACAGCAACGTGGTCGTGCCCGCAACCTCGGCGACGATCGGATCGGCGAGCAGCGTTGCGCCAGCGGCAAGGGCGAAATCGTGGCCGAGCAAAGGATCGCGATTGCCGTGCATCAGGAACACGCGTTGTCCGGCATTCGAAGCTCGCGCCAGCGCGTCGATCACCGGCTTCGCGGGAGGCGATGCATCGTCGCCGATCCAGAATTCAAACAAGTCGCCAAGGATCACGAGCTCCTGATGCCGCGGCGCGTCGGCCTGCAGGAAGCGAAAAAACCGCTTCAGCGTCGCCGGCCGTTCGGGTGCCAGGTGTAGGTCGGAAATGAAAATCGGATCGAGCAGCGGGTCGATCGACTGCGTGATCGCCAGCGCCGGCGGTGGATCCGTGAGGCTCAAATGATCTCGGCGCGCTCGAGCAGCACATTGACTTCGGGCACGTCCTGATGCGAGCCGTGGCGGCCGGTGCGCATCAGCTTGATCTTGTCGACCGTCTCCGTGCCTTCGATCACCTTGCCGAACACGCAGTAGCCCCAGCCTTGCGGCGTCGGCGACGTGTGATTGAGGAACTCGTTATCGGCCACGTTGATGAAGAATTGCGACGATGCCGAGTGCGGGTCGCCGGTGCGCGCCATCGCGACCGTGTACTTCGTGTTGCGCAACCCGTTGCGCGCTTCGTTCTCGATCGGGTCTTCGGCCGTCTTCTGCCGCATTCCGGGCTCGAAGCCGCCGCCCTGGATCATGAAGCCGTTGATCACGCGATGAAACAACGTGCCGTCATAGAACCCGTTGCGCACGTAGTTTTCAAAATTCGCCGCCGATTTCGGCGCGCGCTCGTAGTCGAGCTCGATCGTCATCGGGCCGTAGTTGGTGTACAGACGAACCATTGCTGCTCCTGCGATGAACTGCGTTATTTGACGATGCGCGCGGTCTTGATGGTGATGGGTGATACCGGAACGTTTTGATGCGGGCCTCGACTGTCGGTCGGCGCAGCTCTGATCTTGTCTACCACGTCCATGCCTTCGACGACTTTGCCGAACACCGCGTAGCCATTGCCGTCCGGGTTCGGATAGTCGAGCCGCGCGTTGTCGACGACATTGATGAAAAATTGCGCGCTCGCCGAGTCGGGATCGCCGCGCCGTGCCATCGCCAGTGTGCCGCGTTCGTTCTTGAGGCCGTTGCGGCTCTCGAGCGGGATCGTGCCGCGGGTCGGCTTCTCCTTCATTTCACCGGTAAAGCCGCCGCCCTGCACCATGAAGCCGGGAATCACGCGGTGAAACACGGTGCCGTCGTAATGACCACTCTTCACATACGCAAGAAAATTCTCGACGGTCTTCGGCGCGGCCTGCGGCGCCAGCTCGACGACGATTTTTCCTTCGCTGGTGTCGAGTGCTACACGCGGCGCCGGCGCTTGCGCGGCTGCGGTGAAGGCGGCGAGGACGAGTGTCGCCGCCATCAAGTGTCTACGCTTCATTGCCCATTCCTCATCAAGTTCAGCGCGGGTTGCGCGCCTTTGTGACCATCTCTCGCGCCAGCGCCAGTTTGTTCGACACCGCACGATTGGTCGGTTGCAGCGTCGCAGCTCTTTGGTAGGCATCGGCTGCCATCTGCAAATGCACGTCGCCCATATTTTCATGCGCGGTGGCGTAATCGGGCCGGGCGAGCAGCGCCATTTCCAGCGCTCCGCGTGCGCGATCGAGCTGCCCGTCGGCGGCATACAGCACGGCGAGATTGTTGTACGGCTCGGGTAGTTCGGGGAAGTCCTCGGTGAGCTGCTCGAACACCCGGCGCGCCGCGGTGGTGTCGTTCATGTCCGACAAAATAACGCCGCGTACAAAGCGCATCTGAGCATTACGCGGGTTTTTGACCAGCTGTTCGTCGGCAAACGCCAGCGCCTGCTTGGTTCGTCCCGCGGCGATGAGCTTGCGTACTTCTTCGAGCGGTGTCGCGTCGCGCGGATCAACCGAAATGTCGCCCACAATCGGCGGAGGCACCGGTTGCGCGACCGCGATACCTGCGAAACCGAGCGCTGTCGCGACCAGAAATGGCGCCAATACAAGCGAAACGTGGGTGGACATTGAAGTGACGGTGCGGGTGATGCTTGACTGCGCGCTGGCTCGTTACACTGCGCGCGATTCTACAACCGCCTGAGTCGAAGCGATCAACTACAGATGCCGTTAGAGATCTACAACACGCTGACCCGTAGCAAGAAACCGTTGCAGCCGATCGTGCCGGGACGCGTGGGTTTGTACGTATGCGGCATGACCGTATACGACTACTGCCACATCGGCCATGCGCGCCTGTTCATGGCAATGGACATGGCGCAGCGCTGGATGCGGGTTCTGGGGTTGGAAGTCAGTTACGTGCGCAACATCACCGACATCGAAGACAAGATCATCAAACGCGCTGCCGAGAATGGCGAGACGCCCGGTGAACTGACTGAGCGCTTCATTCGCTACATGAATGAGGATTTCGCCGCCCTCGGATTGAGCGTGCCCGACGCAGAGCCCCGCGCCACCGAATACGTCCCGCAGATGCTTGGGCTGATCGAGCTGCTGCAGCAGAAAGGGCTGGCGTACCAGGCCGACCACGGAGCCGCGAACGGGGATGGCCGGGGCGACGTCAACTTCGCCGTGCGCAAGTTTCCGGGGTACGGAAAACTTTCGGGCAAATCGCTCGACGACCTGCGCGCCGGCGAGCGCGTGGCGGTCGAGCGCAGCAAGCGCGACCCGCTCGACTTTGTGCTGTGGAAGCAGGCGAAACCGACCGAACCGTCGTGGCCGTCGCAGTGGGGCGCGGGGCGCCCCGGATGGCACATCGAGTGTTCTGCGATGGCCAGCGAAACGCTGGGCAAGACGTTCGACATTCACGGCGGCGGACCCGACCTGATCTTCCCGCATCACGAGAACGAAATCGCACAAAGTGAAGGCGCGCACGGCGTGCCGCTCGCCAATGTCTGGATGCACTGCGGCGCGCTGAGAGTCGGCGACGAAAAAATGTCGAAGTCGCTCGGCAACATGATGACGATTCGCGACGCGCTGAAAAAGTACGACGCGGAAGTGCTGCGGTTTTTTCTGTTGCGCCCGCACTATCGCAGCCAGATTGCGTTTACCGAAGCGTTGATCGTCGAGGCGCGCACCGCGTTGAGCCGCCTGTACACCGCGTTGCGCGACACCGAAGCCGACGCGCTGCCGCTCGATTGGGAAGAGCCGCATGCGCGGCGTTTTCGCGACGCGATGAACGACGATTTCAATACGCCGATCGCGTTGGCCGTTCTGTTCGACCTGGCCAGTGAAATCAATCGAAGCAGTTCGCCGCGTCTGGCGGCGCAACTGCGTGCGCTCGGCGAGACGCTCGGAATACTGCAGCAGGATGCTGCGCGGTTTCTACGCGGCTCTGACGACGATACCGCGGGAATCGAACTGCTGATCTCGGTGCGCGCGACGGCGAAGAAGGAGAAGAACTACGCTGAAGCCGATCGTGTTCGCAAAGCATTGCTCGACAAAGGTGTCGTGCTCGAAGACGGCCCCGGCGGCACGACGTGGCGTCGTCAGTAGCGGGGCCTGGGTCTGCTTCCGCGTCCGCTCCTCTGCCGGTGCGGATACCGGGCGTTTCTCCCACGTACTGGACGCGGGCCAAGCGCGCGCTCGCCACCAAGGACCCGACGATGGCGCGCATCATCGCTGCGCACCCGCGTGTGAAACTGCAGTCGCGCGGGGATGCGTTCGTCACGCTGGCGCGCGCGATCGTCGGGCAGCAGATTTCGACCAAAGCCGCTGCTGCAGTCTGGCTTCGTTTTTGCGCTGCGTGCGGTGAAACCACGCCGAAGGCAATCCTGCGGCGCCGGCCGACGACGCTGCGCCGCTGTGGGTTGTCGGACCGGAAGGTCGAATACATTCGCGACCTCGCAGCGCACTTCGTCAGCGGCCGTGTCGATCCGTCGCGCTTCGGCGAGCAGGATGATGAGGAAATCATCGCCGAGCTGGTCGATATTCGCGGCATCGGCCGCTGGACCGCAGAGATGTTTCTGATGTTCAATCTGCTGCGTCCGAATGTGCTTCCACTCGACGATTTGGGCTTGCTCAAAGCGGTCAGTGTCAATTATCTTGGCGGCGAACCGGTGCTCGGCCGGGAAGGACGGGTGCGCGTGGAGCAGGTGGCACAAGTCTGGGCGCCATGGCGCAGCGTTGCGACATGGTATCTATGGCGTAGTCTTGATCCGATTCCAGTCACGTATTAAGAGAATGCGCTAAGAATGGCAAAGACCACGTTTCTGGATTTTGAGCAGCCGATCGCCGAGCTCGAGGCGAAGATCGACGAGTTGCGCTTCGTGCAGGACGACTCCGCCGTCGACATTTCGGAGGAGATCGACCGCCTGCAGGAGAAGAGCGACGGTCTGCTGAAGGAGATCTACGCGAAGCTTTCGCCGTGGCAGGTGTCACAGCTGGCGCGTCACCCGCAGCGACCTTACACGCTGGACTACGTCAACGACATCTTCACTGACTTTCATGAGCTGCACGGAGACCGCTCGTTCTCTGATGACCTGTCGATCGTCGGCGGTATGGCGCGTTTCAATGGCCAGGCGGTGATGCTGCTCGGGCACCAGAAGGGCCGCGATACCAAAGAGCGCGCATTGCGCAACTTTGGCATGAGCAAGCCCGAGGGCTATCGCAAAGCGTTGCGGCTGATGAAGCTCGCCGAAAAGTTTGGCTTGCCGTTGTTCACCTTCGTCGACACGCCGGGCGCGTATCCGGGCATCGACGCCGAAGAGCGCGGCCAGTCGGAGGCGATCGGCCACAACCTGTACCAGATGTCGCAGCTGCGGGTGCCGGTGATCACGACGATCATTGGCGAGGGCGGATCGGGTGGCGCGCTGGCGATCGCCGTCGGCGACACGGTGCTGATGCTGCAGTACGCGACCTACTCGGTGATCTCGCCCGAAGGCTGCGCTTCGATCCTCTGGAAAAGCGCCGACAAGGCGCCGGATGCGGCCGAAGCGCTCGGTCTCACCGCGCATCGGCTGAAGGCGCTTGGCGTAATCGACAAGATCATCGCCGAGCCGCTTGGCGGAGCGCACCGCAATCCCAAGCAGATGGCCGTCATGTTGAAGCGTGCGTTGGCCGACAGTCTGCGGCAGTTTCAGGGCATGAAGACCAAAGACCTGCTGGCGGCACGCCATGCGCGGCTGTTGGCATATGGCAAGTTCAAGAGCACGGTCGAAGAAAACTGATCCGCTCGAGCAGCAGTTGCTCGATATCGTCCGCGCGTCCGTCGCGCGTGCAGTCTCGCTGGGCAACGACGCGGCCGCGAGAGCGGTCGAGCCGCTGAAGCGCCAGGTCCAGACTCCGCGCCGCGCCGCCGCCACCGTTGCACTGGGGTTGAGCGGTGGCCGCGACTCCATGGCCTTGCTGGATCTCCTGGCGCGCCTGGTGTCGACGCGTGGCACCGGAGTTCGCCGTGTCGTAGCCGTTCATGTGCACCATGGGCTGAGCCGCAATGCCGACGCCTGGGTGGCGCACTGCGAAGCCGAATGCGTGCGCCGCAATGTTCCGTTGATCGTCCGCCATGTCGAGGTGAAGCGGCGCGGACGGGGCATCGAGGCGGCGGCCCGCGACGTGCGCTACACCGCGCTGGCCGAGGCCGCGCGTGAAGCGGAGGCGCGCATCGTGATGACCGCGCACCATCGCGACGATCGACTTGAAACGTTCCTGTTGCAGTGGATGCGCGGAGCGGGGCTCGACGGTCTGGCCGCGTTTCCCGCGGCGCGCGTATTCGACGGAGATCTGCAGTTGTTGCGCCCCCTGATCGATGTCGCTCGCGCCGATCTGGAGCGCTACGTCGAGTTGCACACAATTTCCTATGTCGATGACGACACCAACGACGACGCTTCGCTGTTGCGTAACTCCGTGCGGCGCGACCTGCTGCCGCGCCTTGATGTGCTGCGCCCGGGATTTCGCGCGGCGGCGGCGCGCTCGGTGGACCTGATCGCAGAAGGGGCCGAAGCGATGCGCACAGTGGCGGCCTCCGATCGCGCGGCGTGCGCCGACGGTGCGCCGGAAGGGATGCTGTGGCTCGATCGGCTCGCGGCTTTGCCGGCCGCGCGACAGACCGGAGTGCTGCGCGCGTGGCTGGCAGACCAGGGGCTTGAAGCACCGAGCCGCGCGCGGTTGCTCGAAGTGCTGGATCAGGCGCGCCATGCGCGCAGCGATGCGCGGCTGCTGGTGCGATTGGGCAGCCATGAAGTGCGCCGCTACCGTGGCCTGTTGCTGCTGAAGCGTGCAGATGACACGAATCACGACGCGTTCGTGTTGCAGTGGCAAACGGAAGACGAAATACCCGTGCCCAGCTGGGGCGGCGTACTGAAATTCACCGAGGTCAACGGCGAAGGTTTCGACCCCGAATGGTTGCGCGCCGAGCCGCTCGAAGTTCGGCCACGCGGTGGAGGCGAGCGCTTCAAACCGCATCCGGCACGCCCATCGAAAACTTTGAAGCGCTTGTTCCAGGACGCCGGCATCGCCGAGTTCGAGCGTGGCCGATTGCCGCTGTTATGGCGCGACGGGCAGCTGATTTTCGTCGCGTTGCTCGGCGCCGACGTGCGCTTCACGGATCGCAACGGTCAACGCATCGTGATCGAGTGGGAGCCCGATGCATCATTGATCGAGCCCGATTCGTAGAATAGCCAGCATGGCGCTCATCGTTCACAAGTACGGCGGCACGTCGGTCGGATCGGCCGATCGCATCGCCAACGTTGCGCATCGCCTTGAGAAGTGGCATCGCGCAGGCCACCAGTTGGTCGTCGTCGTGTCCGCGATGAGCGGCGAAACCAACCGCTTGATCGGTCTCGCCAAGCAAGTGCAGCAAAACCCCAACGCGCGCGAGCTCGACGTCGTGGCGTCGACCGGCGAGCAGGTCACCGTCGGATTGCTGGCAATGGCGCTGCTCGAGCGCGGGCTGAAGGCAAAGAGTTACACCGGGCCGCAAGTTCACGTGCTCACCGACAGCGCGTTCAACAAAGCGCGCATTCTGAGTATCGACGAGAAGAAAATTCGCGCCGATCTGGACAGCGGAACGATCGTCGTCGTCGCCGGATTTCAGGGCGTTGACGAGCACGGCAACATCACGACGCTCGGCCGCGGCGGCTCCGACACATCGGCCGTCGCGCTGGCCGCGGCGCTGAAAGCAAGCGAATGTTTGATCTACACCGACGTCGACGGTGTTTACACGACCGATCCGCGCATTGTTCCCGAAGCGCAGCGACTGCACCGGATCACGTTCGAAGAAATGCTGGAGATGGCGAGTCTTGGCTCGAAGGTGCTGCAGTTGAGAGCGGTCGAGTTCGCCGGCAAGTACAAGGTGCCGCTGCGGGTGCTGTCCAGCATGACCGACGCCAACACGCCGCTCGAAGAAGAGGCCGCATCGGGCACGCTGATCACGTTCGAGGAAAACATCCAGATGGAAAAAGCCGTTATCTCAGGCGTCGCCTTCGCGCGCGACGAAGCGAAGATCACGCTGACGCGAGTGCCGGACCGCCCCGGCATCGCGTACCAGATTCTTGGGCCGATTGCTGACGCCAACGTCGACGTCGACATGATCGTGCAGAACATCAGCGTCGACGGCACGACTGATTTCTCGTTTACGGTTCACCGCAACGAATACGAGAAGGCGATCGGCGTGCTGGAGAGCAAGGTCAAGGATCACATCGGCGCCAAGCAGATCGTCGGCGACCCGAAGATCGCCAAGGTGTCGATCGTGGGTATTGGCATGCGCTCACACGTCGGCATCGCCAGCTTGATGTTCCGCACCTTGGCCGAGGAGGGCATCAACATGCAGATGATCTCGACCAGCGAAATCAAGATTTCGGTGGTCGTGGAAGACAAATACATGGAGCTCGCAGTCCGGGCGCTGCACAAAGCGTTTGGACTGGAACAGATCACCGCCTAGTGTGCGTTGCTGCCGCGTGAGGCAACGACTAAACTCGCGGCCTCACGAAAAGTTGTGAAGTCCCGGAGGCGTGGCCGAGTGGTCGAAGGCACTCCCCTGCTAAGGGAGCATGCGCGCAAAAACGTGCATCGACGGTTCGAATCCGTCCGCCTCCGCCAGCACAGGCACATCGTTTGCGTTTAAGACACGATGGCCGACAACCTCCAAAAATATTGGACCAAGCGCGACTTCGGGGTCACTTCGGAACCGAAGGGCGCGGTTACGAAGCCCGGCAAGGCGCTCAACTTTGTGATCCAGAAACACGCGGCGCGGCGTCTGCACTATGACTTTCGCCTCGAGCTCGACGGCACGTTGAAGAGTTGGGCAGTGCCGAAAGGTCCGAGCCTCGATCCTGCGGACAAGCGCATGGCGGTGCACGTCGAAGATCACCCGCTCGCGTATGCGACGTTCGAAGGCGTGATTCCGCCGGGGCAGTACGGCGCTGGCACCGTCATCGTGTGGGACCGCGGCGTGTGGATTCCGACCGGCGATGCCCACGAAGGCTATCGTCAAGGCAAGCTGAAGTTCGAGCTGCAAGGGGAGAAGCTACAGGGACGTTGGACGCTGGTGCGGATGCGCGGCCGCGGTAACGAGCGCCAGGAGCCTTGGCTGTTGATCAAGGAGCGCGACGAAACTGCGCGACCGGCGGCCGAGTACGACATCACCGAAGCGCTGCCGGACAGCGTGAACGCGAACGGCGGCGCGCGAGCTACGGCGAAGCGGCCGGCACGCAGAGCGGGAGCCAGGAAAGCGCCTAAAGAGCGAAGCGCAGGTTCCGCACCGGTCCCGGACGGTGCTCGAAGCGCGAAATTGCCCCTGGCTCTGGCGCCACAATTGGCAACGCTGGCGACCTCCGCGCCGACCCAAGGCGACTGGATCTACGAGATCAAGTTCGATGGTTATCGCGTACTCGCCCGCGTCGACGGTAGCGACATCCGGCTCTTTACGCGGCGTGGCCACGACTGGACATCGAAGCTCAAGCATTTGCTGCCAGCGATCGCCGCGTTGAACCTTCCGAACGCATGGATCGACGGTGAGATCGTGATCGAGTCGGGGCAGGGCCGCACCGACTTTCAGGCGCTGCAGAACGCCTTCGATGCGGCCGCTACCGGCGACATTCACTACCTGGTGTTTGACCTGCCGTACTACGCGGACCACGATCTGCGCCAGGTTCCGCTGCGCGAGCGGCGAAACCTGCTGCGGCAGCTGATGGCCAGCAAGGCGTCAGACCTTCTGAAGTTCAGCGAAGACTTTGAAGCCGATGCCGGTTCACTGCTGGAAGCGGCGTGTCAGCTGCGCCTCGAAGGAGTGATCGGCAAGCGCGCGGATTCTTCCTATGTATCGGCGCGTTCGCCGACATGGATCAAGCTGAAGTGCACGCAACGGCAGGAGTTCGTAATAGGCGGCTACACGGATCCGAAGGGAAGTCGGACGGGAATAGGCTCGCTGCTGCTGGGCGTGCACGATGTGCATGGGCGCTTGATCTATTCAGGCAATGTCGGCACCGGCTTCGATCATAAAACGCTCAACGATTTGCACGGGAAGTTAAGTGCGATGAAGACGGCGAAGCCAGCGTTTCATCAACTTCCGACCAGCATCAAAGGCCATTGGGTTAGTCCGAAACTGGTGGCTGAGGTGTCGTTTGGTGAATGGACCAGCGAAGGTCGGATACGGCATTCCGTGTTTCACGGCTTGCGGACCGATAAGTCGCCCGCAACAATCACCGAAGAAAAGGCAGTCACTCCGGAGGATGCACCGGTGAAACGCTCGGCTGCGAAGAGCAAATCGACGAAGTCCGCAGCTGCGGCTACCGCGCTCGGCGTCAAGATCAGTCACGGCGAGCGTGTGATCGATGACAGTACCGGGCTCACGAAGCTTGACCTTGTGCGGTACTACGAAAGCGTCGCGGAATCCATGCTGCCGCACTTGAAGGGCCGGCCAACGTCACTGGTGCGCGGGCCGAGCGGAATCGGCGGGCAGCTGTTTTTTCAGAAGCACGTCGACACGTTGAGGATTCCAGGAGTGAACGAGCTCGATCCTTCGTTTCTTCCGGGGCATCCGCCGATGCTCGAGATCGCCACCGCGGCAGCCTTGGTACAGGCAGCGCAATTGAACGTGATCGAATTCCATACCTGGAACGCCACGGTCAAGTCGATCGAGAATCCCGATCGTTTGCTGTTCGACCTTGATCCGGGCGAGGGTGTTCAATGGCGGCACGTGGTCGAGGGAACGATGCTGACCAAGGCGTTTCTGGATGAGCTGAAGCTGAAATGCTTTCTGAAGACCAGCGGCGGCAAGGGGCTGCACGTTGTCGTTCCGCTGAGTCCGGTCGCCAACTGGGATGAGGTCAAGGACTTTTCCGAGGCGGTCGTCGTTCATCTGGCGCGCACCGTGCCGCAACGCTTCGTTGCGAAAAGCGGTCCGAAAAATCGGGTCGGCAAGATCTTTATCGACTACTTGCGCAATGGCCGCGGTGCGACAACTGCCGCGGCTTTCTCGGCACGCGCACGCCCCGGGTTGGGTGTTTCGATGACCCTGGCGTGGGACGAGCTCGAGGGCTTGAAGAGCGCAAGTCAGTGGAACATTACGAATGCGAACAATCGATTCAAAAGCAACGAACCGATCCATGGCAGGATTACAAGCGCACGCGGCAGACGATCAAGCGTGCCGCGCAAATACTTGCGGGCGTTTAACAGGGGAAGACTATGGCAACGGTATTGAACAAAGAACTGAAGCGCGAAGTCGTAATCAAGGACAAGCCGTTTACGTTGACGCTCGGGCCCACCGGTCTGAAGCTGACCGAAAAGGGCCACCGCAAAGGCATCGATCTCAAGTGGGAGGACATCGTGGGCGGAGATGCGGCGCTCGCCGCGGCGCTGAACGCATCGGTCCACCGCGACACGTAACGCGCAGCCGATGATAAACTCCGCGCCCTTGCGCCCGTAGCTCAGTTGGATAGAGTACTTGGCTACGAACCAAGGGGTCGTGGGTTCGAATCCTGCCGGGCGCGCCAGTTATATCAAGGGCTTGCATTTATGCGAGCCCTTTTCTTTTAGTTTAGCGCTGCGCCGGCGAGTTTCTCGGAGAAGTGAATGAACAACATGAACGCCATCGATCTCGCACGACTGGTGCGTACCAAGGCGCTCAGCCCAGTTGAAATACTGAAGTCGCATCTCGATGCGATCGCGCGGGCAAATCCGGCGATCAACGCCATCTGCACTCTGGCTGCGGAGCAAGCGAAAGAGGCGGCGCGAGCGGCGGAGGATGCAGTGATGCGCGGACGTGCACTCGGTCCGCTGCATGGCGTACCGATCGGCATCAAGGATGTCACGCCGACCGCCGGCATTCGTACCACCTATGGCTCGCCGTTGTACGCCGAGCATGTGCCCACGGAAGATGCAGAAGTCGTTACACGCCTCAAAGCCGCCGGCGTAATCGTCGTCGGCAAGACCAACACGCCCGAGTTCGCGACCGGCGCGAATACGGTCAACAAGGTATTCGGTGCGACCCGCAACCCGTGGGACTTGCGCTTGACAGCCGGCGGCTCTACCGGCGGTGGGGCAGCCGCAGTGGCGGCGCGCATGCTGCCGCTCGCCGAAGGGACCGACGTCGGTTGCAGTCTGCGAGTGCCCGCGGCGTACTGCGGCGTGGTCGGCCTGCGTCCGACGGCAGGCGTCGTGCCGAACTCCGCCGAGCCGCAGCCTTGGGATGTGACCACCGTGCATGGACCGGTAGCACGCAACGCGACCGATGCCGGCCTGATGCTCGATGCGATGGCTGGTGCCAGTGCGTCGTCGCCCATCTCGTTCGATCCGCCGTGGCGCGGCAAGCTGGTGCAAATGATCGAGGAGACGCGCGACTTGCGCGGGCTCTCGATTGGCTATGTCGCTGACATCGCTGGGCTGGGCGTCGATTCCGAAGTCGACCAGATTTGCCGGTCCGCGGCGCTGGGGCTTGGAAACGCACATGCTTCGGTGACGGAACTGACGCTCGATCTCGCAGACGGCGTCGAGGCTTATCAAGTCTTGCGTGGTGAGTGGATGGTGGCGCAGTACACCGATCGACTCGACCGCCTGCATGAGTTCGGCCCGAACCTTGCCGGCAATATCGAGGCCGGCCTGGTACTGACAAGCCGCGACCTTGCAGTCGCTGAGCGCAAACGCGCCGAAATCTGGCATCGGCTGCGCCGGTTTTTCGATGACTACGACTTGCTGCTCACGCCCACCGTGCCGGTGCCGCCGTTTCCGGTCGAGCAGAACTATCCCACCGAGATCGGGGGCCGGAAGCTCGACAACTACACGACCTGGTTCGCGCCGGCCTTTATCGTGTCGCTCGTTGCACTGCCTGCCGCCTCCGTGCCGGCCGGGATGACGAGCTCGGGGTTGCCGGTTGGAATTCAAATCATCGGACCGCGCTGCTCGGAGCCACGCATCCTTGCCTGCGCGAAGCTCATTGCTGAGCTGAATCCGATCGGACGTCCGCCGCAGGCGGCGTAGCGGTGCCTAGCGTGGGCCTGAAATCACGACCTCGATCGGCGTGGGGTCAAATCCGTTGCACGGATTGTTAATCTGCGGGCAGTTCGAGAGCACGCATAGTACGTCCATGCTCGCGAGCAGATCGACGTGGTGGCCTGGCTCCTGCACCCCGGCGACGATGGCCAGCCTGCCATCCTCTTCGACCGGAACGGGCATGAAGAAATTCAGGTTTGGCACGATGTCGCGCTTCGACATGCCGTGCTTCGCTAGCTCGATGAGGAAGTTGTCGCGGCAGGAATGGAGATGCGCGGCGTGCTCGCCAAAGCGCACCGTGTTGGCCTCGGCGCTGCAGCAGCCCACGAGCGTGTCATGCGCGCCGAGTGTGTCGGAGGTGACCGTCATCAGCTCGTGACCGCGATTGGACAGGAGCCGAGTGCCGCGTGTGATAGCGGTGCTGCCGCGCGTGAGAAGCGTGAGCTGGGCATCGTAGCGCTCGGCCTTATCGGCATCGCTGTAGACGAGGAAGTCCACGGCCTGCTCGCCAACCAGGTCGACCACGCGGATGGTCTCGCCGCCGCGCACGAGCCCCGACCACGAGCGCCCGGGCGGCACGACCTGGCGAAAGCGCGCGCCTAGCGCTTCAGACGCTGCCATCTCCGCCTCCAGCGAGCTCGGTCAAATAGGCGTCCGTCCGAGAGTAGGCGCGCGTCGCTTCGTCGGTCGCCTCGCGGCAAAAGCGGGAAATATCCAACCGCTTGGGCCGCCACCGTATGAAATCAACCGATTTTGCCGCTGCCTCGGGTGGCGCCAATGGGTGCAGTGTGTTCGAGATGCCCATCAGCAGATCCATCTCAGCGTGAAGATCGACATACGTATCCGCGAGCCGAACCTCGTCGTCCCATTCGAAGTGCTGATCACGGCAGGTGACGGGAGCGAAGAACGTGATCGGTGCGTGAACATCGCGCGGCTCAAGCCCGAGCTTGGTCGCGACAATGGCGAGGTTCTCGGTTCCCTTGCGCGCGGTGAGGGGTGAGGAGCCGTCGTCGGCGCGGGGCCGACCGACGCCGAGCAGGACGTCATGCCGCCCGCAGGTGTCATCGACAATCGACGCCACGACGCGTCCCATGTCGGAGAGGAGCATGCGGCCCCGCCCGATGCGCGCGGTCCACTGCACCTTTATGGTATCGGTCGCGCAGAAGCGCTCGCTCGGGTCGGATGCATTCCACAGAAGGCAGGCGACGCCGGGCGTGCCCTGCGCATTGTCGATCCGCAAGCAGGTGCCGCGCTCGATGCGCCCGAACCAGTACCAACCGGCTGGAACACTTGCGCGCGTTTGCACGAGATCGGGGGAAATTTGCCGCCCAATGTGCGGCGCGGCCGAGACGGCCGCTTCGAATCTTCCGGGCGCCTGGCCTGCTTCACGCAGCTCTTCGTAGCGCGCCCGGAGCGCGGCAATGCGAGCCAGTTTGTCGGCATCGGCCGGCTGTTGTGCCGCGGCGGTCATTTGTAGCGGCTTAAGAACTGGCGCGCGCGAGCGCTCTTCGGATTCGAGAAGAACACTTCCGGCTTGTCGCGTTCGACTACCAGTCCCTGGTCGATAAACACGACTTCGTCGGAGACGTCGCGGGCAAAATCCATCTCGTGCGTCACCACGACCATGGTCATGCCTTCCTCGGCCAGTGTGCGCATCACGGCCAGAACCTCGCCCACGAGCTCGGGATCGAGGGCGCTGGTTGGCTCGTCGAACAGGATCACGGCCGGGTTCATTGCCAACGCGCGCGCAATGCCAACGCGCTGCTTCTGCCCGCCAGAGAGTGCGTAAGGATAGGCGCCCCGTTTGTCGCCGATGCCGACCTTATCGAGAATCTTCTCGGCGCGCGCGATCGCTTCGTCTTTCTTCAGTCCAAGAACATGGATTGGCGCCTCGGTCACGTTTTGCAGCACGGTCAGATGCGGCCACAAATTGAAACTTTGGAACACCATGCCGATGCGCGCACGCATGCGCGCGAGCTCGCGGTCGGACATATGCTTGCCGTCGCGCGTGCCAATGCGCTCGCCGGCGATAAGGATCTCGCCGCTGTCCGGTTCTTCCAGCCAATTGATGCAGCGAAGGAGCGTGGATTTTCCGGAGCCGGAAGGACCAAGAATGCTGACCGTCTGCCCGCGCGCGACGTCCAGACTGACATCACGCAGCACTTCGAGCGCTCCGAAGCTCTTCAAGACGCTGCGAACCTCAACGGCGAGGGGCTGTGGTTGCGTATCCAAGGCCTCTGCGCTCCGCGACAAAGCCGAAGCGGGCAACCAGCAGCTCGATGAGGATGCTAGTCACCCAATACAATCCGATCGCAACGATGAACGCTTCAAAGGGAATGAAGTATAGCGACTGCACCGACGCAGCCGCGGACGTCAGCTCGCGTACCGTGATGATCGACAGAAAGGCCGTGTCTTTCAAGCAGATGATGAGCTGGTTGCCGAGCACCGGTGCGGTGCGCAGCACAAGCTGCGGCAGGACGATACGTCGGTACATGCCAAGGCTTGTGAAACCATGCGCGCGTGCGGACTCCGCCTGACCCGTCGACAACGTCGCCCAGGCGCCGCGCAGAATCTCGGCGAAGTACGCGGCGTGATAGGTGATGAGTGAAATGAAGGCGACCGTCCAAGCATCCATGCTGATGCCCAGGCTTGGCAGGCCGTAATAGAGAATGTATGCGTACATCAGGAACGGCAGCATGCGCATGCCGTCCACGATTGCGCGCATGGAGCTGCTAACGATACCGCGGCGCGTTTGGATCGCAAGCACAATCGCTGTGCTGAGCAGGAACGCAGCGACCGCCGACACGCTGAACAGGATCAGCGTATTTTGGAATCCAACCAGGATCATGTCGCGGTGGTTCGCGAGAATTTCCCATTTGTTCATTGCGCCCTCACATGGCCAAGCGCCGTGCCCGATCGTCGAGCAGGCGCTGCAGACGGACGAGTGCGCCGATCACGAGCATGTAGATAGCGGCCGCGATTAGTATCGGCGGCAGCGGCTCGTAAGTGATAGCCGCGATCTGATTGGTGACGCGCGTGAGGTCCACGATGCCGATCACAGCGATCGCCGGGCTTGCCTTGATGAGCAATGTCATCTCGTTGACGAGACCTGGCAGGGCGGTGATCCAGATCTGAGGCAACATGATGCGGCGGAAAATAAGCAGCCGCGGCATGCCCGCCGCGCGCGCGGCCTCGATCTGCTCGCGCGGGAAGCTGCGGATGGCCGCGCGCCAAATCTCGGCATTAAAGGCTGCCGTGTTCAGAATCAGCGTGACGAGCGCGGCCGTGAAACGGTCGAGCGGAAACCCGATGACCGGCGATGCAATGAAAATGAAAAGCACAAGGGTCACGAGCGGCGTCGCCCGCCCAAGGCTTACGTAAAGAACGATCAGCCGACCGATGATAGGAATGCGGGCTTCGCGCAGCAGAGCCAGCGCGAGGCCCAATGGAACCCCGCCAGCGATGGCGACGGCCGAGATCCAGGCCGTCGTCCAAGCGCCGAGCAGCAGCGTATCGAAGGCTGCTGCGTTCAGTTCGCCGCCTTACGGGCAGAGTGCCCCGTGGGCGAACCGCATCACTGCATGCCCGCCAGCTTCTTGTACTGATCGAAGCTCTTGATCGGTTCTTTCGGCAGATTGGGGAAGGCAGTGCCGAACCACTTCGTCTGCAGCTCGGCCAGTTTGCCGCTCGAGCGAAGATGAGCGACGAACTGGTTCAGGTAGTTCAGCAGTTCCTCGTTACCCTTCGGCACCGGCCAAGCGTGGAAGCCGGCCCCGGAAACGGGCTGGCCCATTGCAAACACGGTGCCGCGCTCCTTGATGAGCGAGTTCGCGTTGATGATGCTGTTCACGACGTAGTCGATACGTTTGTTCTCAAGATCCTTATAGGCCTCTGGATAGGACGTGTACTCGACCACCTTGCCGAGTTTGCCGCCGGTCTTTTTCAGCATGGCGTCCAGTTCGGGCAGACGCGACAAGAGCACGCTGCCGGCCTGCACGCCGACCGTGAGACCGTTCAAATCCTTCACGCTCTTGATGCGATCGTCGTTGGCGCGCTTGATGTAGTAGTGCGTGGCGCCGGCCACGGGAGCGGCGAAATTGAAGACGTTCAGACGCTCTTGACTGACGATCGCGCCCGTGATCGCGGTGTCGTACTTGCCGGTCGAAACCGCCGCCAACAGGCCGGTCCAAGGCAAGATCTCCTGCCTGATCTCGAATTTCGCGTACTTCTTCAGCTCGGCGACGACATCATGATGGAAGCCTTTCGGCTTGCCCGCCTCGACGAACTCGAACGGAGCGTAGTCGTCCTCGGTGGCCACCGTCATGTAGCCGCGCGCCTGGATTTCCTTCAGCGAGGCGGCGTTAACAGTGACGGGAATGAGACTCAATGCAAACAGGCTGATACCGAGCGCAACACGGCGCGTCACCGGTGATGAAACAAAACGTACCGACATTTGGCCTCCTGACTTAACGAAGCGGCCCTTACCAGCATAGTAAGAATTCCGCGCTCTCGACTTTACGCTACCGCGTCGAGTCGCTCGACGAAAATCGCTTTAGGCCGCAAGTCGGGACCATTCGTGGGCACGATATCCATTGGACAGGCAGAGACCACCAGCACAACGTCCATAAGGGAGAGCAACGTTACGGAATCGCCGCGCGCGGCGAGCGGCGGTTCGATGACAAGACTGCCGTCGATACCAATCGCGACTTTTTCGAACAGATTCACCGGACTTGGAACTTGCGGCGCCTTCATTCCAAGCGCGGCCAGGGCCTCGACCATATTCGCCACACAGTTGCGGTGCGGGGCCGGATGTCCCAGCAGTGTGTAACGCGCCTGATCGCAAGCCGAGAGTAGGAGATCGTGTGTTCCCGGAGAGCTGTCCTCAACAAAGGCGAGCATTGGCGTGCGGCGGCTCGAATAAAAAGCCTCTCCGACGACTGGCGCGAGGCGCTGCGTGCAGGAGCGCGTGTGCTCCGTGGATAAATATTCTTTCAGGTCGGGCAGCGCGAATGCGAACATGTCCGCCACCTGCGGTCCTTCCGGCAACCCAATCCTTACGCGCTCACCCATTGCGAGACGGAAGGCGTGGCCGTGCCCTGCCGCTATGAGTTTGTATTGACTCATTCGCCTGCACTCCGCCGACTGCGCGTGCCATATCCGCTGGCCCGATCCAACCCGTCAACACCGCTGGCGTGTACCGCGGGCGACGTAGCTGCGGTAGGCGCGGCTTCGCGTAAATGACATGCGGCCCAGTGCGCCGGCCGAACTTGTTTCATCAGCGGCTCTTCGATGCGGCAACGGTCGAAGACGTACGGGCAGCGCGTATGAAAGCGGCAGCCAGTCGGCGGATTGATGGGGCTCGGTACATCGCCCGCGAGGATTACGCGCTTTCTTTGAATGTTCGGGTCGGGCACGGGCACCGCCGCAAGCAACGCCTCGGTGTACGGATGCTGCGGATATTCAAAAAGTGAGCGCCGGTCGGTGAGCTCCACGATCTTGCCGAGATACATCACGGCGACTCGATGGCTGATGTGTTCGACCACGGCGAGATCGTGCGCTACGAACAGATACGAAATCTTGAGCTCGTTCTGCAAATCCATCAGCAGATTGATGACCTGTGCCTGCACCGACACATCGAGCGCGGAAACGGGTTCGTCGCAAACAATAAGCCGCGGATTGGGTGCAAGCGCACGCGCGATACCGAGGCGCTGACGCTGCCCACCCGAGAACTCGTAGGGATACTTCACCATCTGATCCGTGCGCAGGCCAACCTTTTCGAACAGCGATGCCACGCGATCGCGGATTTCGATCGACGATTGAGTTTCGAAATTGCGGATCGGCTCGGCGACGATGTCAGCGGCACGCAGTCGCGGATTGAGCGACGAATACGGGTCCTGAAACACCGCCTGCAGCTCGCGCCTCAATGGGCGCATCGCGCGACCTCCCAAACGATCGATGCGCTGTCCGCGCCACAGCACTGCGCCGGCGGTTGGCTCGATGAGTCTCAAGATCGTCTTACCGGTGGTTGACTTGCCGCAACCGGACTCGCCGACGAGTCCGAGCGTTTCACCCTCGTCGATCGAAAAGCTGATGTCGTCGACCGCGTGCACGTGGCCGCTGACTCGGGAGAACACACCCTTCCTGATCGGGAAGTGCTTGGTGAGGTTCGCTACCTGCAATAGCGCAGTGGGCGGTGTCGTCATTGCGCTCACGCAGCGCTCCGGACAACCCGATCCGACTCCCAGCAAGCGGCAAAATGCCCGGCGGCTTTGGCTTCGAACGGCGGGTATTCGGCACGGCAGCGCTCGGTCGCATAGGCGCAACGCGGCTCGAAAATGCAGCCGACTGGCTCCTCGATCAGCGACGGCACCATGCCCGGGATCTCGGCAAGTCGCGTGCGCGCGCCGATGCGCGTCTGTTCCAGCCGCGGGATCGAATTCAGGAGCCCCCGCGTATAGGGATGCCGGGGTTGCGCGAAAAGCTGTGCAACCGGTGCTTCCTCCACCTTGCGGCCGGCGTACATGACGACAACTCTTTGCGCCATCTCGGCGACGACGCCTAGATCGTGCGTGATCAGCACAATCGCAGCGCCGGTCTTGTTCTTGAGCGCGCGCATCAGATCGAGTATTTGCGCCTGGATCGTTACGTCGAGCGCGGTGGTCGGCTCATCCGCGATCAACAGACGCGGGTCGCACGCCAGCGCCATCGCGATCATCACACGCTGCCGCATGCCGCCCGACAACTGGTGCGGGTACTGGGTAACGCGCCGCTCGGGCTCCGGTATGTTGACGAGATGAAGCATCGCGATTGCCCGCTGCGTCGCCTGATGAGTCGAAAGCCCGCGATGCAGCTCGAGCGTTTCAGCGATTTGGCGACCGATGGTCAGCACCGGATTCAGCGAGGTCATCGGCTCCTGGAAGATCATTGAGATCTCGTTGCCGCGGACCGCGCGCATCTCGCGCTCCGACAAGCCGAGAAGGTCGCGTCCTTCGAAGCGGAGCTTGCCGGACACGATGCGGCCGGGTGGGGATGCGATCAATCGCAAAATTGAAAGCGAAGTGACGCTTTTGCCACAGCCGGACTCGCCGACGATGGCCAGCGTCTCGCCCGGATACACCGAGAACGACACGCCGTCGACCGCGCGCACCACGCCATCGCGCGTGAAAAAGTACGTCTTGAGGTCCTCGACTTCGAGCAGCGGTTTTGCCATCGCGCTCACATGCGCCGCGCAAGCCGCGGGTCCAGCGCGTCCCGCATGCCATCGCCGAGCAGATTCACGGCGAGCACGGTCAGCGAAAGAAAAATCCCCGGAAACAGGATCAGGTAGCCGGCGATCTGAAACAGACTTCTCGCCTCGGCCATGATGTTGCCCCAGCTTGGGATGTTGGGCGGTGTGCCGGCCCCGATGAACGACAGGATCGCCTCGGTGATCATCGCCGAAGCACAGACATAGGTGGCCTGTACCAGGAGCGGCGCGACTGTGTTCGGCAGAATATGGCGCACGAGTATTCGCGGCAAGGTCGTGCCGGCCGCGATCGCCGCCTCGACGTAGGGTTGCTCGCGCAGACTCAAGACCAGACTGCGCACGAGCCGCACGACTCGCGGTACTTCCGCCAGCGTGATCGCGATCACCACGTTTTGGATGCTCGCCGTAGTCAACGCCATCAGCGCGATCGCGAGCAGCACCGAGGGTATCGACATCAGCCCGTCCATGATCCGCATCACGATCGCATCGAGCCAGCGGATGTAGCCGGTTACGAGGCCGATCGCGAGCCCTACGAGCGTGCTGAAAAACGCGACTGCGAGCCCGACGCTCAACGACACGCGGGCGCCGTAGAGCACGCGACTGTAGACATCGCGCCCGAGCATGTCGCTGCCGAACCAGAACTCGGCCGACGGCGGCTTCAACCGCCTGATCGGGGCCACCGCCTGCGGATCGATGGTGCCGAGCCAGGGCGCGAATATCGCGATCAAAATCATGATCATCAGCACCAGGGCGCCGACGATGGCAGTCGGATGACGCCGCAGTGCATCTTTCAAGCGCCGCCGGGTCGGCGACTCGGAACGCGGCAGGTCAAGCGCGAGCGCCGCCATGTCAGTAACGAATCCGCGGGTCGAACAGCATGTAGGAGAGATCGACCGCGAGATTGATCAGCACATAAGTCGCGGAGAAGATCAGGATCACGCCTTGAATGACCGGGTAATCGCGCCGCAGGATCGCATCGACTGTCAGACGGCCGATGCCGGGTATCGCGAAAACGGTTTCAGTGACGATCGCCCCACTGATCAGAAGTGCGATGCCGATCCCGACGATCGTCATGATCGGAACTGCGGCATTTTTGAGCGCGTGCCCCACCAGCACTGTGTGCGGCGCGAGACCCTTGGCTTGCGCGGTGCGCACGTAATCCTGCGCCAGCACGTCGAGCATCGTGGCGCGGGTGATGCGCGCGATCAGCGCCATATATACGGTGCCCAACGCGATGCTCGGAAGGATCAGGTGCCGCAGCCATTCCCAGACCCCCTCGTCGAAGTTTCGATAGCCCTGCACGGGCAGCCAATCGAGCCCGATTGAAAACGTCAGGATCAGGATGTAGGCCAACACGAACACCGGCACCGAAAACCCCAGCACCGAAAATGCCATCACGCTGCGATCGATCCAGGTACCGACCCTGGCTGCTGCGATGACTCCGAGCGGTACCGCGACTGCTACGGCTACGAGCAGCGTGCATAAGGTGAGCGCCACCGTCGGCTCGACTCGCTGCGCGATCAGCCGCGTGACCGGCAGATTGGTAAAGATCGAGGTGCCGAGATCGCCGTGCAGAAGCCCCCAGACCCAACCTCCAAAGCGCACCACGAAGGGCTCGTCGAGGCCGAGGTTGGCGCGAATGCGCCGGATGTCGTCGCTGGTAGCGGCGTCGCCGGCGATCACCGCAGCCGGATCGCCCGGCGTCAGATAAAGCAGCGAGAAGACGAAGAACGCGACCACCGCCATGACGACGATGGTCGCGAACAATCGGCGTACTACATACGCGAACACCGATGTGCCAGCGCCTTACTTCTTCTCAACGTTCCAGAGAAATGCGATCGGCGCAATGATGACCCCTGAGATGTTCGAGCGATACGCCGTTGGAAGAATGAACTGCGCGGTGGGAATGAACGGTACGAATTCGTACGCTCGTGCCTGCACTGCGTCTGCCGCTTTCTTGGAGCTTGCCTGATCGGTCGAATTGAACCAGGCTTCGCGCAGCTCTTCGAGCTTGGCATCGGTCGGCCACCCGAACCACGCTTTGTCGCCGGTGCCGCGGATCGGGAAGTTCACGGCCGGATTCACCATGTCCGGTCCCACGATCCACGTATGGAAGATATTCCAGCCGCCTTTTTCCGGAGGCTCTCGCACCGCGCGTCGAGTGATCAGCGTCCCCCAGTCTCCTGCTTGCACTTCCGCATTGAGGCCGAGTTTCTTCAGCAAATCGAGTGTTATCAGCGATTGCGCGTGCACCATCGGCTGATCGGTCGCATCGATGATGACGATGCGCTCGCCCTTGTAACCCGACTCCTTGATCAGTTGCTTCGCCTTCTCCAGATCGCGCTTGCCTTTGAGCGGGTCTGCCGCCACCTCGGATGCGAGCGGCGTGCCGCAAGTGAAGTACGAATAGCAGGGGTTCCCGTTCTTCGGGTCGCCTGCAATACCGACCACATAGTCCGGCTGGTTGATCGCATACAGCAGCGCCTGGCGCATCTTGACGTTGTTGAAGGGCGGATGCAGGAAGTTAAAGCGGATCATTCCCATCGAGCCCATCGGGTCGATGTTCTTGACCGTGATGTTCTTGTTTCGGGAAAGCAGCGGAATCAAGTCCGCTGGCAGGTTTTCCCACCAATCGGCTTCACCCGCGCTGAGCGCAGCAGCCGCGGTGGCCGAATCGGGAATGTAGATCCATTCGACGCGGTCGACCTTGACCACCTTGCCGCCCGACGCCCAGGACGGCGGCTCTTTGCGCGGCACATAGTCGGTGTTCTTGACGTAGACCACTTTGTTTCCGGGCACCCATTCCGCCTTCACGAATTTGAAAGGACCCGAGCCGGTCGTATCGTCAATGTTCTTGAACGGGTCGGTTTTGGCAATACGCTCGGGCATGATGAACGGCACATTCGACGACGGCTTGGCGAGCGCCTCCAGCGTGAGCGGGAAAGGCTTCTTCAGCTTCAGTCGGAAGGTCTTATCGTCGACTGCAGACCACGATTCGGTCGCTTCAGCGAGCTTTTGGCCGAGCGCGTCGCGTTTGCTCCATCGATCGATCGACGCGATGCAGTCGGCTGATCGCACCGGCTGACCATCGTGGAACTTGAGTCCGTCGCGCAAGGTGAACGTGTACGTGAGCTGGTCCTTGCTTATGTCGAACTTGTCGACCATCTGCGGCTTGACCTGGAATTTCTCGTCCATCGCGAACAGCGTGTCGTACACCATGTAGCCATGATTGCGAGTGATGTACGCCGTCGTGCTGATCGGATCGAGGATGCGCAGATCCGCCTGTGGGATGAACTTGAGGACCTTCTGAGTCTGCGCCAGTGCGACTGAGGCGGGCAATGCAGCCACAGCAGCCAGCACAACGAAACCTGCGAGACGACAAAGCCTGGATTTCATGACGGTCTCCTTGTCCTTTGGTTTAAAGCCGGGTGTCTCTACGTGCGGACGTTGGCCGGAACTGTGGGCTTTTTGAGCATCTTAACGAGCCGCGAGGCGGCGCGCATCTGAGGTTGCCCTAGTTGTGCTCAGATGCAGGACGTCAATCAAGAATAATTGGGACATACTCCGGCCGATCTTTCACACTGTCAAGGAATCCGCGCGGAAGTGCTGGTCTACGTCACGCAATGAACGAAAGGGGTCATCCAATGCTTCCGCTCGACGGCGTTCGCGTCATCGAATTCTGCAGGGCATCATGAGCGTCACCGGTGAGCCCGGCGGCGCGCCGGTGAAGTGCGGCGTGCCGGTGTCCGATTTCTGCGCGGGACTGTACGCGGCGTACGCGATCGCTGCAGTGTTGATGCGTGTACGAAATGGCGGCGCGGGCGAGTACATCGACGTTTCGATGCTCGGCGCCTCACTCGGTATTGCCGCGCTGCAGACCAGCGAGTACTTCGGCACCGGCCGCGATCCCGCAAAACTGGGCAGCGCGCATCCGCGCAATGCGCCTTACCAGGCATTCCAGGCAAAGGATGGTTACTTCGCGATGGCTGCCGGCAATGACGGCTTATGGCGCACCACGTGCGAGGCGCTCGCACGGACGGATCTGGCCGCCGACCCTCGCTTTGCAACGACCGCGCTGCGCGCGCAACACCAGGCGGTGTTGAAGGACGCCCTCGAGGGCCAGTTTGCGACTTGCACGGTGCAGCAGATGCTCGAGCGACTGCGCACTGCCGGCGTCCCGTGTGCGCCGATCAACACTTACGCGAGCGCCTTGGCCGATGAGCAGGTGGCACACATGCAGTGGGTGCAGCAGATTACGTTGCCGAGCGGCGCGCACACGCGCACATTCAGCTCGCCGCTGCGCTTCTCCGGCCAGGGCTTTCCGGTTCGCCGCGACCCGCCCGCGCTCGGTCAGCACAACGACGAAATTCTTACGCCGAGTAGGAGCTTGGCGATCGCAAGATGAGCAAACCCAACGCGGAGCGCTCTTGGCTGACCTAGTCACGCCGCACGGAGGAAGTGGCCTCAAGCCGCTGATGCCGGCGGGCGAGTCGCTCGCGGCTGCGCGCAGACGCGCTCGAACGCTGCGGGCGGTGCGGGTCAGTTCGCGCGAAAAGGGTGACCTGATCATGCTCGGCATCGGTGGCTTCACTCCGCTTCAAGGCTTCATGACGCGCGCCGACTGGAAGGGCGTGTGCGACGGCTATCGGACGGCGGACGGCGTGTTCTGGCCGATCCCGATCACGCTCTCGGTCGATCCAGGCGGCCGCCGATTCGATCGCGGTCGGCGACGAGATCGCGCTCGTCGACCCGCGATGACGGCCGAGGTGCTCGCGACCATGAAGGTCTCGCGAGAAGTACCGCGATCGACAAGGCGCACGAATGCCGGTCCGTGTTCCGAACCGCGGACACCGAGCACCCCGGCGTGAAAATGGTCATGGACCAGGGAGAAGTGAATCTCGCCGGTCCGGTGCAAGGTGCTTTCCGACGGCGGCTTCAAGGCGAAGTACGGCGAGCTCTTCATGACGCCCGCGCGAGACTCGCGCCGAATTCGAGCGGCTCGGCTGGTCGCGCGTCGCAGCGTTCCAGACGCGCAATCCGATGCATCGCTCGCACGAGTACCTGGCGAAGATCGCGATCGAGGTCTGCGACGGCGTGCTGGTGCATTCGCTGCTCGGCAATCTGAAGGCCGGGGACATCCCGGCCGAGGTGCGCACGCGCGCGATCGCCGTGCTGATCGAGAAGTATTTTCGTGCCTGGCACCGTGGTC
This sequence comes from uncultured beta proteobacterium, assembly GCA_963746085.1. Lineage (GTDB taxonomy): Bacteria > Pseudomonadota > Gammaproteobacteria > Burkholderiales > Burkholderiaceae_F > JACCZX01. The sequence goes on from CAVVAI010000019.1 coordinate 40,050, forward strand.
CAGGCAGGCTATCCGCTGGACATGCGCTATGCCGGCCCGCGCGAAGCGCTGCTGCACGCGCTGTTTCGCCAGAACTACGGCTGCTCGCACCTGATCGTCGGGCGCGATCACGCCGGCGTCGGCAAGTACTACGGGCCATTCGATGCGCACCGCATCTTCGACGAGATTCCCCCGGGTTCGCTCAAGACCCAGCCGATGAAGATCGACTTGACATTCTGGTGCTACGCTGCGGCGGCATGGCGTCGGGCCGCACCTGCCCGCACGGCGAAGAAGGACCAGTTGCAGGTGTCGGGCACGCAAGCTGCGCAAATGGCTATCCGAAGGCAGCGCGGTGCCGCCTGAGTTCTCGCGGCCGGAGGTTCTCGAAATTCTCCGCGATCATTACGCAGGTCTCGCAGCGTAGTCATAGGCGTCTTGCACGTCTGCAAGCCGCTCCTTCGCAAACTGTACGAAGCTGTTGATGAGGCTGGATTGAAACCTTTCCTTCGGATACACGACCGACAAGTGACGTATCAAGCGCGGCGATAGAGGTATCCGTACCAGTTCTCCAAGCCGAACCTCCTTGGCGACTGTCGCACGTGACATGATCGCAAAGCCGAGGCCGGTTGCAACCAAACCCTTCAGCGCTTCAGGGCTGCCTGCTTCCATCGCGACCTGAAGCGAGTCGGATGCAAGGCCGGCTTTTTCCAAATAGTTGTCGATAACTTCGCGGGTTCCGGAACCCACCTCGCGGCTGATGTACGCGTGTTCCATCAGCGACTGCGGTGTCGCGCACTGGCGCTTCGCCAGCGAATGCGATGGCGCGCATACAACCTGGAGCTCGTCTTCACAACACACGTCGGCACCCAGCGTTGGCAGGTGAGAATCACCCTCGATGAAACCGAGATCAAGACTTCGCTCCGCGATTCGCGCCTGTACCGCTTCTGAGTTGGCAACGAAGAGTCGTGGAATGACCGCTGGATAACGTACCTTGAATGCGCCCAAGATCTGCGGCAGCAGGAAGTCGGCGATGGTCGTGCTCGCGCCAATCAACAACGGGCCGGCGAGCTGCCCGCTCAACTCCTTCATGCGCGAGTCAAGCTCCTCAGACAGAGCCAGGATGCGATCCGCGTACTCGAACGCAATGGTGCCGGCGAAGGTGAGACTGATACGTCCCTGAGCGCGATCGAAGAGGCGCGTGTTCAGCTGCTCCTCCAACTGCCTGACCTGAAAAGTCACGGCAGGCTGCGTCATGAACAGCGCCTCTGCCGCCTTGGTGAACGACAGGTGTTTCGCCACGGCATTGAATACCTGGAGTCTTCGATCCGACACGAGGGCAACCACTCACCAAGTGGCCGCACTGCACTGCGGCACCACGCTCATAATACCCGGGCGTACCGTGCGCAGTTGCTACCTGTCGCGACGAGCCAATGGCTTATCGGCGGATAAACGCGTTGAATTGGCGGATATGCGAAGCGCGTGGCACAGTCGAGCATCCGTTGCGAACGTGAACCCGGCGCATCCGGGCGAGCCGTTTTTTGCGAGGGAGCCTCGTTAGCAAGGCCTAAGAGAGGGAAGATTCCATGCTAAGTATCAATCCATTCGCCGTCGCGGGCGCGTCGTTGCCTGCCGGCTTTCTGCAAGGCTTCCTGGTCGTGATGGCCCTGGCCGTGCTGATAGGTACGCTGTTCGACATCATCCACAAGGGTAGCGCCAGCTATTTCTTCACCAACATGCGTACGTCAAGGGCGAAGGGCCGCAAGCTGGGCGGCGGCGAGCTCGTCTCGATCGCCGTGCAGACCGCGGTAGTCGACGTGCTCGCTTCGGGAGAGTTCTGTAACGCGAAACGCCGGGTGGCGCACTTGCTCGGCATGTATGGGTTCATTCTTTATCTGGTGGCCACAGCGGTTATGGTGTTCCGCTATCCCACTGGCGCGACATCCACGCCGGAGATCTGGCCCATGCTCTGGTGGATCGGCGCCCTGATGGTGCTTGTAGGCGGCTACTGGTTCTGGTTCTTCATCCGTGTTGACGTCACCTCCGAAGGCCACTCGCCCTTCCACCTGGCGAAGGCGGACCTCTTCGTTCTGTCACTGCTGGTGAGCGTGACTCTCGCGGTCGCGTGGGCCGCCATGGGCGCCGGCGTAGGCGTGCTCTTCTGGCTCTACATCCTGGCGACCATCGTTCTCTTTGTCGGCGTGCCCTGGTCGAAATTCGCTCACATGTTCTTCAAGCCGGCGGCAGCCTTCGAAAAGCGGGTATCCAAGGCCGACGGCACGGCCGAGAACCTGCCGACGCAGACGCGTGACGATCCGGAGCAACGCAAGCGGCATTCCATGGAACTGTTGCGGGACGCTCCGATGGACATGGGACTCGGCATCAAGCGCGAGGCCCCACGTCACTATTGAAAAAGAAAACAGAAAACAATTTCATCAAGAACCGCTCAAGGAGACACTCATGCCTACCTTCGTCTACATGACGAGGTGCGACGGATGCGGACACTGCGTCGACATCTGTCCATCGGACATCATGCACATCGACGAAACGACTCGTCGCGCTTACAACATCGAACCGAACATGTGCTGGGAGTGCTACTCCTGTGTGAAGGCTTGTCCGCAGAATGCGATCGACGTCCGCGGATATGCGGATTTCGCGCCGCTCGGTCACAGCGTTCGAGTCGATCGCGACGAACGCAAAGGCACGATCGCGTGGAAGATCAAGTTCCGAAACGGCACGGAGAAAAACTTTCTGTCTCCGATTACGACGAAGCCGTGGGGGACCGCGATCCCCAAGCTCGCCGATGTTCCCGCGCCCAGCAAGGAGATGCGCGACAGCCAGCTCCTGTACAACGAGCCGAAATGGATCCGCATCGATGAGGGCGGATTGCGCACGCTCAAGGACGCCGGCCTGAAGCTGAAGCAGGGCGTGTACTACTGATGGCTTACCAAACGATCATTGAAGACAACATCGACATTCTCGTCGTCGGTGCGGGTCTTGGCGGCACGGGTGCCGCCTGGGAAGCCAGGTTCTGGGGGCAGGACAAGAAGATCGTCATCGCCGAGAAGGCCAACATCGATCGATCCGGTGCAGTCGCCCAGGGGCTATACGCAATCAACTGCTACATGGGGACGCGCTGGGGCGAGAACAATCCAGAAGACCATGTCCGTTACGCTCGCATCGACCTGATGGGACTCGTGCGGGAAGACCTGCTGTTCGACATGGCCCGTCACGTCGACTCCACCGTGCATCAGTTCGAAGAGTGGGGCCTGCCGATCATGAAGGATCCGAAAACCGGGCGCTATCTGCGTGAAGGGCGATGGCAGATCATGATTCACGGCGAGTCCTACAAGCCCATCGTCGCCGAGGCCGCCAAGAAATCGGCGGACAAGGTCTTCAACCGCATCTGCGTCACGCACCTGCTGATGGATGAAGCCAAGCCGGATCGAGTTGCCGGTGCCGTCGGCTTCAACGTCCGAACGGGCAACTACCACGTCTTCAAGTCCAAGGCTGTCATCTGCGGCGCGGGCGGCGCCTCCAACATCTTCAAGACGCGCTCGACGGGTGAAGGTGCCGGGCGCACCTGGTATGCGCCGTGGTCGTCCGCGTCTGCGTACGGACTCATGATCAACGCCGGCGCCAAGATGACGCAGATGGAAAATCGGATTGTGCTGGCCCGTTTCAAGGATGGTTACGGTCCGGTGGGCGCGTACTTCCTGCACCTGAAGACCTACACGCAGAACGCGCTGGGCGAAGAGTACGAATCCAAGTGGTTCCCCGCGCTGCAGAAAATGGTCGGCAAGGAGTATCTCGACCCGGAAGCCTCGCACCTGACTCATCGGCCGATACCGACCTGCTTGCGCAACCATTGCATCATCAGCGAAGTGGCCGCCGGCCGCGGCCCCATACACATGGTGACCATGCAGGCCTTCCAGGACCCCCACCTGGAAGAGGTCGGCTGGGAGAACTTCCTGGGCATGACCGTGGGCCAGGCGGTCCTCTGGGCTGCCACCGACGTGGATCCCAAAAACGAGAATCCCGAACTGACTACGTCTGAGCCCTATGTCATGGGGTCGCACGCAACGTGCTCAGGTGCGTGGTGCTCGGGTCCCGAGGACGTTTCACCGCCCGAGTATTTCTGGGGCTACAACCGCATGACGACGGTCGAAGGTCTTTTCGGCGCGGGTGATGCGGTCGGCGGCACGCCTCACGCCTTCTCATCCGGCTCGTTTACCGAGGGCCGCCTCGCCGCGAAGGCCGCCTGCCAGTACATCGACGACGGAAAGGGCGAAGGCATCGTCGTATCTACCGCGCAGATCGAGCGCCGCAGGAACGAGATCTACAAGCCGCTGCAGCATTACAGGACATATCGCAACGCAGTCGTGGCGGGTACCGTCAACCCGCACTACATCAATCCGCAGCAAGGCCTGGACCGCCTGCAAAAGCTGATGGATGAGTATTGCGGCGGCTATACCGTCGGTTACATGACCAACGAGAAGCTCCTGAACATCTGCCTCAAGAAGCTCAAGATCATGGAGGAAGATCTCGAGAGCCTGGCCGCGAAGGATCTTCACGAGCTGCTGCGTGCGTGGGAACTGATGCACCGTCATCGAGCGGCGGAGTGCGTTACGCAACACACGCTGTTCCGCAAGGAAACACGCTGGCCGGGGTATTACTACCGTGGCGATGCCATGAAGGTAGACGACGAGAACTGGCACGTGCTGACCGTGTCGCGTCGCGATCCAGAAACTGGTGAGTACGAGATGGAGAAGGCGCCTTGCTATCACTTGATTGCGGATGAGGAGCCGACGACGATCGAGCCACGCTCCGCGCCAGAAACTGACGGCGTGAACGTCGTCGAAAGCAGTGATGAGGAGATACGCGCCATAGCCGATCCCCTGTGGCGCGAGCTTCTCAAGGCCTCCAACGAAGGCAAGTACGGAGAGTTCGTCCAAAAGTTCGCCAAGTCGCTGGCGCTTACCATGAATCAGGTCGTCGTGAATCACCAGTTCGCCAATAGCGAGCTGGCCAGAAATCTCTCTGAACATGTCGACTATCTGGGCATCATTCGCCGCGGCGAACATGTGACGGTCCTTTACCGTCAACGGAGCACCAAGAGGCCGGGTGAATGGCTCGGCAGGCTTGTCCTCGGCTACGAAGATGGTGAGATCAGGATTTTCGCGGCGTCGATTTTCTGAGCGAACGGACTCCTGTTACATGAGCGAAGAGATCCGGGACGGCAAGTTTGTCGAGCTCACTTACAAGGTGACCGACCGGGAAACGGGCCACGTTCTCAGCTGCGTCGAGTTTCCGTTAGGTTACGTTCACGGACACAATGAAATTCTGGCGCCTTCGGTCCACAGGGAACTGGAGGGTAAGTCCGCCGGCGACGTGACCGAAGTGCGGATCGACGGCAATCGCATCTTTGGGCCGAGGGACGAGTCGCTCGTGTTCACCGATCTTATCGAGAACGTGCCCGAAGAGTACCGTCAGGTCGGCACCGCCATCCTCATGGAGAACGACAGGGGTCGAACGCGCAGCTTCATCGTGACGCGAATCGACGGCGAAACACTGACGGTCGACGGAAACAATCCGCTTTGCGGCAGGGAGGTCGTCTTTACGCTCGAGATAGTGACGGTGCGCAACGCGACCGACGACGAGTTGAAAGCCGGTGCAGCGGTGGGTGCCGCGCCGAAGATCGACCCGTCGATAATGACGCCGGTTTGAGCGGCGATGGACACGCGACTCTTTTTCTGAGCTTAAAGTCCTGACAATCACGACAAATGGGGTGACCTATGAGCGAGCAAAAACCGATCACCAAAGTTCCTGAAGGCGTTACTCGCTTCTATACAACGCGTCAGATGCCGCCGAACACTCAGGGGTTTGTCGGCTACGAGACAGTCTGGAAGCCGTTGCAGAAGGAAGTCCCCTACAAGACGCCAAAGACGCCGTAGGGATCGAGACAAGGCGTCCTTCCCGTGGATGTTCTTGACAAACTATTCCAGCGGGCTCGCCAACGGCGGTGCCGCATCGTGCTGCCAGAAGTCGATGACGAACGCATCGTCGACGCTGCGCGCAGACTGAAAGACGAAGGGCTGGCCAAGCCCATTCTGCCTCGCGATCTGGAGTCGAATCCGCGGCTCGCCGCGTATGCCGAGCTCTACGGCAATCCAAGAGTTGCTCAGCGCGCGGTGCGCAAACCACTGATGTATGCCGGCATGATGGTCAAGGCGGGCGATGCCGACGCGATGCTCGCCGGCGTTGCGCATCCGACGGCCCGCGTAATCGAGGCTGGGCTAATGACAATCGGGCTTGCAGAAGGCATCCGCACGCCTTCGAGCTTCTTCTTAATGATCCTGAAGGAAAGGGTGCTGATCTACTCCGATTGCGCGGTCAACGCCGAGCCGGACGCCGAGCAGCTCGCCGACATCGCCCTTGCTTCGGCAGCGAGCTGCCGCGCGCTGCTCGAGGAGGAGCCGCGCGTTGCGCTGCTGTCGTTTTCGACGAAGGGCAGCGCACGCCATGCGCGCACCGAGAAGGTCGTGCGCGCGCTAGAGATCGCTCGCGCGCGCGATCCGCGACTTGCAATCGACGGCGAGCTGCAGGCCGACGCAGCGCTCGTCGACTCGATCGCAAAGATCAAGGTGAAGACCGACAGCGCCGTGGCGGGGCGCGCGAATGTGCTGATATTCCCCGATCTGGACTCCGGCAACATCGCTTACAAGCTCACGCAGCACCTTGCGCATGCCCGCGCCATCGGTCCGATCCTGCAGGGCTTCGCACGGCCAGTGAGCGACCTTTCGCGCGGCGCCACGGTCGACGACATCGTCGCCACCGCTGTTCTCCTCTCAGCGCAGGTCTAAGTGGAGGTACTCCCGCGGCTGCGGTCCGTTGTACAGCGTGAGCGGCCGGATCAGGATGTTGTTCTCCATCTGCTCGAGCACCTGCACCGTCCAGCCTGGCACGCGGCCGATGGCGAAGATCGGAACGAAGAGATCAGCGGCGATGCCGTTCAGGTAGTAGACGACGCCGGCGTAGAAGTCGACGTTGACGTTCACGCCGTGGCGCGCATAACGGCTCCATCGCCTTCACCACCGCCTCAAGGATCTGGTACCACTTCGGCTGGCCCATCTCGCGCGACAGCTTCTCGACGCCGGCGCGCATGTGGCGCGCGCGCGGATCCTCGGCGCGGTAGACGCGGTGCCCGAAACCCATCACCGGCTCCTTGTTGGCGCGCTTGCGCCTGACGTACTCGGCGGCGTTGGCGGCCTCACCGATCTCCTGCGCCATGTTCATCACGTTTTCGGCCGCGCCGCCGTGCGCCGGGCCCGACAGCGCGGCGATCGCTGCCGTCATCGCGGCGTGCAGGTTGGCCTCGGTGCCCGCTACGACTCGCGCGGTGAACGCCGACGCGTTCGAGCCGTGCTCGGCGTGCAGGATCATGTCCGTGTCCATCAAGCCGCGCGGCATCCGCGCTCGGCGCCTTGCCCTTCAGCATGTAGAGGAAATTCGCGGCGTGCCCGAGCGCCGGGTCGGGCGCCACCGGGGCGCGGCCGTTGCGGATATGCTCGTGCGCGGCGACGATCATCGGTACCTGCGAAGTGAGCCGCACGCCTTTGCGCAGGATCGCCTGCGGCGAGTTGTCGGCCACGTCGGGATCGAAGGCGGCGAGCGCCGACACGGCGGTACGCAGCACATCCATCGGATGCGCATTTCTTGTAATTTCGGATGAGTTCGTTGATTTCAGACGGCAGCTTGCGCGCAGCTTTGAGGTCGGCGTCAAAGCTGAGCGAGTTCCTCCTTGCCGGGCAACTCCCCGTTGAGCAGCAGGTAGCAGGTCTCCTCGAAGGTCGAGCGTTCGGCGAGGTCGTGAATCGAGTAGCCGCGGTAGCGCAGCTCGCCGGCGCGCCCATCGATGTAGCAGACGCGCGAGCGCTCGAAGTAGACGCCTGCAGCCCGCGATGGATGTCGATCTTCTGATTGTCTTCGCTCATACTTCGGTCTCTCCAGCCATCCGACCAGCGTAAAGTAAAACCGCGGCGACACTCAAGCGAGGATAACGATGACCGATATGAAGCAGCCCAACCGCACCGTCACCCAAGGCGTACAGAGAATGACGCCGTCGGAGGCGTTCGTCGAAACCATGGTGGCGCAGGGCGTGACCGATATCTTCGGCATCGTCGGCTCGGCATACATGGATGCGCTCGATATTTTCCCGGCGGCGGGTATCCGCTTCATCCCGGTGGCGCACGAACAGGGCGCAGTGCACATGGCCGACGGCTATTCGCGTGTGTCGGGTCGGCACGGCGTGTGCATCGGCCAGAACGGCCCAGGCGTCACCAACTTCGTCACCGGGGTCGCCGCTGCGTACTGGGCGCACTCGCCGGTGGTGATGATCACGCCCGAAACCGGCTCGATGACGATGGGCCTGGGCGGCTTCCAGGAGACCGAACAGCTGCCGATCTTCTCGAAGCATCACCAAGTATCAGGGCCACGTCATGAATCCGAAGCGCATGGCGGAGATCACGGCGCGCTGCTTCGACCGCGCGCTGCTCGAAATGGGTCCGACGCAGCTGAACATTCCGCGCGACTTCTTCTACGGTGACATCGAGGTGCGAGATTCCGCAGCCGATTCGCATCGGACGCGGCGCCGGCGACGAAGCTGCGCTCGACGAAGCGGCGAGCATGCTCGCGGACGCGAGGTTTCCGGTGATCCTCGCCGGCGGCGGCGTGATCATTCGCCGAAGGCGACGAAGGAGGCGATTGCGCTGGCCGAGCTGCTGCACGCGCCGGTTGCCAACAGCTATCTGCACAACGACACGTTCCCCGCATCGCATCCGCTGTGGTGCGGCCCGCTGGGCTATCAGGGATCGAAAGCCGCGATGAAGCTGATCGCCAAGGCCGACGTGGTGCTGGCGCTCGGCTCGCGCCTGGGACCTTTCGGCACGCTGCCGCAATACGGGCATCGACTACTGGCCGAAGAACGCGAAGATCATCCAGATCGACGCCGATGCCAAGATGCTCGGGCTTGGTGAAGCCGATTTCGGTCGGCATCAACGGCGATGCAAGGGCGGCGGCGGCTGCACTGCGTGCGCCGCTTGCAGGGCAAGACGCTCGCGTGCCAGCAAAACAAGGCCGAGCGCGATTCGAAGATCAAGTCGGAGAAGGCGGCCTGGGAGAAGCGAGCTCGACAAGTGGACGCACGAAACCGACCCGTACTCGGTCGAGATTTCCAAAAGCTCGCAGTCACATGCACCCGCGGCAGATGCTGCGCGAGCTGGAGCGCGCGATGCCGAAGCACGCGATGGTGTCGACCGATATCGGCAACATCTGCTCGGTGTCGAATTCCTACCTGCGCTTCGAGGAGCCACGCTCGATGCTGGCCGCGATGAGCTTCGGCAACTGCGGTTACGCGTTCCCGGTGGCGTGCGGCGCCAAGGTCGCGTCGCCGGAGCGTCCAGCGATCGCCTACGTCGGCGACGGCGCGTGGGGAATCAGCCTGAACGAGTTACTGACCTGTGCGCGCGAGAAGATCGGCGTCACGGTGGTGCTTTTCAACAATGGCCAGTGGGGCGCGGAGAAGAAGAACCATGTCGACTTCTACTCGCAGCGCTATCAGGGCGTCGAGCTCGAGAACCCGAGCTGGGTCGCGGTCGCGAAGTCCTTTGGCTGCGAAGGCATTTTGGTCGACAAGCTGTCGCGACGTCGGCCCGGCGCTGCAGCAGTCGGTCAGGAACCAGGCCGAAGGAAAGACGACGGTGCTCGAGATGATGGTGACCAAGGAGCTGGGCGATCCGTTCCGGCGCGACGCACTGTCCAAGCCGGTGCGCCACCTCGCCAAGTACAAAGAGTATGTGTAGCTAAAAAAGTGATCTGAATACTCCAGGAGACTTTGATGCCATCCCACTTCTCTGTGTCGAAGGTCGAGGCACGTCGTCAGCTTCTGATTGCCGCCGGCGGTGCGACTGCATTTGCATTGCTGCCCTGGTTGG
>CAVVAI010000020.1:0-71576 GCA_963746085.1 uncultured beta proteobacterium
GTGGCGCCCCGACAAGTCGCCGAGCGATTGCCGCTATGACCAGCTCGAGGTCACGACGCCTTACGAGCTCGAGAAGGTTTTCGGCGCGGCACATCTGCAGCGCTAGCGCGTATTCCCGCGGCGGGTTCATCGTCGGGATCGAGCGGTTCTTGCGCAGGCCTCAGCGGCACCGGGACGTTCTGCAGATTGACGCGGATACGAGTCCAGGTCGATGACCGGCCTCGCATCGCATCGATCAAGACGTCGGCAGGCGCGAGATGCGAGGCAGCCTCCGCATGGCGCGCCTTCCAGCGTTGCAGTCCCGCGAGCGCATCATCTTTGCGCCGAGCGCGCGCAATCTCAACCAGCGGGTGCTTCGTCGCCCGGCGCGACGGTTGCACGCGCAGCGGCTCTCCGGGCTGTTTCTTGTATTGCGGTGGCCACGGTGCGTCGCCAAGGCCGGCGCGCTCCTGACGCGCGGACAGTTCGAGCAAACGCTCGAGCGAGCCTGCCCGTTGATCGATGCCATGGTGCAAATCGCCGACGCGAGCGAACCGTGCCGGCATCGTGGCAAGCGTGAAATCACCCGGTTCGCACGACTGCACGTCGTCCCACGCGAGCGGAGCAGACACGCGCGCGTCGACCGTAGGCCGCACCGAGTACGCGGCGGCCACCGTCCGGTCCTTTGCGTTCTGGTTGTAGTCAATAAAGACGCCATGGCGTTCTTCCTTCCACCACTTGCTGGTTGCCAGTGCCGGCGCGCGCCGCTCGACATCCCGCGCCAGCGCCAGAGCCGCGCGTCGTACTTCGTCGAACGTCCAGCGCTGCTCGATGCGCACGTACACGTGCATCCCGCGCGAGCCCGACGTCTTCGGCCATCCGATGAGCCCAAAGTCTGTCAGGCACTCCTGCACCACGCGCGCCACGTCTCGAATTTGGGTCCATGCAATGCCCGGTACCGGATCGAGATCGACACGCAGCTCGTCGGGATGATCCAGATCGTCCGCCCGCACCGGGTGCGGATGCAGCTCGAGGCAAGCAAGGTTTGCCATCCACGCGAGCGCCGCCGCATCGCGCGGCACCACTTCTTCGGCCTCTCGTCCCGAAGGAAAGCGCAGGGTCACGACCTCGATCCAGGCAGGACGCGACGCGGGGGCACGCTTCTGAAAAAAGAACTCGTCTGCGATGCCGTTGGGATAGCGCACCAGAACGTTGGGCCGCCCGCCGGCGGCGCGCAGCGCTCCTTCCGAAACCGCGAGGTAGTAGTGCACCAGATCGAGCTTGGTGTGTCCGGCCTCGGGAAACAGCACCTTGCGCGGATTCGATATCGGGATCTCGCGCCCGTCGACGACGAGCAGCTCGTGCTCGTCCTTTTGCTTCTGCGAAGGCTTCGGCATCAGCGCAACTCCTTGCGGATCACGCTTCGAGCTTCATACGCACGCGCTGCCGCCCCGATCAACAAACACACCAACGCGACAATATCGGCCACGAACACGCGACCGATCTGCTCGTTATAGCTGCCGACCAACCCTGCGAGAAACAGGAACGACAGCACGCTGACGAACCCCGCGATGAATGCAGCAGGCTGCATTGACCGGCGAAACGCCGCGACGACAAAAAACAAACCCAACAAACCGAACAGCACCGCACGATGTCGCATCAGGATGGCGAGGTTCGGATCGCCTACCGAAACGCCGTATAGCGCCGTCAGCCGTTCAGCCCCAAGCACGCCCGAAAGCGGCAGCACGTGAATGACGCCAACGATCACCAGCATCGCGGCAACGACGTAACGCATCGTCAGATCTTTACTTGGCAAGAATCCACTGCGCCGTCTGCGCCACTACGTCGCGCTCGATCCCGTTAAAGCCGTGATAGCCCGCCGCCTCGCACGGATCACCACGATCTTCGCCGCCCGTAAACGAAAGCAACTGCTTTCTGGGCGCGTTGTCCAGCTTGTTCATCAATCCGGGAGCCTGTCGGAACGAGCACAGTCGGCAGCCATCGTATTCGTGGTGCACCACCAGCACGGGAATGCGTAGCTTGTCGACGGGCATCGCCGGAACCGGCCGGCCCTTGTCGTCGATCAGCACAGTCGATGTCAAGACGATCCCGTCTGGGCCCAGCCCTGTCCCTAGCTCCGTCGCGACGAAAGCGACGGACTGGGTACCGCGGCTCGTCCCGATCAGCCACACCGGAACCCTCGCCTGCTGCCGAGCCCACGCGATGACCGCGCGTACATCCGCAACGTGCTCAGGCGTCTGTCGATAGCCTGCGAGGAAAGGCGCCGTCTGCCGATCAGACGGCGCGTCGACCACCACCACGTTCAGTCCGCGTTCGGTGAAGAGCCGCCGGCTGCGCACAAGGAAGTTGCGAGAGCCCCATTTGAACGAACCGGAGTCGGCTATCTGCAGCCCGCCGTGGCCGCCGGCGAACAAAATCACCGTCGCCTTGGGATCTTCAACCGGGAGCACCAGCAGTCGCTGCGTCACGCCGGGACGCGTCGGAATGTCGACGACTCGATGTTCGGTCTGTGCCTGAATGCTGCTTGCGAGAACAGCGGACAAAAACGCGACCGAGATTCTCCGCATGTGACTAGCCACCCGCGCGGTAAGTGCTCTCACCGTACGGCGCGGCCCTGAACTCGGGTAGCGTCTCCGCCTGCGCCGAGAACGCAACCAGCGATGGATGCTGAGTGGCCGGCACGTCATCTGGCAGCATCTGTTGCGTGAAATACCAGGCAACCGCCGTACTGATGCCGGCTTGCGTGATCGTGGAGCTCGTCGCAGCGAGCGGCCGGCCGGCAATTTCTCCTTCGAGAGCGTCATAGGCTGCGAGCAACTGTCCGGTAACCCGCGTCACCCACGGCTCATGCAGCTTCTCGGGTGGCCGCAGTTGGCGTTCGTAAATTAGCTGACGGCTCTTCTCGCACGCCGCGAGAGCCAGCCCGATGATTCGCAACGCGTGCTGAAGCTCGTGCCGGTCGGCCGGCATCAGGCTGCGGCCATCGGCGACGGCCTCTGCGTACTGCAGGATCAGAGTGGAATCAGTCAGCATCTCGCCGTCATCCAAAATGAGTGAAGGCGCCATGACCACGGGGTTGATCCGCTGGAACTGCGTGAACGTGCGAAAAACAGAAAGCGACTGATGCTCGAAACGCAATCCTAGAAGCTGCAGCGAGATGGCCACGCGGCGGACGTAAGGCGAATCGAGCATTCCGACGAGCTTCACTGTGACTTCCGAGTGCGGCTAACTATGCTTTCATCTCGGAGCGGATGGCCGCAACTATTTGCTCCGGAGGCAAGGCAGCATCGACGATGATGCCATCTGACGGTTCCTCAAGATCAAGGAACTGACTTTCAATCAGACGCTTCGGCATGTAGTGGCCACTCCGAGCGTCCAACCTTGTTCTAATGAGATCCGGATGTGCCTTCAGGTAGACGATGTCCACGTCGGCGTCAGCGGTGAGAACCGCGCGGTAGGCGTTCTTGAGAGCCGAGCAGGCGAGGACGCCGTTCTCTGCACCCTCATCGTGATCAGCGATTAGTTTGTGCAGCTTCTCAAGCCAGGGGCGGCGATCCTCATCAGTGAGCGGTATGCCCGACGCCATCTTGCGCACATTCTCCGCAGAGTGAAAATCGTCGGCATCGTAGAAGGGCCAACCCAGTTGCACCGACAGCAACTTGCCGATAGTCGTCTTGCCGCATCCGGTGACGCCCATGATCAGAATGAACATGGCATCACTTCGCCGGCTGCAGCAACGGCCGCTCCAGCGCTTCGCGCGCGCTCACTGGTACCGGGCGGGTTTGGAGCATGTACACGGCTGGCCCATCCGGAGTGATGATAGTTTTTATCTGCCGAAATCCTGCCTTTTCGTAGCAGCGAATCGCTCGCCGATTGTGTGGTGCTGGATCCGTCTGGATCTTGGTGACCTCCGGATCACTGAAGAGCAATTCAACCAACGCGGCAACCAACTTTGTCCCGAGTCCCCTGCCGAGGAGCGCTGGATCCGCCAGCGACTGGTCGATTCCCCGGACTCCGGGATCAGTCTCCTCTTCCCACCATCCTCCGCCGCTGCCAAGTACCACGTACGACTGGGCATAGCCAATAGGTGTCTCGCCGAGCAGGGCTATGTATGGAGTGACGCGTTCGTCGGCCATTGCCCTCGGAAGGTAGTGAGCTCTTGTCTCAGCCAGCGTGGGTCGCCTGTCCTCACCGCCCCACCACTCGACGATGTGAGGTCGATTGAGCCAGTCGTGGAGCATCGGGATATCGTCCTCGTTCATCAGACGTAGCGTGACTGGGTTGCTGGCGGAGGTCATTGGAATTCTGCTTGTGCGGCGTAGGTCTGGGAACAGCGTTCGCGTTCAGCTGCCGTCCATGGCGGTCGGCTGCGACACAGTCGCAATGCGCCTTGTTGAAGCGAAGTTCAGACTCGAAGTGAACCGCGGAAGCCTCTAGCGGCGTAGTACGACTGCGCTCCATTGTGATACACGAACACCTTGCCATACCGTCTATCACAGAAGAGAGCGCCTCCGAGTGCTCTAACGTCAGACGGCGTTCTGATCCAGCTTGAAGTCTTCGCATCAAACTCACCGAGCTTCTGCAATTCTCGGTACTGCTCCTCCGTCAGAAGGTCGATGCCCATCGCAGCAGCCATTTCGACCGCGCTGCTCTTTGGCTTGTTCTCTTTCCGAGACTCAAGCGCTTCACCGTCGTAACAGGCGCTTCTGCGTCCGGTGGGACTTTCCGTGGAGCAGTCACAGAAAGTGACGTGCCCAGTCTCTTTGTCCTGACCAATCACGTCCGGTTCACCGCCCGTGACTTCCATTTCTTTTAGCGACCTCAACACATCAGGATTGCCTTCGATCCTGGCTCGTACTTCAGCCCAGGCGATTCCGACATGGCGGTGCGTGTTCTTCTCAAAGCGAGCCTTCAGTGCTTTGAGCAGCTCTTCCCGCTCTTGCGCTTTCATGGTCTGGCCAGTGCGTTCAAGATCGGTTGCAGATCACCGGTGTTGCTCGTGAAACTTAACGTTCGACATGAGCGATAGACCGCCGGCAACGAGGCTGGCTGTGGGCTGGCCGCTCGATTCGAGGGGTTAAGCAACACGTGCGCTTCTCTGCTGCTAGCCAATGCGAGTGGCCTGAGCAGGACGACCTGCCAGAGGAAACGACATCTCTGAATTGATAGGAGCCACTGTCCTGCCCTCGATGGGTTAGGCCTCGGGTTCGTGGCAAACCACTTCGAGGTTGTGCCCGTCCGGACCAATGACGAAAGCGGCATAGTAGGTCGCGTGGTAGTGCGGGCGCAGCCCCGGCGCACCATTGTCCTTGCCACCCGCCGCCAGAGCCGCACGATAGAAAGCTTCGACTTGCCGGCGATTCTCGGCCGCGAACGCCAAGTGAAGATGCGCCGGCTTCTCCTCGGTTTGGAACATGCACAGTGAAGCCTTGCCCTTGGCGCAAAGCTCGACACCGTACGTCGGCGTCCCCTCCGAGACAACCGCTACGCCGAGCGGCTCAAGTGCCTTGAGGAAGAACGCTTTGCTCGCGGCATAGTCGCTGACTCCAAATTTCACGTGGTCAAACATGAGTGGTCCTGAACTGTGTAGACCTGGGCGAGGAACTAACGAATGAACCCGCAGGGCGAGGCCCGTCCGCTGGAACCACTTGTTAGAGCGCACTGTAGAGTCGCCGGATCTCATTTTTCGACGGTGACGACATGCGCTTGGATCTTGCCATCCACGGAATGCGTCCCGAACCGTTGCGCGAGTGCGGCGGCGGCCGCGTCAGTCGCTTCAGCGAGTCGAGAAGCATCGCGCGCTTCGATCTCGTTTCGGAGTGGGGTGCCTTGGCAGTACGCGATTGCAGGCACACCGGCAGATGCTGCCCGGCTTCGCGCAGCGACTGTGGCGATCCGAGGTGATTTTGTGAATCCGCCGTTGGCAAGGTCCCGCTCGATGTTCGATCGGTCGTGGTAACCGTGGGGCGTCCGGGCTAGGAACCGGGGCGGGTCTTCAGGAAAGGCTGCCTCAAGCGCCGCCGTGACTGTATCGGCGAATTCGTTCTCTGAGATTCGGTCCCAGACATTGAAAATGAAGACGCCGCCTGGCTTGAGCACTCGACGTGCTTCAGAAAAGGCCTTGGACTTGTCGGGGAAAAACATCACACCGAACTGGCATACGACGACGTCGAATTGCGCATCTGGAAAGGGCAGCGCCATTGCGTCTGCCTGTTGCCACTGGACAGGGCGGGCTGTCCCTACGGCCGCCGCTTCGTCGAGCATGGCTTGATTCAGATCCGTCGCGACTATCGAAATCGCTTCGTTAGCAACGGTTGCCAGGGCGCGTGTCACTACACCAGTGCCCGCAGCGACTTCCAGTATCCGGGATATGTTCATCAGACCGACCCGTTTCTTCAGGTCCGCCGCGTACGGCTCAAAGATCAGCGGCACGAGATGGGTCTCGTATAGCTTCGGAATTGAGCCGGCGAAGACCTTGTCGATGTCTGACACTATTGGCTCCGAGCGCTGGATCTAGTGCGCTCTAACGTTGAGGTACGCCGCGCCCGCAGCGAGCAGCCGCCAACGGCACAGAATTGTTGTTCGTGATGACGTTCATCGAAGCCTCACCATCGGACATCGGCCTTGACCGTAATGTTATGCGACACCGCTGCAACTGGCATGGCAAGCAACGCGGCGCTCGCGCCGCTGGGTGCTGCGCTGAACGAAGCCGACGCTTTAGTGCTTCCACGAAGTTAGCGGCGGCGGAACGCGGCCGCATCGGCCGACGTGCGAAGACGCCTCCTGCTTCGCGTGACTCAAGCGTCGAGCAACTCTGGCCGCGTGTTTCAACGAAGCCATGCTGCTGCGAACTTGGAACACAGCGCTCGCCGGACTACAACCTTCACTTTGACGCAAATACCGAGATCAGCAGCGGCGCCGCGCGTGATTCGTCGCGCCGTCTGCATCTCGCAGTGCTGCAGCCTGTGTCTTTCTACGGCTCTACTTCTTGGTCTTGGTGCCCTTTCCCGCATCGACCGCCTTGAGATCGAAGGGTCCGTTGCTTTCGACAAGGAACACGCAGTCGGCGGCCTTGTCGCAAGTTGTCGTATGGCGGTATTGCCCGCCGGGCTGCATGAAGTAAGACCCGGGGCCTAGCCGGAATTCGGGCTTTCCCTCCGGGGCCTGGATGTAAGTCCCTGACACGATCAAGACCTTCATGTCGTGGCTGTGCGTGTGGAGGGGAGCTGCGAATCCCGCCGGCAGCTTGAACAGCGCGCCGAACGCGCCCTTCGCATAGTTGCCCCACAAGTTTGTAACCTTGACTCCCGGGGCGCCGCTGGGGTCGAGATCGGTCCACTTCATATCGTTGGCCGGCATGACAACCAGTCGGCTTTCCGCCAGTTTCGGGACGGGCTTCGCGTTCGTCTTTCCGGATCCCTGCGCCAAGACTGCTACTGGCAAGGCGAACGTAGTCACAAGCGTCAGGACATATCTTGCACTCATCGAATCCTCCGTTTACTCAACTCCCTGCGTGGGTCGTGACTACTTTCTTCCTTGTTCCGCATAACGCTTGAGCTAACCGGCGGGCCGCGCCGATGCGCGCGAGCAAGAAGTCACGTACCGGCCCATCCGGTTGAGCGCCGGGTTAGGCGGCAGCGACATCAGCGAAACAACAACTGCCACACGAAAATGGCCTGTGCGGCGAAGCCGCCCACAAACGCCAAGGTACGCACCCACGGGAGCGCCACCGTATGGGCCAGCACGTGAATGAGCCGCGCCCAGAAGTACAGCGACGCCGCGAATACCGTCGCGCTATTGGAGAGACCAACCGCATTCGCGACCAGAACCAGCACGGCAAAGACAACCAAGTTCTCGATCGCATTTGCATGTGCCGCCTTCATGCGCCTGGCCCACGGAGATTGTGGTTTCGGACTTTCCGGATAGCCAACCGTATCCCCGATACCCCACACTGCGATCCGATCAAGTACGTACGGAATCCAGATAAGCGCAGTAAGAACCGTCACCCAAACCAAGTACATGAGTTCTGGCTTCATTGCCCTCCTCCCCTCGTGTGGATAGAAGCTGTATTTCTTCTGCCGCCTAACTCCGACATGAGGCGCGGCCTCGATGGACGGGTTAGAGGACTGGAATGATGCGCTCGCGAACATATGGTGTAAACCACCGGCCCTCTGGCTCAGGTGGCAGGACGTGGACACGTTGAAGTGACATCGAAGTCATTCCGGCTGAGGAAGTCGGCTAGGACCGCGGTGAAGATGAGCAGTTCATCAGGCTGGACGTACACCTGTGCTAGCCACGATTGCGTGTCGAGAGTCGGCACGCGGAACAAATATTCTTCGGCCCCCCAGTTCCAGGCGCGGCTACTCTGCCACTGCTGACCGCAGGACGTGCATTGATAGAGCTTGTGCTCGCCCCCGGGGTGTTTCGCTACAAGCGAGAGCTGCTTCTTGAGGGCAGGAGTTTGCTTGACGCGCCTGCGAACCGCCTTGCGCAAGAACTCGATGTGTTCGTACTCGGCGCAAGAACACATGGCTGCTCACGCCTCTAACGTTCGACATGAGCGGCAGCCGCAGGCAGGCTAAGCCTGCCGGAGGATGTCCGCGCGATGGAGGGGTTAGGCCTCAGCATGTCCTGCCTAGCCAAGAACCGCAGGATTCAAGCGCCACAAGGACAAGGTGAGCGCGGAGGCGAAGCTAACCCAAGCGAGATAGGGCACCAGCAACAGTGCGGCAAGTCGGTGAATGGGCCAAAACTTGAAGATTGTTGCTGCGATAAGCAGCCAGAGCACGACGATCTCGGCCATTGAGAGCGCGCCTTGACGCAGCACGAAGAACAACCAGGTCCACAGTGCATTGGCAACGAGCTGAATGACGAAGAGCCACAACGCGGTGCGCGCGCCCCTGAAGCCGCGTTCGCGCCAGACCAGCCACGCGGCCACTGCCATGAGGATGTAGAGCGCAGACCACACGGGGCCAAAGAGCCACGCGGGCGGACTCCAGCTCGGCTGGGAAAGCTGCCCGTAGAACGCGGTGGCCCGTGCAGAAGCAATCGCTCCGACGCTGCCCGCCGCAAAGGTAGCGCCAAGCCAGCCGACGAGCCCCAGCGCTTGAGTCTTAAGTGATTGGCGTGTCATCCGCGCTTGTTCAGGGGCCTAACGCAGAAGCATGCAACCAGAAGATGGACGGCTAACAACCCCACACCCATGGCACCAGCATAAGCAAGACCTATTGCTATACGGATCCAGGTGGCCATCACTAGTGTCCTGTAAATGAGGGCCGTTCCAATAAAGAAGGCACACCGCAAATGCTGCGAACCAATACAACTCCGTATAGCCCGTAAATGGCGAGGCACTGAGCGGGCGCCGAGGAGCGCAGCGACGAGGGGACCCGGCAGCGTCGCTGACGGGCGCTCCGCTTGAACGCATGGTTAGGCGTCGTGTTCATTTGCTTCAGGCCCCAATGGCTAGCGCAGCGATCTTGCCGTTCTTTAAGGTGAACTTGTAGCGGATTTGCGCCGGGCTACCGGGAAAGTTGCCCCTGACTTGTGTAGTCACAATGGTTTGCTCGCCCACCTGCGTTAGATCAGATAGATCCGCTACCGGCTTGTACTTCGCGATTGCGCCGTCAATCCATACTTTGATCGCAGCGCCTCGGTATTCATGTGCCTCGTCACTCACGATGGCGTCAGCCGTGAACAGTTGACCGAAATCGTCCGTCTGCCCAGTGTTGTGCGCATGGAAGAAGGCTTCGATGACTTGGGGGAGCTTGCTGTTCATGGCGTTTGCAGGCCCTCTATAGCTAACGCGGCTATCAACGCCTAACGTTTGACTTAAGCGGCCTGCCGAAGGTAGGTCCGCTTGAAGGAAGGGTTAGGCCGCGCTCGGACCAAGATTAGTACCAGATGTCTTTGACGCACTTTCCGTCCTCAGCCCGACTTTCCCAAGTGTCCAGGCCGTCGAAGTGGCGGATGGATACGTGCTCAATGGGCCCAGGTTCGGTTAGACGGAGATTCACTGCTACTCGTCTCTTGCCCTGCTCGTTGACGGTAAGCCCCCACCAGTGGCTCACGTTGCCGCAGGTAGCGCAGAAGTTGAAGCTCAACGAGTCTCCGCGGATGAAGGCGGTTGTTTTCCCCGAGAAGGTGATGTCCTCCCCTTCCCAGCCATACGCCCACAGGGTTCCGTAACGTCGGCAGGCAGTGCAGCTGCAAGCGGTAGCAGACTGCGGAATGTCCTTTAGCGTCCAGCGGAGAGAGCCGCAGAGGCACGTTCCTTCAAGCATGGCGACCTCAATGATTTCGAGAGCGATGTCAGTATGAGCCGAGAGTGCTGGCGTACATGTGGAGCCTGTTATGCCGTGGTCTAACGTTTGACATGAGGGGCGGCCAACAACAAGCGAAGCTTGCTTGTGGGACGTCCCCTCGATGGAAGGGTTAGGCGTCGTGGCGCTACCTTGCCGTTCCATAATAGGTGACGCTGCGGAGGCCGATGACAACGTGTTCTGTGTAGTCGAAGTTTGTCTCGGCGGACGACATCTGTGCTGCGGCTGCCTTGGCACCCGGAACGATGGTTCGCACATAGCCCGAGCCATCGATCGCGACGTACGTGACGCAATCCACCTGATGTGGTCAGCGACAAGTTCCTTGTTCGCTCGGGTGGCCCAGTAGTACTTTCCTGCGATTCGGCTGACAACGCAGCCCAGGTTTGCAGCTTGTTCGCGGGGCACCTGTTCTGCCCTTCGTTCGGTTCCACCCCTCGCTGACCTTGACGGTAGGAAGACCAGAGAAGACTGTGGTTGCTTGGCCGAACGCGGCTTCTAAGCGCAGCACTCAGCGCAAGCGCGCAGCAGACGAAAGCAGCGGTCACGAAACGCATATGGTCTCCGGTTGCGACGCCTAACGCAAAGCTAAGCCGCCACGCTTGCGCGGTGTCGGCTATGAGCGAGAGTTAGCGCGGACCACATTTGCCCAAGCCTTGCTGTACCCTATTTGCGACATGGTGAGTTATATGTTTCGGCAAAGCCGCGTGCGCGTAGGTTCAGCGTCCCGTGCTTCTGAGCACAGCACATCTGACGTGCCTCGCATCCAGACTGTGTCCTTCCCAATCTTGTAGCAGTGCGTATCGGGCACGCCCGCGACTTCTCCGACCAACCAATGAGCCTCAAGGAACCGCAGGTCGCCCTTCGCCGCGTTCCGCACTGCCAAAGTGCCGGGGATCCTGCGACAGCGTTTTCTTTAGGGCCATCACGTCCGCGGCACAGTTCGCTAGACAAAAATCAGGAAGTGCCAACAACATTAGAAACGGGAACAGGAGCGAGCCATTGAGCGTTAACGTTAAACCAGCTGCGCTCGCAGAGCGTCGGCTTTCCAACGAAATGTTAGAGCTCATCACGGCGCGGCACTCCACCGCCTGAACGTTGATGAACTCTCGAATGACCGGCCACTGCTGCACCGAGGAGCCAAAATAAATTGCCAGGCCGATCAGCAGCCCACCCGCAGTTCCAAGCGCCGCAAACCAAATGCCAGAGGGTTCTCCAATACGCAGCGCAGACAGTAGCCAGGCTAAAGATTAGGCCGCCGAGAACACCGCATGCCCTAGCCAACCAGTAATAGTGACGCAGATGGGAAGCTTCGTTTCCCAACGCTCGAACAAGGGCCTTTATCAGCTTTGCGCGGCGGCGCTCGTCAATGTGCATGAAGCTCAACGTCTGAGTTGAGCCGCGCTCGCAGAGCGTCGGCTCTCCAACGAAATGTTAGGGGCGCGACTTGCCACCACGGCTACCGTCAACCAACATTCGCTGACCAAAAAGCTGTAACCGCAAAGGGAACAGGCATTAGTTGGGGTCGAGGCCGACCGCGAAACCTCAACAGCGAAAAGCATGCAAGTGAAAGAGGCACTAGCCAGAACAGAAGATAAGCATTACCTAGACCCGTGCTGGCGAGTAGAACCAATGGAAGCAGAATACCGCTCAAATACAAAGCCGTGCCTGCAGAGCCATAGGCCGACACACAATACGGAGGAAACATGCTCTTCGTAAGAAGAGGCGACAAAGGAGGCCGCACTTACGGCCAGCATAAACAGGGGCGATAACAGCGAGAAAACAGGAATAAGCAGTGCGTCTAAAAAGGCCTCTAACGTCCGAGTTGAGCCGCGCTCGCAGAGCGTCGGCTTTCAAACGAAATGTTAGAGCTCATGTTGGATACACATCGAACGTGACGGCAACACCGAGCCGTGCCGCAGACTTAGTAACTCTGGCGGCATTTCGACGGCAAAGTTTCGCGAGCCATACAGCCCAACGAAGAACTCGGCGCGCCCGCCAAAACTCCGTAACCTGGACAAAAACGCGCGGTTTGTGAACCGCCAAACATGGCGCGACAGGAACCACTCGATGTGTTCTTTCGTAGATTTGGCCTTGCCATCGGTAAGCCGCGCAGTCCAATAACTGTTTGGATACGTACCGGGCATGGCAGTGCCTCTTGGCGTGGTGCGTGGCTCACCGCACTTCCACGACCGCCAAGGCTTTACTCCGAAGATCTTAGTGGCCGGCGCAAGATTACGACTTGGATGCCACAGCCTAAGCGAGACCTCGTAGCTATACGGATACATGAGCTCTAACTTGATTTATCAGTGTGTTTTGCGTGATAACCAGGACCTGTGCTGGTTAACCGAATCTTCCACCGGCCCGCAGCGCTTTGTCCAGAGCCACTTGACAGACGGATACTGTATGGATGTACAGTATTAACCATCCATGAAATCCAGCACTCTCCCGCCGCTTCAATCAACGCGCCTTTTGGATCAACTGCGCGAACGCATTCGGTACCTTCATTTGAGCCTCAGCACTGAGCGCTCTTATGCCTTTTGGATCCGCTCATACATCCGCTTTCACGGGTTGCGTCACCCGCGCGAGTTAGGCGGCGCCGACGTGGAGGCGTTTCTTTCAGACCTGGCCAACAAGAGGGCGGCTGCGCCTTCGACTCACAAACAGGCCCTTGCCGCGCTGCTTTTTCTGTACAAGCACGTCATCGGCGTCGAGTTGCCTTGGATGAAGGACATCGGTCGTCCGCAAACGCCCGTCCGCTTGCCGGTCGTGCTAAGCCGCCAGGAGGTGTCGCGGCTCCTCGCCGCGATGAAGGGCGTAGAGGGCTGCGTGGCGCGGCTGCTTTACGGAACCGGTTTGCGCAAGATGGAATGCCTGCGGCTACGCGTAAAGGACCTGGACTTCGATCGCGGATTGATCATTGTCCGAGAGGGAAAGGGTAAGAAAGACCGGATCACGATGCTGCCGGCGGCGTTGGTACCCGCGCTGCGCGAACAGCTTGCGTACTCACGTGCGCTGTGGGGCGCTGATCGTGCCGCTGGGCGCCCGGGCATCGCCCTGCCGCGGCGCGCTGGCACGCAAGTATCCACGCGCCGGAGAAAGCTGGGGTTGGTTCTGGGTGTTCCCGTCCAGCCATGAAGCGGCGGATCCGCGCAGCGGCGTCAACCGTCGGCATCATTTGTACGAGGACGTACTACCGCGCGCAATCAAGCGAGCCGCCGCTGTAGCCGGAATTTTCAAGCCGGTGGGCGCGCATACGCTGCGCCACTCGTTTGCGACTCATTTGCTGGAGCGCGGGCAGGACATTCGTACCATTCAGGAATTGCTTGGCCACAGCCACGTCGACACGACGATGATCTATACGCACGTGCTGAACCGCAGTGCGTCGGGAGTTGCGTCGCCGCTCGATTCGCTGCATTGCTCCGAGCCGTCAGCAACATACGTCCGGGATCACAATAACAGCGCCGCGATGAATACGCCGATCATGGTGAATGCAATCGCAAGCTTGACTGCGGTGGCGACCAGCAGCCCAAACCACGTGGCAGCTCCGACCTTGCCCGCGCGAAACATGTCTCTGTGTGCGAGGAACTCGCCGGCTGCGGCGCCTAGCAGCGGCATGAAGAGCAGGCCCCATAGACCGGTGAACACGCCGGCGACGGTGCCTATAGCCGCACCGATGATGCCTTCCTTGCTCGCGCCCGCCCGCTTTGCAGAAAGTGCCGCCGCCACGTAGTCGATGACGATTCCAACGACAGCGAGGACCGCCATCACGACGACGGTGAACACGCTAATGCGTTGAAAATCGCCGATCCACGCAGCGAGCAACACGCCACCGAAGATCAGCGGTACGCCCGGCAACGCAGGCAGCACGGTACCGGCGAGGCCGACCAGTATCAGCAACACGGCTACGACCCAGAGTGTGGTGGTCATCGCGCAGTTGTTCGCATCAGCGCAGCGCCAGCGCCTGCACTTCGGCCGCCGCGTGCTTGCACGCATCGGTCAATTGCTCGAGCAGTTCATAAATCGCGCGCAGCTTGACCAGTTGCCGCGTATCGGGCTCTTCGCGGAACAGCTTTGACATCGCGGCGCGCATCACGTGATCGGCCTGCGCTTCAAAGTCGTCGACTTCCTGGCACAGCGCCAATGCCGCGCGCGGGTCGTCGACCGACCGCAATTGCGCAACCGCCAACCGCAGCTTCTCGGCACCCTGCACGGCGAGATCCGCCAGCCGGTGCGCATCGGGTGTGAGCGTCGTCACGTAATACAGATGCAACGACTGCGCGACGTCTTCGGTGAGATCGAGAATGTCGTCCAGGCGGTTGATCAACGCGTGAATCGCGCTGCGTGGAAACGGCGGCAGCAACGAGCGCCTGACCAGCGCCAGCGTGTCATCTACCACGGTGTCCGCGCGCTTCTCGATTGCTTCGATTTCGCGCACGCGACCATCTGGATCGCGAACGTCCCGCAGCAGCTGCGCCAGTGCCGTTACGCCTTCGACACAGAGTTGCGCGTGGCTGTCGAACAGCGCAAAGAAGCGCCGGTCGTGCGGCACCAGCCGCCGCAGCACGCTTCGCAAAGGACGCGGCGCACGCCGCTCGGGAACAAAGTTCGACGTCATGTGAAAATCAATAGGAAGTCGAGCGTGCCAGGTTTTCGAACTTGGTGTGCTGTCCGTCGAAGCGCAGGTTCAGGCGGCCGATCGGTCCGTTGCGCTGCTTGCCGATGATGATCTCGGCGATGCCCTTGTCGGGCGACTCGCTGGGTTGTAGACCTCGTCGCGATAGATGAAGAGGATCACGTCGGCGTCCTGCTCGATCGCGCCCGATTCGCGCAGGTCCGACATCACCGGCCGCTTGTTCGGCGCGAGTTCTCGACGGCTGCGGTTCAGCTGCGAGAGCGCGACCACCGGCACCTGCAGTTCCTTCGCCAGCGCCTTCAGCGAGCGCGAGATCTCGGAGATCTCGGTCGCGCGGTTCTCGCCCTGCCCGCACCGCCTGCATGAGCTGCAGGTAGTCGACGATGATCAGCGCCGAGCCTGCCGCCATAGCTGCGCGCCAGCCGTCGCGCGCGCGCGCGCAGCTCGAGCGACGTTCAGCGCCGGCGGTCTCGTCGATGTACATCGGCGCTTCGTTCAAGCTTGGCCCAGCGCGGTCGAGAGCGCGGTCCCAGTCGTCGTCGCTGAGCGTGCCGGTGCGCAACCTTGTGCTGGTCGAGGCGGCCGACCGAGCCGATCATGCGCATCGCCAGCTGCGGTCGCCGCCCATTTCCATGCTGAACACCGCCACCGGCATGCTTCGTCTGCAGCGCGACGTGCTCGCCGATGTTCAGGGCGAACGCCGTCTTGCCCATGCTCGGCCGGCCGGCGACGATGATCGAGATCGCCTTCCTGCAGGCCCGAGGTCATGCGATCGAGATCGGCGAAGCCCGTTGGCGACGCCGGTGACGTCGGACGGGTTGTCGCGGCTGTAGAGCATGCTCGATGCGCTCGACCACGCTGCGTCAGCAGCGGGCTGAATCTCGATGAAGCCCTGCTGCCCGCGCGCGCCGCTCTCCGCGATCTGGAAGATCTTCGGCTTCGGCCTCGTCGAGCACTGCTCGCACGTCTTTGCCCGAGCGGGTTGTAGCGCCGAGTCGGCGATCTCGTCGCCGGCGGCGGCGAGCCGGCGCAGGACCGCGCGCTCGCGCACGATCTCGGCGTAGCGGCGGATGTTGGCGGCCGTCGGGGCGTTTGCGCACGAGCGCACCGAGGTACGCGCATGCCGCCCACGTAGTCGAGCTTGCCGAGCGATGCGAGCGCCTCGCCTACGGTGACGACGTCGGCGGGCTTGCTGTTGCATCGATCAGGTCGGCTGATCGCCGCTGAAGATGCAGACGATGCGCCGTCGCGGTAGAAATCGTCGGTGCCGATCACGTCGGCGATGCGGTCCCAGGCGGCGTTGTCGAGCAGCAGTCCGCCGAGCACCGATTGCTCGGCTTCGATCGAGTGCGGCGGCAGACTGCACGTGCCTCGAGCTGCGGATCGATCGGCATGGTTCACGAATGAAGCGTTGGAGGAACTGCAGCAGACGGACTCGCAGACTATAACAAGCGGCCATCAGCGAACCGGCGCGTGCAAAAACGAAATGGCGGCCCGTGCGGCCGCCATTTTCCCGGGAGATTGCCTGCGCGCTACCTTGTTCGCCCAGCACGGCGACCGTGACGTCCGCCACGACGTCGGTGTGCAGCGCGACCGACACATCGGATGCTCGCCGACCTGCTTCAGCGGGCCCTGCGGCATGCGCATCATGACCTTCATCGACGGCGAGGCCCTGCTTCAGCGCTTCGGCGATGTCGGAGTTGGTCACCGATCCGAACAGCTTGCCATCGACGCCGGCCTTCTGCCGGGATCCGACGCTCGATCCCTTCGAGCTTGGCGTTCACTGCTTCCGCGGCCGACAGGCGATCTCGATTGCTGCTTTCTCCAGCTCGGCGCGGCTTTGCTTCGAACTCCTTGATCGTTCTCGTGTCGGTGGCGCGCCTCGCCTTGCCCTGCGGGATCAGGAAATTGCGCGCGAAGCCTTCTTCACCTTGACCACGTCGCCCAGAGTCGCCGAGGTTCATCACTTTTTCCAGCAAGATGATCTGCATGGGTGTCGTCCTCGCAATCAATGCACGTCGGTGTACGGCAGCAGCGCGAGAAAGCGCGCGCGCTTGATCGCGGTGTCGAGCTGGCGCTGGTAGCGCGCCTTGGTGCCGGTGATGCGCGCCGGCATGATCTTGCCGTTTTCCTGACGAAGTCCTTGAGGATGTCGATATCCTTGTAGTCGATCTGCTCGACCTTCTCGGCGGTGAAGCGGCAGAACCGCTTGCGCTTGAATAGCGCGTTCTGCTTGTTCTCGCGCCGCGGGCCCTTGCCCTTGCCTTTGAATTTGCCTCGCCCTGCTCCGAATGCCATTTCAAACTCCGTCTCTTATTTAGCTAATCCGCAACTTTATATTCCGTAATGTGCATCACCAGCCGCGTCGATCGGCGCGTGCGCGGCGCTATAAATCCTTCGAGCATCATCGGTTTGCCCAGCGGTTCGCGATCGAGTGCTTGGGCAACGGCGCCCAGCGCTACCGCCGCAAATTCGAACGCCAACCTGCGCTCGGCAGCGGCTTCGGTCACCGTTCCCTCGTACGCGAAGCTCGCTTCCAGCACAGCGATGCCGGCCGGCGTGTAGCGCAGCGCACTTTTCGCCACGGGATTGCCGCGAACCCGAAGTTGATTCACGCACGTGTTGTAACCGCCTCACCGCTGCACCGCTTGCCGCAGCGCGCCGATCAGGCCGTCGCCTCAGCCGCAGGTGCAACCGCCGCTGCGGGCTGCGCCGGCGTTTGCGTCGGTGCCGATGACTGCTCGGCAGCGGCCTTGCGTGCTTCTTCGCGCTCGACGACTTTCATCATCGGTGAAGCTGCGGTTTCGGCGCGCTTCATCTTGACGGTCAAATGGCGCAGCACCGCGTCGTTGTAGCGGAAAGCGTTCTCGAGCTCGTCCAGGGTCTTGTTGTCGCACTCGATGTTGATCAGTACGTAGTGCGCTTTGGCGAGCTTGTCGATCGGATACGCCAATTGCCGGCGGCCCCAATCTTCGACGCGGTGTACCGCGCCGTTGTTATTGGTGATCATCGCCTTGTAGCGGTCGATCATCCCGGGCACCTGCTCGCTCTGATCGGGATGCACGATGAAACATACTTCGTAGTGACGCATAAACGGTTCCTTGTGGTGTACGCCACCCGCAGTGGTATGTGATCCGCGGTGTGGCAAGGAAGGGCGCATGAAGTAAGTCTGCAAGCGCCTCATTTGCAAAAACAAAAGCGCGCGATTCTAGCCTGAAATGCTCCTCAATGCGAGGGCGCAGAGTCAGGGGCTGCAAAGAGCCCAGGCAGCTCCACGGCCGCCGTGCCGCGCACGATGACCGACGCCAGCTCATCCAGTTCGCTCGCCTGTGGGTTGAGGATGATGACCTTCGCGCCACGTCGCAGCGCCGCGGACGGGAGCCCGGCGGCGGGATAGACCAGGCCCGACGTTCCGATCACCAGCATCACATCACAGCTCGCAGCCGCCGTCTGCGCTCGCAGCAGCGTCGCCGTATCGAGCATCTCTCCGAACCAGACGACGTCCGGGCGTAGCCAATCGTTGCATCGGGGACAGCGCGGCGGCTCGCCGGGTGGCAAGCGCTTTAGTTCGTGTTCGGTAAAACCGCACCGCGCCAGGCACACAGTGCGCACGATGCTGCCGTGCAGTTCGATCGGTGAACTGCCGGCACGGTTGTGCAGCCCATCGACATTCTGCGTAATCAAGTCGAACGAATCAAAACGCGATTGCGCGGACACGAGCGCGTGGTGCCCGGCGTTCGGTTGCGCGCCGGCAACCAATCCGCGCCGCCACGCGTACCAGCGCCAAACCAGCGCCGGGTCGGCGCGGAATCCATCTTCGGAAGCGAGCTGCAGCGGATCGAATTTCGCCCACAAGCCGGAGGTCGCATCGCGAAACGTGGGAATGCCGCTTTCCGCCGAGATACCGGCGCCGGTCAGGACTGCGACGCGGCGCGCTTGTGCGAGGTAACCGCGCGCTGTGGCCAGGGGAGCTGAGTTCAAACCGGTACCAGCAGCCGCGAGAGATCAGGCGCGGACCCCGGAAGCGGTGCGCTGCCGCTTCGATTCGAACAGGCATATTCCTGCTGCGACCGATACATTCAGACTTTCGACGTGTCCCGCCAGCGGGATGCGGGCAAGGACATCGCAGCGCTCGCGCGTCAACCGGCGCAGTCCGCTGTCTTCCGCACCAAGAGTCCATGCGAGCGGTCCGGTCAGGTCGAGTTGATACAACGATTGCTCGGCCTCGCCAGCCGCGCCGACCATCCGCACATCGGCATCGCGCAAATCATCCATCGCGCGCGCGAGGTTCGTCACGGCAATCAGCGGCACCGTTTCCGCCGCGCCGGCGGCCGCTTTCAGCGCCGAGGGCGTCAAGCCCGCGGAGCGATCGCGCGGGACGATGACGGCTTTGACGCCGGCAGCGTCTGCCACGCGTAAGCACGCACCCAGGTTGCGCGGATCAGTCACGCCGTCGAGCAGCA
This sequence comes from uncultured beta proteobacterium, assembly GCA_963746085.1. GTDB lineage: Bacteria > Pseudomonadota > Gammaproteobacteria > Burkholderiales > Burkholderiaceae_F > JACCZX01. The sequence continues at coordinate 19,416 of CAVVAI010000020.1, forward strand.
GCAGCAACGTGTCTGCGTTGACGCGATTCAATACATCATCGAGCGTGACCGCCTGTTCGAGCTCGGCGGCCAGCGCCACGACACCCTGATGCGGCGCTTCACCCGCAAGTCCACGCAACCGCTCGGCGTCGATCAGCGCGACTCGCACGCCGAGCGACTTCGCGCGCTGCTGCAAATCGACCATGCGGCCGTCACGCCGCCGCTCGTCGACGTAGATCGTTTCGATCGATGCGGGCGCGTGCCGCAGCCGCGCACCGACCGCGTGAAACCCGGCCAATACGCGTTTGCTCATTGCTCTCGCGTAGCCGATCAGCGACCGCGCTTGGTCGCGCGGACTTTGCTGTCGCGTCCGCGAACACCCTTGCCGCCGATCTTGTGCAACTGTCCGCGCCGCGTCTGCCGGCGTTCGACTTTGGCCTGCCGCGCGCGGCGCTCTTCGACGGTTTCGCCGCGTTTGCGCTCCCGCTCCTTCGGCTCGACTGCGCCCGCCGCCAGCAGCGACTTGCGCGTATCGGCCTTGACGAGCCGGAAATCGATGCGGCGCGCCTCCAGATCGACGCGCGCAACCTGCACGGTCAAGCGATCGCCCAACCGGTAACGCAGGCCCGTACGTTCGCCCCGCAGTTCATGCAGCGCTTCGTTGTACAAGAAATATTCGGTGCCGAGCTCCGAGACGTGCACCAAACCCTCGATATACAAATCGTCGAGAACGATGAAGGCCCCGAAGGGCACGACGGAGCTCACGGTGCCGGTATACGTCTCCCCCACGCGCTCGCGCATGTAGTAGCTCTTCAGCCACGCTTCAACGTCGCGCGATGCATCGTCGGCGCGGCGCTCGTTGGCCGAGCACAGCAGTCCCAGCTTTTCCCACAGCGAGGTCGCTTCGCTCTCGTCGGCCGGCTTGCGATTGTGCGAGGCTCGCAGTGCGGCGCGCGCGGCAGCGGGCGCAACGGCAGCGTCTGCGTTGATGAAAACTTCCGGCACGAACGTTTGCTTCGCCAGCATCGCCTTGATCGCGCGGTGCACCAGCAGGTCCGGGATAGCGCCGGATCGGCGAAGTGAAGTGCGTGTAGGACTCGTAGGCCAGGCCGAAGTGGCCCGACGTTGTCGCGGGCTGTAAACCGCCTGCTGCAGCGAGCGCAGCATCACCGTCTGCATCAGCTGCGCGTCGGGGCGCTCCTTGATGCGCGAACAGCTTCGCGTAGTCCTTGGCAGGCTCGGGCTTGTCGCCGCCATCCGAGAGTCAGGCCGAAGCCGTCTTCAGAAACTCGCGCAGCGTTCGCGAGCTTCTCCGGCGTCGGACCTTCATGCACGCGATAGAGCCAGGTTGCTTGCGCTTCCAGGAAGTCCGACGTGCAGACGTTGGCCGCCAGCATGCATTCCTCGATCAGCGGTGCGCGTCGTTGCGACGTGCGCGGCACGATGCGTCTCGATCTTGCCCGTTCGCGTCGAAAATGATCTGCGTCTCGATCGTCTCGAAATCGATCGCGCCGCGCGCATCGCGCGCGCGCTTCAGCAGCACTTGAAGAGCGCGATACAGATTCTGCGATGTGCGGCAGCGACGCTGGCCAGGCGCTGCGCCGCCTCGCTATCCGGCGCTCGATCACGCTGCCCATACTTCGGTGTAGGTGAGCCGCGCATGCGAAAGCATCACCGCCGGATAGAACTTGTAGCGCGTCGATCTCGCCTTCGGCTCGTGACTCCATGTCGCACACGATGCACAGCCGATCGACTTCGGGTTCAGCGAGCACAGACCGTTGGACAGCCGCTCCGGCAGCATCGGGATCACGCGACGCGGGAAGTACACCGAGTTGCCGCGCGTCTGCGCCTCGACGGTCGAGCGCATCGCCGTGCTTCACGTAGTGGCTCACGTCGGCGATCGCGACGAGCAGCCGCCAGCCGCTTATTTCGTCCACCCGGCCGCCCGCCTGGCACAGCGGCTCGCAGTACACCGCGTCATCGAAGTCCGCGCGCGTCTTCGCCGTCGATCGTCACCAGCGGAAGGTCGCGCAGGTCGACGCGGCCTCGCAGATCGCGTCGGGCGACACGGTCGTCGGGCAGCGACTCCGCACAGTCGCTCGGCGACCTCGCGAAAACACGTGCGGCAGGTCGTGCTTGCGCAGCGCGATCTCGATTTCCATGCCCGGATCGGCGATAGTTCCGAGCACTTCGACCACGCGTCCGACTGGCTGCACGTGCTTGCTGCGGCTGCAGCAGATCTCGACGATGACCACCTGCCCGGGCTCAGCGCGCCGGCGTCTCGTCGGGCGGAATCAGGAAGTCGCGCGTGATGCGCTTGTTCTCGGGCACGACGATGAGCATGCCGTGCTCGCTCCGCAGCCGGCCGACGAGCGCCGCTGCGCGCGCTCGAGCACTTCGACGATCTTGCCTTCGGGGCGTCCGCGGCGGTCGACGCCCGAGATGCGCGCCATCACACGATCGCCGTGCAGCACTTTCTGCATCTCGTTGAACTCCGAGAGAAAAGATCGGGCCCGCTTCGTCGCGCACGAGAAAGCCGAAGCCGTCGGCGATGGCCCTGCACCATGCCGCGCACGAGATCGAGATTGGACGACGCAGACGCGTTGCGGCGATTGCGGATGACCTCGCCGTCGCGCTCCATCGCGGCGAGGCGCCGCTGGAAAGCGTTCGTTCGACTGTCTCGACTTGAGAAGCTCGGCGAGCTCGTCTTCGGGCACCGGCACGCCCTGCTCGTTCAGCACCGCAAGATGTATTCGCGGCTCGGCAGCGGCTCGTCGTAGCGCCACGCTCGCGCTCGTAATGGAGTCGCGCGCGCGCAGCCGGTTTGGTTGGCGTGTGCGTCACGCGACGTGTGGTCTTTCTGCTGGCTGCTTCATTTGTATCCGCTGGACGTTCGGTTAGAATTCGCCCCGTGCCGAGGTGGCGGAATTGGTAGACGCACTAGGTTCAGGTCCTAGCGGTGGCAACACTGTGGGGGTTCGAGTCCCTTCCTCGGCACCAAGCGGTTTTTTCATACTCAGTGGAGCCGGTCGCTACGCGTCCGGCGACGAATTAATTATTTTTTAGCCTTTCGGCCAGCTTCTCCGGTCCCATGGCGTCGTACACCTCGAACGGCTGATGAATCCACGGATTTGTCGGCAGGTAGTGGACAAAGTAGTCCGGCTTGAACGCCGAATCTCCCTTGTACCAAATGACGGCAGTTCTCACTTCTTCAATCGACGGATAGCGCGACCTCAAGGTGTCGACGACTTTCGACAGGGTGACCCCCGAGTCGACCAAATCATCGACCAACAGCAGATTTCCGCGCAGGGCATCGCTCGTCATCGTGATGTACTCGCCAATGTCGAGCTGGCCCTGCCGCGTACCGGCGGCGGCGCGGTACGAACTCGCCGCCAGAATCGCCAGCGGAACGTCGTAGATGCGCGAGATCACGTCGCCCACCCGCAGCCCACCACGCGCGAGGCACAGCAGAGAATCGAAGCGCCAGTTCGATTGATGAACCTGCAAACACAGTTGCTCGATCGAACGGTGATACTCGTTCCAATCGACGTACAAATCGGACCCCGAGCGCGCCGGGTTGATCATCGGTTAAACGGATGTCGCAGGACGATCGTCTGGTCGCGGTCCGGCCCCGTCGAGACGAGATCGATCGGCACTCCCAGCACTTCCGAGAGTCGTTCCAGATAGCGCTGTGCACCGCTTGGCAAATCTTTCCAGCGCTGTACTCCGAGTGTCGAGTCGCTCCAGCCGGCAAACTCCTCGTACACCGGCTCGCAGCGGCTGACCGCGTCGGCGCCATAAGGCAGGATGTCGACTTCCTTGCCATCCATCTTGTAGCCGATGTTCAGCATCACGTTCGGCAAGCCATCGAGCACGTCGAGCTTGGTGATGCACAAACCCGTCGTGCCATTCAATTGCACCGACCGTTTGAGTCCTGCTGCATCGAACCAGCCACAGCGTCGCGGCCGTCCGGTGACAGAGCCGAACTCCTGACCGCTGTTGCGCAGATGATCGCCCGTGGCGTCGGTGAGCTCGGTCGGAAACGGGCCCGAACCGACACGCGTCGAATACGCCTTGGTGATGCCGAGCACGTAGTCGAGCCGCTGCGGCGCTACGCCGGCGCCCGCCGCTGCCGCACCCGCCACGCAGTTGCTGGACGTGACGTACGGATAAGTGCCGTGATCGACGTCGAGCAGCGCTCCTTGCGCGCCTTCGAACAGCAGGCTTGCGCCGCCTGCCATCGCGCTCGTACAGAGGCGTACGGCACGTCGGTGACCATGCGGCCGCAGACGATCGGCCAGCGCGAGCGTGTCGTCGCAGCGTCTGCTGCGAATCGACGCGGCCGCACCCAGATAATGCTTCAGCACGAAGTTGTGAAAGTCGAGCACTTCGCGCAACCTTCGGCGAAGCGCTCGGCGTCGAACAGATCCTGCAGCGCGGACCGCGCGCCGCGCCACCTTGTCTTCGTACGCGGGCCCGATGCCGCGACCGGTCGTGCCGATCTGCGCTTCGCCCCACGCGCGATCTCGCGCGCCTGGTCGAGCGCGACGTGATACGGCGAGGATCAGCGGGCAGTGCTCGCTGATCGTAAGCCGCGACGTCACATCGACGCCGGCCGCCTCGCAGCTCGTCGATCTCCTCCAGCAGCGCGGTCGGCGACAGCACGACGCCATTGCCGATGTAGCACGCACGCTCGGGCGCAGGATGCCGGACGGGATCGAGGCGCAGGATCGTCTTCTTGCCGTCGATGACGAGCGTGTGGCCGGCATTGTGACCGCCCTGAAAGCGCACGACGCCGTGCGCGTGGTCTGTCAGCCAGTCGACGATCTTGCCTTTGCCTTCATCGCCCCACTGCGTGCCGACGACGACTACGTTCTTGCCATGTGCTCTAGCCTCCTTGGCGCGATCGATCTGCCACGACTTTCCCGCGCCACCGATCGCGCGATCAAATTGCATTCGCTCGCTTCGGCGCGCTCGCTTTCGCTTCCCGCCGCTGCACCACGACTTCGCCGGCCGCGCGCAATTGTGAGATCAGCGCGCGCAAGCGCCTGATCGCGCGTCGGCGGGCGCACGTATCGCGCGCGCCGGAGGGTCGCCTGGAGCGATTTCGCGCGAGCTCGCGCAAGTCGATCGAGAAGCCGATCGCCGGACGAGCGCGGCCGAATGCCTTTCCGACTTCGTCGTAGCGCCCTCCCCGAGCGACTGCGCTCGATGACTGCGCCGCGTACGCCGCGAACATGACGCCCGTGTGATAGCGATAGCCATGCAGTTCTGACAGATCGATCGAAAGTCAGCGCTGCTGCCGCAACGCTCGACGATGCTGCGCGAGCGTCATCGAGCGCGCCGGCAATCGACGCTGTTTCCGGGAAGCGTGCGCCGTGCGTCGACCAAGACTTCGCGGCCGCCGTTGAGGTCGGGAAAGCGCCAGCAACGCCGAGCGAGCCTCGCTCGAGTAGCGACATCGACTGCTGCTGCAACGTCGGCACGTCTTTAGCGCTCAGCGCCGCGAGCAGATCGTCGACCAATGTCGCGAGCGTGGTTGCGCCAGCTCCAGAATGACCGCGCACGAACGCCGGTGTGCCCGAGATCCAGCCGCACGTTGCCGACAAGCCCGCGCAGGTCCAACGACGCCCGGGCACAGCTCCTGCAATTCGACGTCGGCTTCAATGCCGGCGTGGCCGTACAGCTCGGCGCCGACCTGAAGCGGCTCGCGCGAGTGCGCAGCGGGTGCAGCGGGCGCGTGTGCAACACGCTGCCGGCGTAACACAGGCGCATCACGCCCTGCGCGATTCAGAATGTGCGCATCGATCCGCGCGACCTGCGGCGTTGATGTCGGCGCGCAATCCGAGCAAGCGTCCGCTCGACTGGTCGATCAGTTTGAACGTCGCAGATCGAGGTCGTCGCCGGTGCCCGTGTGCAGCGAATCCGACGTACTCGATCAGCGGCGGCATGACGAGCTCGTAGCCGTAGCTGCGAAGAGGTCCAGCAGCGCCGGCGCAAGTGCTCGACGCGCGCGCGCTTCGTGCGGGCAGGACGTCGTCGATATGTTTTCTGGCAACAACCAGCGCGGCATGGCGACACAAGACTGCCCGGGTGGGCGTCTCGCAATGATCAGGGTCAGTCAGGAATTGGGGCGGCTAACTTTGCAGCCAGAACAATAGCGCGCCACCGGCGACGGCGATCAAGCCGAAGAAGCGGATCTGGCCATCGTTGAGCTCACTCAAGCGCGCGAACATTTGGCGCCATGCCTTCGGCGCCACCAACGGCAGCAATCCTTCGAAAACCAGCATCAGCGCGACCGCCAGACCAAGAACCGTACATCCAGGCACCCTGGCTGACGCAGACGCGCCCTTCCCGGCAGCGCCCGAGCTGCCCGGCTTCGAGCCTCTCAGGTACTTGAAGAATTCGGACGACGGGTCGATCACCATCAAGTCGTTCCGGTTCTTGAAGGTCGTTCGATACGCTTCGAGCGTACGGTAGAACTCGGCGAAATCGGGGTTCTGCCCGAATGCCTGCGCGTAGGTCGCCGAAGCTTTCGCGTCGCCTTCGCCCTTGACCTTCTGCGCCGCGCTGATACGCCTCGGCCAGCAGAACTTCGCGCTGGCGGTCGGCATCGGCGCGAATCTTTTCGCCCTCTGCCGAGCCGATCGAGCGCTGCTCGTTGGCGACGCGTTTGCGCTCGGCTTCCATGCGCCCGTAAACCGAATCGCTGATCTCCGGGACGAAATCGATCCGCTTCAGACGGACGTCGACGATCTCGACCCCTAGGCCTTTCACACTCTCCTGCACGGCAATGCGAATCTCGTTCATCGCTTGATCGCGCTGGCGCGAGATGATCTCGTTGACGGTGCGTTTGTTGACCGCCTGGTTCAGCGCGTCGCGCACGAGTGTCGAAATGCGCTCTTCGGCTGACCGCTCACCGCCCGGAAAGCTGACGCGAAACGCGCGCGGCTCGGTGATCCGCCAGCTGCACGAACGAATCGATCAACAGGTTTTTCTTCTCTGACGTTTGAACACGATCCGCCTGTGGCGTGTCGATCGTCAGGATGCGTCTGTCCTGATATTCGACGTTTTGCAGCAACGGCAGCTTGAAGTAAGGCCCGGGCTGCGTGACGACGCGCACGATCTCGCCCAGCTGGAAGACGATCGCGAACTGGCGCTGATCGACGATAAATGTGCTGGCTCGCACCGCCACTGCGACCAGCACCAGCGCGATTACGACTGCAACGATTCTGTTCATCGGCTTCTCTGTGCCTTTTAACGCGCGTCGCGATCGCGCGTCCGCAAAGTCTCGCGGCCGCGTGCTTCGGGTACCGGAGCGGGCTCCGGCACCACGGTCGGCGCCGGGCGCGCGACGCCCGAGTCCTGCAGCGCCTGCTGCATCAATTTGTCGAACGGCAAATACAACAACGGAGAGCTGTTTCTCACGTCGACCATCACCTTGCTGGTGTTCGAGAACACCTGCTGCATGGTGTCGATGTACAGACGATCGCGCGTGACTTCGGGCGCCTTGGTGTATTCGACCAGCACCTGCTGAAAGCGCGACGCATCGCCCTGCGCGGTTTCGATCACGCGCGAGCGATAGCCGTCGGCCTCCTGCAATAACCGCGCTGCGAGGCCGCGTGCTTTCGGAATGACGTCGTTCGCGTACGCCTGCCCGAGATTGATCTCGCGCTCCCGGTCCTGACCCGCTTTGACGGCGTCGTCGAACGCGGCCTGCACCTGCTCAGGCGGTTGCGCATTTTGAATCGCCACCGCCTGCACCAAAATGCCGGTGCCGTAACGATCGAGCATGTCCTGCATCAGCCGACGCACTTCGACGGCGATCTCCTGGCGCGATTCATACAGCACGGAATCCATCGTCTTGCGTCCGACCACTTCGCGCATCGCCGATTCCGCCGACTGAATCACCGCCGCGGTCGGATTGCGGCTGTTGAATAGGTAATCGCGCGCACCGGTATCTTTGATCCGGTACTGCACTTCGAATTGGATGTCGACGATGTTCTCGTCGTCCGACAGCACCAGTGCTTCCTTCAGCCGCTCGGGTCGCCCGCGCGTGCCGACCTCCACTCGTCGTAGTGACGAGATATCGACCAGCTCGTTGTTCTGTATCGGCCACGGCAAACGCCACCGGAATCCTGGCGCGGTCGTCTGATCGGACGCGCGGCCGAACGTCGTGACGACGCCGACTTGTCCTTCGGGAACGATGTAAAAGCCGCTGCCCAGCCAAATCAGTGCGATGACCGCCAGGACGGCTGCAAGCCCGAAGCCGGCGCCCTTGCCGTCAGGCGTGAAGCCGCCGAAACGCCCGCCGTCGCCACCGGTACCGCCGCGCCGGGCCCCGCGCCGGCCGAACAGACTCGAAAGCCGGCGATTGAAGTCGCGCCACAGCTCGTCAAGATCAGGCGGACCGTCGCCGCCGGGTCTTTGCGGGCGCTGCGGACGCTGCTCAGGCTCACGACGCGGCTCTTCTTTGCCGTCATCGTTCGAGCCATCGGAGTTGTTACCGCGGCCCCACTTGGGATCGTTAAGCGACATCTTTCAACTTGTTAGTCATGAGTGGCAATCGAGCCGCAGCTTACGACTATGCCGCCGCCGCGTTGGGCCACGAAGAAATTTTTTCGTCTTGTTTAGCACTGGCCGGCGAGTCGTCTGCGCCCGCCGAACGCTCGATGAATTCGACGATCGAATCGCGCAACAACTCCAGTCCCAATCCCGATTGCGCACTGACCGAAACGGCGGCGATGTTATCACGCGAGTCGCGCTCGACCGAGGGTGCGCGGCCGATCACATCGATCTTGTTGTAGACGACAATCGTGGGAACGTTGTCGGCGCCGATCTCGCGCAGCACGCGCTCGACCTCGGCCATTTGCTCGTCACGCGCGGGCGACGCTGCGTCGACCACGTGCAGCAGCAGATCCGCCTCGGCGGTCTCGTTCAACGTCGATTTGAACGCCTCGATCAACTGATGTGGCAAGCCGCGGATAAACCCGACAGTGTCCGATATCACGGCGTCACTCCGTTTGCCGCCGTTAACGCCATTCGCGCCAAGATGGCACTTGCGCGCGGTGGTATCCAGCGTCGCAAACAGTTGGTCGGCTGCATACACCTTAGCCTGCGTCAGCGCATTGAACAGCGTTGACTTGCCTGCATTGGTGTAACCCACCAGCGAAATTGAGACGACGTCACCGCGCGACCGTGCCCGGCGGCGTGTGCGCCGCTGTTTTTCGGACTGCTTCAGCCGCTCGCGCAGCCTTCGCACCTGGACTCCAATCAGCCGCCGATCGATCTCGATCTGTTTCTCGCCCGGGCCCCGGTTTTTCCGAGCCCGCCACGCTGCCGCTCCAAGTGCGACCAGCCCCGCACCAGGCGCGTAGATAGATGCTGCAGCTGAGCAAGCTCGACCTGCAGCTTGCCTTCGCGGCTCTGCGCGCGCTGCGAGAAGATGTACAAGATGAGCGCGGTGCGGTCGAGCACCCAGAGTCCGAGCGTCTGCTCAAGATTGCGCTGCTGCGCAGGAGACAACGCTACATCGAAGATGACGAGGCCGGCATTTGCGGCAGCCGCCTCCGTCTTCAGCTCATCGACCTTGCCGGCGCCAATGAAATGCCTCGGGTCCGGCCGATCACGCCGGACGCTAAGCAACGCCGCCGGCACGATGTCAGCCGAGACGACGAGCTGCTTCAGCTCCTGCATTGCATCCGGATCGTCGCGCCGACCGATGGCGACGCTGACCAGCAGCGCACGCGTCGAACGCTGCGCGCGCTCGGAGTCCACCTGGAAGACGCTCAGGCTTCGGGCTCCGCAGCCAAGTTGACCGGCCGCGCGGGTACCACGGTGGAAATCGCGTGTTTGTAGACCATTTGCGTCACGGTATTTCGCAACAGCACGACGTATTGATCAAACGATTCGACCTGGCCCTGCAGCTTGATGCCGTTGACCAGATAGATCGATACGGGAATGTGCTCTTTGCGCAGCGCGTTTAAGAAGGGGTCTTGTAGAAGTTGCCCTTTGGCAGTCATTTTTTCTCCAGCGTTTTGACACGCTTGTTCGTATGCGGTTCAGTGGAACAAGCTGGCACGCCCTGATAGTTGGAGACGGCCCGGCTCAATTCAATGTAAAGCAAAAGGCGCGCCTTGGCGAGTTAGCGCCGATGCGAAGAAGCTATTCGACGTACGGGTTCCTGCTAGTGCGAAATTCCACCCGCAGTGGCGTTCCGGTCAGCTCGAACTGATCGCGAAACTGGCCCTCGAGATAGCGCCGGTACGACTCGGCCACATGGTTCAGCGAATTGCCGTGCACCACGATGATCGGCGGATTGTGGCCGCCCTGGTGCGCATAGCGCGGTTTCGGGCGCGAGTGTCCGGCACGCGCGGGCTGTTGCCGCGCCACGGCAGCGAGCAGTGCGCGCGTCAGCTTGGGCGTGGGCAGCCGGACAAACGCGGCGCGATACGCCTCGCTCACCGATCGCATCATCGGCTTCAGCCCGGTTCGCTTGCGCGCCGACACCTGATGAAAGCGCGCCCAGCGAAGGAAGTGCAGCTTGCGCTCGATTTCCCTCGTGATCCGCTCGCGCTGATACGAGTCCAAGCCATCCCATTTATTGACCGCGACCACCATTGCGCGGCCGCTTTCGAGCACGAAACCGGCGATATGCGCGTCCTGATCCGCAATCTCGGACGCCGCATCCAGCAGCAGGATCACCACGTTGCAGTCGGCGATCGACTGCAGCGTCTTGACGACCGAAAATTTTTCGACGGTCTCGAATACCTTCCCGCGGCGGCGAATGCCGGCCGTATCGATCAGCGTGAATGTCTGGCCGTCGTATTCGAACTCGATCTCGATCGAATCGCGTGTCGTACCCGGTTGGTCGAATGCAATCAGGCGCTGTTCGCCGAGAAGTGCGTTGATCAACGTCGATTTGCCGACGTTTGGCCGGCCGACGACGGCTACGCGAATCGGCCGCTCGCCGTCGGGCTCGTCGCCATCCGACGTGTCGGTTGCCGCCTTCACAAATTCCCCAAGTGCAACGTGCATCAGGTCCTGCACGCCATCGCCGTGCGCCGCGGAGATCAACAATGGCTCGCCCAGTCCAAGCTCGTGAAACTCGGCAGCGGACTGTTCGGTGAGTCCCTCCGCCTTGTTGACCGCCAGTACGATCGGCCGGCCCGCGATGCGCAGCCGCTTGGCGATGCGGGCATCCTGGCCCGTCAGGCCTTCGCGCGCGTCGAGGACGAAAATGACAACGTCGCACTCGGCGATCGCTTGCTCGGTCTGTGCCGCCATCTCGCGCACAATGCCTTCGGCATTGACGGGCTCGAAGCCGCCGGTGTCAATGACGATGTAGTCACGCGGCCCAATGCGGCCCTCGCCGTAGTGGCGGTCACGCGTGAGCCCCGGAAAATCGGCGACCAGCGCCGCGCGCGTGCGCGTAAGTCGATTGAACAGCGTTGACTTGCCGACATTAGGCCGGCCGACGATCGCAACTACAGGTTTCATAAACAGCCGTCGCCGGGCGCGCAGCGACCGGCTTCTATTCCACCATGATTAATGCCACGGTGCCGTCGCGCGCCTGCACGACGGCGCCGCCGCCGAGTGCGCGCGGTGTCGCAACGACTTCGGCCGGCAGCGGAACGCGCGCGACGAACGCGCCGTCTTCGGGTGAAAGCAAATGAACAACACCCGCGAAATCACCGGTGACGATCGCGCGCCGCAGTGCAAGCGGTGCAGACAGATCGCGATGCATCAGCTTGTCCTGCCGCCACGCAGTCGAACCGGCCGCGCGATTGAATGCAACGACGTTCGATTTCGCATCCACGACGTAGACGCGCCGCTCGTCGGCAGTGGGACCGGCGCCTGCAGAAATCTCGCTCGACCAGCGCAAACTGCCGTTCGTGGCATCGAAGCATCCCACGCGACCCTGGTAAGACGCTGCGCACACCTCGTTGCCAACGACCAGCGGCGCGCCGACGACGTCGGCCAGGCGCTCGACCTCGGTGGCGCCGCGTGGCTCTGAAACGGCAACGTCCCAACGTACCGCGCCGTTGGCGGCATTCAATGCGACCAGGCGCCCGCTCGGGAACCCCGCGATCACGACGTCGCCCGCGTACACCATCTCCGTCAGGCTGCGCAGCGTCAACGGCACATTGGCGCGCTGATATGCCCAGCGCCGTTTCCCGCTGGCCGCATCGAGCGCAGTGATTCGGTAGTCGGTCGAGCGCACGACGACCAGGCCGCGGCCCACCAGCGGCGGCGATCGCATTTCACCGCCAACCTGCGTTCGCCACAGTTCTTTACCGTCGGCGCCAAGCGCGATGATCTCGCCGCGCGCGCTGGCCACAGCGACCGTGAATCCATCGCTGCCCACGCCCGCGCTGAGTCGTGTCTTCACGTCAGAGCGCCATACGCTCTGCCCCGAGTCCGGCGCCAGCCGTACCACGCCACCGTCGGCGGCCGCGGCGTAGACCGCGTTCTCCGTTACGGCGGGTTGCATCAACTCGGTGCGGCCGGCACCGACCGACGCGCGCCAGGCAATGCGTGCATTGAGCGACGGCTTGATGTCGGTCAGCGCAGTGGGCTGCGCCGCTCTGGACGGCGGGCCTCCCAGCCACGACGGCAGCCAAGAGCATCCTGCCAGCAAGCTGAACGACGCGGCGAACAGCACACCCCATGCTTGCCTCATGAAGTGACCGTCGCTGGCAGCGCGTCGAGTTTCAATTGGATGATCTGCCGCAGCGGGTGTTCTGCGGCCGCCTTCGCAAGCGCATCGCGATACGCGGCGCGGGCTTCATCGATCTTGTTCTGCGCAAACAAAATATCGCCACGCCGATCCGCGATCGCCGTCGCGTGAATCGTCGCACTCGCACCGTCGAGCACCTTCAGCGCTTCATCGAATTGTTTTTCGTCCAGCAGCACGCCTGCCAGGCGGACTCTTGCAATGGCGACGACTTCCGGACTGTCCGCGCGCTCGATCACCCACTGCAAGCGCGCCCTCGCAGCCGCGCTATCGCCGCTTTCCGCGTACCACCGAGCAGCCTGCAACGCAGCCATCGGGCCATACGCCGTGCGACCGTACTTGTCGGTCAGAGTGGAGCTGAGTGCGCCCACTCGTTCGGTTTCTCGAGCAGCCATGGCGCGCTCCAACTCGGCATAGACGCCCGCGGCCTCTTCAGCCTGGCCGCGCTGATACCAACGCCAGCCGTTGTACGCCGCGAAAGCCAGCAGCACGACGGTCGTCACGGTCAGTATCAGATTGCCGTACTTGGCCCACCATGCCTTCAGCTCGTCGAGCTGCTCCTGTTCTTGTAAGTCGTACGCCATTACGCCTTCCGTCTTCTCTATTGTTCGGGTTCGAGCCCGGGATTACCGAGCTCGTCGACCAGGATGTCGGCCAAGTTTTGCAGCGGGACGATACGCTGCTCCGCTTTCGCCCCGCTGAGAGTCGCTCGCAATGGCTTGACCGCCGCCGAGCCGGACGCCAGCTCGGTTTCGCCGATGATGACGGCAAACTCGGCGCCGCTTGCATCGGCGCGTTTCATCTGCGACTTCATCGACGCTTCGCCGGCGTGGCAGATCACGTCGAGTCCGGCATCGCGCAGGCGCTCGGCGGTCAGGAACGCACTCGTTGCCGTGTCACCTCCCTGGTGAATCACGTATACGTCGGTGTGCGCCGCGGTGTCGACCTGCCCCGATTGCATCAAGCATTCGATCACTCGTTCGATGCCCATTGCAAAGCCAACCGCCGGCGTCGGCTTGCCTCCGAGCCGCTCGACCAGCGGGTCATAACGTCCACCGCCGCACAACGTTCCCTGTGACCCGAGCTCGTCGGTGATCCACTCGAACACGGTCAGGTTGTAGTAGTCGAGCCCGCGCACCAGGCGTGGGTTGATTTTGAAATCAACATTCGCCGCGACGAGCAGCTTCTGCAGCCCGTCAAAATGCCGGCGCGACGCATCTCCCAGATACGCAGTGATCTGCGGTGCGTCGCCGAGCAGCCGGGCCATTGCCGGATTCTTGCTGTCAAGAATGCGCAGCGGATTGGTGGACAGCCGGCGCGCTGAGTCCGCGTCGAGCTGGTCCTGGTGACGTTCGAAGTAAGTGACGAGCTCGGCGCGATGCTGCGCGCGTTCGTCTCCCTGCCCCAGACAATTGATCTCGAGACGTGCGCTTGTAATGCCCAGAATCTTCCACAACCGCGCGAGCATCACGATCTGCTCGGCGTCGATATCCGGCCCCGCAAATCCGAGCGCCTCGACATTGACTTGATGAAACTGGCGGAAGCGCCCGCGCTGCGGGCGCTCATGGCGAAACAATGGACCGATTGACCAGACCCGCTTCGGGCCGTCGTAGGTCAAACTGTGCTCGATCGCCGCGCGGACAGTGCCCGCGGTGAACTCGGGCCGCAGGGTCAGGCGCTCCCGATTCGATCGATCCTCGAACGAATACATTTCCTTTTCGACGATGTCGGTCACCTCGCCGATGCCGCGCACGAACAGGTCGGTAGGTTCGAGAATCGGCGTGCGAATCTGTTGATAGCCGTACGACCGCACCCAGTCTGCCACGCGCGCCTCAAACCATTCCCACAGCGGCGATTGCGCGGGCAACACATCATTCATGCCGCGCACCGCGGCAATCTTCACGTTCGCCATCGGGCCTATTGATGCGCCGGAGCTGCCGCCGTAACCGCCGCCGTTGCCGAATACGTGCGCCGCACGTATTCGGCAACGATCGTCTGAAACTCGGCGGCAATGCGGTCGCCCTTCAACGTCACGGTGCGAACGCCATCTACGAACACCGGCGCGACCGGCGCTTCGCCCGACCCCGGCAGGCTAATACCGATGTTCGCGTGCTTGCTTTCACCGGGTCCGTTGACGACGCAGCCCATGACCGCGACGCTCATCGACTCGACGCCCGGATAGTCAGCACGCCAGAGGGGCATTTGCATGCGCAGCCACGACTGAATGTCATTCGCCAGTTCCTGAAAAAACGTACTCGTGGTGCGGCCGCAGCCAGGGCACGCGACGACCATCGGCGTAAACGCGCGGAGTCCGACAGTCTGCAAAATTTCCTGCGCGACCTGCACCTCGGTTGTCCGCGACTCTCCGGGCGCGGGCGTCAGCGAGATGCGAATGGTGTCGCCAATTCCTTCCTGCAAAAGTACGGCGAGCGCCGCACTCGAGGCCACGATGCCCTTGCTGCCCATTCCCGCTTCGGTCAGCCCAAGATGCAGCGGATAGTCGCAGCGCCGTGACAGCTCTCGGTAAACAGCGATCAAATCCTGCACACCGCTTACCTTGGCCGACAAACAGATCATGTCTGCGCTCAAGCCCAGCTCTTCCGCCCGTGCAGCGCTTGCAATCGCAGAGTGGACCAAGGCTTCGCGCAGCACGCTCTTGGCATCGAGCGGCTCAGTGCGCTGCGCGTTTTCATCCATCATCTTGGCAAGCAGCTGCTGATCGAGGCTGCCCCAGTTGACACCGATGCGCACCGGCTTGCGATAGCGACACGCCACGTCGATCATCTGTGCAAAATTATCGTCACCTTTGGCGCCACGCCCGACGTTTCCCGGATTAATGCGGTATTTCGACAGTGCCTGTGCGCACGCCGGAAACTGCGTCAGGAGTTTGTGGCCGTTGTAGTGAAAATCGCCGACCAGCGGAACATCGATTCCCATTTTGTCCAGCTGCTCGCGAATCGGCGCGACTTCGGCCGCGGCCTCGGGCGAATTGACCGTGATGCGGACAATTTCTGACCCTGCCTGCGCAAGTTGTTTGACCTGAATCGCGGTCGCGATCGCGTCGGCCGTATCGGTATTGGTCATCGATTGCACGACCACCGGCGCATCGCCGCCGATGCGAACCTTGCAGGCAGCCCATTCGACCGTGATCTGCCGCGTCGGCCGCCGCGGCGCCGGTTGCGCGGATTGCGGCAAACAACTAGGCAACTCCACCGGTCTATTCATCACCAGCCGTTACTTGATGGTGAAGCGTGCCACGTTGTTGCGAGTAAACGGCCGCAGATTGAACGCCGCGCCGCGGACTTCTACCGAGGTGAAATTTGCATCGCCGATGACGACGGTCAACGGCAGCTCGCCATCGAGGGCGTGCTCTGCACCCTCTGAATTCAATTGCGAGAGCAGGATCCTGCCACCGCGATCGGTCACCTCTGCCCATGAAGCGCCATTGAATCGCAACACCAGCGTCGGCGCCGCTCCGCTGGCGATGGCACTCGCTGCAACCGTGGGCTCGGCGGTCTCGGTAGGTGCCGGGACCGGATCGGCGGTTGCAGTCGAAGCTTCCGCTTCGCCCGCCGTGGTTTCGCGCGCCGGAGCTTGGCTCGGCGAGGTTTGGCGCGAAGCGAGCGGCGCAGCGGGTTCGATCGGCGGGACCAGCGACGCCGCACGCGTTGTTGCTACGGCCACCGGTGTCGGTGATGGTGGCTGCTGCTGGGTCGCTAGCCAACCGATCACACCAAGCGCAATCAAAACCAGCAATGCACTGCCGAACATCCATTGAGGAAACTTGCGCTCACGGCTCGCTGCACGCGCGGCAGAGTAATCGGTCACCCCGCCTTTCACTACCGATTCACGCGCGGGTTCGAGCTTTGCGTTCAAATCGCTCAGCAGCGGTGAAGGATCGATCTTGAGCATCCGTGCGTAACTGCGAACAAAGCCGCGGACGTAGGCCGGCGCGGGCAGGCGCGCGAGGTCTTCTTGTTCGATCGCGCGCACTTGGTTCGGGTGCAGACGCAATTGGGCCGCCACGTCGGTCACGCCCAGTCCGGCGCTTTGCCGTTGCGATGCCAGCCGCGCGCCGTAACTGACGGGCGCTGGTGCCTCGGGACCGGACGCAACCCGGGCGCCGTCATGCACGTCTACGGCGGAGGCGTTCGAAATCACACCCTGCTCATTCATCGAAGTCGCCGCGCGCAAGCGCAGCAGCTTCAGGCGACTGCGGAAAACGTTGCTTCAATTCATTGGCGAGCTGCGTCTCGGTGCGCAGATCGGCATTCGCGCGCGCCACGCGCAGTCCCAACCACAGACTTTCGGCCGAGGACTCGATCGACTTGGCTAGCACGTTGTAATAAAACGTGGCCTTTTCGACCTGATTCGTCGCCAGATACAAGCGCGACAGGAGAAACTTCGGAACCGCCATGCCGGCGTCGAGCTCGAACGAGCGCCTCAAATAGCGCTCGGCACCTGCGTAGTCCTTGATCTTCATCAGGCATGCGCCCGCATTCTGGTTAGCGCGGGCAGGCGTCCGGTAAAGCGGATCTCGAATTGCTTGATTGAAGTATTCGATCGACTCTCGTTCGCGCCCGGTATTGCACAGGAAGTACCCGTAATTGTTGTTCAACTCCGAGTTGTTGGCGTCGAGCTTCAATGCGCGCTGAAAACTTTCGTCGGCGTCGCGCGGCTCCTTCATGTCCATGTAGATCAGGCCCAGCAAGCCGTGCGCTTCCGCATAGCTTGAGTCGATCGCAGCCGCACGCCGCGCTTCGTCGAGCGCTACCGCCAGCTGGCCGTTGCGGTAATAGCCGGCGGCCAGGTCGGTGCGGGCGCGCGCGCGGTTGCGCAGGTCGCCCTCAGTGGCCTTGGTCGACCGCTCGGTGGTGATCTTCGACGACCCGTCGTTACTGACCGTAGTCGTCGTCGTGGTGATGCAAGCGGCGTTTAGCAACGCCAACGCCGCACAGCCGATCAGGCGTAAGTCCATCTGTTCCTCTATTGCGCGCTCGCCGTTAAGGGAATGACTCTACGGCCAGTGCGCTCGCTGACGCGCGTTCGATCATTGATATCGCCCGCCAGCTGGCCGCACGCCGCATCGATATCGTCACCGCGTGTTCTGCGCGTGGTAGTGACGATGCCGGCGTCGGCCAAGTGTTGCGCAAAAGTACGAATGCGTTGCCCCGATGAGCGCTCGAATCCCGACTGCGGGAACGGATTGAACGGAATCAGGTTGAACTTGCACGGCACATCCGCCAGCAGCGCGACCAATTCGGCGGCGTGTTGATCGCTGTCGTTGATGCCGGCGAGCATGACGTACTCGAACGTGATGAAGTCGCGCGGCGCGCTGCGCAAATAGCGCTGGCACGCGGCTAGCAGCTCGCGCAGCGGGTACTTTCGGTTCAACGGCACCAGCGTGTCGCGCAGCGCATCGTTGGATGCGTGCAGCGAGACCGCCAGCGCAACCGGGCAATCCGCGGCCAAACGATCGATCATCGGCACCATGCCGGAAGTCGATAACGTGACGCGCCGGCGCGACAGCCCGTAGGCGTTGTCGTCGAGCATCAGCCTCAGTGCCGGCAGCACCGCGTCGTAGTTTTGCAGCGGCTCGCCCATTCCCATCAGGACCACGTTGGAAACGGTGCGTACGCGCGGACTGTCGTCCGATTCAGTTGCCGGACGCGCAGCGACCGACTCTCCTGAATGTTCGACCATCCACAGCTGACCGATGATCTCCGCTGTGGTCAGGTTTCGGTTGAAGCCCTGCCGACCCGTCGAGCAGAACACGCAATTGACCGCGCATCCCGCCTGCGTCGAAATGCACAACGTACCGCGATCGTCTTCCGGAATGAACACTGCTTCGACCGCGTTGCCAAGCCCGACATCGAGCAGCCATTTGCGGGTGCCGTCAGCGGCGGTCACGTCGCTCAATACGCCTGGAGCAGCGATCTGGGCGTGCTGCGCCAGCTTGGTCGCGCAACGACTTCGCCAGATCCGACATCGCATCAAAATCGCTTGCCCCGCGCCGGTGAATCCAACGCAATAGCTGCCGCGCGCGAAACGGCTTTTCCCCCAGCGACTCGGCGTATGTCGCCAACGCGGCGGCATCGAAATCGAGAAGGTTTACCGGCGCCATTGAACTTCTGCCCTACCGTGAATACAGATTCATCTGCGGGAAAAAGTACGCGATCTCGAACTCCGCCGTCGCGGGTGCGTCCGAGCCGTGCACCGCATTGGCGTCGATGCTGTCCGCGAAATCCGCGCGGATCGTGCCCGCAGTCGCCTTCTTCGGGTCGGTTGCACCCATCAGCTCGCGGTTCTTCGCGATCGCACGGTCGCCTTCGAGCACCTGCACCATCACCGGACCCGAGATCATGAAAGTCACCAGATCCTTGAAAAACGGCCGCTCGCGATGCACCCCATAAAAGCCTTCTGCTTCGGCGCGCGACAGCGAGACCATTTTGGCCGCAATCACCTTCAATCCGTTCGCCTCGAATCGAGAATAAATCTGTCCGATAACATTCTTGGCAACCGCATCCGGTTTGATGATCGACAATGTTCGTTCCGCCGCCATGCTTTCTTTTCCCCGATTTTTATTTGGCGCCAAGCTACAAAAAGCTCGACAAATGAATGACTTGCGACACACAAGTTAGCGCGAAATGTTAACACGCAGCGCCTCGGTGCACACGCTTGCGCCTACCCTGCGGGCTCCAATACTGCGATCGACTCGACGTGGGATGTATGCGGAAACATGTTGACTACGCCTGCAGCGCGCAGCGTCCAGCCACTCTGGCTGACCAGTACGCCGCAGTCGCGCGCCAGCGTGGCCACGTTGCAAGAGACATAGACCACGCGTGACGGCGGGTTTGCATCCGCGGTGGACGCGCCCGCTAGAACCTGAACGAGTGCCAGCGCGCCCTCACGCGGAGGATCGATCAGCACTTTCCTGATTCGGCCGTGCCGATCAACCAGCGCTCGCCAGTCGTCGAGCGTGAAGTCGAACAGGTTGCGCGCCTCGAAATGCGTCCGGTCGGTGACACCGCTGCTCGCCGCAGCGATGCGCGCGCGCTCGACCAGCGGCGCGCTGCCTTCCAGCCCCACCACCTTTTTCGCGCGCTTGGCCAGTGGCAAGGTGAAATTGCCCAGGCCGCAAAAGAAGTCTGCGACTACCTCGCCTGGCTCGAGTGCCAGCAGCCGTACCACGCGCGAGACCAGCGCTTCGTTGACGCGGTGATTGACCTGGGTGAAGTCGGTCGGTGAAAAAGGCAATGCCACGCCAAATTCCGGCAGCCGCAGCTCGAGCCGCTCCGCCTGATCGCAATCGAGTGGAGCGGCGGAATCGGGGCCGGCGGGCTGCAGCCAAATGTCGACCGCATGCGCGGCGCCGAACTCACGCAGCAACCCACGGTCTTCTGCGGTCGGCGGCTGCAACACGCGAAACACCAACATCACTGCAGTGCGATCGGCCACCGTGCCCACTGCCAACTCGATCTGCGGCAGCCGCTCATGCAGCGTCAGCGAATACACCAAGTCGCGCAGCGGCATCAAAAGATCGCTCACTTTCTTCGGCAGGACTTCGCACTGGCGAATGTCCGCTACATAGCTGCTCGCGCGCTCGTGAAAGCCGACCAGAACGCCGCCCTTTTTCGCGACATAGCGCACGGTCATTCGCGCGCGGTGTCGATAACGCCACGCGGGCCCTTCGATCGGCCGCAGCACCATTTGCGGCCGCACTCTGCCGATGTGCCAGAGCGCGTCTTCCAGTACGCGCTGCTTCAGGGCAACCTGTGCGCGCGCGTCGATGTGCTGCATCGAGCAGCCACCGCACGCCCCGACGTGCAGACCGGCGTGCGGGCAGCGCGGCACAACGCGCATCGCAGACTCGCGCTCGATTGTGATCGCGCGGCCGGTTTCAAAGCGTGGTTTCTGGCGATACCGTTCGTAGACGACGCGCTCACCGGGCAACGCCCCTTCGATGAAGACCGCCTTGCCGTCACGGTGCGCGACCCCGCGACCTTCCTGGTCGAGAGACTCGATTTCAACCTCGAAGCGTTGCGCGCTCACGGTCAAACGACCGCAGCGCGCCACGCGTCGAGATAGTCGCGCCAGTGTGGCGCGGGCAGCCGCTGCAGCGAATCACGCACCAATGCTTCTTCGGCGGCGAGCTGCGGCTCTTCCAACACGCCGCGCATTTTTTGAAACCGGTTGAACAACAAATACGTGTTGACGACATCAGTCTCGCAATAACTTCTGATCTGCTCGATCTGCCCGTCGCGATACGCCTTCCATACCTGGCTGCCGTCCATGCCGAGCTTGCCCGGATAGCCTGCCAGCTTCGACAGCACATCGAGCGGCGCGCTCGCACGCGATTGATACATCGACAACACGTCCATCAAGTCCGTGTGACGCGTGTGATAACGGCCGATGTAATTGTTGTAGCGGAACTCGGGATCGTCGACGCCAAGCTCCCAGTAACGCGCGGCCGCAACACCCGCCAACAGGCCGCGATAGTGCAGCACCGGAAGGTCGAAGCAGCTGCCGTTCCAACTGACGATCTGCGGCGTGTGCCGGTCGATCATTCCGAAAAAGTTCTGGATCAGTGCCGCCTCGGGATCGCTCGCGGCGCCGATCGAACCGACTCTGAAACCGGCGTCGTTGCGTAGTACGCACGAGATCGTAACGATGCGCTGCAGATACAGCGGCAGAAAATCGCCGCCGGTCTTTTCGCGACGTTCGTTAAATGCACACTCGGCAACTTCGGCGTCGGGCAGCTCGCGCCAATCGGCGCGCAGGCGCCGTAGTCCTGCGATATCGGGAATCGTCTCGATATCAAAAACCAGAACCGGAATCACGGGCGCGCCGGAAGATACTTAAGCGGGTCGACCGGTTTGCCCTGATGACGAATCTCGAAATGCAGCTTAGGGCGGTCTGCATCCGAGCGCCCCAGCTCCGCAATCGCCTGCCCGCGCTTGACCGATTGCTTTTCGGCGACCAGCACTTTTCGGTTGTGCGCGTACGCGGTGATGAAGTCATCGCTATGGCGAACGATCACCAGATTGCCGTAGCCGCGCACCGCACTCCCGACATAGACGACTTCACCATCGGCCGCGGCTTGTACTGGAGCACCTTCATTGCCGGCGATATCGATGCCCTTGTTGCGCGGATCGTCGAAAGTCTCGATGACCTTGCCGGAGGTCGGCCATAGCCACGGCAGCGAAGCAGATGGAGCGCGTGCGGGATCGGGCGCGGTCGGAGGTGCGGGCGAGGTCGCAGGTGCGGGCGGCACGGCCGGCGGCAATGGAGCCGGTGCCTCCGGCACTGCTGCTCCGGGCGGCGGCAGCGGGCGAGTTTCTACCTGGCCCCCGCGAGTGATCGGGCTGACTGTCGCCACATCGGCCGGCGGCGTGACTTGCACCGTCTGGCCCGGTATCAGCGCGTCGGATTCACCGATGCCGTTCCAGCGCGCCAGGTCCTTGGGGTTGATGCCAAACGCGAGCGCCACGTTGGCCAACGTATCGCCGCGTTGGGCGACGTAGATTCCTTCCTTGGCCGTGCGCACGACAGCGGGTGCGACCGGCATCGGAGCCGTTGCACCGGCGCTGCGTCCCGAGCGATCGACCACCGGCGCCGGCCGTTGGCTCACACACGCCGTGACCACTAACGCGCACAGCAGCGCGCACCCCTTGATGATCCACTTGCTTCTCATCGCATCCTCAGCCCACGCCGCCGCGCAACGGCACGAAGCGTACCGGCTCTTTGCGACTCTTCTGCACGCGTCCACTGGCATCCTTAACCACAATCGTCAGCTGCTGATTCCATGTTCCCACGGGAGCCACGATGCGGCCACCGACCTCCAACTGTTCGATCCACGCGGGTGGAATTTCATCTCCGGCGGCGGCGGCAACGATGCAGCGATACGGTGCAGCCGCCGCCACTCCTTGCGCGCCATCGCCGAACATCAGCCGCACATTGGACAGGCGCAACGGTCGCAGGTTTGCGCGCGCGCGCTCATGCAACGCGCGCAGCCGTTCGACGCTGACGACTTCGCCGAAGAGCTGCGCCAGCACTGCGGCGGCGTAGCCGCATCCGGTTCCGACCTCGAGCACGCGCGCCGCGCGCGCGTCGGGCAGGTCCTCAAGAGCCAGCTCGGCGGTGCGCGCAACGATGTACGGCTGCGAAATCGTCTGCCCCTGCCCGATCGGCAGCGCCGTATCTTCATACGCGCGGCTCGCCAGCGCCTCATCGACAAAAAGGTGGCGCGGCACGATGCGCATCGCATCTAGCACGCGCGGATCGCGCACGCCCAATTCGCGTACACGGTCCACCATGCGGTCGCGCACGCGCGCCGATATCAGCCCGCTTGGATTTTGTTCGCCCGCCCCGGCGTCAATGGGCGAACGGCTCATCGATCGACGCCCGCAGCGAGCCACGCGGTCACGCCCGCCAGCTGATCGGTGTGCGTCAGATCAATCTGCAGCGGCGTCACCGAGACATAGCCCGCCGCGGTCGCATGAAAATCGGTTCCCGGCCCGCCTTCACGCGCAGACCCCGCAGCGCCGATCCAATAGATCGGCTCACCGCGCGGATTCATCATTCGAACCACGGGCTCTGACGGATGGCGCTTGCCAAGACGCGTGCCGATGATGCCTTTGATCTGATCCCGCGCCAGGCTCGGGATGTTGACGTTGAGCAGGAACGGCGTCTCAATCGGCCGGTCGATGTAACGCTGAACAATTTGACGCGCCACTTCTGCCGCCACGTCAACGTGCTCGAAGCCGCGGTCGAGCAGCGAGAAAGCGATCGCCGGCACGCCGAACAGATACCCCTCCATCGCGGCCGCTACCGTGCCCGAATAGATCGTGTCGTCGCCCATGTTCTGGCCGTTGTTGATGCCGGACACAATCAAGTCCGGCATTCGATCAAGAAGCCCGGTCAACGCGATATGCACGCAGTCGCTCGGCGTGCCGTTGATGAAAGTGAATCCGTTCGCAGCCTGGCTGATCGTCAGCGGGCGGTGCAACGTCAGCGAGTTGCTCGCGCCGCTGCTGTTTTGCTCCGGCGCGACAACGATAACTTCACCGAGCGGCCGCATGGCGTCGGCAAGCGCACTCAGGCCCGGCGCCAGATAGCCGTCGTCGTTGGAAACGAGAATGCGCATTAAAAATAAAATGGCCGGTGTGCGCGAAGCGCACACCGGCTTATCTGAGTAACGAAACCATTTGGTCGGGGCGGCGAGATTCGAACTCGCGACCCCTTGCACCCCAAGCAAGTGCGCTACCAGGCTGCGCTACGCCCCGAAGCGGCGCAGTATATCCGCTAGCGGCTGCGCAACAGCTTGCGAATGGCGGTGAGCTCTGCGTGTAGTGCTGCGATATCAACCGATTTGACGGCGTGCCGTCACCGTTGATCGCTGCTGGATCATTGGCCGCGACCAAACCAGTACGCGGCGCCACGCGCTCACCCTGATCGTGATCATCCAGGCGATTGCGCGCGCCGCTGATGGTGAAGCCCTGCTCGTACAGCAGCTCGCGGATGCGGCGGATCAGCAGCACTTCGTGATGCTGGTAGTAGCGGCGGTTGCCGCGCCGCTTGACCGGCTTCAGCTGCGTGAATTCCTGCTCCCAGTAGCGCAGCACGTGCGGCTTGACGCCGCACAGCTCGCTCACCTCACCGATGGTGAAGTAGCGCTTGGCCGGGATCGGCGGGAGCTGAAGTCGAGCTTCGTGGCGCTGCATGGGTCAAGCGCGAAGGATTGAGGGCGGCAGTCGGATGTCGAAGCGAACGCTCAGAGCGAAATGGCCGCGGTCGCAACGCAGCCTTCAGCTTCTGGCTGGCATGGAAGGTCACGACGCGGCGGGCGTGATCGGGATCTCCTCGCCGGTCTTCGGGTTGCGGCCCGGGCGCTGCGGCTTGTCGCGCAGCTGGAAATTGCCGAAGCCGGAAAGCTTGACGACTCTCGCCGCGCTCGAGCGCCTCGCGGATCTCCTCGAAGAACGCCTCGACCATGTCCTTGGCCTCGCGCTTGTTCAGCCCAAGCTGCTCAAACAGCAGGTCGGCCAGTTCGGCCTTGGTCAGCGTCTTCACAGAACGGTCGGCCGATTGCATCGCATCGGCGGCTTGCGGCAAATCGGGAAACTCAAATTCGGCTATAGCCATAAGAAACTGCGGCAGGTTTTGTCGCATCCACGTTCTATCGACGCAGGCGCGCGTTAAATCGTTGCTCGAACACCTCAACAATCGACTTCAACTGCAGCGTCTGCTTCTGCGTCGCTGAGGGTACGTTCAGTATCTTGCATAACCACCCGGAACGCAAGGCTTTTCTCTTTATTTAACAACACGTTAGCGCTCGCTTCCGCGACTTTGCTTGAATAGGCGGAGCCGGTACACATCGAATGCCTGAGATTCACGCAGGGCTGGACAGGCGGCGGTCCGACCGCGCCTCCATGAACGGCGTCGATAATCGCAGCGACAGGGTCGGAGTCAGCGACGATCACCGAGATGTCGCGGCGCACCGGCGTGAAACCGCGGCAGCTCGCGATGCCGCGGCAAGGCGCGCACGCAGCAGCGGCTGCGAGCGTCGAGCTCGAACAGGACCGGCGCCTGCGGCAGGTCGTATTGCTGCTGCCAGCGCGGATGCAGCTCGCCGATCCAGCCGACCGCGCGCCATCGATGTCGATCGCGCGCCGACGGCCCGGATGCAACGCCGGATGCTGCGCTGGCGTCGAAGCGCGCGCGGCGGGCGAACAGCGCCTCGAATCGCCTTTGACATCGAAGAAATCGACGCGCGCGCGGGTGCAGCCCCATTGTTCGTCAGCGCCGGGCCGTACGCGAGCCGCGGCGACGCGCATCGGCTGCGCCACTCCCCCGACTTGCAAGCGGGCCATCGGCGCTGTGCCCGATCGCGCAGGAACACGCGGCCGATCTCGAACACGCGAACGCGATCGGCTTTGCGGTTCAGGTTGTACGACAGCGCATTGATCAGGCCGCCGAGCAACGTGCGTGCGCATCACCGACAGGTGGCTGGCGATCGGGTTCAGCACGGCGGATCGGATCGTCGTTGCCGGCACGAAATCCGCTTCCCATCGCGCGTCGACGAAGCTGAAGTTGATCGACCTCGGTGTAATCGCGCTGCCAGCGACAGGACTCGCGCACATCGTGCAGCGCACGCTTGTCCTCGGGTCAGCGCGCATCGTCGCGAGCACGCGCGGCGGATGCGCCGGGAATACGCTCGAAGCCGTAGATGCGCGCGACCTCCTCGATCAGGTCTTCCTCGATCTCGAGATCGAAGCGATAGGAGGGCGGCGTGACTGACGAACGCTTCCTCGTCGTGTTCGAACGCGAAACCGAGGCGCGCGAAACGCGCTCGCAATCGTCATCCGGGCCGATCGGCATGCCGAGCACGCGTGCGGCGCGCGCGACGCGCATCGCACCGGCTTGCGCTCCGGCAGCGCGGCGACCTGATCGTCGACCGGGCCCGGCTCGCCGCCGCAGATGTCGAGGATCAGGCGCGTGATGCGCTCGATGCGTCGACGTTGGTCGAAATCGACGCCGCGCTCGAAGCGATGCGAGGCATCGGTCGAGAAGTTGTAGCGGCGCGCGCGGCCGCGGATCGCGTCGGGCCAGAAGAACGCCGCTTCGAGGAAGATGTCGCTGGTGTCCAGCGTCGGCCGTGCGGTGCTCGCCGCCCATGATGCCCGCCAAGGCCGACGACCCGCGCTCGTCGGCGATGCACGCCGACGCTCGAATCGACCTCGACCGTCTGCCCGTTCAGCAGCTCGAGCTTCTCGCCCTGCCGCCCCAGCGCACCGTGATCGCGCCCGCGAGCTTGTCCAGATCGAAGACGTGCAGCGGCCGGCCGAGCTCGAGCATCACGTAGTTCGTGATGTCGACGAGCGCGGAGATCGACCGCTGCCCGCTGCGCTCGAGCCGCTGCTTCATCCAGGCGGCGTCGGCGCGTGCGCGTTGACGCCGCGATCACCCGGCCCGCGAAGCGGCCGCATAGCTCCGGCGCTCCGATGCGTCACCGAAGGCGGCTCGGCGACCACCGCCGGCACCGGATCGGTCGCACCGAGCGTCAACGGTGCCCCGGTCGAGCGCCGCGACTTCGCGCGCGACGCCGACACTCGACAGGCAGTCGGCGCGGTTCGGCGTGAGCTTGAGCGTGAACAGCGGTCGTCGAGCTCGAGACAGCGTGCGCACATCCGTGCCCGGCACTCGCGGTCGCGTCGAGGATCGAGCAGGCCGGTGTGATCCTCCGACAGCCCGAGCTCGCGCGCCGAGCACAGCATGCCTTGCGATCTCGACGCCGCGCAGCGTCGTCGCCTTGATCTCACCGCCGGGCAGCATTGCGCCGACCAGCGCACCGGCACCTTCATGCCCGCGCGCACGTTCGGCGCGCCGCAGACGATCGTGACACAGTCTCTCCGCGCCGACCTTCGACCTGGCACACCGTGAGCTGGTCCGCGTTCGGATGCTTCTCGACCGCCAGCACTTCGCCCACGACGACGTCCGAGAACGGCGGCGCCGACCGGCTCGTTGCCTCGACTTCGAGGCCCGCCATCGTCAAGCGCTCGGCGAGCTCCGTCGCTGGAGTAGCGCGGGATCGCGAAGCTGCGCAGCCAGCTTTCGGAGAATTTCATCGCTATGCGAACTGCTTCAGGAAGCGCAAGATCGTTCTCGAAGAACAGGCGCAGGTCGTCGACGCCGTAGCGCAGCATCGTCAGGCGCTCGAGCCCCATGCCGAACGCGAAGCCGATGTAGCTTCTCGGGATCGAGGCCGAAGTTGCGCAGCACGTTCGGATGCACCTGCCCCGAGCCGGAGATCTCGAGCCAGCGCCCCTTCGTGCCCTGAAGCTCATGTCGATCTCGGCCGACGGCTCGGTGAACGGGAAGAACGACGGCCGGAAGCGCACCTCGAGGTCGTCGCGCTCGAAGAAGCGCCGCAGGAAATCGGTGTAGACGCCTTTCAGGTCGGCGAAGCTGATGTTGCTCGTCGATCCACAGGCCTTCGACCTGGTGGAACATCGGCGAGTGCGTCGCGTCGCGAGTCGACGCGGTAGGTGCGGCCCGGCGCGATGACCTTGATCGGCGGCTTGTGCATGCGCGCGTAGCGCACCTGCATCGGGCAGGTGTGCGTGCGCAGCAGCAGTGGCAGGCCATCGCCGTCTTGCGCATCGACGTAGAACGTGTCCTGCATCGAGCGCGCCGGATGGTTCTCCGGGCTGTTGAGCGCGGTGAAGTTGTAGCAGTCGGTCTCGATCTCGGGGCCGTCGGCGACTTCGAAGCCGATCGAGCGGAAGAGCTCCTCGATGCGCTCCAGGTGCGCATGACCGGATGCATGCCGCCCGCGCCGCGGCCGCGGCCGGGCAGCGTGACGTCGAGCGCCTCGCTCGGCGAGCTGCTGGCTCGAGCCGCGCGTCGGCCAGCGCCTGCACGGCGCGCCTCGAGCAGCGCCTCGATCGCTTCCTTCGCCTCGTTGATACGCGCGCCGGCTGCGGCGCTCTTCTTCGGGCGCCAGCTTGCCGAGCGCTTGAGCAGCTCGGTGAGCGCGCCGGTCTTGCCGAGATAGCGCGCCTTCGCGTTCTCGAGCGCAGCGGGCTGCGATCGCTCGCCGCGAACAGCGGTGCAGCGCTTCTGTCTACCAACTGGTGTCAGTTCAGTGTTCATCGTCTGCAAACAAAAACGGAGCCTTGCATGAGGCCTCGTCTTTGAGCTTCGTTGTTTCTGGTCAGCAGCGCTCAAGCGATCGTGGCTTTCACCTGCTCGACGATCTTCGCAAACGCCGGCTTGTCGAGCACCGCGAGGTCGGCCAGCACCTTGCGGTCGATCTCGATCTCCGCCTTCTTCAGGCCGGTCATGAACACGCTGTAGGTCATGCCGTGCTCGCGCACCGCGGCGTTGATGCGCGCGATCCACAGCGCGCGGAAGTCGCGCTTCTTGTTGCGGCGGTCGCGGTAGGCGTACTGCCCCGCCCTCATGACCGCTTCCTTGGCGATGCGGAAGACGTTCTTGCGGCGGCCGCGGAAACCCTTGGCCTGCTCGAGGACCTTCTTGTGGCGCGCGCGCGCGGTGACGCCACGTTTGACTCTTGGCATGGTCGTCTCCTTACGCGTACGGCAGCATGGCTGCGATCGAGCGTGATCCGACGTCGGTCTCATGCACTGTCGTCGACCGCGCAGATGGCGCTTGCGCTTGGTGGTACTTCTTGGTGAGGATGTGGCGCTTGAACGCCTGCTCGCGCTTGATACGCTGCCGCTCGCGCGCACCTTGAAAGCGCTTGGCGGCGCCGCTCTTGGTCTTCATCTTCGGCATGACTGTCCTGCTCCTTCATTAGCTGACTGCAGGTGCGGCGCCTTCGCGCGGCGCTTCGAGGACCTGACATCACTTCAGTCTGCTTCAGGCGCTGCAGCCTCGGCGTCGCGTTCGCTTGCGCCGGCTGCTACTGCGTGCATTCGGTCTTTCTTCTTCGGCGCCAGCACCATCACCATCTGCCGGCCTTCCATCTTCGGCAACTGCTCGACCGACGCCATACGGCTCGAGGTCGTCGCGCACCCGCTCGAGCAGCGCATGCCGAACTCCTGGTGCGCCATCTCGCGGCCGCGGAAGCGCAGCGTGACCTTGGCCTTGTCGCCTTCGTCGAGGAAGCGGATCAGGTTGCGCAGCTTGATCTTGTAGTCGCCTTCGTCGGTGCCGGGCCGGAACTTGACTTCCTTGACCTGGATCTGCTTCTGCTTGAGCTTGGCTTCGTGCTGCTTCTTCTCTCACGGTACTTGAACTTGCCGTAGTCCATGAAGCGGCAGACCGGCGGCTGCGCGTGCGGCGCGATCTCCACCAGATCGACTTCTGCTGTCTTCGGCCATGCGCAGCGCGTCTGGCGAGCGTCACGATGCCGAGCTGCTCACCTTCGACTCCGACCAGGCGGACTTCCGGTGCGGTGATTTCGCCGTTGATCCGGTGCGCCTTTTCCTGAGCGATGATTGCACCTCCTCGTAATGAATTAAAAATCAAGCCGCGCTGCCACGCGCTGGCGCTGAACTCGACGTTCCGACGCAGACGCTCGATGCAAGCTCGTCGACCGGCATTACGCCCGAGATCCTCGCCGCTCGGGCACGCACGGCCACCGTATTGCGCTCACTTCTCTTGTCGCCGACGACCAGCTGGTAGGGCAGCTTCTGCAAACTATGTTCTCGAATTTTATAGGAAATTTTCTCGTTCCGCAAATCGGCGACCACTCTGAAGCCTTGTTTTCGCAGCGTTTGCGCCACTTCTTCGGCATAATCGGCCTGGTGCTCCGAGATATTCAGCACCACCACCTGCACCGGCGCGAGCCACAGCGGCATCGCGCCGGCGTAGTTCTCGATCAGGATGCCGATGAAGCGCTCCAGCGAGCCGACGATCGCCCGGTGCAGCATGACCGGCGTCTTGCGCGCTGTTGTCCTCGTCGACGTACTCGGCGCCGAGGCGCTCCGGCATCGACGAAATCGACCTGCATCGTGCCGCACTGCCACGAGCGGCCGATGCCGTCCTTGAGGTGATACTCGATCTTCGGCCCGTAGAACGCGCCTTCGCCCGGCAGCTCTTCCCATTCGACGCCGCACGCCCTCAGCGCCTCGCGCAGCGCCTGCTCGGCTTGGTCCCAGGTCTCGTCGGTGCCGACGCGCTTGTCCGGCCGCAGTCGCGAGCTTGATCACGACATCTGCTGAAGCCGAAGTCGCGCGTAGACCTTCTGCAGCAGCGCCGTGAACGCGACGCACTCCTGCCTGGATCTGGTCCTCGGTGCAGAAGATGTGGCCGTCGTCCTGCGTGAAGCCGCGCACGCGCATGATGCCGTGCAGCGCGCCCGAGGGCTCGTTGCGGTGGCACGAGCCGAACTCGCCGTAGCGCAGCGGCAGGTCGCGGTAGCTGCGCAGGCCTGCGTTGAAGATCTGCACGTGGCCCGGGCAGTTCATCGGCTTCACCGCGTAGTCGCGGTTCTCCGACTCCGTGGTGAACATGTTCTCCCGGTAGTTCTCCCAGTGGCCCGAGGTCTCCCACAGCGAGCGGTCGAGGATCTGCGGGCAGCGCACTTCCTGGTAGCCGTTGTCGCGATAGACGCGCGCGCATGTACTGCTCGACCTGCTGCCAGAGCGTCCAGCCCTTCGGATGCCAGAACACCATGCCCGGCGCTTCGTCCTGCATGTGGAAGAGGTCGAGCTGCTTGCCGAGCTTGCGGTGGTCGCGCTTCTCGGCTTCCTCGAGCATGTGCAGGTAGGCGTCCTGGTCTTCCTTCTTCGCCCAGGCCGTGCCGTAGATGCGCTGCAGCATCTCGTTCTTCGAGTCGCCGCGCCAGTAGGCGCCGGCGACCTTCATCAGCTTGAAGACTTTGAGCTTGCCCGGTGGACGGCACGTGCGGGCCGCGGCACAGGTCGATGAAGTCGCCTTGCGGTAGAGCGAGATGTCTTCGTTCGCCGGAATCGACGCGATGATCTCCGCCTTGTACTTCTCGCCGATGCCTTCGAAGAATTCGACCGCTTCGTCGCGCGCCATCACTTCGCGCGCGACCGGGCTCGTCCTTCTTCGCGATCTCGGCCATGCGCTTCTCGATCGCCGCGAGGTCTTCCGGCGTGAAGGGGCGCTTGTAGGCGAAGTCGTAGTAGAAGCCGTTCTCGATCACCGGGCCGATCGTCACCTGCGCGTCGGGGAACAGCTCCTTCACCGCATAGGCGAGCAGGTGCGCGGTCGAGTGGCGGATGACGTCGAGGCCTTCGGCATCCTTGTCGGTGACGATCGCGAGCGTCGGCGTCGCGATCGATCGCGATGCGACGGTATCGACGAGCTTGCCGTCGACCTTGCCGGCGAGCGCGGCCTTGGCGAGGCCCGGGCCGATCGACGCGGCGACCTCGCCGACCGTGACCGGCTGGTCGAAGGTACGACGGAGCCGTCGGGCAGTCGAATCGAAATCATGGTCGTTCTCCAGTCAAAAAAAAGTGCGGCGAGCCGCACTTTTTCGTGAAAGGCGAACTCGTCCCGATCATCAGTAGCCGGCGAATTGTGATCGGAAACGTAGTTCGAAACGTCATTTGCAAGCCCTTTCCTGTATCTGATCCGTGTAGACTGGTAGGCGCGATTGGACTCGAACCAACGACCCCCACCATGTCAAGGTGGTGCTCTAACCAGCTGAGCTACGCGCCTGAGGGGGCGAAGTATATATCGAGCGAATCAGCGGCGCCGCGCAGAAAATACGTCTTTCACTTCGCGCACCGCGCTCAAAACGCGGCCGACATCGGATGCGGCGCGAATTTCAACCGTAAAGAGCATTCGCGCCTCTCCGTTCGTGCTGCTCGAATTGACGCCGACGACGTTCAGCTTTTCGCGCGCGATACACCTCGGAGACATCGCGCAGCAAGCCGGGGCGGTCCTGCGCCATCACAAGAAGCTCAACGGGGTAGACGGCGTCCCGCGGCGCGCCCCACGCGACGTCGACCACCCGCTCGGGCGCGCGCTCCAACAACGACCTCAGATTCGAGCAGCTTCCACGATGGATCGACACGCCCTTGCCGCGCGTGACGTAGCCGACGATTTCGTCGGGCGGCGCGGGCCGGCAGCAGCGCGCGAGCTGCGTCAGCAGCGAATCAACGCCCACCACCAGCACCTGCCCCTTGCCTGCCGGCGCGGCGGGGACAGCCCCCGGCCGGCCGATCAAGGGTGCGGGGATTGGTTCGGGCTGCAGTGCCGCCGGTACCAGCGCGTGCTCGATCGAACGGAAACTGAACTCGTCCTTGGTCGCTGCAGCCGCCAACTGGTCGACGCTGCCAAACCCGAGCCGCTTTGCCAGGTCATCGAGCTTTACCGCGGTTTTGCCGAGCCGCTGCATTTCTCTTTCGATCAGATCACGGCCTGCCGCGATCGATTGCTGCAACTCGAGCGCGTTAAACCATTGCCGCACCTTGGCGCGCGAGCGGGCGCTCTTTAAAAATCCGAGTTCGGTGTTTAACCAATCGCGACTCGGGCCGCCCGTCTTGGCGGAGATGATCTCGACCGTCTGCCCATTTTTCAACGGCGTATTCAGTGGAACGATGGCACCGTCAACGCGCGCGCCACGGCACCGATAACCGACTTCCGAATGGATATGGAACGCGAAGTCGACCGGCGTGGCGCCGGCGGGCAGCTCGACCACGCGCGCCTGCGGCGTCAGGACATAAATGCGTTCGTCGCGGACGGTGCGCCCCGCAGACTCAGCCACGGCCGCCGGCTCGACTTCATCGCGCCACGCCAGCAGTTGCCGCAACCACGCGACCCGCTGCGCGTCGCCATTGCTTTCGCCTTGCCCGCGCTGCTTGCCCGCGCCAGGTTTTTCGCCCTCCTTGTAGCGCCAATGTGCGGCGAGCCCGAGCTCGGCTAAATCGTGCATCTGTCGGGTACGAATCTGGATTTCGAGCGCGCGACCCTCCTCATCAGTGACGACCGTGTGCAGCGATTGGTAGCCGTTCGGCTTCGGGCGCGCGATGTAGTCGTCGTAGTCGCCGGCCACTGCAGTCCACTCCTGATGAATCGACGACAACGCCTGATAGCACTCCGGCATGCTGGTCACGATCACTCGCAGCCCACGCACGTCGCGCAACTGGTCAAAGGTCAGCCGCTTGGTGCGCATCTTGTTGACGATGCTGTAAATATGCTTGGGGCGGCCGACGACTTCAGCAGCAATTCCGGCCTCTCTCAGTATTTCGCGGACGCGCTCGGTCGCGTGTCCGATGAAGTCCTGGCGCTCAACCCGCTTCTCGTCGAGCAGGCGCGCGACTTCCTTGTAGGTTTGCGGCTCGAGAAAGCGGAACGAAAGATCTTCCAGCTCCCACTTCAGTTGCCAGATGCCAAGCCGGTTCGCGAGCGGCGCGTACAGCCGCATCGTCTCGCGCGCGATCGGCTCCGGACCTGGTTGCTTGCTCGACGCGAAGTAACGCAGCGTTTGCAAACGCGACGCCAGGCGCAGCAGGACGACTCGCAAGTCGTTGGCCATCGCCAGCAACATGCGGCGCAGCGCTTCTGCCTGCTCGTCGACGCCGTGCTTTTTCGCTCCGCCGTCGCCCTGCTTACGCGTGAGCTCGGAGAGCTTCATCAACTGGCGGAGATCCGTGACCAGTTTCGCCACATCGGCACCGAAGCGCGCGCGCAGCCATTCATCGGGGTCACGCAGCACGTCGTGCACACCGAACAGGCACGCCGCGCATAGCAGATCGGCATCGCCTCGCAGCGGCGCAACAATCTGCGCCGTACCGCATGCGTGCGCCAGAAACGGTTCACCGGTCGCGAGCGACTTATCCTGGTACAGCGGTTCGACGAGTGCCAGCGTGCGATCGAGATCGAGCGCCGCCGGCTCAAGTAGGTTGGAGGGCTCCACGTGCATGGTCGCAAGGATAGGCGCTCAGTGCAGCTCAATTGTTGCGGCACAATTCCACGATGCGGACGCTGTTAAGCCGTTGGACAAAGTCGCCGTCGGTGGCCATCCCTGACCCGCTGTGGAATTCCACGCTCGACTCATTGCCGTTCTTATCGCGCCTGACGACGCACGAGCGAAGCGCCTTGCGCCTGCTTACCGCGCAACTGCTTGCCAGTAAGCAAATGTCGGCGGCAAGGGGCCTCGAACTGACCTCTGCGATACAGGTCAGCATCGCAGTGCAGGCTTGCTTGCCTGTGCTCAAGCTCGGGCTCGACTGGTATCGCGGCTGGAAAAGCATCATCGTGTATCCCAGCGAGTTTCTGGTTCCGCGCAGCATTACCGACGACGACGGTGTCGTCCACGAGTACGTCGAGCCGATTGCCGGCGAGGCGTGGGACGGCGGCCCACTGGTGCTGTCCTGGGAGGATGCGCAGCAAAGCGCGACCGGAGCGGGTGCGGCGTATTCGGTAGTGATTCACGAGTTCGTGCACAAGATTGACCTGCTCGATGGCGTCGCGGATGGAGTGCCACCGTTGGTCATCGCGCACCAGCCGTTGTCGCCTGCTCGCTGGCGGAGCGTGCTGCATCACTCGTTCGATCGTTTCGCGGCGGAGCTCGAGTTGATCGATGCCGAGCTCCCGGACGATCTCGATCCGGAGTCCGATGCATGGGATCGCCACTATGCGCATCTGCCGATTGATCCGTACGGCGCACACGATGAGGCGGAGTTTTTCGCGGTTTCCAGCGAAGCGTTCTTCGTCGAGCCGGGCCGGTTACGCGACGCATTTCCAGAGTGGTATGCGCTGCTCGCGCAGTTTTTTCTGCAGGATCCGCTGGCATCTGCGTAATGAAACAGCTGCTGATCGTCTATCACACAATGACCGGCGCGGCGCAACAGTTGGCGAGTGCCGCGCATTCGGCAGCGAGCGCTGAGGAAGGATGCCGCACCGAGCTGTTAACCGCAGGCGATGCCAACGTTGCGCACGTTCTCGACGCCGACGGCTACCTGTTCGTCACCCCCGAAAACCTGGCAACGATGGCCGGGCGGATGAAGGACTTTTTTGATCGCATTTACTACGGCGCGCTCGACCAGATCGACGGCCGGCCGTATGGCGCGGTCATCGCAGCGGGCACCGACGGTGAAGGCGCCGCGCGCCAGATCCAGCGCATCGCGACCGGACTGCGGCTGAAAGAAATCGCACCTCCTATGATCGTGCGCAACGGCGCGCAGACGGCAGAGCAAATACTGGCGCCGAAGCGAGTGCCCGAAGCTGATCTAAGCCGTGCGCGCGAGCTCGGCGCAGCGATCGCGGCAGGCCTGGCTAGCGGCGTGTTCTAGGCAGCGACGCCATCGAGCAGAAAATGGCGAACAATCGCAATCTCGTTGTTGTGCATCAACGTGGGAGCGTGGCCCACTCCGGAAATCTCGCTCGTCTGAGCCTTCGGGCCGCGTGCGGCCATTTCGCTCAATGTCTCGCGCGACAGCAAATCCGAATTCGCGCCGCGAATCACCAGCGTCGGGCAGCGAATGTTGTCGTACAGCGACCATAAGATCGCTTCGTCGGCGCGCGTGCGCTCCGGCGTCGACGCTTTGAACGGCACCGCGATTTGCGGGTCGTAGTGCAGCCTCCAGCGCGCCCCCTCGCGTCTTAACCCTGGCTCGACCAGCTCACGCCAGTCTTCGCGCCGGGTCAATCCGAACGGAGCCGCGATCGTCGATATATAGTCGACCGCCTGGTCGACGTCGGCGAAAGATATCGGCACACCGACGTAGTCTCCGATGCGCGAGATAGCTGTCGCATCGAGCCGCGGACCGACATCGTTGATGACCAGGCGGCGAATCGGCGAGTCGAGTTGTCCCGCAAGGCCGATGCCGATCAACCCGCCCATCGACGTGCCGACCCAATCGAGGTGTTCAACATTGAGCCGCGCGATCAATGTCACCATGTCGGCAACGTATTGAGGGACGACATAGTGCATCGGATTGCGCAGGGTGTCGCTGCGGCCGCGGCCTACCACGTCGGGGCATACGACCCGATACTCCGGCGCCATCGCGCGCGCCAGGCGGTCGAAATCGCGCCCCAGTCTTGTCAGTCCGTGCACGCAGATCAGCACGTGCGGGTTGTCCGCGGCACCCCACTCGGTGTACGCCATCGAGTGCAATCCCGATGGACTCAGGCACTGCACGCGATGCAAGCGCGGCTCGTTGTGCCGCTTCACGCGTTGAACCAGCGCTGCGCCGACGCGCTCAGTGTGCGGCTTTCTTGTTGACCTGACCCGCAACCAGTTGTATCGGCGAGGCCTTCTCGGACTCGACGTAAGGCGGCAGCGGCGCCCGTACCGGCTGTCCGATCTCAGTCTGCAGCAGCGGCGCACCCGGCGGCACGTAGGAATCGAACCACGTGGGATCGGGGATCTCGGCAAACACCTGCTTCAGGCGCGAGCCCCACGTTGCGCGGATCATCGCCATGTACTGATTCGAGCCGTCGATGTGCACGAACTTGGTGACGCGCAACGTATCGGCTTCGTACACCAGCAGATCGAGCGGCAGGCCGACTGAAATGTTGGACTTCAGCGTCGAGTCCATCGAGATCAGAGCGCATTTCGCCGCTTCGTCGAGCGGCATGTCTGACTGAATCACGCGGTCGATGATCGGCTTGCCGTACTTGGCTTCGCCGATCTGAAAGTAGGGATTTTCGTGCGTGGCCTCGATAAAATTGCCGGCCGAGTAAACGTGAAACAGCCGCATGCCTTCGCCCTTGATCTGGCCGCCAAAGATGAACTTGGCATTGAAATCAACACCGAATTCATTCAGCGCCGCAGCGTCGCGATGATGCACTTCGCGCACTGCGTCGCCGATGATGCGCACCGCTTCAACCATGGTCGTCGCGGTCCAAACGCTCGCATTCTCGGCGCCGACCCGCTCGCTGAGGATTTGCGTCACCGATTGCGTCAGTGCCAGATTGCCGGCGGTCAGCAGCACCAGCATCCGCTCACCCGGATTTTCGAACACCGTCATCTTGCGGAACGTCGAGATCTGGTCGACGCCCGCATTGGTGCGCGAGTCGCCCAGAAATACGAGACCCGCATTCAGTCGCATCGCTACGCAGTAAGTCATACGCGTCCAGTTTAGTGGGCTTCGACAGGAACCAGAAAGTCTTCACTGACACGTTTGCCCAAATCGTTGATGCGCTCCAGGAACTCGGTCAAATAGGGGTGCAGACCCCGCGCAAGAATGTCTTCGATGCGGCCATACTGCAATTGCGCACGAAGCAGCCCGGCGCGCCGTTCGGTTTCCGCCGATCTACGGTTGCGCACCATTTCCAGATTCACCGACACCTCGTTCAGACAGCTCGCCAGCGAGCGCGGCATGTCGCCGCGCAGGATCAGCAACTCGGCGACCCGCGCCGGTGTAATCACGTCGCGATACACCTTGCGATACGTCTCGAACGCGGACACCGAGCGCAGCACGGCCGCCCAGTGATAAAAGTCCGGTGGGTTGTCGGCGCTTTCACTCGGTACCGCCGGCGGGTTATCGGCACTTTCCGGGTTCGCCACCGTCGGCGGGCGCCCGGCTTCATCGCTGAGACCGTGATATTTGACGTCGATCAGGCGCGCCGTGTTGTCCGCACGCTCCAGAAACGTGCCGAGCCGGACGAAGTAGAACGCTTCATCCTTCAGCATCGTGCCGATCGTCACACCACGCGATAGATGCGAACGGAATTTCACCCATTCGAAAAATGCCTGCGGGTCACGCTCTGGGGTTCGGTCGGACAGTTTGCGCTGCAGGTCGAGCCAGGTGTCGTTGTGCGTCTCCCACACCTCGGTCGTCAGCGAACCGCGCACCGCGCGCGCGTTTTCGCGCGCGGCCTGCAGGCACGCGCAAATCGATGACGAGTTGCCAACGTCACGCACCATGAAATCCATTACGTCGCGCGGCGATACGACCTCGTAGCGCTCGTCGAACTCCTCGGTCAGCTCGGAAATGCTCAGCAACGCGCGCCAGCTGCTTTCCGAGGCGTGCGCCGACTGCGGCAGCAGCGACGTCGACAGATTGACATCGAGCATGCGTGCCGTGTTTTCCGCACGCTCGATGTAGCGCGCCATCCAGAACAAGTGGTCCGCGGTGCGGCTAAGCACTAAGCGCTTCCGTTCCACAAGTGCACGCGATCGCGGCCGGCGTGCTTGGCGGCGTACAGCGATTCATCGGCGCGCCGCACCAGCTCGCTCGAGTCGCCGAAATCGGCCGATTCGCACAGGCCGATGCTCATCGTCACGTGCATTGCGCTGTCGAACTCCGCCCACGACGACTTGCGGACCGCGTCGATCAGCCGGTCGACCACTGCCATCGCCGCGCCGCCCTCGCTGTCGGCCAGCAGCAGCGCAAACTCGTCGCCGCCCAGGCGTGCTGCGAAATCGGTATCGCGCAGGTTCGCGCGGATCACGTTGCCGAGTTGGCGCAACACCGCATCTCCGGTCAGATGAGAATAACGATCGTTGATTTGCTTGAAGCCGTCGATATCGGCGACCACCAGCCCGAAGCGCAGCGTGCCGGCGCGTGCACGCGCGCACCAGTTTTCCAGCTCCTTGGTGAACGATCTGCGGTTGGCCAGGCCGGTCAGCTCGTCCTCGAGCGCGAGACGTTCGAGACGCGAGCGCGACTGTTCGAGATCGCGCGTCTTCTGATGCAGCGCTGCGGCCTGTGTCCGCAGCTTCTGCAGCTCGGCGCGCGCTTCGTGCAGGCGCGCGCGTTGCGTGCTGAGCCGCCCGTCGAGGCGCGTCTTAACTTCGACATAGCGTTTGTGGTGATACAGCGCGAGTCGAAAATCGGAACGCGCTTCGTACAGCGCGGATAGTCGCTCATGAGAATCCGCCGGCCGGCGCAAGTCGCCCAGCTCTTCGGCCTGAATCAACGCGGGGCCCAGTATGGCGAGCCCTTCGTGTTCGCGCCCTGCCCCCACCAGGTGGTAACCGAGCTCGAGCCGTCCGTGCACCTCGCGCGAACGGAATCCGCTTTGCGCGGCTTCCGTTACGGCCGCGTTCAAGTCGGTAAGACCCTCACTGAACTTGCCAAGCCAGCAGCGCGCGGCACCTTGCTGAGTGCGAGCGGCGATCGCGGTTGAACGATCGGTCGAACCCGAAAGAAGTTCGAGTGCGATTACGAAGTGATCCTCGGCGTCAGCCATGCAACGCATAACGACGTTACCGTCGCCCGCGAGTGCGGCGCGCAGTCCTTCGTTGGCGTCGACCAGTCCGTGATGCAGCACTACCATGCCTTCGTCGGCGGTCGATCCGGAGGGCAGCTCGAGCGAGGACTTCAACGAGTCACGTGCGGCATCGAAATCGCCGAGCATCGTGTGCACCGTCGATTGATGCACCAGCGCAAGCCGTACCCCGGCGTGATCGTTATGTTGCCGCGCAAGTTTTTGCACTTCGGCGAAGCCGTCCAGGGCCTCACCGTATTCGCCCAGCTCGCAACAGGCGGTGGCAAGCAGGATGTTGACGCGGCACTGGGCCGAGACGTCATCCTGCGCGCGGTACACCTGTTCAGCCTGCGACAGCTGCCGCGTCGCTCCCGACCAATCCCCCACCTGCATCAGCGCCGAGCCGGCGATAAAGTGCGCGCGCGCCATCAGGGTCTCGGCGGTGCGTGCACGGGCGACGCTTTGCGCGCGCAACGCAAACACGACCGCGTCGTGCGGCTCGGTATTGATGAGCTTCTCGGCCCGTTCGATCAGTGCATACGGATCGATCTGATCGGTCGCACGGCGCGCTCCAGCGTCGTGTGTGGAACCATTCTCGCTCGCGTCGTTCAGGGAACGTAGTGGCTCGCTCGGATGATTCATCACTCGAGCACCCAGGTGTCTTTTGTGCCGCCTCCCTGCGACGAATTGACGACCAGCGATCCCTCGCGCAGCGCCACCCGGCATAGCCCGCCGGGAACCGTGACGACGTGCTTGCCCGACAGCACGTACGGACGCAGGTCTATATGCCGCGGCGCGATTCCGGATTCGACGTAGGTGGGGCACGTTGAAAGCGCTAGGGTCGGCTGTGCGATGTAGTTTTCGGGACGGGCGCGCAGCCGCTCGGCAAAGTCGTCGCGTTCCTGACGGGTCGATGCCGGCCCGACCAACATTCCATAGCCACCCGCTCCATGCACTTCCTTGACGACCAGTTCGTGCAGGTGCGCCAGCGTGTATTCGAGCTGCTCTGTCTCGCGGCACACGTGCGTCGGAACGTTCGACAGGATCGGTTTCTCGTCAAGATAAAATTCAATCATGTCCGGCACGTACGGGTAGATCGATTTGTCGTCTGCAATGCCGGTGCCGATCGCGTTCGCCAGCGTAACCTTGCCGGCGCGATACACGGAGAGCAGTCCCGCCACGCCTAGCGTCGAATTCGAGCGAAAGGCGCGCGGATCGAGAAAGTCGTCGTCGATGCGGCGGTAGATCACGTCGACCCGCTGCGGGCCACGAGTGGTGCGCATGAAGACATGATTGTCCTGCACGAACAGATCCTGCCCCTCGACCAGTTCGATGCCCATTTGCTGCGCCAAAAATGCGTGCTCGAAGTAAGCCGCGTTGTACATGCCGGGCGTCAACAGCACGACCGTCGGGTCGTCGACGCCGAGCGGCGCGACCGAACGAAGATTTTCTAGCAGCATGTCCGGATAATGCGCGACCGGCGCCACTCGGTTGCGGGCAAATAGATCGGAAAACAACCGCATCATCATCTTGCGGTTTTCCAGCATGTAGGACACGCCACTCGGCACGCGCAGGTTGTCTTCGAGTACGAAGTACTCACCTGCGCCGGCCGCGTTGGACGCGCGCACGACGTCGATTCCCGCGACGTGCGAATAGATGTTGCCGGTGACTTCGACGCCCTGCATCTCGGGCCGAAATTGCGAGTTGCGCAGTATCTGGTCGGCCGGGATCCGGCCCGCCCGCAATATGTTCTGGTCGTGATACACGTCGTGCAGAAACATGTTGAGCGCCCGCACTCGCTGCTTCAGTCCGGCTTCGAGCTGCTTCCACTCGGGCGCCGGGATGATGCGCGGAACGACGTCAAAGGGAATCAGGCGCTCATTTGCTTCGCCTGCCTCACCGTTCTTGCCATCCTGGTCGCCATAGACGGCAAACGTAACGCCGACCCGGCGAAAGACAAGGTCGGCCTCGGCGCGCTTGAACTGCATTGCGTCGGGGGTTTGCTCCGACAACCAGCGCTCGAACTCGCGATAGTGCGCGCGGACACGGTCGTCCCCGTCGTACATTTCGTCGAACGCTTTGTGCATCGCCCTACCCTAGGGCCTGCTCACACTAAAACATGAGTGCGAAAGGCCGGTTGCGGGTGCAGTGCTAGGCGTCGCGAGCGCCGTTGGTGCATACCAATCAGCGAAGCGACAACGACGCAATGCGCCCACAATCGGCCTTTCCCTGCGGGTTCTCATGTTTTAGTGTGAACAGGCCCTACCCCAGCCGGGCAGTTTAGCGGCCCGCATACGGCTCGGGCGGTCCCGGAATTGCGTCCGCAGTGGCGGCGGCGTCGCCCTCTGGAGTGACGGGGGTGGCGCGCGCAGGCGCGGCTGCGACGCCGGGACGGTTGTGCCAGTAGCGGGCGGTGGATTGGCGCGTCGAATGCACCGTGCTCGTTCCATCAGGTGCAAAGCGCCACTGCAGCGCACCCGCGTGGTCGGAGCGAAAAAATTGAATCCTCCGGGCCTGATAGCGGGCAACGACTTCGGGGTCGGGGTGCCTGAAGCGGTTCCGGTAACCGGCCTGTGCCACCGCCGACCTCGCGCCCAACGTGTCGAGCAGCAACGCACTCGACGAACTGCGGCTGCCGTGATGCGGTACCGCCAGCCAGTCCGCACGCAGCGCAGGCTCGCGTGCGATCAACGCTGATTCGTCGATCAGCGGCACATCACCGGTCAGCAGCAAGCGCGTCGCACCGGCCGTGATAAGCACCACACAGCTCATCGAGTTGGTGGTGCGCTTCGCTTCGTAATCCGAGTGCGATGGGTGCAAGACTGCGAACTGCAGCGATCCTGAGCTCCACTGCGTGCCGGCGGTGCAGCGTTCGACGCCGACGCGCGCACCGAGCACCGAGTGTCCCGCCGCGATCGACGAGATAACGCGATCCACCGCGATCGCACGCAGTATCGAGGCGGCGCCGCCCGAATGATCATGATCGAGATGCGACACGATGAGGCCGTCGAGCCGGCCGATTCCCCGATGCCGCAGGTACGGCAGGATCAGCCGTTCGCCGGCGTCGGTGTCAGCCGAGTAACGTGGCCCCGCGTCGTACAGCCAGGTTTGATCTCTCGTCTCGATCAGCAAGGCGGAACCCTGGCCGACGTCGAGCGCTGTGACCCACACTTCACTTTCAGCGGCGCGCGTCGCGGGCCATACGAACATTGGAAGTATGGCTACCGAGCCCAACGCGCGCGCTGGCCATCCGGG
This sequence comes from uncultured beta proteobacterium, assembly GCA_963746085.1. Lineage (GTDB taxonomy): Bacteria > Pseudomonadota > Gammaproteobacteria > Burkholderiales > Burkholderiaceae_F > JACCZX01. The sequence continues at coordinate 61,990 of CAVVAI010000020.1, forward strand.
CGGCGCTAGCAGCCAGCCCACGCCCATGGCAGCGAGCGCCACCAACGGCAATGGGGGCGTGGCCACCGGCACATTCGCCCACGCAAACGATGCGCCCCACTGCAACGCTAACGTCACGATCACGAAGAGGGCGTTGGCTAAGCTCAGTATCGGTTCCGCCAGCAGCGACAGCGGCGCAGGCAGACTCGCCAGCGCGGCGCCGACCAAAGCCAGCGGTGTCACCGCCCAACTCACGACCGGGATCGCCACCGCGTTGGCCAGTGGAGAAACGATCGATAGCTGATGAAACAACAGCACGGTGGCGGGAATCAGCGCCAGCGTGACGGCGATTTGCACTCGCACGGCCGCGTGCAACACCGGTCGCCATCCCGACGCTGCAGCATGCAGCGGCCTGCCCTGCACGACCCACACGATCGCCGCGACGGCGCCGAACGAGAGCCAGAAGCCTGGCGCGAGCACCGCCCAAGGATCGATCAAGCAAACGAGCACGGCAGCGAGCGCCAGCGAGGTCGCGGCGCGTATGCGTGAACTCGCGAGCCATGCCACACCGACCGTTGCCAGCATCACGACCGTGCGCTGCGCGGGCACTCCCCATCCCGCCAGTAACGCGTACAGGAATGCCGCCGTCATGCCCGCCAGCACAGCGGCCGTTTGCGCAGCGGCACGTGCGATCAACCTGGGAGAGCGGCGCCACAGCGCGCCGACCGCGAGCCCGGCGAGGCTCGCGATCATTGTGATGTGCAATCCCGAAATGCTGACCAGATGGCCGATGCCCGTACGGTTGAACAGCGTCCAATCGGCGTCGCTAATGGCATGCTGATCTCCGAGCACCAATGCCAGCAAGACCCCGCCGTATCGCTTGTCGGCGAGCTGCGGTTGCAGTCGCTCGCGCAAGTCGGAGCGCGCGCGTTCGATCGCATAGCGCGGCGTCCATACCATCGCCTGCACCCGCGTTGCCGGCGGGTCATTGCGACCGGCGCGCACATAGCCCGAAGCGCGCAGATTCCGCTCGAGCATCCACGCTTCGAAATCGAAACCGCCGGGATTCATCGTGCCGTGCGGCCGCTTCAAGCGGACCGTAAAGGCCCATCGTTGTCCGGGCTTTATGGCGGCGTCGCCGTTGTACCAACCGAGAAGCACGCGCGAAGGCAGGCGCACGCTCGGGGAAATGCCACGCTCGACGTCGAACTCGAATCGCACGCCGCGCTCCAGCTTCACCGGCAAGCTGGCGATAGTCCCTTCGATCGCGACGTCACGACCCTCGTCATCGAAAGCGAGCTCGTCGGACATGCGCCACGTTGCAAGGCTCGCGGTATAGGCAAAACCCAAAGACGCAATGGCCATCAACGCCACAGCACGCCCGACCAAGCCGACATTCACCGTTGTTCTGACTTGCAGCATCCGCAGCGTGAACAACACCAGCGCCGCGCCGCTGCCGAGCAAAGCGATCATCACGCCGCCCGGAAGTGACGTCTGCTGATGCAATACGCAGACCCCGAGCACGAACGCGATCAGCGCTGCCAGTCTCATCTGAACGGCTTCAACGCGCTTCAGACCAGTGCTTCATCCAATCAGTCTACGCAGCGCCGCCGCGCGCAAACGCACTAAACTGGGTGCATGCCACGCAAGTATTTCCGCAGGTTCATGCCCGACGTCGACAAGGTGCGCGAGGTCAAGGCGCTATCGATGTTCGGGGATACGCTGTTCCACCCGGCGCTTTGGCATCTGAACCGCCGCTCTGCTGCCGGCGGTGTCGCGGTCGGACTGTTTTGCGGCCTGATTCCGGGGCCATTGCAAATGCTGGCGGCAGCCATCGTATGCATCTTCCTGCGCGTCAATGTGCCGCTGGCGCTGGTGACGACGCTTTATACGAACCCGGTCACGATCGTGCCGCTTTATCTGATCGCTTACGAGATCGGCGGCTTGACTCTCGGTGGGCGCGGAGTCGCCAAGCCACCGGCACTACCCGATTGGCAGTGGACCCACCTGTTGGCGTCGATGGAAGCGATGGGCCGCTGGATGATGAGCCTGGGCGCGCCACTCGCACTAGGACTGCTGCTGCTCGCGTCGATGCTCGCGGCGCTCGGCTACGTAACGGTGCGCGGAATCTGGAGTGTCTATTTGCGGCGTGCGTGGCAGGCGCGACGCCGCTCCCGTCTGCTGAACTCGACCGAATAAATTCGACGCACGCGTCAGGCCGCCGCCAGGCGGCCGTCTTTCAACCGCAACACCCGGTCACAGCGTGCCGCCAACTCCGGATCGTGCGTGACGATAACGACCGCGGTCTGACTGCTTCGAGCGAGGTTCACAAACACGTCGAACACGCTGCGCGCGGTATCGCGGTCGAGATTGCCGGTGGGCTCATCGGCCAGCACGCAGGCAGGCCGCGTCACGATCGCGCGCGCAATCGCCGTGCGCTGCCGCTCGCCACCGGACAGCTCGCCCGGATGATGCAGAACGCGCTCCCCCAGTCCTACAGCGGCCAGCGTCTCCCTGGCACTCGCTCGGGCTTCGCTGAGTTGGTGGCGGCGAATCGTCAGCGGCATCGCCACGTTGTCCAGCGCGGTGAACTCGGGCAACAAGTGATGGAACTGATAGATGAACCCGAGCCGCTCGTTGCGCAAGCGGCCGCGATCGACTTCGCTTAGCTGCGCGACGTCGCGGCCCTGGATCATCACCTGTCCACGATCGGCCGCATCGAGACCGCCGAACACATGCAGCAGGGTGCTCTTGCCGGAACCCGACGCGCCGACCACGGCAACCAATTCGCCGGGTGCCACATCCAGATCCGCGCCACGCAAGACGTCCACCGCGAGACCGCCCTCGCGATAGGACTTTTCCACACCGCGCGCGCTGAGCACGGCGTCACCCGCGCGCGAAGGCGTGGAAATCGCTTCAGTCATAACGTAGCGCCTCGGCCGGTTTGACGCGCGACGCGCGCCAGCTCGGATACAACGTCGCAACCAGCGACAGCACCATCGAAATCAGCGCAATCGGCACGATGTCGCTCGCGCGCGGGTCTGAAGGTAACGAGCTGATGAAGTAGATATCTTTCGGAATCAGCGGAAAACCGGCGATTCGCTCGATCGCTGGAAAAATCGTGTCGAGGTTGTTCGCTACGAGCAAGCCGCTCGCGACACCGAGCAGCGTGCCCAGAATTCCGATCAGCGCGCCTTGCACCATGAATATCAGCATCACGCTACCGGGACTCGCGCCGAGCGTGCGCATGATGGCAATGTCCGATTGTTTTTCGGTAACGGTCATCACCAGTGTGGACACCAAATTGAATGCGGCCACTGCAACGATCAGCGCGAGGATGATGAACATCATGCGTTTCTCGATTTGTACCGCCGCGAAGTAGCTTCGGTTTTGCCGCCCCCAGTCGCGGACTAGCACCCCGCGGTCGAGTGACTTTGCGATTTCTGTTGCCACCTCGGGCGCGCGCTCCAGATCGGTCAGCTTGAGCCGCACGCCGGTGGGGCCATCGACCCTGAACAACCGCGCGGCATCACCGATGTGAACGAGCGCCAGCGAGCTGTCGTACTCAAAATGGCCCGAATCGAAGGTAGCGATGACGGTGAACTGCTTCAGCCGCGGCACTACGCCCGCCGGCGTGACTTGTCCTTGCGGCGCAATCAACGTGACCTTTTCGCCGCGCAGCAGACCCAGCGTGCGCGCCAGCTCGCCACCCAGAATGACGCCGAACTCGCCCTCGGTCAGCTCCGTCAACTTCGCCCCGCGAACCTGCGACGCGATCTCCGATACCTGCGGCTCGGCGCCTGGCTCGATCCCTCGCACCAGCGCGCCACGCACGCTCTCGCCGTTGGTCAGCAGCGCCTGCGCGTTGATGTACGGAGCGGCGCCGATCACTGCAGGATTGCGGCGGGCGGTCTGCTCGACCGCGCGCCAATCCGGCAGCGCGCCGTTGTTCGCGAATACTTCGATGTGCGACACGACCGACAGCATGCGGTCGCGCACCTGGAATACAAAGCCGTTCATCACCGACAGAACGACGATCAACGCCATCACGCCGAGCGCGATGCCGATCATCGAAATACCGGAAATAAAAGAAATGAACCCATTGCGTCGACGTGCACGTCTGCCGGCGCGCGTGTAGCGCAACCCGATGCGAAGTTCGTACGGAAGGCTCAAGGGACGAGATGGAGGGATTCAGCGAGGGCGCGCAGATTGTAGCCAAGCGCGACTTGCCAGCGCGCGTTTCCTTCGATAGCTGCATTCCGACCGTAAAATGAGTCGATGCATTTCACATTGCTCGTGGCCGGCGCGTTGTTGCCCGGTGAGCTCGCGGTTGCATTGACCTCCTCATTGAATGCCCCCCATTTGAGAGCCCGGCTCTTAAGAGCAGCCGAAGTCGAGCGCGCCGATGCCTCCCCGACCGGTGCCGCACACTTGGACTGGCTCGCAAATACATTGTTCGATCAGCCAGCGCCCGTCCCGACGGCGCCGTACGCCTATGCGCATCTCGCTGGAAAGCCCCCACCCGCCTACGTCTGGCATGCTGACCCGGTTCACATCGAAGTGGCGCGCGATCGCCTGCTCGTGCAATCGCTCGGAAGTGATCAGCTCACGGCAGAAGAAGCCGGACCGCTGCTCGCGGCTGCCAACGAGTTCGCGTCTGCTTTCAACTGTGACCTCGTCGGCGTCGGTGAGCATTGGTTTCTGTTGTCCGAGTGCGAATGGCTCATCGACGCACCGCCGCTATCAGCGGTGATCGACGGCACGGTCGAGGTGCCCACTGGACGTGACGCACAGATCTGGAATCGTTTGCACAACGATATTCAAATCGCCTGGCATGCGAGCGGCGTGAACGCCGATCGCGAAGTGAAAGGAATGCGAACGATCAATGCCCTCTGGCTGCACGGCGGAGGACGGTGGAAGCCGCTCGCGCCAATCGAGTTCGCGCAAGTGCATTCGGATGCAGCCGAGTGGCGCGGCGCCGCGCAGGCGGCGGGCGCACTCGGCCTGCCCGTGAGCGCGCCACTCGCGAACACTGCGCTGGTCGTAAGAGACGACGCCTTGGCTTCAAAGCGGCGGGAGGATTGGATTGCATGGCTGCAAGCGATGACCGTCATCGATCGCGTACTGATGGACTACGCTGCTGCCACGATCGACTTGATTCTTTGTAGCGATACCCGGCGCACGTTTCGAATGCGGGCGTCGGATCGATACAAGCTTTGGCGCCGACGCACCCTGGCGGAGGCGCTGACCGAATGACAATGCTGAGCGTTCGGGATTTCGACGCAGCAACTGCGCGCCGCCTGACGGCCGAAGGCGTTCCGGCTGCGCTGGCGCGTGCGCTCGCTGCACGCGGAATTGCCAGCGTTGCCGAGACTCAATTGCCGCTCGATGGACTGACGGCGCCCAGCGAGCTCTCCCACGTGCAGGACGCGGCCACGCTGCTGGCCGACGCCATCGCCGCGGGTCGCGGCTGCTGATCGTCGCCGACTACGACTGCGACGGCGCGACCGCGTGCGCGGTCGGCATGCGCGCGCTGCGGGCGATGGGCGCGCAGGTCGACTACCTCGTGCCGAACCGCTTCGAGTACGGCTACGGGCTCACGCCGGAGATCGTCGAGCTGGCCGCGCGCGGTCAAATGGATCACCCGGGCCGCCGGACTTGCTGATCACCGTGGACAACGGCATCGCGAGCGTCGAAGGCGTGGCGCGCGCGAACGGCTCGGCATGCGCGTGCTGATCACCGACCATCACCTGCCGGGCGCCGTGCTGCCGGAGGCGGCGTGCATCGTCAATCCCAACCAGGCGGGCTGCGGGTTCCCGAGCAAGCATCTGGCGGGCGTCGGCGTGATGTTCTACCTGATGCTCGCGCTGCGCGCGGAGCTGCGCGCCCGCGGACGCGTTCGACGTCGCAACCCGAACCGCGGCTCGCTCACCTGCTCGACCTCGTCGCGCTCGGCACCGTCGCCGACGTGGTGCGGCTCGACGCAACAATCGCATCCTGGTCGCGCAGGGATTGCAGCGCATCCGCGCCGGGCGGCTGCGCCCGGCATCGCGGCGCTGTTTCAGGCCGCCGGGCGCGATGCGCGCGCGGCCAGTGCGTACGACTCGGCTTCGCGCTCGGGCCGCGCCTGAACGCCGCGGGCCGCGCTCGACCGACATGGCGCTCGGCATCGAATGCCTGATCACCGACGAGCTACGCGCGCGCCGATCGAGCTCGCGCGCCAGCTCGACCAGCTGAACCGCGAGCGCCGCGAGATCGAGGGCGAGATGCAGCACGACGCGCTCGCCGCGCTCGACGAGGCCGACGATCCGTGCGCCGCACGATCTGCCTCTTCGACGCCGACTGGCACCAGGGCGTGATCGGCATCGTCGCCTCGCGCCTCAAGGAACGCTTTCACCGGCCGGTGATCGCGTTCGCGCGCGGCAGCGACGGCGAGCTGCAAGGGCTCGGGCCGCTCGATCCGGCGCTGCACCTGCGCGACGCGCTCGATCTGGTCGACCAAGCGCTGCGCCCGGCCTCGTGCGACGCTTCGGCGGCCACGCGGCGGCGGCCGGCTTGACGATGCCGCGAAGCGGGCTCGACACCTTCCGCGCGCGTTCGAAGACGTGACGCGCACGTCGTGCGATCGGCCGCCGATCTCGAACGCAGCGATCGAGACCGACGGCGCGCTGGCCGCGAGCGACGCTCGATGCTTTCGCTGACGAGGCGATCGATGCGCATGTCTGGGGCCAGGGCTTTCCCGGCGCCGCGCTTCGACGACGAGCTTCGACGTCGTCGACCAGCGTCGTGGTCGGACCGGCACCTGAAGCTCGACGCTCGACCTCGATGGCCGGCGCTTCGACGCGATGCTGGCTCTCGGCGCACCGAACCGATCTGCCGCGCACGCGTCGACGCCTGGTGTATCGCGTCGGCTGCTCGAATCGAGTACAACGGTGCAGCGCCGCTTGCAGTTGGTGATCGAACATGCCGCCGCTGATAATTCGGCCCGCTCGATCGTATAAGTACGACGAATTTTCACACAAGCGAACATCATGGAAGCCGAGCGCCTCAACCAGATCGAAAGCACCTCGCGGACCTCGCCGCCCGCGCCGCCGAGCTGCGGAGGTATCTTTGACTTCGACGCGAAGAAGCGCCGGCTGAACGAAGTCGAGCAGGCCCTCGAAGATCCCGACGTCTGGAACGACCCGAAGCGCGCGCAGGAGCTCGGCAAGGAAAAGAAAGGCGCTCGAGGCGATCGTCAGCACGCTGCGCGACGCATCGACTCCGGCCTGCAGGACTCCGCGCGAGCTGTTCGAGATGGCGCGCGCGCGAAGACGACGACGCGACGCTGGTCGCGGTCGACGCCGACGTCGACGGCCTCGAGAAGCAGGTCGCGGACCTCGAGTTCCGCCGCATGTTCTCCAACCCGCTCGACCCGAACAACTGCTTCATCGACATCCAGGCCGGCGCCGGCGGCACCGAGGCGCAGGACTGGGCGTCGATGCTCGAGCGCATGTACCTCGCGCTACTGCGAGCAGCAAGGGCTTCAAGGCCGAGGTGCTCGAAGAAGTCCGACGGCGAGGTCGCCGGCATCAAGAGCGCCACGCTCAAGGTCATCGGCGACTACGCCTACGGCACCTGCGCACCGAGAACGGCGTGCACCGCCTGGTGCGCAAGTCGCCGTTCGACTCCAACGCGCGGCGCCATACCTCGTTCGCGAGCGTGTTCGTCTATCCCGAGGTCGACGACACGATCGAGGTCGAGATCAATCCCGCCGACCTGCGCGTCGACACCTACCGCGCCTCCGGCGCCGGCGGCCAGCACGTCAACAAGACCGACTCGGCGGTGCGCATCACGCACCTGCCGACCGGCATCGTGGTGCAGTGCCAGAACGACCGCTCGCAGCACCGCAACCGCGCCGAAGCGATGGCGATGCTGAAGTCGCAAGCTCTACGAGCTCGAGCTGCGCAAGCGCAACGACGAGAAGCAGGCGCTGGAGGACGCCAAGACCGACATCGGCTGGGGCCACCAGATCCGCTCCTACGTGCTCGACCAGTCGCGCATCAAGGACCTGCGCACCAACGTCGAGATCGGCAACACGCAGGCCGTGCTCGACGGCGACCTCGACGACTTCATCACCGCCAGCCTGAAGCAAGGCGTTTGATGCAGCCGCGCACGTTGACGATACTCACTGGTGCATCGCGCGGCCTCGGCGCAGCGATTGCGGAGCAGCTGCTGCATGGCGGTGCGGTGCTGTTGACGATGTCGCGCCATCCGGACAAGCGCTCGACGCAAAGGCGAGAAACGCTGCCGCAATCGCTTGAACAGTGGTCGGTCGATCTCGCGGACGGCATATCGGTACGGCATCGTCTGGAGGCTTGGCTGAAAGCGGCAAGAATCCTTCTCTTCCGCGACGTTGATCAACAACGCCGCGCTTGCAGGAAAGGCGGGACCGATCGATGAAAGCGATGCGGCTGCACTCGCGGCTGTAATACGCGTCGGACTCGAGGCACCGATGCTGCTCACTCGCGCTTTTCTGCGCGCGACGCGCGAGTGGACCGTCCTGCGCAAAGTGGTGAACATCTCATCGGGGGCAGGAAGGAAACCATTGGCCGGCGCTGCTGCTTATTGCGCCGTCAAGGCCGGGCTCGATCATTTCTCGCGAGTGGTATCGGTGGACGAAACGCACGGAACCATGCCGCGAAGATTGTCTCACTCGCGCCTGGCGTGATCGATACCGACATGCAGATCGAATTGCGCGAATCGGATCCGGTTGCGTTCCCAGCCAGCCGATCTTTGCCGCGATGAAGGCGCAAGGTCAACTGACGACGCCAGCAAGCGGCCACGAAAGTGCTGGCCTATCTAGACCGTCACGATTTCGGTGCCAATCCGGTAGCCGACGTGCGCGAGCCATAAGCCCATGAGCGAACCAAAGATCCGTCGGCGCCAGTCGACGAAAATCAGATCATCGCCCAGCGTCACGCCGACTCGCGGCATTGCGTGCTCGCCGGGCCCGCTTTTCCAAACGAATTTCAGCGCAAACACCTTGCCGATGAGTTGCACATCAAGTCCGGCACGCTGTAGCGAAACACTGGCGCAGGAAAACATCGAGGTCGCTGTCGCGGGCCGGATGATGCTGAAGCGCCTGATGGGCAAGGCGAGCTTCGCGACCGTACAGGACGGCAGCGGCCGGATTCAGTTTTACGTCGCCGACGAGAAGTCGGGAAGATGCTCACGAAGCGTTCAGGCGCTGGGACATCGGCGACATCGTCGCTACGCGCGGAGTCGTGTTCAAGACTCAGAAAGGCGAACTGAGTATTCGCTGCACCGAACTACGCCTGCTCGCCAAGTCGCTGCGTCCCCTGCCCGACAAATTCCATGGGCTCGAGGATCGCGAGATCCGTTATCGTCAGCGCTACGTCGACCTGATGATGAGCGAGGAGACGCGCAAGGTCTTCATCACTCGTAGCAAGGCGATCACCGCCATTCGCGATTTCATGGTGGCCGACGGGTTTCTCGAGGTCGAGACGCCAATGCTGCAGATCATCCCAGGCGGCGCTGCGGCCAAACCGTTCATGACGCACCATAACGCGCTCGGGATCGAATGTTCCTGCGCATCGCCCCCGAGC
>CAVVAI010000021.1:0-101333 GCA_963746085.1 uncultured beta proteobacterium
TACGCCGCCCGCGAGCCACGCAACAACCGGAGCCTCGCGAACGGGCTGGCAAGCAGCCCAGGCGGAGCGGGCGGGCCCGAGCGGCTTCAGCCAACGCACGCCGGATGACGGTCCGCTCGCCGCTCGAGCGAAACCACCGACCGGGCCTCGCCGCTCCCCGAGCTGCCGATCACAGGCAATTGGCGCACCGAACGCCTTTCGGCCCGCCCCACCAGCAGAACCCGGCCCCCACCAGCAGAACCCGGCCCCCACCAGCAGATCCCGGCCCCCGGACTCGCTCCACGGCAGCGGCCGACGAGCGATTCGCCTGCAGACCGCGATCGAGGGGAAACCTGGCGCCGGGCCGATCATTGCGTGGGGCGGCGCGGCTGCGCACCCCGCGCAGGCTTCGACCTGCCTGCGGAGTGCCGGCGAATCCTGGCGAAGCTCGGTGCGGAAGAACGGGCGACGACCATGCCGTAATGCGGCACCAAAGGCCGCCGCCCGCCCTGCCGCCCGATCAGTCTCCGCCTTCTTAGCGCGGCAGATGTATCATACGACATCGGCCTGTACCTACAATATGATGGAGCATCGTGGCGACGTAAGGTGCGCGGCACGATCGATCCTTCCGCCTACCGCGCGCGGTTCCGTCAACTGGTGGAACTGCTGCGAACCAGACCCAGTCCGGGGACCTGGGACCGGGCGAGGCGCTGCGAGTGAGCTGCGCCCCGCCCAGGAAGACGGGACCAGCCGTACGACGGTGCGCCAGGCGATCGGCCAGCTGCGCACCGAAAGGGTGGACGCAGTTGATGGGCGCGAGGGTACGGTCGTCCGGGGTCCCGAGCCGGCCGAGCTGGCGCCGTTGGCGCGGGGCGAACGGGCGAGCCCGCATGCCCACTGACGCCGAACGGCGCAAAAACCGCTTGGGCGAGGGCGTTCCGGTGCTGGTCGTGACGGCGGCCGACGGCACCCAGACGGTCCACCCGGCCGACCGCGTGCAACTCACTCGTCCCTGAGGCCCGACGCGATCGGCCGGCGGCGGTATTGCCCGGGCTGCCGACCCCGGACAGGTCGGCCACGGTGCTCCCGCTGGCCTCGTCGAACGACGCCAGGTCCGGCGTGGTTCAGACGCATCCGCCCTGCCCGGGAAGCCGACGTCGAAGCCCCATCGACACGATGCCGAGCGAAACGGCCGGCGGAGCCTGAGCGGAAAGGGCCGGCGGAGCCCCGAGCGAAAACAGCCCGCGGAGCCCCGAGCGGAAGAGACGGGACGGAGCGCCACCGTAAACGAGCGGCGGTGGGCGGCGTCTGATCGTCCGGGCATGAGGGGACCCTATGACGGGGGTATGACGGAACTGCTCAGAACATGTTGTAGTTGGCGACGGCCAGGGTGAAGCCGTGCTGAGATTTCTGGTCGATGCACCGCAGGGCCGCGTTACCACTGTCGCACTGCAGATCGCCGGCTCGCAGGGACGATCCGTAGGGCAGGATCGTCGTCGCCGCGCCGACCACGGTGTCCCCGGCGCAGACGAAGTTGACTTTGTCGTGGTCCAGATAAACTCCCTGGCCCCAGTCGAGCTGACACGACGACGGTCTGGGCGGGGGCTCCCGAGTCCCTGCGGATGATGTCGCACCGCACGGAATCGGCGGTCAACGCGCAGACAATATTCTTGGACGGCGACTCGAAGTCCGCCTTGTCGACCAGGTTCACCGTGGACGACGAGGCCGGGAACTGGATCGAGGCGCCGAGGCCGGTCCGCGCAGTCGGCGTTGAGGCCGACGACGACGGGCCGCCGAGCGACGACGAGCAACCAGCCAACGCTCCCGCCAGTAACAGCGCGGCAAGCTTAGGGATGATCGCCATAGTAAGCGGCAGTCTATGGGCGCCAGGCAACGCCGGCGACGCACCGAGGGCGACCCGCCGGAATCGGGACCCGGACGGACGAACGAACGGGCCCGGACAGAACCAGCCGGGTCGAGAACGACCAAAACGACAGCGGCGGACAGGCGGCCGCACAGCGACGGCGCCATAGTCCCGGCGAACTAGCCGCACGCACCGGAACGGCGAGACAGGACAACCAGAGAGTACCGCACAGTCCAGCGACCCGGCCGGCTCGGACCGCGACAGAGGCTGCCGGAAGAACCGGCATCGTCCTGCAACTTAAGGGACTAACGCGGAAACCTCTGGCTGGACGACCTTGCGGACCAACACCGTCCAGCCACCCCACCGAACCCGCCGAAACTCAGACGAGACCCCACGGAACCGGAGGCGCACGGCCGGCACGGTCGAGCGACCCCGACGGCCGACACGGTCCAGCCACGAGCCAACCCCAACGACCCGCACGACCCGCACGGGTCGCAACAACCCAAAGGGGCCGCACGGTCCAACGACCCAAACGACCGGCACGGTTCAGCGACCCGAACCCTCCCAACGGGAAGCACCGCCAAACGGCCGGCGACAGCGGCGGGTGCGTCGACACACGTGGGTGTCGAATTGAGGATGGGGCGGGCGAGGCGGCGACACACCGGGGGCGGGACTTGACCTGGGCGCGCAGCGATGAGCGTCGAGAGATGGACACCCGGGAGATGCACGAACGCCTGCCGCCGGCGATGCGGCAGGCGGTCGACGACTTCGGCGATCATCTCGCGCGGGTCGACAATCGCTCGGCCCACACCGTGCGGGCGTATGTCGGCGACGTCGTCTCGCTCCTCGACCACGCCGCGCAGGCCGGTTGTGCCGCCCCGGCCGACCTGGACATCGCGGTGCTCGCGGCTGGCTGGCGGCGCGGATAACCGGCGGCGCCGCCCGTACGTCGCAGGCCCGCCGCGCCGCCGCGGCCCGCACCTTCACCGCGTGGGCGCACCGCACCGGGCTCTGCGCCGGCCGACGCGGGCGCGCAGCTGGCCAGCCCGCGCGCCCACCGCGAGCTGCCGACGGTGCTGCGCGCCGACCAGGCGGCGGACCTGGTGACCGCGACCCGACCGGCCGATCCCGCAGGCGGTACGCGACCGGGCGGTCCTCGAACTGCTCTACGCCACCGGGGTACGGGTCAGCGAGCTCTGCGGCCTGGACCGGGCCGACATCGACGAGGGCCGCCGGGTGGTCCGCGTCTTCGGCAAGGGCGCCAAGGAGCGCGCGGTCCCCTACGGCATGCCCGCCCAGCGGGCCCTCGACGACTGGCTGCGGCACGGCCGCCCGGGACTCGTCCGCGCCGACAGCGGCGACGCCCTCTTCCTCGGCGCACAGGGCGGCCGCTTGCAGCCGACCGTCGTGCGGCGGATCGTCCGGCACGCCGCCGCTCGGCCGCGGGCCTGCCGCACACCAGCCCGCACGACCTGCGCCACTCGGCCGCCACCCACCTGCTCGACGGCGGCGCCGACCTGCGCGCGGTGCAGGACCTGCTCGGCCACTCCTCGCTGTCGAGCACCCAGATCTACACCCACGTCTCCACCGAACGCCTCCGTGCCGCATTCAAACAGGCCCACCCCCGCGCCTGAACAGCCGGAAAGCCCGGGCCTGGGCGAAACGGCAGCGCCTGGCCGGCCCTCCAAACCAGCACCCACGCATCTGACCAGCAGCGAAGGCCCCCGCACCCCGAACAATCACACCGCCGCCCCCGGACAAGCCCGCATGGCCCGACACCAACAAGGCGCCCGAGCGCGGACCAACCACCTCCAGCCAAGCGCACCCCCACACCCGACCAGCCCGGAACGATCGCCCCTCTGGCAGCCGGAGCACCCGCACCCGGCCGGCGCAGGCAGGCCAGCCGTAGGCCGAACGGCCGCGCCGGAGGCGCGGGCACCCCGTACGATCGGGGAGTGAGCGCCGGAGATCCGCCCCCGCCCATCCCGGGAGCGCGGCTGCTCTTCTCTCTCGACCCGGCCACCGCCTATCTCAACCACGGCTCTTTCGGCGCCGTCCCGATCGGCGTGCAGCGCACCCAGCAGCGGCTGCGCGACGAAGATCGAGCGCAACCCGATGGCGTTCTTCGCAGCGCCCGGGCTGCATCGACCGCATCGTCCATACCCGACGGCATCTCGCCGCACTTCCTCGGCGCCGATCCGGATGGCAGCGCGCTGGTGCCGAACACCACCACCGCGGTCTCGCTGGTGCTGCAGTCGGTGCGGCTGGGATCGGGCGACGAGGTGCTGCTCACCGATCATGGCTACGGCGCCATCGCGATCGCCGTGCGGCGGCAGTGCCGGCGGGACGGCGCCAGCGCGCGGACCGTCGCCCTGCCGCTGGACGCTTCCGACGCCGAGGTCGTCGTCCCGGATCCGCGGTGCGTTGCGGCCCGGCAAGACCAAGCTGCTGATCATCGACCAGATCACCTCGCCGACGGCGAAGGTGCTGCCGGTGCGCGAGATCGCCGCCGCCGCCCGGGAGCACGAGATCCCGGTGCTGGTCGACGCCGCGCACGTGCCCGGCATGTTGCCGCGTCGACGTCGACCGGCTCGGCGCTGACTTCTGGGTCGGCAACCTGCACAAGTGGGCGTTCGCCCCGCGCGGCACGGCCTTGCTCGCCGTGGCGCCTGCGTGGCGGCGCCGGATCGAGCCGCTGGTGGTGTCGTGGGATCACGAGGCCGGCTTCCCGCTGTCGGTGGAGTCTCAGGGCACCATGGACTACTCGCCCTGGCTGGCCGCGCCGACCGGGCTCTTCACCCTGCGCACGCTGGGCTGGGAGGCCGTGCGGACGCACAATGCCGCGCTGGCGGCATACGGTCAGCGGATGGTCGGTGCGGCGCTCGGCCTGGCGCGCTCCGACCTGCCGGAGCCCGGGCGCTCCCGAGGCTGCCATGCGGATCGTGCCGCTGCCGTCGGGGCTGGCCACGACGCAGCCGGAGGCGCACGCGTTGCGCCAGCAGATCGGCGACAAGCTGGCGACCGAGGTGGCGGTGAACGCCTGGGGCGGCCGGGGCTGGCTGCGGCTGAGCGCCCAGGTCTACAACCGTGCGGAGGAATACGAGACTCTGGCCGAGCGCTTGCCGCCCCTGCTGGCATCGCCTGCGCTGAGGCGGGCACCGGCCACGGCGGGAGGATGCGGCCGTCACAGCGGCAGGAGGCGCACGCGGCCGAGGCCGAGCAGCGTGAGCGGGTCGAGGTAGTCCGCACCGCGGCGTAGGCCCCAGTGCAGACAGGCGGCTTCGGGGCAGCCCGGGTGGCCGGGCGCGAGCACGCCGATCTCCTCCCTCGCGGCGACGGCGTCACCAGCGCGGTGGTCCGCCACCGCCACGGGCTCGTAGGTGGTGCGCAGGCCGCCCGGATGGGCCACGCTGACGACGCCGCGGCCCGCGATCTGCCCGGCGAACACGATCGTGCCCGCACCGGCGGCCCGGACCATGGCGCCGGGAGCGGCGGCCAGGTCGACTCCGCGATGACCGGGCAGCCACGGCCGCGGCGGCGGATCGAACCGCCGCACAACCCGCGCCCCGTCGACCGGCCAGCCAAAGCCCCCACCAAAAGGCAGCGCAGCCGGTCGGTGAAAAAGCGCAGCCGGCGAAGAAACAGCAGCAGCCGGCCGCCCGGCAGAAGACGCAACCGGCCCGGGAAGACGCACCGCAACCGGCCCGGGAAGACCGCGACCGCGCAGCCGGCCCGGCAGAAACAGCAGCCCGCGCAGCCGGCCCGGCAGGCCGAGGCCACGAAGACACCCCGGAGCCCGCAACGCCGGACAGAACCAGGAGCGCCGAAGACAGAGCACCATGCCGGGCATGGTGCTCTTTACCGAAGTACGCCGCGACCACCCTGTGGACAACCGCGGACGGCCTGCCTAGCTGCCGCCGAAGCCCGGCTTCGTCCGGAGCGAGATGTCGGGCTTCTCGAGCTCCTCGACGTTGACGTCCTTGAAGGTCATCACCCGGACGTTCTTGACGAACCGGGCCGGCCGGTACATGTCCCAGACCCAGGCGTCGTGCATCTCGACCTCGAAGTAGACCTCGCCGTCGGAGTTGCGCACGTGCAGGTCGACCTGGTTGGCCAGGTAGAACCGGCGCTCGGTCTCCACCACGTAGGAGAACTGGCGGACGATGTCGCGGTACTCCCGGTAGAGCTGCAGCTCCATCTCGGTCTCGTACTTCTCGAGATCCTCTGCGCTCATCGCTTCTCGCCCTCCATGGCCTCATCTTCCCCCACCGGCGCCGGCGGCCGAGGCTGCTCGCCCGACGCCACGCCGACGGTACCCTCCACTGCTGGCCACAGCGCTCAGCGGCTCGGCGTCGACCGAGGCGCAGATCCGCCGGGCGGCGGGCCCGGGGCGGCCGGTTGCCGCGGCCCGAGACGGCGGCCACGTTCACGTACGAGAAGCGGTGCTCCGCGCAGGGCCCGTGCCGCGGTCAGCGCCGCGCTGTGCTCGGCGGTGATGTAGCCCTTGTGCACCGCGAATCCGTAGTCCGGGAACTCGCCGTCCAGCTCCACCATGATCCGGTCCCGGGTGACCTTGGCCAGCACGCTGGCCGCCGCGACGCAGGCCGCCACCCGGTCGCCCTTCCACACCGCCAGGCCCGGGCACGCCCAGCCCGTCGACCGGGAAACCGTCGGTCAGCACGTACTCGGGGCGGGTGGTCGAGCGACGCGAGCGCGCGGCGCATCGCCGCCAGGTTGCACACGTGCAGGCCGCGGGCGTCGACCTCGGCGGCCGGGATGATCACCACGGACCAGGCCAGCGCCCGCGCCACCACCTCGCGCGTAGACCCGTTCCCGGGCGGCCGGCGGTGAGCAGCTTGGAGTCGGCCAGCTCGTCGATCTCGCCGCGCTTGCCCTCGGGCAGGATCGCCGCGGCGGCCACCAGCGGACCGGCGCAGGCGCCGCGGCCGGCCTCGTCGGCGCCGGCCACGTGCCGGAAGCCGCGGCGCTGCAGCGCCCGCTCCAGGGCGTAGAGGCCGCCTTCGCGGCGGACCACGGTGCGGGGTGGGCGTCAGCATCAGCGACTCACCCTGCACGGCGTACGCAGCGACGGAGCAGGTCGGCGCAGCTCGGTCGGGTAGATCTGCTCGGCCGTACGCGTCGAGCTCGTCGGCGGACCACCAGCGGTGCGTCGGTGATCGTGTCCTGCTCGATCGGCGTCGAAGCCCGGCCGTGTCGACCTGCCACTCGGCGACCCGCAGCAGGAAGAAGTCCTGCTCCTGCCGGTACTGCCGGCCGTCGAAGCTGAACTCGGTGGTCTCGTGCCAGCACCGGCTCGCCCAGCTCGGCCGGCGTCGACCCGCAGGCCGGTCTCCTCGAGCAGCTCGCGCGCCGCGCCCTGCGGCGGGCGTCTCGCCGGCGTCCAGGCCGCCGCCGGGGGTGAACCAGCAGCGCTGGCCCGGCGCGGGCCGGATCGCCGCCGTGCAGCAGCAGCGTGCGCGCCGGCGCGCGTCGACGAGCAGCACCCGGGCGGCCGCGGCGGTCGATGACGGTCACCGCGACCCAGCCTATTGCGCCAGTGCGTCGATCTTCGACCGGTGCCGGACGTCAGCCGGCTCGGCGGCCGCGGGTCCGGGATGCTGTCGAACTCCTTCGGCACCGACAGCCAGGTGGCCCGGCTGACCGGCCAGAAGACGGTGAACGCCCGGCCGACGATCGAGTCTCTCGGTGATCGTGCGACCTGTGATGTCGCTCGGTCTCGCTCCCAGTGCTCCAGGGAGTCGCCGGAGGCCGACCGGTGGTCGCCCATCACCCAGAGCCGGCCGGCCGGCACGGTGATGTCGAACTCCTGCGTCGGCGGCCGGGTCCTGGATGCCGTCCGCGTCGGTGTAGATGTACGGCTCGTCGAGCGACTGGCCGTTGATCATCAGGCGTTTCTGCGTCGTCGCAGCACGACCACGTGGTCGCCGCCGACGCCGATGATCCGCTTGATGAAGTCCTCGCCCTCGGGTTGCCGCTCTGCCACTCGGTCGGGGCCTTGAAGACGATGATCTCGCCGCGGTGCGGGTCGCGGAAGTCGTAGACGAGCTTGTTGACCAGCACCCGGTCGTCAGATGTTGAGCGTGTGCTCCATCGACGGCGACGGGATGTAGAAGGTCTGCAGCACGAAGGCGCGCACCAGCACGGCGACCAGGATCGCCACACCCAGCAGGATCGGGAAGCTCGCGCCAGAACGAGCTGCGGCGCTTGTCGGTCTGCTCGTCAATCACGCAGCGGAGCCTACGACGCCGAGTCACGCAACGGCAGTCCGGAACGCGCGGATAACGCGGCAGTTAACAGGAACGGCAGGACGACAGCACGCCGTGCTGCGGGATCGGTCGCCGACCGGAGGCGCACCGGTGCCGGCCGCCGCGACCGGATGCGTCGGCAGCGTACGTCTTCGAGACGTCGGGCACGGACAGGCTGGTGCAACCGCTGCGTCGGCCAGACGACCACGAAGGCCCGGCCGATGACGTTCTCGATCGGCACCGGGCCCTGGCAGCGGGCGTCCTGGGAGACCAGCCGGTGGTCGCCCATGACGAACATCTGACCCGGCGGGACGGTCACCTCGGTCGAACCGCCGGCTCGTGCACTGCCGCGGGTTGGGCGGCTGCGTCCAGCGGCGAGTCCGTCGAAGATGTACGGCTCGTCGAGCCGGCACGCCGTTGACCGTGACCCGGCCCTGGCCGTCGCAGCAGGCGACCTTGTCGCCGGGCAGGCCGATCACCCGCTTGATGAAGTCCGTCTCGCCCGGGCGGCTGACCCCGACCAGGTCGCCGACGGTGCGGCCGAGCTTGGCGCCGAAGCGGGTTGCTGACCGGCTCGGTCGACCTCGGGCGCCCAGTTGTCGGTGCCGCGGAAGACCACGATCTCGCCGCGCAGCGGGTCGCGCATGTCGTAGACGACCTTGTTGACCAGCACCCGGTCCTTGACCAGCAGCGTGTTCTCCATCGAGCCGGAGGGGATGTAGAACGCCTGCACCAGGAAGGTGCGGATCAGCACCGCCAGGCAGAACGCCACGACCAGCAGCAGCGGCAGCTCCTGCCAGAGCGGCATCTCCTTGCGCCGGATCATCGACCGCCGTCGTCGCTCGGACGGTCGATAGCCCTCCATCGGTTCCACGCTTCGCATCTCCCGCCGCCGACCGGCCGAACCGCCCCGGATACAGCACTACCGCCCGAGATCCCTCGCGAGGGTCTTACGGGCGGTAGTGCTGGAATGGTTCACCAGCGCGGCGATCGCCGCAGTGGCTGATCTCCCATCCGGCACAGACGCAAGCGTATGGTCGCGTACGTCAGCCGCGATCGGCCGGACTGCGATGGGAGTCAGCTACGGTCTGCTTCTCGCGCAGCTCCTTGATCTTGGCCTTCTTGCCGCGAAGCTCGCGCAGGTAGTAGAGCTTGGCCCGACGCACGTCACCGCGGGTCACGACCTCGATCCGGTCGATGCGCGGGCTGTTGATCGGGTAGGTGCGCTCGACCCCGACGCCGAAGCTGATCTTGCGGACCGTGAAGGTCTCCCGCAGGCCGGCGCCCTGGCGGCGGATCACGACGCCCTGGAAGATCTGGACGCGGGAACGGTTGCCCTCGACGACCCGCGCGTGCACCTTGACGGTGTCGCCGGCGCGGAAGTCGGGAATGTCGGTGCGCTGCGACTGGGCGTCGAGAGCGTCCAGCGTGTTCATCGCTGCATCCTCGTCGTACTCAAGGCGCACCGGGAGTTCGGTGCGCGGATGGGTGATTCTGATCCCGTCACGCGGACTGACTCCGTGAGGATCCTCGTCCGCCCGCCGCGGCGCGGCGGAAAACGGCAACCTCCCTACTTTGCCACATCCGGGCGGCGGGATCTGAAATCCGGCCTCGTCCAGCGCGGCCCGGTCCCGCTTGTCGAGCAGCTCCGGCGGGTAGCGCGGCGAGCAGGTCGGGCCGCCGCGCCGCGGTACGCAGCAGCGCCTGCGTCGCGCCGCCAGCGGGCGATCCGGCCGTGGTCGCCCGAGCGCAGCACCTCCGGCACGTCGCGGTCCCGCCAGGACGCCGGCTTGGTGTAGACCGGCGCCTCCAGCAGGCCGGCCGCGTGCGACTCCTCGGCCAGCGAGTCGGCGTTGCCCAGCACCCCGGGCAGCAGCCGGGTGACCGCCTCCAGGATCACGAGGACCGCCACCTCGCCGCCGAAGAGCACGTAGTCGCCGAGCGAGACCTCGCGTGACCGGCATCCGGGTCGGCGGCGTCGTCGAGCACCCGCTGGTCGATGCCCTCGTACCGGCCGCAGGCGAAGATCAGGTGGTCCAGCGCGGCCAGCTCGTGCGGCGTCGGCCTGGGTGAACGGCTTGCCCGACCGGCGACGGCACGACCAGCCGGCGCCGGCGCCGGCGACCGCGTCCAGCGCCTGCGCCCCACGGCTCGGGGCGCATCACCATGCCGGGGCCGCCGCCGTACGGGCGTGTCGTCGACCGTGCGGTGCACGTCGTGGGTCCAGGTGCGCAGGTCGTGCACGGCGAGGTCGAGCAGCCCGGCGGCCCGCGCCTTGCCGATCAGCGACAGGTCCAGCGGCGCGAAGTAGTCCGGGAAGATCGAGACGACGTCGACGCGCATCGCGTCGGCAGGTCCACAGGTCGAGCAGGCCCTCGGGCGGGTCGACGACGACGCGGCCGCCGGCCAGGTCGACCGTCGGGCACGATCGCGCTGACGAACGGGATCAGCGCGGTGCCGCCGCCCGGCCTGCCGAGCACGAGCAGGTCGGACGACGGGCGCGTGGTCGATGCGGTCGACCTCGCCGAGCGCGGTCGCCGTCGAGCGACTCGACGGCGCAGGCCGACCAGCTGGTGGTCGTGGAACTCGTCCGGGTCGTCCGGCGGGGCCAGCTCGGCGCTGTCGACCTGCAGCAGCACGCCGCGCAGCTCCTCGGCGACGTCGCGGTCGTAGACGCCCTCGAACGCGACGAGCCGCGGCCCTGGTGCCAGCGGACCGACTCGACGACCAGCTGGTCGGCACCTGGTACGGCACGCCCGGGCGCGGCAGTCGCCGCCGGGCCGGCGCTCACCCGGCGGTCCCGGGGGACCTCCGTGGTGAACACCGACCCGGCGACGAAACGCTCCTCGGGCTCGTCGGTCCGCACGGTCGACCGAGACCTCGCCGCGGACCCCGTGCGGCTTACCGATCTGACCGACGACGAGCAGCATCAGGTCAGTACGCGTCGACGATGTCGACGCGGACGCCGCGCCCGCCGATCGACCCGATGACCTGGCGCAGCGCCTTGGCCGTCCGCCCGCCGCGCCCGATCACCGTGCCCAGGTCCTCGGGGTGCACGCGGACCTCGAGCCGCTTGCCGCGGCGCGAGTCGACCAGCCGGACCCGGACGTCGTCCGGGTTGTCGACGATGCCCTTGACGAGGTGCTCCAGCGCCGGCCGGAGCGCCCCGTCAGCTCGCGTCGGCGCCGGCACCGGCCGGGTCCTCGGTCTCGGCGGCCTCGGCCGGTCGGGCCTCAGCCGGCGGCCTCGGCGGCCTCGGCCGGGCTCGGCGGCCTCGGTCTGCGGCCGGCCTCGGCCGTCGGCAGCCTTCGGCGCGGCCTTGGCGGCCTTCTTGGCGCGGCCTTCTTGGCCGGCTTCGGTCGCCTCGGCGACACCGGCGGCGGCCTTGCGCCTCGGCCTCGTAGGTCGCCTTGCGGTCGGCCTGCTCGGGCCGGCGACCAGCAGCGGCGGCGGGGCCGGCAGGCCCTTGAACTTCTGCCAGTCGCCGGTCTTCTCCAGCAGGCGCTGCACGGCCTCGCTCGGCTGGGCGCCGACGGACAGCCAGTACTGCACCCGCTCGGACTTGACCTGGATGATCGAGGGGTCTTCCTTCGGCTGGTAGATGCCGACGAACTCGATCGCCCGGCCGTCGCGCTTGGTGCGCGAGTCGGCGACGACGATGCGGTACTGCGGGTTGCGGATCTTGCCCATCCGCAGAAGCCGGATCTTTACGGCCACGGTCTGTTCGCTCCTGATGCACTGCGTGAGTGTTGAGCGTCGACGGAACCCACGTGGGGATGTGGGACCGATGACCTCGGTGGACTGGCGACGCGCCAGGGTTAGAGGGCGCCTCACGCGTGCCGGATACCAGCGCCCATTCTGCCAGATCGGGCTCCGGCACCTCCCAACGGGCCCGGCGGACATCCGCGACCGAGATCAGCCGGCGCTCGGCGGGCCGGTCCCAGCCCGCGCGGCACGTCGTCGGGACCGGCCAGGCCGGGTCCGGGCCGGAAGTCGGTCCAGGTGCCGTCGAACGGGAACTCGCCCGCCTCGATCAGCTTGATCACCCGGCGACCCTCGGCGCGGACCGCCGCCTCGTCGCGGCACCCAGTAGTGCTCCGGGACGGCGAGGCGCTCGGCGAACTCGTCCTCGTCCTTCCACTGCCAGGTGCGGTCGGGCGCGACCACGATGTCGAGGTCCTGGTCGATCGACGTCGACCCCGGCCACGTCGCCGTCGTCCCAGCGGACCGCCGCGCTCCTCCAGGTTGACGTACCAGCGGTGAAGCGCGCCGGCGTCGTCGCGGAAGAACCAGACCGAGTGGTCGGCGCCCGGCGGGATGAACTTGAGCAGGCCCGGGCCCTGCCAGCGGCGCCGGCACGCAGGTGCGCTCGAGCGCCGACCCACTCGGCGAACGGCATGTCCCGCATGCCGCGGCCGTCCGGCCGCCCGCAGTCGACCACCGCCGAGCCGCGGGCCAGCCAGAGCAGCAGCCCGCGCTCGTCGTCGGAGACCACCCGGCACGGCCGGACCGGAGCCGAGCCGCCCGCGCCGCGACGTTGCGGTAGCAGCACGGTCCGGCCCGGAGCCGTCGAACGGTCACGATCAGTAGGAGCGGGCCAGGATCGCGATCAGGTCCGGCTCGTCGTCGGAGTCGGGCACCGAGCCGTCCGCGCGGATCAGGCAGCGCACGGTGACGGCCTTGCCGTTCGCCTCCGCCTCGCCCTCCTCGCCGACCGCCGACCACGGCACCCGGGCCCAGCCGGTCTGCGGCCGCCTCGATCGCCTCGCCGAGCGTCTTGACCTCGACCGTGCGCGCCTCGCGGAAGGCCAGCGCCTCGTCGTACAGCGCCTGCTGGTCGGCCTCGAGCGCGGCGGTGACCGTCGGCGACCACGTCGGCCAGCGCGACCGGCGTCTTGGAGCCGTCGACCCGGCGGGCCACCACGCACGTTGCCGGCGGCCAGGTCGCGCGGGCCGACCTCGACCCGTACCGGGATAGCCCTTGCAGCTCGGCGTCGACGGCCCGGCGGCCGAACGGGGTGTCGACCCGGTCGTCGAAGCCGACCCGTACGCCGGCGGCCTGCAGCGTCGTCGCGCAGCTTGGCCGCCGCCTCCACCACGCCCTCGCCGGCCTTGACCACCATGACGTGCGCCTGGATCGGCGCGAGCCGCGGCGGCACGCCGCAGGCCGTTGTCGTCGCCGTGCACCATGATCAGGCCGCCGATCATCCGGGTCGAGCGTGCCCCAGGAGGTGGTCCAGGCGTGCTCGACGGCGCCGGCCGCCGACGAGTAGGTGATGTCGAACGCCTTCGCGAAGTTCTGCCCGAGCTCGTGCGACGTGCCCATCTGCAGCGCCTTGCCGTCGCCCATCATGGCTTCGAGCGTGTACGTGTTGGTCGCGCCGGCGAACCGCTCCCGCTCGGTCTTGCGGCCCGGCGATCACCGGCATGGCCAGCACGCTCCACCATGAACGTCCTCGTAGACGTTCTTGCTGGATGTCGCGGGCGTAGCTCGCGGGCGTCGGCCTCGGTCGGCGTGCGCGGTGTGCCCCTCCTGCCAGAGGAACTCGGTGGTGCGCAGGAAGATGCGCGGGCGCAGCTCCCAGCGCACCACGTTGGCCCACTGGTTGAGCAGCAGCGGCAGGTCCCGGTACGAGTCGACCCACTTGGCCATGAACTCGCCGATCACCGTCTCGCTGGTCGGGCGCACCACCACCGGCTCGGCGAGCTGCTTGCCGCCGCCGTGGGTGACCACGGCCAGCTCCGGCGAGAAGCCCTCGACGTGCTCGGCCTCGCGGCGCAGGTAGCTCTCCGGGATGAACAGCGGGAAGTACGCGTTCTGCGCGCCCGCCGCCTTGATCCGGGCGTCCATCTCGGCCTGCATGCGCTCCCAGATGGCGTACCCGACCGGTCGGATCACCATCGTGCCGCGCACCGGGCCGTTGTCGGCCAGCTGCGCCTTGGCGATCAGGTCCTGGTACCAGCGGGGGAAGTCTTCCGCACGGGGAGTGAGCACGCGAGCCATGAGGCGGCATCCTAGTCGGGGTCGACGTGCAACCAGCCGGGAGGGCATCGCGTCTCTCTCTTCGGAGAGGTGGGTGCGGGGGATGGACTTCGACGCGTTCTACCGGGACACGTCCCGGCGGCTGTTGCGCTACGCGTACGCGCTGACCGGCGATCCGGGCGAGACGCAGGACCTGGTGCAGGAGGCGTACGCGCGAGCCTGGCAGCGCCGGCGCTCGGCTGAGCGGTTACGAGGATCCGGAGGCCTGGTTACGGCTGGTGGTCAACCGCCTGGCCACCGACCGGTGGCGCCGCTTGGGCGTACGCCGTAACCGCGCGCAGGCGACTCCGCCGCCCGACCCGGTCCCTCCGCCGTCCGAGAACGTCGTGTTGCTGGTGCAGGCGATGCGGATCCTGCCGGCGGCGCAACGCCGGGCGCTCGCCCTGCACTATCTGCTCGACCGCTCGGTGGCCGAGATCGCCGCGGAGACCGGCGTCGCCACCGGAACCGTGAAGTCCTGGCTGTCTCGTGGCCGAGCCGCGCTGGCCGCCCAACTGGGTGACACCGAACCGGAGGGAGCCGGTCATGCCCGTTGATCTCGACGAACTGTTCGACGCACTGCGCCGGCAGGCCGACATAATTCCGCTGTCCGGCGCCGAACCGGCCCGGCAGCGCGGGCGGCAGCGCGACCGGGTCCGGATCGTGGCCACCATCGCGGTGGTCACGCTGGTCGCGGTCAGCACCGGCCTGGCCGTGCGACTGGGACCGCCCGTCCGGCAGGACTGGCCGGCCACCCCGACGGTCGGCCCCCCGATCCCCTTGGACGGGACGGCCGTCGACGTCCAACTCGCCACCGACGGCATCCGGGCGTACGCGGCCTGGGTACGCCGGGAAGACAACACGGTGTGGACGGCCACGACCGACATGCGAACCGGCGCCGTGCTCCGGGCGCCGCACAAGATCGCCGAGTCGGCGGAGCTCGAGAAGGTGCTCGTCACGCCGTCCGCCGCCGTGGTGGTCACCAAACCGCGCGTCGACCCGCCGGCCGGCTTCCGGTTCGACCTCTTGGATCGGCAGACCGGAGGGCAGAAGGGGAACCTCAGCGGGAACGACAGTGAGGGCGGCGACGTCGGCGAGGAGGATTGGGTCTTCGCCGGCGACCACGTGGTGAGCATGGTGCCGCCGAGCGGTCAGGCGTCCTTCACCGGCGTCGACGGAACCGGATACAGCGGCTTCACGGGTTCGGACCGCTCCTATGCGCGATTGCTGGGCTGGGGCACGACCGCCGACGAGAACTGGACGAGCCAGTCCGGTCCGCCGGCCGCCTTCACCGATTCCCGGGTGGTCCTGGTCACTCTCGACGGCATAGCGGACGTCCTGGATGCCCGCACCGGCAAGAGGCTGCGGACCGTCCAGCTCGGCTCGGTCTCGGGGAAGCAGATGGCGGTCTTCGACGGCACGCTCTTCATGGTGGACCCCCACGACTCGCCGACCGGGCCCCAGCGCCTGCGGTTGGTCGATGTGAGCGGGGGAAACGCCGGCGCGTGGGAGACCGATCCGGTGGCCGGCTCCGTAGTCGGCATGGGCCAGTGCGGGAGCGTACGGGTCTGCCTGGTCACCTCGGTGCCCGGCCGGAAAGACCAGATCACCGCCTACGACGTACGGCAGCGGCGCGTGGCCTGGCAGGCCACGACCGACGTCACGGGCGCCGGGCAGCTGTCGGCGGCGAACGGCCACACCCTGGTCACCGGCACCGGGGGTTTCGACCTCTACGACCCGGACGGCCGGCGGATCGTCACCGGCTCGACGGCGTTCCACGGAGTCTGGCTCGACCCCCGGCAACTGCTGGTCATGCATCCCGACGGTGTGCTGGCCCGCCAGCCGATCGCCGACCGCCCGCCGAAGCCGATCGGGCGGGCCCCGGCCGGCACTCTGGGCTGCACCTCGACGAGCACCCGCCTGGTCTGCGTCACGGCAACCACGGTGACCACCTGGGACGTGGGCTAGCGCGTCACTTGACCACCCGGCCGCGCAGGACGATGCGGGCCGGGTGGCGGGTGACGGCCAGGGTGCGGCGCGGGTCCTCGGGGTAGACGACCAGGTCGGCCAGGCCGCCCTCGACCAGGCCGGGGAAGCCGAGCCACTCGCGGGCCCTCCAGGAGGCGGCGGCCAGGATGTCAGCCGCGGGCAACCCCGCCTCCTGCATGATCAGCATCTCCTCGGCCACCAGACCGTGCCGGATGCCGCCGCCCGCGTCGGTGCCGATGTAGATCGGGACGCCGGCCTCGTGGGCAGCCCGCACCACGGAAGGGAACCGGTCGCGGAGCGCGATCATGTGGTCCGCGTACCCGGCGAACTTTCCCCGGGCCGCGTCGGCGATCCCGCCGAAGGTGCGGATGTTGATCATCGTGGGTACCAGCGCGGTCCCCCGCCGGGCCATCTCGTCGATCAGGTCGAGCGACAGCCCGGTGCCGTGCTCCACCGAGTCGACGCCGGCCCGCACCATGACCTCGACGCCCTCCTCGGAGAACGTGTGCACCGCCGCCCGGGCTCCCGCCGCGTGGGCGGCCTCCACCGCGGCCGCCATCGTCGCCGCGTCCCACGACGGTGCGAGGTCGCCGACCTCACGGTCGATCCAGTCGCCGACCAGCTTGACCCAGCCCGTGCCGGCCTTGGCCTGCGCGGTCACGGTCGCCGCGACCTCGTCGGCCAACACCTCGATGCCGATGTCCCGCAGATAACGGCGCGGCGCGGCCACGTGCCGCCCGGCGCGGGCGAGGCGCGGCACGTCCCGCTCGTCGTCCAATTCCGGGTACGGGTACGGCGACCCCGCGTCCCGCAACGCGAGCACCCCCGCGTCCCGGTCGATCGCGGCCAGTTCCCGCGCTTCATCCAGCCCACTGATCGGCTTGGCCCCGTACGCGATCCCGAGGTGGCAGTGCGCGTCCACCAGGCCCGGCACCACGAACCCGCCGTCACTGATCGTCTCGGCCCCCGCCACCGGCTCGACCGTGACCCGGTCCCCCACCAGCCAGAGATCCCGGACCTCGCCGTCGGGCAGGACCGTCCCACGCACATGCAACGCCATGCGAAAGTCCTACCCGATCAGAGCATCAGACGTCGGCTCGGGGCCACGTCACGGTAGTAGTCGCGCTTGCGAGTCCACGCCGGGAGGTCGAGCGTCACCTTCCACGGCTCGTCCAGCGTGATCAGTTCGGCCGTCTGCAGACGTTGGCGATAACCCGCCGGGCCGAGTCGGAACTCCGTCAGCGTCACCCGCTCCGGCAACGGATCGATGATCCAGTAGCTCGGGATACCGCATTTCCGCGTACCACTCGAGCTTCTCCCGGCGGTCCGTGGTCTTCGACGACTTCGAGACGACCTCGACGACCAGCAGGACGTCGGCCGGCCGCACCGGCGATCGATTCGCGCTCTCATCGCGCAGGATCATGACGTCGGGACACAACTCGTTGCGGATGACGCAACACCGCCTGTTCCTGATCGACCGAGAAGCCGTGGGGCGAGAACTACCTCGATCGCATCAGCCGTTTTCCGGCCGATGAATTGTGGATCGTGACGGGTGGGGGGTCAAGACGAGCCTTCCCTCGATCAACTCGTAACGAAGATCCTCGGGAAGGTCCACCAGTTCATCAACGGTCAGGTCTCCCGCTCGGTCGACCGGAAGCACACAGCGGTCATCGATTCCTCCTCGATGTGATCGCCGCTCACAATACTAGGCTCCCGACTAGGTGCTCCATGCCGATCTCAGCCCTTGTCGCCGTCTGCGCTTCGGGCTTGCTGAGCTTGCTGAAGTCGAGGTTGGGCAGCTTGAAGCCCGGCGGCAGCCGCC
This sequence comes from uncultured beta proteobacterium, assembly GCA_963746085.1. GTDB lineage: Bacteria > Pseudomonadota > Gammaproteobacteria > Burkholderiales > Burkholderiaceae_F > JACCZX01. The sequence continues at coordinate 17,943 of CAVVAI010000021.1, forward strand.
CGGGGCGCCGCCCAGGGCGTTCGGGTCGAGGCCGGGCGGGAGCTGGGGCATGCCGCCCGGGAAGCCGCCCGGCATGCCGCCGCCGACCCGCGGCCGTGACGAGCCGCCCTTGGTGCCCTTGCGCTTGTTCTTCGGGCTCGAGGGGCCCAGTGTCTCCAGAACCGACCACTCGTCCATCGTGCCTGCGCTGGCCACGCGTTGAGCGCTTCCTAGTCCGAAGGTGCCGGCGAACACGCCGAGCCGACGAAACACGGTTTGCTCGTCGGACGTCAGCAAACCATGACTCCATTCGAGCGCAGCGCGCAGCGTCTGGTGACGGCGCGGCGCGAGCCGTGAGCCGGCGGTCAGGACGCGGAAGCGATCATCGAGTTTTGCTCGCAGGCCTTCGACACCGAGCAGTGGAATCCGCGCTGCCGCCAGCTCGATCGCAAGTGCGATGCCATCGAGTCGGCGACAGATGTCGACCACGATCGGCAAGGTGCTTTCGGTCAGCACGAACCCCGGAGCCGCGGCCTGCGCCCGCGCCACGAACAGCGCCACCGCGCCAATGTGGCGCGCGACATCAAGCGGTACGTTTTCCGGCAAGGGCAAGGTGTCGAGGCGATAAACCTGCTCGCCCTCCAAACGCAGCGGCTCCTGGCTAGTGGCGAGGACACCGACCGAGGGCGCTTCGCGCCGTAGCGCGGTAACGATCTCGGCGACAGCGTCAAGCAAGTGCTCGCAGTTATCGAGAACGAGCAGCATTTTGCGGCCGCGCAGGGTTGCCGCAAGGTCGGCTGCCTTCGGCTCGGCGCCCAACTGCACGTCCAACGTTCGCGCAACGGCACTGAGGGCGATTGCCGGATCGGCGACCAATGCCAGTTCGACCATCCAGATGCCGTCGGCGAAGACGTCCCGAGCGTCGTCAGCAACAGCTTGGGCGATGCGGGTTTTGCCAATCCCACTCGGGCCCACGACGCTGATTAGCAGCTGTTGCCCGATCAACTTGCTCAGACGAGCGAGGTCTTCATCCCGACCGTACAGAGGCCGCAATTGGGCCGGCAGGTTGGTCGGCGGCTCGGTTGATGACAACGCGGATTCGAACGCGGTTTGGGCGGTGGCTGACTGCATTGCCCCATCGAGCGCCGCGATGAACTGGTAGCCGCGACCGGGGATCGTCGTGATCGCCGCCGGGCCGAGCAATTTGCGCAGTGTCACGACCTGCACCTGCAGGTTGTTCTCCTCGACTACGCGTTTTGGCCACGCCAGCTGCATCAACTCGCTCTTGGGTACGGCGCGATCGCGCCGTTCGACCAACGCCCAGAGAACATCGAAGGCGCGGCCGCCCAGCTTGACCGGAACGTCGTTCTCGAACAGTTGACGCTGCGTCGGTTGCAGACGGAAGCGGCCGAAGCGCAGTTCGGGTTCAGAAGGCTGGCGATTCATCGTGAGTGGTGCGGGCACCGATGGCTACTGCCGAGCTTAATCCGCGCCCGCGATTTAAGGATTTTTAAGCGCTGTCACAACGACCTTAGAGGCGCTTCAGCTCGACGATTCGTCCAGGCCAAACGCATGCAACCACCTTTTATCCCTCATTCAGCGAAAGGAATTTCGATGATCACAAGTGAACCAGCCGTCACCGTGGAGGAAGTGTCGATGCAAGAGTGGGCCATGCTGGCCTTTCATGCCGAGCGGGCGCCACAACGCGTTCGGGTCACGGTCAAGACAGCCCAATCGACAGGAGCCGACGAGCGCGCTGTCGGCGGCGTGCGAACCGGCGTCTGGGTGATGCTGCTTGCGGCGATGGCCGGCATGGCGTGGTGGGTGATCTGAAGCGCCCGCGGCGAGGTTGCTTCGTGCGCGACGTATTGAAAGTTGCGACAACACGGCGGGAGCGCACACGAATGCACCGAGCGCGGCCGCCAGCAGCTGCTTCCGGAAAAGGTGGGTCGTAATCAAACCCCCCTCAGAACGGGGCGTCTACTGCGGGTTATCGCAGGTGCCGACCTTCTTGCCGGAAAGCTTTACCGTCATGTTCATGCCCTGGGTCGTGGCTTGGATCGCGCCCGTGTAGGAATCCGAGCCTTCGAAGGTCAGCTCGCCCGTGCCCTGCATCGGCATTTGGCCGCTGCACTGCATCTTCCAAGTCGCCTTGTTCCCGACCATTTTGTAGTCGGAAGCAACGCAGGACTTGTCGCCGCCCGGCGGAGGCTTCGTCCACGTCTTCGCCGTGCAAACCTTCATGGTCTGCGCCGGCATCTGCATCGGCATGCCCGCCATCGCCATCTGGGAAGTCGTTTCCCACAAGACGCCAGCAGGGTCGGCCGCGCGAGCCGGCGAAAGCACTAGGAGAAGAACCAGCGAAGCGGCCGCGGCGAGGCGGCCCGTCAATGCCGTGATCATGAGTTCACCCCTCTAGGTTGTATTCGGTCGCATCAACACCACGCACGCATTGTGCGCCGGCGCTCGCAAGCCGCTGGATGCGTCGGATACGATTGTTCCTTTGTGCGCTTGGCGTCGATGGCGACTGACGCAACTCCCCAGACAGGCATTCGGCTGCAGCTGCTCGGCGAGCCGAAGCTTGGTCCTGGCAGCGATTCGTTCCCGCTCGAGCGCAAGGACGCGGCGCTTCTCGCGCTGCTCGCGATCGACGGAGTTACGGCTCGGGGCAAAGCAGCAGCATTGCTATGGCCTGATGTTGATGACGACGCTGCCCGCAATAATCTGAGACAGCGCTTGCATCGGCTGCGGAAGCGCGCCGGCCGCGACGTGGCGTTGACCACAGGTGACGTCCTGCGGCTAGCCGACGGCGTCAGCCACGACTTGAGCGGCGTGGCTGAAACACTGGCGCAGGGCGTGGCCAACGCAACGGGCGAGCTGCTGGGCTCCCTCGAGTACGCCGATTGCGATCAGCTTGAAGAGTGGTTGCAAGCGGCGCGCGAGCAATGGCGCTCTAACCGGCGCAATGCGCTGGCAGAGATTGCAGCGAAGCTTGAACGTGAAGGTCAGATTGCGCTTGCCTTGCAATACGGCGAGCGTTTGCTGGCGGATGATCCGCTGAGAGAGCACGCGCATCGGCAACTGATGCGGTTGCACTACCTGCGCGGGGATCGAGCCGCGGCGTTGCGGGCATTTCAGCGCTGTCGCGATCTGTTGAAGCGCGAACTGGCAACGGCACCCGGCAAAGAAACACTTGAACTGGCGGCATTGATCGAGTCGAGCGACGCGTTACCTTCTCCCGCGCCCGTCGTGAAGCCCGTCTCGGTACTACGGCCACCCAAGCTTGTCGGGCGCGATGCTGAGTGGAACAAATTGGAAGCCGCATGGCAACAGCGACGTCTTGCGCTGGTTTGCGGTGAACCAGGTATAGGCAAGACGCGGCTGCTAAGCGACTTTGCTGCACGGCATGACGGTGCGATCGTCGTCGGTGCACGCCCTGGCGATGCGCGCGTGCCGTTCGCACTGTTGGCTCGGCTATTGCGCGCCATCACGCAGCGTTATGCGCCCAGCTATGAAGAATGGACGGCTGCCGAGCTCAGCCGAATCCTGCCGGAGCTGGGCGCAGGCCCGGAAAGCAAGTTGCAGCCGGTGCGATTTCAGCGCGCCATCTCACAGGCATTGCTTGCCGCGAACGATGCCGGTCTATCCGGCTGTGTGGTCGATGATTTGCAGTTTGCCGACGACGCAAGCGTCGAGTCGCTGTTGGCGTCGATCCCTGAGGAGCAATCGGTTACGCGCTGGTTGGCTGGCGCGCGCAGCGCCGAAATGTCGCGCCGACTTCTCGACTGGCTGGAGCGCACCGAATCCCACGAGGTATCCCGCATCGACCTGGGGCCTCTGAACGTGCCGGCGATTGAAGCACTACTGACGTCGCTCGCGTTGCCCGACTTTGACGCGCATTCTTGGGCGGGCTCGTTGGCACGCCACACCGGCGGCAATCCGCTGTTCATTCTCGAAACGCTCGCCGCTCTACTGGCGCAGGATGCGACAGCGCTCAAAGGCGCTGCCGTGCATCTTCCAGCGCCGGGTAGTGTCGGCCAGTTGATCGAGCGCCGTCTGCAGAAGCTCTCGCGCGATGCATTGAAGCTAGCGCGGGTCGCTGCGCTGGCCGGGCAGGACTTTAGCGTCGCGCTGGCCGCTTGCGTGCTGAGTGCGCATCCGCTCGATCTGGCCGAAAGCTGGCGTGAGCTCGAAGCCGCGCAGATCATTCGTGCCGACCTCGAAGGCAGTGCGTTTGCACACGATCTGATTCTCGAGACCACGCTGCGCTCGGTACCCGCGCCGATCGCCGTGGTCATGCATCGCAAAATTGCCCTCGAGTTGCAGGCGCGCGGCGCACCCGCGGCCCGAGTGGCCCAGCATTGCTACGACGCGAAGGATTGGCTCGGTGCCGGCAACGCGTTCGTGGAAGCGGCAAATGACGCACGCCGCAACTCGCAGCGCGCGGCCGAGGCTGAGCATTGGCAGCGTGCCGCTGGGTGTTTCGATCGGGTGGACGCGGCGGAGCAGGCATTCAACGCACGCTTCGAAAGCATCGACGCTGTGCTGTTGATTCACGGCGTCGAACGCGCGACCGAGGTCGTCGATGGGTTGCTGCGGGAAGCAAAGTCGACACAGCAGCGCGTGAATGCGTTGACCGCGCAGGCGAACACCCGGCTGCTTGCAGCGGAACACTCCGCCGGCATCGCCGCTGCGCGCGAAGCGTATGAGCTGGCGCAACAACTCGATTCGCCGTGGCCGCGGTTCGAAGCGGCGCGTTTGCTTGCCGTAGGCCTTTCGCTGAGCGAACGTGCCAACGAAGCACTGCCGCTGATCGAGCCGTTCCGAGAGCTGATCGAGCGTGAGGGCCCAATTGAGCAACGCATGAAATTCTGGTCCGACTACGCCTACGTGTTGAACTCGGCGCGGCGCTTGCGTCGCACCGCCGACGCGCTGGTGCGAGCGATCGAGACCGCACGTACGGCTGGCGACTTCGGCGAACAGGCAACGTTAACGTCCAACTACGCCAACACGCTGGGCAATCTGGGACGTGTCAGCGAGGCGCTCGAGCAAGCGCAGCGCGCACGTGCGCTTCAGATGCAGCTGGGGGACACCGGTGGACCCGCGGGCGGCGCAATTGACATGTACATCGGGATGCACAGTGCTGCGCTCGGTCGTTATCGTGATGCGCTGGCGAGCCTCGACGCCGCTCTCGATTGCTTCGTCCGCGATGGCCAAATCGTGTGGATCGCCGTAGCCAACAATCACAGGGCGGCGTTGCTGCTCGACCTGGGTCAGGTGGGGCGCGCACAGAAGGCGCTTGAATATGCGTCGCCGTCGATCGATTCGGTCCAGGCGCGGCGCGAGATTCTGACGGGACGCATCGAGCGGTTGCAGGGGCGCGACGGTGCCAGTCAGATCAGTCAGGCACTTGCTCTTCTTGGCAAAGAGGGCGACCCGTGGATGCGCATGCTCGCGCAACTGGACCACGCGCTGACGCTTGCGCCGGACAAGGCCGTCGCGTGTTGCGAAGAGGTGCAGCACACTGCGGAAGAACTCGAATACTTGGGCATCGCAGTCAAAGCGCACGTGGCGCGCGCGCGTCACTTGTTGCGACAAGGTGAAACGGATAGGGCCGTCAGCGTATTGCGCGAGGCGCCGCGACACTTGCGCGGCGTGCAGCCTGTGGACATGTATCGGGCCGAGGCCTGGTGGATCGAGTTCGAGGTGTTCAGTGCCGCAGGTGACCACGTTGACGCGACGACGTCACTTGCGAGCGCCGTTGACTGGATCAACACCGTCGCACTGCCCAATGTCCCTGATGAATTCAGCGACAGCTTCCTGAATCGCAACCCCATTAACCGCGCCATTCTGACCACCGCAAGTCGTCGACTGCACCACTAACGACCAGCTTGTTGGCTCGGCCGCCAGTAACGCTCCAGTAACACCCCGCCGTCTACGTTGCGTTCCGATTGGTTTCGATCCGGGAACCAAAACTTCGGGAACGGGGGATTTATGTCACGACGCATTTCTGCACGCTACTGGGTGGTGCCGATGCTTGCGATAGCGAGTTCAGGTGCTTCGGCCGTCGATCGCCAGATCGGCGTCGATCCGATGCTGTCGGTGCACTGGGGCACCCTGACCGGGGGTCCGACGACGCCGGCCGCCACGATGGGTAACCACATGATGGTCGGTTTCTGGCAGCGCAGTTCGGGTGCCAAGGCCGGGGTGGGCTCGATCAACACCGGCGTGGTCGAGTTCCAGCTGCCCGAGAACCCGCCGCAGCGCATCCGCTCGGCCACGCTGCAGTTCAAGGCGCGTGCCAGCCAGTGTTCAGGCGCCGAGCCGGTCGTGTTCGAGGTGTTCGGCTTCGCCGGCAACGGCAGACCGGATGCTGCCGATGCGACATCGGGCCAACGGCTCGCACAACTCACCGCTAACTGCACCGACAACCCGGCGTTCACGCAGGTGATCGACGTGTCGAATCTGGTGCGGCAGTTGACCGTGCCGTCGGGTCTGCGCTTTGCGGGCTTCAACGTCCGCAAGATGAACCACCGCGCCGGGCCGAGCTACTTCGGCTTCAGCGCCGCGAAGCTCACGATCGTGGTGGCGGACCAGGACGTGGCGGTTACTCCAAATTCGGCGAGTATCGGTGGAACGGCGGGCGCAGGCACTCCCGGCGGCGCGCCGCCATCCGGCTCGCAGGTGGATGTGAATCGCGTGATCGGTGGGCTACTTGGTGCCGCGGGGACACTGATGCGTGGCGGCGGCGAGAAGCCGGCGCGTGAACAGGCGGGCAACGAGGCGGCCGCAGTGTTGAGCAATCCTCCGATGACATCCACAGACGCGGGCGCTGCATCTTCACCCACCTACTCGGGCACGTCACCCGCGGGTGGAGAAGTCGTCGCCACGGCCGGAACTCCCGCCGCAGGCGTGACCGCACCCATGGCTGCCACCGTAGCTGCAGTCAACGTCGATATCGTCGGCATCAAGCTCGGCATGTCGCTCGCCGAGGTCAAGCGCGCGCTGCAGGCGCACTCGCCGGCGATGCGCATCGACGAGACGCGCGGCATCGTCAACAATGTTGCGGCGACCGACTATCTCTCATGGGTAATCGCTCGCGGTGCCCAGCGCGGCTCTGACGGCTCGGGTGACGCGATCGGTGTGCAGTTCCCGCCGCCGCCGAACGCCCATCGCGCACACTTCGTCGAGCGCTTCACTGGCTTCCAGGCAAATCAGTATCCGCTGTTCGAGACGCTGAAGCAGGCGCTGGTCCAGAAGTACGGCACGCCAAGCTTTCAAAGCGAGGGCGTGATTCTGTGGACCTTCAACGCGGCCGGCGCGCAAGTTGTCGACAACAATGTGAACGCGCGTTGCGCCAAGTTTCCGCCCATCGACCCGCCGGCGCGCGGGCAGAACGTGCTCTTCAACGGCTACAAGACTGCCGGCTGCGGAGTGACCGTCTTTGTGCGCTACGAGCGCAACCGCGGTCCGTCCGACCGCGACCTGGTGCGCTGGATGAGCGTGTCGCTGGTCGACGATTCGCAGTTCGAGGACATGCGGCAGGCCGCGGCACGCTTTGCGACCCAGGCGACGCGCGAGTCGGCCAGCCGCGTCAATGCACCGAAGCTGTGATCGGTCGCATCTGAAAATTCGAGGAGATCACGATGAGTGCAGTATCCAGTCAAGTCCGCGACGCCGGCGCGATTCTTCCGGCAGTCGATGCCATCACTAACAGCAAAGCGCTCGCGGTCGAGTTCGTCGCAATGGCTGTCGGCGTCGCGCTGTTCGGGCTGTTCATGTCGATGGGAATGAGCTCGATGTCGTTCAGCGCGTTCGCTCTCGCCTTTCTGCTTTTCCTGATGTGTGCCGGCACTGGTTTTAACGCCGCCGGCGTGGTACTGATGGACGAAGCGTCCGGTGCATCGTCGCGCTCGTTTACCGATGCACTGCTGGCGGGCCTGTTCGCGTTGGGCAAGGCGATTGTTGTAATGATTCTCGCTGGCCTGGGCTTCCTCGGCATCGTGCTCGCGGTCGCGCTGCTGCTGTGGATTTGCAAAATTCCGGTCATCGGGCCGGTGCTGTTCTTTATCGTATTTCCGTTAAGCGCGGTGACGATCGGCGTGTTGTTCGTCGCGTTCGCATTCGTGCTCGCACCGATCGCCAGTTCGGCGATCTGGTCAGGCGAATCGATCGGTACGGCGCTCGCGCGCGTCGCAATGGTGATCCGCAAACGGTTGGTCGGCGTCGTAGTCCGCGCTTGTGTGTTGTTCGTGCTGCTGATCGTCACGGCAATGGTGTTGTGGTGGATTGCACTGTCTGGCACGCTGACCGCGGGTTCGCTATCGCTCGGCATCGTTGGCGTCGACGCCAATCTGTCGAGCTTGACCTCGATGTTCGGCGGCGGATTCGAAAGTGAGATACGGCCGCGGCTATGGTGGGTACGGCCGCACGCCACGCGGCATGCCGCGCGGTATGCCCGGAGCCCACGACGGGCCGCAGTGGAGGCTATGGCGTTGCGATGCTGGTGGGCATCGGCCTGATCATGGCTGCGGTGGGTACGCTGCTGTCGCTGGTGCTCAAGAAAGGCTGGTGCCTGATCTACCTGCAGACGGCGAAGGATCTCGATGTCAGCGCAGTAGAAGCAGAGATGCAGGCCAAACTGGCGCAAGTGCGCGCCCAGGCGCAAGCCGCGCGCGATCGGGTACAGCAACAGAACCTGGCGACGCGGCATGAGGTCGGTGGCCAGGCGCCGCAGGACCCGAATCCGCAACGTCCAGGCGGGTCGTTCTAGGAAGTTCTACCGACACCCCGTCAAGACCGCCAAACTTTGAGGAGAAAAACCGTGCCTTATTTGAGCCAGCAGTTGTCGCGCCGCAACGTTGCGGCCGCCCTCGCCATTGCGCTCGTTGCCGCCTGTGGTGACAGCGGGCCGAGCGACTCCGAGTTCATGACCGCCTGCCTCGCCGAAGGCGAGCGAGGGGCCAACAAGATGATGCGGCGGGAAATGGGAGTCAAGGGCGATGACTTCTGCAAGTGCGGTGCCAAGGAAGCCCGATCCGTCTTTTCGCCGCAGGCCCGGCAAGCCATGGTGTCTCGGCATGCAGGGCAAGAAGGCGGAAGCGCACGCAATCGGAGAAAAGATGAGCGCGCAGGAGCAGGACGCCTTCATGAAGGGCACGATGACGATCTTCACCGCGTGCGCCGGGAAACCTCGCTAGGAACCGACAGGAGAAATCATGAACCGTGTAATTCAAAGCGCAGTGCTGCTAGTCGCCGTTGCCAGCTCGGCGGCCTGGGCACAGAGCAAGGGCGAGATCAGAACGGATGCGGCCCTACCTCGGCGTGCTGGCACCGGACTGTTCGAACTACATGCTGCCTCAGCTCAAGAACCTTGGCGATTCGCTGGTCGTGCAGGACGGCGGCAAGGCGGTGCTGACCGGGCGCAAGGTGAAGCCCGCGCCCAAGTACTTCGGCGCGACACCTCCACCGGAATTCGAAACCGCATATACAAGCGAGGTCGCGGGCGGTGAAGCACTGGTGTTCGTGTACTACCGCAACGCTTCGGGTCTCTTCGCCGCGGTCGAGGGCGGACCGAAGGTGATGGCCGCGCTGCCGGCAGCATTCAAGGGCAAGCGCTCCCGGCACTGCGACCCGAACCGCAACGCTTTGCCGGGGGCGGGAGTGCCGAGCGAGCAGGCAAAAGCCGATCCGAACAAGTTCAAGGGCTACGCGCTGACTGAGCTCACGGCCGCGGGGCTGCTCTACAACTCGAAGGCGAAGGCCGCCTACTACAAGGCTCTCGGTCCGTTGACCAAGGAGTCGTGGCTGGCGAAGCTGGACGGTCCGAGTTCGGAGAACAAGGCGGTCAAGGTGGCCGGTGCTGACTATTTCCAAGTCAGCACATGCAAGAACCGCGACTGCTATGAGAACAACGTCGTGCTGCTGTATTCGGGAGTGCAGGACGTCGTGTACGGCAAGGTCTATCAGAGCGGCAAGTCCACGCTGATCGGCTCTCCGCCACCCGCAGTTGCGGCCGAGCTCGAAAAGCTATGGAAAACTGCATTCCGTTCTCAGCCGAAATAGCGCACGCATCCGATGATGCGGGCCGCGATGTTTGGACTGTGTCTGTGCGGGAGCTTGCCCGCGTTCGCTGCAGCGCTCGGCGACATCGCGGCCGCGCTGGCCGCACCGGCGGGTGCACCGCAGGCGACCAACGACTGGACGCCGTTCGCCAAGCTGACCGGCGCCAAGTGGCAAGGCAAGGCGCCCGCCAAGGGCGGCAACAAGTATTACTGGAACGGCAAGGTGCCGATCGACGGCGTCGGCTCGGGCGAGATCAGTCTCGTCGGCGGTCAGAAGGCGCTGGACTCGGCCACGGTCGGTTGGCCGAAGAACATCGTGCTCGCGAAGATTCCGGAGATGCTCGCGGCGCAGTTCCCGAAGGACACCAAGCTCGAGCAGGTGCGCGGCGCCTGTCCGGACGAACGACTCAGTGGCTCGCGCATCTATCGCGCAACGCTGGCCGGCCGCAAGCCGCTTTACCTGCACATCCAGTACGCCGCCGCCGATCGCGGCGGCTCGACGTCGACGATCGAGATGGAACCCCAGCGCAACAAGGGCTGGATCTGCTGAACGGTACCGTGCGCCGGAGCACAGGAGGACGAATCGATGATGAGCAAGACACATGCAGGTACGTTGGCCATGCTTTCGATCGTTCTTGCCGCGGCGTCGACTGTCGTGTTCGCTCAGATGTGTCCGAATTCAGGCCCCGATAAACACATCTACAACGACGAATGTCTGCGGCGCCAGGACGAGATTAGGAGGAATGATGAAGCCACCAAAAGGCAGAGCGACTTAGAGCAAAGCAGCGGCGGGGCACCCGCCGCGTCTCAGTACAACCGACCGCCCCAAGCTGACTTGAAGGCCGCGCGCGCGAGGCTGCTGAAGATGGCGCCACTGCCTGATGCGCGTAATCCGCTGCTGGGTCGGTGGCGCGTCGAGGGCGCCGCGCGTTCGCGCAGAAAAGACGATATGAGCACGCTGATGGGCATGCTGAATAACCCCGGCGGTGCCATGTGCGAGACGCTGTTCGGCGCCGGCGTTACGGAGTTCAAGCCAAAGACTTGGTCGAGCATCGACGCCTACGGTGACGATTCGCTCGGTCCGATTCACTATCGTGGTGAGGGCAAGGTCGTTTGGGCCGTCCCCGAATCGAAGATGTTCAACTTCTTCGGCTTTGAGTTCGCGTCGCCGGATCGGATGACTTTGGTCGGCGTCGAAGGTTGCAAACTGGCTCGAGCGGGTGCGGCAGCGCCGAGCGCGACGACTGCGCCGGGCAACGCGCGCGCGGCGGTCGCTGGCCCATCGGCGCCGCCGGCTGCAGGCGCGCGACCGCAAGTGGCGGCCGTTGTGTCTGCGCCGCCGCCGTCAACGCTGGCGCGACCGTCGCCGGAGGTCTGTCGCAACACGCTCCTCGACAAGCTCGGCACGGTCGGCGTCAACCAGGTGCGGGCGATGTCCGACGTGCGCTTCAAGGAAGCCGCCATCGAAGGCAAGGTGCCGAACACGAACAACCTGCGCATCGACCTGCGCGGCAGCGCGTGCGACGACCCGCGCGTCAAGGCGACGCTGTACGACTTTGACGCCAATGAAATGCTGCAGTCGATCACGTTTGTCTGGGAGCGTCCGCCCGGGCCGGCGCCGGCGCCGATCTTCCAGGAGCGTGTGCAGACGCTGTCCCGGGTCAATCCCGGCGGCCTGCCCCCGCCGCAATCACCGGGACGCCTGCAAGCGGACACAATAATGGGCCGCCTGATTCTTCAGGACCTTCCAGAGCGCAATTTGCTGCTCGAGGAGTACAAGGCCAAGAAATAGAAGTTGGTCGACTGCTTGACTGCGGCGCGTCGATAATCGCCTCTTCGACGCTTCGGAGTTCACGTGTCCCCGATCGATGAGCGCGTAGCGCGCGCGCTTCACCACAGCAGCCAATCGACCGCGTTCGGCGAGGCCTTCGTGCCGCCGATCGTCAACACCTCGGTTTACCGTCTGGCTGCAGATCCCAGCGGGCCGTATCAGTACGCACGCTGGGGCAACCCGACATGGAGCGCATTGGAAGACGCGCTTTCGATTCTCGAAGACGCTGAGACCGTCACGTTTCCCTCGGGCATGGCCGCGATCGCTTCCGTGCTCTATGGCGTTCTGAAGTCCGGCGACCGCATTCTGCTGCCGTCCGACGGCTACTACACCGTGCGCGTGTTTTCTGAAAAGTATCTGCTGCCGATGGGAGTTGTTGTCGAAACATGCGCGACGGCCGAGGTCGCTGCACGTGCGCTCGATGGATACAAGTTGGTTTGGGTTGAAACACCTTCGAATCCAGGTCTCGATCTGGCTGACATTGGCGCTGTCGTTCGTAACGCCAAAGCAGCCGGCGCGATCGTCGCGGTCGATAACACGACGATGACGCCGCTCGGGCAGCGCCCGCTCGACCTCGGTGCCGATGTTGTTGTCTCTGCCGATACGAAGGCGCTGAACGGGCATTCCGATGTGCTGTTCGGCCACGTCAGCTCGCGCAGTTCCGAGCTGATCGGCGCAGTGCGTGATTGGCGCAAGGTCGCCGGTGCGGTGCCGGGTCCGCATGAAGCATGGCTGGTGCATCGTGGTCTGGAGACGCTCGAGGTTCGCTATTCGCGGATGCGCTTCAACGCCCTGGTCCTCGCCGAACTACTCGAACGGCATCCGAAGGTGGTCGCGGTGCGCTATCCGGGCCTCGCGTCGCATCCGGCGCAGCGCCTGGCGCAGGCGCAGATGAAAGGCGGAGGCAGTCTGATCGCAGTCACGCTTGCCGACAAAGCAATTGCCGAACGCTTCATTCAAGGATGCGCACTGATGCGCGAATCGACCAGCTTTGGCGGCGTGCACACGTGCGCGGAGCGCCGCGCGCGCTGGGGCGACGACGTGCCTGAGGGCTTCGTTCGAATTTCGGTTGGCTGCGAGCCGAGCGAAGTATTGGTCGACGAGATTGAGCGTGCCCTGAACGCCGCCTGAGTTTCAGGCGAAGCGAATCACGTCGGCGGCGGCATCTACTTGACTGCCGCACTGCGGTTCATCGAAAGCGATATCACCGTCAATTTCAGCACCTCCGCTCGCGCGCAGCGACGCGAAGTCGAAGAGGTCTGAATCCATCAGGTGCGACGGTGTGACTCTTGCCAGCGCGTTAAAGGTATTTTCGACCCGCCCCGGATAGCGCTTCTCCCACTCGACCAACATGCGCTTGACTTCCTGCCGCTTCAGATTGACTTGTGAGCCGCACAGGTTGCAGGGAATGATCGGAAACGCCTTGACCTCCGCATAGCGCGCAAGATCGGCTTCTTCGACGTACGCAAGCGGTCGAATCACGACGTGCTTGCCGTCGTCGGACACGAGTTTCGGCGGCATCGCTTTCAGCGTGCCGCCATAGAATAAATTCAGGAAGAACGTGCCAAGAATGTCGTCGCGATGGTGGCCGAGCGCGATCTTGGTCGCGCCCAATTCCCCGGCGACGCGATACAGGACGCCGCGCCGCAGACGCGAACACAACGAGCACATCGTCTTGCCTTCAGGAATGACGCGTTTGACGATCGAGTAGGTGTCCTGCGCTTCGATGTGAAACGGCACGCCCCTGGCTCGCAAATATTCCGGCAGGACGTCTTCCGGAAATCCGGGCTGCTTTTGATCGAGGTTGACGGCCATGAGGTCGAAGTCAATCGGTGCACGTTCGCGCAACAGCAGCAGCACATCGAGCAGGCCGTAGCTGTCTTTGCCGCCCGACAGGCACACCATTACCTTGTCGCCGGCTTCGATCATGTTGAACTGCGTGATCGCCTGGCCGGTCAAGCGCAAAAGCCGCTTCTCGAGCTTGTTGTTCTCGAATGCAACCTTTCTAAGCGGCGCGTTCATGCTTTGTCCTTGAACAGCATGATTTCGATTCCGACTGCGTCAACGTCCTCGTACACATCCGACTTCTCGCTTGAAACGCGCACTGCGCGCACGGCCGGATGCGCGAGCAAAACGCGCGCCACGTCGTCGATCAGGGTTTCCTGCAAATTGATGTGCCCGTGTTCAACGCGTTGGCTGATGGCAAGCCGAATGAAGTCGTAGTCGACCACTTCATGAATCCGGTCATGGCGCGGGGTGGAAAGGGCGAGCGGAACGAACACGTCGACGTTGAGCGCGATGCGCTGCGCGCCGTTTTTCTCGTGCGCATGAACACCAATGTTGGCTTCGAGAACGTAGTTGCGCAGGAAAATCCTGCGGCAGTCCGCGAGTCGGGTATCAAGGAGCAGCGCGCTCATCGCTCGGTTTGCGGCTCGGTCAGAAACATCACGTCGCGCGAGCTCGGCACCAGGTGTTGCCCGCCGTCGACCAGCAACACGGTGCCGGTTACCGCCTCTGCATTTGCCAGGTAAACCGCCGCCTGAGCAACATCATTTGGTGTACTCGAACGATCGAGTGGAGTGCGGCGATGCGCCTCCTCGAAACCGGTGCTGCTCTGCAAATTCGATGCGAGCGTAATGCCCGGAGCGATACCGACGACTCTGACCTTCGGCGCCAGCGCGATCGCCAGCAGTCTCGTCGCTTCCTTCAATGCCGCTTTTGAGAGTGTGTACGAAAAAAAATCCGGGTTGGGGTTCTCCAGCTTTTGATCGAGCAGGTTGATCACGACGCCGCGCGCATCGTGCGCAAGGTGTTCGTGCAGCGAGCGCGCCAGCATGACTGGCGCAGCAACATTCGTTCGCATCGCGCGCTGCAGGTGCTCGGCGGTAAACCGTGCAACGTTGTCGTATTCGAATAGCGATGCGTTGTTGACCACGCATGTGATCGGAGCAAGCTCGTTTGCGCATTCGGCGAGCAGGCTCACCACGCCGGGCTCGACGGCAAGATCACGGTTCACCGCGATGGCGCGCCGCCCCAGTGCTTCGATCTGCGCCACGGTGTCCAATGCGTCGTCGCGCGAAGTTGCATAGTGAACGGCGACGTCCCATCCGTCGCGCGCCAGCGCGAGCGCAATCTCGCGGCCGATGCGGCGTGCGCCGCCGGTGACGAGTGCGGCGCGGTTGGATGGATGCGGCATGGAACGAAGGTTTCAAGACCCTGGAAAGAGGCGCGAGAGTTTAGCGGCAGTACGATTGATCGATGACCTTTGCTCATTTATCGATGCCGCTGCCGGACCCGGCGGCGATCGAACACAGCCGGCGTGTCGCGACGTATATCGCCGATGAGATCGAGCGCGCGGGCGGCTGGATCTCATTCGATCGTTATATGCAGCTGGTGCTGTACGCGCCGCAGCTCGGCTACTACGCCGCTGGTGCGCGCAAGTTCGGAGATTCGGCGTCCGGCGGCGACTTTGTGACCGCGCCGGAGATATCACCGCTCTTCGCGCAGGCACTGGCGCAACAAGTCACGCAACTATTCGAGCAGGTGCCAGCGCGGATTGTCGAGTTCGGCGCTGGTTCCGGAGCGCTTGCGAGCGATTTGATGGCGGCGTTGGCAAAGCGGCAGGTCGGGCTCGAAAGCTATTCGATCGTTGAAGTTTCATCCGACTTGACCGATCGGCAGCGTCAGCGGCTGCACGGCGCGCCTGTAAAGTGGTTGAGCGCGCCGCCCGAGGAGTTCAAAGGCGTCATGCTGGCCAACGAAGTGCTCGACGTGATGCCGGTCAAGCTCTTTGCGAAGCATGGGAACGCAACGTTCGAGCGTGGGGTGATGACCCACTCCGGCGGATTCGCATTCGATGAACGCCGCGCGGGCGACGCTCTGGCAGCAGCGGTGGCGGCGATCGAAGCCGAACACGGGGCGTTTCCCGATGGTTACGCATCCGAAGTGAACCTGATCGCCGAAGGCTGGACCAGGTCAAGCGCGCAATGGCTTGCACGCGGAGCACTGCTGGTCATCGACTACGGGTTTCCGCGGCGCGAGTACTACCACCCGCAGCGACTGATGGGCACCCTAATGTGCCACTTTCGGCATCACGCGCACAGCGATCCGTTGTGGATGGCTGGACTGAACGACGTGACCGCGCATGTGGACTTCTCCGCGATAGCTGCGGCGGCGCACGCGGCCGGGCTGGAGGTGCTGGGTTACACGTCGCAAGCACACTTCCTGCTGAACTGCGGTGTGCTTGATCAACTGAAAGTGCAGCACACAGCCAAAAACTCGGGCGCGCTGCAGCGGCTGGTGTCCGAAGCCGAAATGGGTGAACTGGTAAAAGTCTTGATGGTTGGGCGCGGGGTGCAAGGGCCGCTGATCGGATTCGCGCGCGGCGATCGTCTGCACACGCTGTAGGTTGATTGCTACAGGTCGCTGCGTTAACAAAGCTGCCGCATAAGCAATCGCTGCGTAAACTGCCCCAATGAAATGGCTGCTGACCACCTTCATCGCATTGCTAGTGCTGACGGCTCTGCAACCTTGGCTAAGCCGGCTCGGCGTCGGCCGCCTGCCGGGTGATCTGCGCTTCAGGCGCAATGGGCGCGAGTATGTGCTGCCGTTTACCAGCACGATCGTCCTGTCGCTTCTGCTGCTGTTATTGACGCAATTGATCTAGCGTGGGCGGGCCGCCCAGCTCGCGGCCGACTGCAACGATGCGAGCCTGCCTGACCGCGCGTTGAATCTGATTTGGATCATTGCGGTGCAAACTCGCGAGCGCGCCGGCATCGACTTCGGCCGCCACTCGCAGCGCGCGCCGAAAGCGTTCGGCGGATACGTCTGCCGCCGCTTCAAACGCATGCAGCAGCCATTCGAACCGTTCGGGCCGACGGAATGCGTCGCTGCGCTCGAGCACCTCGACGATGGCGGCCGAGGTCTCGGCATTTTTCAGCGGCTCGCGCAGCTCCACCAGCAGGCGGGCCAGCTGCGCTGCGTCCTGCTGCACTCGAAGCTTGCCCAGAAAGTCGGCGACTGCGCGCGACGATCGGCACGCGCCGGCCAGAACGGCGAAGCGCGAGGGCAGCACCAGGTCGCATTGCGCGGCACGGTCGAGCGCGGCGCTGGTGGGCCCCAGGTCTTCGAGCTCTGCGAACAATCGATCGATCAGTCCGCATGAGACGAGCACGTTCAACATTCGCGAAGGCTTCGTCTCCATCAACCCGCGCGAAAGTTCCTGCAATACCCGCTCCGGCACGAGCGCGTCGGCCTCGCCATTGCGCACCATCTGCGCGCATCAGTTTGGCCGTTTCCGGCGCGATGTCGAAATCCGGAAAGCGCGCTGCGAAACGCGCAACGCGCAAGATGCGCACCGGGTCTTCGACAAACGCCGGACTGACGTGGCGCAGGATGCCGGCGTCGAGATCGCGCTTGCCTTGATACGGATCGATGAGCGCGCCGTCCTCGTCGCGCGCCATCGCGTTGATCGTCAGATCGCGCCGCGCGAGGTCCTGCTCGAGCGTGACGTCGGGCGCGGCGTGGCGATCGAATCCTTTGTAACCGCGGCGCGGTCTTGCGCTCGGTGCGCGCAAGCGCGTACTCCTCGTGTGTTTCGGGATGCAGAAACACCGGAAAATCCTTGCCGACCGGCTGGTAGCCGAGCGCTGATCATCTCCTCTGGGCTCGAACCGACCACGACCCAATCACGGTCGGTTTCCAGCGCTGCTTCCAACTCGCCCATGTGACGACGGGCGCTGCCGAGCAGCTGATCGCGTACGAAGCCTCCGACTCGATACGCTTTCAAGGTTCGGACCCTAGGTCTCGATCGTTTCAGGTTCCGCTTTGGCTGCTGCGATCCACTGCTGCATCGCTGGCAATGCCAACACACTTTCGGAATACGCGGCGAGCAACGGAGAAAGCTTGACGCCGTAGGTGGCAAAGCGTGTCACCACCGGCGCGTAAAACGCATCGGCAATTGAAAAACTTCCGAACAACATCGGGCCGCCCTGAGCCAGGCATTCGCTCCACACCGATTGAATGCGTGCGACATCGGCCGCGACATCGGGGCGACGAAGAGCGTCGTCGCCTTTAGCTGTTTGCCGCGACCGGATATCCATCGGCATATTGCTGCGAAGGGCGGCGAAGCTCGAGTGCATCTCCGCCACCACCGAGCGCGCTTGCGCGCGTGCCTTCGCATCGCGCGGCCACAGGCTGGCGGCGCCGCCATCGCGCTCGCTGAGCTTTTCATTGACGTATTCGCAGATCGCGAGTGAATCGAACACGGTCAAGTCGCCGTCGATCAGGCACGGCACGCGTCCGCTCGGTGAATATCGAAGAATTTTTTCGCTGGTTTCCGGGCGATTCAAAACGATGTTGGTCTCGTTGAAAGCGATTCCGGCCTGTTTCATCGCCAGCCACGGGCGTAGTGACCACGACGAATAGTTTTTGTTGCCGATCACTAAAGTTAGGCTCATTGAGGTTTTCCCGTCATCCCGCCCCGATACACTGGCTCAATTTCCTTGAGGTTCTCGCGAAACATCGTTTCGTACTCGTTTCGAAAGTACGCTGCTGCCGCGTCCGGGGACTGTTCTCGCTGCTCATCACTGGTCAGCCAGTTGAACGCGTTGTAGCGGGCGGCGGCGTACATCAGTACCGCGCGCACCCAGTCGGGTGAGTACTGCTCGCCCATTTCGTTGGCGAGAGTGACGAAGCGGTCGGCCGCTTCGAGAAAGTCATCGGGGATTTCGTATTTCTGCGCGGCCATGAGGTGTTTCCTACCGTCCAGCTCGAGCCCGATACAGCCCAAAGCGGCTGCGGGCATGACTGCGTGACAGATACACCGGCGCTTCGGCTTCGAGCGGAGTCATTTGGATTGCAAGTTCCGGTGCGGGACGGAACGGTTCCTCTGCAGCAATGTTATCGACCTTCATCGAGTCTAGATTGTCGCGCGACATCAGCGGCTCGCCGGGCAGCAGCTCCAGCAGCGTGGCTTGCACACGCGCCAGGCCGGCGGGCAGGCCGATAACGGGACGCGGATGCCCACTCGCGGCGGCAGCAAAGGCGACCAGCTCGCGTAGCCGATAAACCCGCGGCCCCGCAAGCTCATAGGTGCGCCTGAAGGTGACGCGATTGTCGAGTGCATTGACGAATGCGTCCGCTACGTCGCCGACCCACACCGGTTGGAACCGCGCGTCGGCACCGCCGATCGGCAGCACCGGAAAAAACTTCGCGAGTGTCGCAAACAGGTTCAGGAAGTTGTCTTCGGGCCCGAATACGACCGACGGGCGGAAAATGGTCCAGTCCAGCCGTGAAGCTTGCACGACCGCATCGCCGTCGCCCTTGCTCCGCTGATACATCGACGGACCCTTCGAATCAGCGCCGAGCGCACTCATGTGCAGCAAACGGTCGACGCCGCGCGCCACGCAGCTTGCGACGATGCGGCGCGGCAGCTCGACATGCGACTCGGCAAACTCGCGGCCATACGGCGAACCCGGCTTGCCTTGCGATCCATGCAACACGCCGATCAGGTTGATCACGGCATCCTTGTCGCGGATCAGGCTGCTCAGCACTGCATCGTCATGCACATCGCATTCGACGACATCGATAGTCGGCAGCAGGATCAGGTGCCGCGCCCGCGCACGCCGGCGGGTGGGCACTGTGACACGCGATCCGCGCGCCGTCAGCCGCGCGACGAGGTGACTTCCGATGAAGCCGGCACCCCCTATAACCAGGATGTTCGAATGTTGCATGCGAACGCGAATTCTATTCGCGTCAAGAACTTAAGGCAGTTCCGTCGCGCCCGCCGCTTTGGGTGAAACAGTGCCTAAACGCGCTTTCAGCGACGGTGCCTTGTTATCGAACAGCGCTGCGTAGTACACGCTGTTCGACATCACTTTCTTGACGTAGTCGCGCGTTTCATTGAAGGGAATCGTCTCGGCGAACACGGCGCCTTCGACCGGCCTTGATAACGCGGAGCGCCATGCCCGCGGGCGGCCGGGACCGGCGTTGTAGGCCGCGGTGGCCAGCATCGGCGAGCCGTCCAGATCGTCGAGCACCATCTTCAGATAGCCGGTGCCCAGTTGCAGGTTCACTTCGAGTTCGTTGACTCGGCCCGGCGTGAAGTTCGGAACGTTCAAACGCTTGGCGACGTAGCGCGCGGTCGCCGGCATCAGTTGCATCAAGCCGCTGGCGCCGACCGACGAACGCGCATCCATGATGAAACGCGATTCCTGGCGGATCAATCCGTAGATCCAGTTTTCGTCGAGCCCAAGCGGCGCCGAGTATTGGATTAACGAAGCGCGAAACGGCGCCGGGAATCGTTGTGCAAAATCGAACTCGGTTTTGGTGCGATCTGATGTGCTGATCATGCGGTCGAGCACGCCACGCTTGCGCGCAAACTCGGCCGCCGCCAGTAGCTGCCGGTCGCTCAGCCCGCGCATCTGCCAGTTCCATTCACGGTTACCCTCGAGACGTAATCCAAGCTCGTAGAACTTGAACGCCCGGACGAAGCCGCGATTCGCTTCAAACGGCGCGATCTCTTCGGCGGTCGGTGCGTCGGCGCGCGGTGGCAGTGCTATCGCCTGCCCCAGTTCTTCTGCAGCCAACTGTCCATAGAAATGAAACTGCTGCGCGATACGTGCGAAGTGATCCTGCGCCTCGGCCGGGCGGCCGGCCTCGTGCAGCGCGCGGCCATACCAGTAGATCCAGGTAGGATCGTCACGCAGGGCGGGCGGCATACGGTCGATTGCACTCTTGACCGTCTTCCAGTCGTGCGCGCGCAATGCGCTGCGCACCTGCCACTCGAGGACCTCATCGACTCGCGCTGCATCCGGGCCGACGCCGACGTGTTCGCCGCCGCGGCGGTACCAACCGTGGGCTTCCGGCATCAGCCGCAATGCCGCCATGTGACCGATTCGGCCCCACACAACGCCGCGCTGTTCGGGGGTAAGGAGCAGGTGCAGCGAGCCTGCATGCTCGGCTGCGTCCTGCGGGTTGTCGCGTGCGAGTCGCACGATTGCGACGATCGCCAGTTCGCGCTGCACTTCGGTCAGCCGCCGTTCGTGCGCGGTGAGCCACGCCGCGGGCCGCTCGATCGCCTGCGTCAACATCTTCTGATCGACCGGTCGGCCGTTCTGATCGAGCGCGCGCACGCCGATACGCTTCGCTGTATCGAACTGATTCTGCTCGACCAGCGCACGCACCCGATCCCAGATCGAGACGCGGCGGTCGGCCAGCAAAGTTTCGGTCAACTCGAGGCAGCCATCGCCGGCTGAGTTCTTCGTGTTGGCGAGCAACTGGCGAGCATCGCGCGCGAACACGTCGGCCTGCTGGGCGGCAGCCTTGCGGTACTTCGACAGTGCGAGATAGCAGAGCAACTGACCGTCGTCGGTCCACCATCCGGGCAGAAGCTGCGCGGCTTCGCGCTCGAGCCCTGGATAGTCGCCGCGCTTGGCCAACTGGAGCGCCCAGTCGAACCGCAGCCGGTCGGCGACGTAGCTGTCAGCATGACGACGCATGAACCGCGCAACATCGGCCTCTACTTCCGGTTCACCGACTTGAATCCGTCCGAGCAATTGCCAGTACTCCAGATAGACCGCAAGCGGATGCTCGGAAAGGCCTGCGGCATGCTGCGCAAGCCGCGCGCGATCGCCCAGTCGCACGGCATCGCGGGCGCTTAGAAATGCCTGGTCGGTAGCGGACAGATCGTTCGACGACGCAGCTGGCGCTCGCGCGGGCGCAGCCGGCGCGCACAGCGGTGTGAGTACAAGTGCGGCCAGCGTATAGACTGCAAGTTGAAGTTTCATCGGACGCGAATTAGATCATGCGATGCATGCGCGAAGCCGCTGATTGCACCTAAAGCGCAACGCTTTTTCTTGGAATGGTGGAACAGCGCTTGGATCAGCAGGCTGGAAGGAAGTTGCAGCGGGCGCAATTGCTCGAAATGCGCGCATCGCTCGACCATCGGGAACGGCTTGAGGCAGCTCTGCAGCATCGGGTGGGGGATTGGCTGCAGAGTGCCGCCGTGCATGCACTGGGATTTTATTTTCCGATTCGCGGCGAGCCCGATTTGAGAACGGTCATTGGCACCTGGCTGACGTCGGACACACGCCATGTCGCGGCGCTTCCTGTTATCAACGGCCGCACGCTGCGGTTTCACGCGTGGACTTCGGACGCGCCGATGCAGGCGGGCGCCTTTGGAATCGCCGTTCCGGCGCAGGGTCGCGTGGTGCATCCCGAATGTTTGCTGGTCCCTTGCGTGGGCTTTGACGACCACCGCTTTCGCATTGGCTTCGGCGGGGGCTATTACGACCGCACGCTGGCGGCGCTGGTGCCGTTTCCGCTGGTGGTCGGCATTGCGTTCGAGGCGAGCCGGTTAGCGTCGATTCGCCCGCAGCCACACGATGTAAAAATGGATGTGGTGATCACCGAGGCCGCGGTGTATTAATCACCGCGATCATCAGCGCTAGGTTTGCCGCAACGCGCCGCGCGCAAACTGCGCGCGAATCCAGCTGCAAAACGCCGACACGTGCGGTGTTTCGCGCGTATTCACATTCGCGATCAGCGCGTACTGATAGCCGGTCGGCATCCTGCGTTTCGGAAAGGGGGCGATCAAGTCGCCGCTTGCGACCAGATCATCGACGAACGGTGAGCGGGCCAGCACGACACCCTGGCCGCGCACGGCGGCCTGCACCGATTGGTCGATGAACGTGAACATCAGACGCGGTGCGGGCGGCGCGGTGCGCACACCGGCGAATTCGAACCAGCGCGGCCATCCACTCGACGCCGAGGTCGGCATCGACTCATCGAGCTCCAACAGCGGCAGTTGAAACAGGTCCTGTGGTTTCTTAAGCGCCAGGCCACTGCGCTCGAGCAGCAGCGGTGACAGCGCAGGTTGCACTTCTTCGTCATGCAGTGGCACCGCTGCGCTTGGCAACGACGTGGCCCGGGTCCAGCGGATAGCGATATCAACGCCCTCAACGTCGATATCGATAAAGCGATCGCTGGCGTCGATTCGAAGCTCGATCTGCGGATGCTCGCGCTGAAATATCGCGAGCCGCGGTACCAGCCAGAGCGAAGCAAACGACGCATAGGTCGTGATCGTCACCCGCGCGGCATTGCGGGGCCCGCGGATGTCTTCGACCGCACGGTCGATCTGCTTCAGCGCCTGTTGAGTGGCCTGAAACAGCCTATGACCTGCGGCGGTCAGCGCCAACGACCGGGTTTGTCGCGCGAACAGAGCGGTACCGATCTGGCGCTCGAGTTCCGCGACCTGCCGGCTGATTGAAGACTGCGTCAGGCTCAGTTCGGCGGCGGCGAGCGTGAAGGACATGCGGCGCGCGGACGCTTCGAAGCCGCGCAATGTGCCGAGGCCGATCGGGCGTTGGCGACGGGCGGAACTCGCTGGACGAGACGACTTCATGGCGCCACCATACATGCATTAGATGCATGCATCAACTGCGGTCTTTCCGTTTGTCGCCCTCTCTACCTGAGCGCCTAATTCATGTGTCGCAAACAGCGGCATGCATAAAGCGCATAGGAGCAAGCAAAATGAGACAAGAGTCAGCCGTTTTCAAGACCCTGGATCTACCCGGTGGCGCGCTGCTGCCGTTCGCCTCGGTGCCGGGCGAGCGTGTTCGCGTTGTGAGCGGACGCGTTTGGCTGACCGAAGAAGGCAGTTTGCGAGACGCCTTTCTCGGCACTGGCGAGGAAGTTGCGCTCGACACGCGCGGATTGGCGGTGATCGAGACACTCGGCGCGGCGCGCATTCAACTAGTTCCACCCGTCAGTATTTCGAAGACCGTACACGGCGCGGCGCGACGAGTGATGCGCTGGCTGCTGGCTCTATGGCTGCGGCAATATCGCCGGCCGATGGTCGCGCGCGCGGGTTGCCTATAGTCGGCGCGCTAAGACAGGCGCCGGCACAGTTCGACGCTGGCCTCCGCCTGATTCAGCGTGTAGAAGTGCAAGCCTGGAGCGCCGGCCGCGAGCAACTGCTCGCACAGACGCGTCACCACATCCAGACCGAACTCGCGAATCGAAACGCGGTCGTCTCCGAAGCTTTCGAGCCGCTGTCTAATCCAGCGCGGAATTTCGGCGCCGCACGCGTCGGAGAAACGCGCGAGTTGCGTGTAGTTAACAATGGGCATGACGCCGGCCACGATCGGCACCGTACAGCCCAGTGCGGTGACCTCATCGACAAATCTAGCGTACGCATCGAAGTTATAGAAATACTGAGTGATCGCAGAGTCCGCTCCCGCATTGACCTTGCGCATGAAGCTTTGCAGATCGTCGGCTGGCGAGCGCGATTGCGGGTGATATTCGGGATATGCCGCGACTTCGATCTCGAACCAGTCGCCCGTTTCTGCACGAATGAACTCGACCAGCTCATTGGCGTAGCGAAAGTCACCGGCGCCGCCGGCAGCCCCCGATGGCATATCACCGCGTAGCGCCACCACTCGGTGAATTCCGTGGCCGCGGTAGCCGGCCAGGAGTGCTCGAACCGAGTCGCGCGACGTGCCGATGCATGAGATGTGCGGTGCGACCGACAACCCTTCGCGGTGCATTTCCATCACGGTGTTCAACGTGCCCTCGCGGGTCGAGCCTCCCGCCCCGAACGTCACCGAGAAATACTCGGGCCTCAGCGCCGCGAGCTGTGCCCGCACAACGCGCAACTTGGCTTCCCCTTCAGGCGTGCGCGGCGGGAAAAACTCAAAACTGACGTTTTCCAAGTGCGGGTCTCATTTTTTCCGGTCTGGAATCAGCATCGACAACAGCCACGCTATTACGCTGTACAGCAAAGCGCCGACGAAGGCGGCACCAAAGCCGCCGACGTTGAAACCCGGCAGCAGCGATGCGACCGCCCAGAAGAGCAGCGCGTTGATGACCAGCAAAAAAAGCCCGAGCGTCAGGATGGTGACGGGCAGCGTCAGAAGCACCAGGATCGGCTTGATCACCGCGTTGACGAGGCCGAGCACCAACGCGGCAATCGCCGCCGCCTTCCAGTCCTGAATTTGCACACCCGGGAAGAGGTATGCGACCGCAAGCAGCGCGATCGCGTTCAGGATCCAAACCAATAACAGCCGCATCAAGAATCTCCAGCGTTAATACCGGTAGTGGTCGGGCTTGTACGGGCCGTCTTTCGCAACGCTGATGTAGCGCGCCTGAGTGTCGGTCAATTCGGTCAGCTCCGCGTTCAGCTTTTTCAGCTGCAACCGAGCCACTTTCTCGTCCAGATGCTTCGGCAGCACGTAGACGCCGACCGGATACTGATCGGTGTGAGTGAATAGCTCGATCTGCGCGATTACCTGATTGGCAAACGAGCTCGACATCACATAGCTCGGGTGACCGGTGCCACACCCCAGGTTCACCAGCCGCCCCTCGGCCAGCAAGATGATGCGCTTGCCGTCGGGAAAGATGATGTGATCGACCTGCGGCTTGATGTTTTCCCATGTGTACTGCTTGATACCGGCGATATCGATCTCGTTATCGAAGTGACCAATGTTGCACACGATCGCCTGGTCCTTCATTCTCAGCATGTGATCACTCGTTATCACATGGAAGTTGCCCGTCGCAGTCACGAAAATGTCGGCCTTGTCCGCCGCGTAGTCCATCGTCACTACGCGATAGCCTTCCATCGCCGCCTGCAGCGCGCAAATGGGGTCGATTTCGGTGACCCACACCTGTGCCGAGAGCGCACGCAGCGCCTGCGCCGAGCCCTTGCCGACATCGCCATAACCAGCGACCACCGCGACTTTGCCGGCGATCATTACGTCGGTCGCGCGCTTGATGCCATCGACCAATGACTCGCGGCAGCCGTATAAATTGTCGAACTTGCTCTTGGTCACCGAGTCGTTGACGTTGATCGCCGGAAATGCGAGCTTGCCTTCCTTCGCCATCTGATACAGACGCTTGACGCCGGTTGTCGTTTCTTCGGTGACGCCCTTGATCTTGGCCAGCCGCGTCGAATACCAACTTGCATCGCGCGCGAGCTTGGACTTGATCGAAGCGAACAGGAATTCTTCCTCCTCGCTGCCGGGTTTCGAAATTACGCTCGTGTCGCGCTCGGCCTTGCTGCCCAGATGCAGCAGCAGGGTCGCGTCGCCGCCGTCGTCGAGAATCATGTTGCTAAATCCGCCGTCGGGCCACTCGAAGATGCGGTGCGTGTAGTCCCAGTAGTCTGCGAGCGACTCGCCCTTGACCGCGAATACCGCAGTGCCGTTGGCAGCGATGGCCGCTGCGGCGTGGTCCTGCGTCGAAAAAATATTGCAGCTGGCCCAGCGCACTTCGGCGCCGAGCGCCTGCAGCGTTTCGATCAACACTGCCGTTTGAATCGTCATGTGCAACGAGCCCGTGATGCGCGCGCCGCGAAGCGGCTTTGCACTCGCGTATTCGTCACGGATCGCCATCAGCCCCGGCATTTCGGTTTCGGCAATGCGGAGTTCCTTGCGGCCCCAGTCGGCCAAGCCAAGGTCGGCGACGACATAGTCGCTCGAAGATTTTTGGGTGGGTTTTAGTACGGCGCTCATCTCGCGCTCCTTCGTAAAGGGTTCGCGAGCGCCGTTGCTACGAGCCGGATACCACACCAGCCGCTTCGAGCCTGGCAGTCGATTGATAGGACTGTCGCAACGCTCCTCGAAGCGGAAGCAAGTATAGAGGCGGTAGGCTCGAGCCGTTAATAGTGAGCTGGATTTGGTCGGCACTATTAACACTTCCTTGCCTAAATATTAATAACGCTCTACCCTGAAGCGCCTTATTAACGGTTCGTTCATGGTGACGCGCAGGAAAACGGGCGATTACGTCACTGGCTCGCTTGCCGGGGAGAGCTATCGAGCCTTTGTACCGGCGCAGTTGCCGCCCGAGCCTGCGCTGGCTTTCGGGCCCGAGCTCATCCACGCCATCGAGCGGGCCACTGTTCAACTCGGACGGCTCGACGGGATCGGCGGCATGCTTCCCGACCCCAGTCTCTTCTTGTTTCACTATGTCCGCAAAGAGGCGGTGCTGTCGTCGCAGATCGAGGGCACGCAATCTTCTCTGTCCGACCTGCTTTTGTTCGAAGCGCAAGAAGCGCCGGGGGTGCCGCTGGATGATGTGATCGAGGTGTCTAACTACGTTGCAGCGCTCGATCATGGCTTGACCCGGCTAAGGCGCGACGAGTTTCCACTCAGCTTGAGGCTAATTCGTGAGATGCATGCGGTTCTAATGCGCAGCGGCCGCGGAGCGAACAAAGCGCCGGGCGAATTCCGTCGCTCCCAAGTGTGGATTGGGGGACGGTCGCCGGCGCGAGCTGTTTTCGTGCCGCCACCACCCGATCAACTGCAACAATGTCTGCATGACTTTGAAGTGTTTCTGCATGACGATTCGTTGCCGCCATTGCTGAAGGCTGCACTTGCGCATGTGCAGTTCGAGACGATTCACCCGTTCATGGATGGTAATGGACGCATCGGGCGGCTGTTGATCACACTGCAGTTGTGTGAGGCAGGCGTGTTACGTGAGCCAACGTTTTATCCGAGCCTGTACTTCAAGGAACACCGTGGCCGCTATTACGATCTGCTGAATGCCGTACGCACCGATGGCGATTGGGAGCTGTGGGTGCGTTTCTTTATGGAGGCAGTGGAGCAGTCATCGCACCTCGCAGTAGAACAGGCTCGGCAAATCGTGGCACTTTTCGCGCGCGATCGCGCGAACGTGGGAGCGCAGGCAAGGCGCTCTTCGAGTTTGCTGCCCGTCTTCGATGCCTTCGCGAGGCATCCGTTGCAAACCGCATTGCGCCTGGGGGCTCAGCTGAAGCTGTCGGCGCCGACGATTTTAAGGACGCTTGCCGCGCTCGAAGACGCGGGCGTCATTTCGGAAGTCACCGGCCAGCGGCGCAACCGCATCTGGTCGTATGGAGAATACTTCGCCCTGCTTAGCGAGGGCACGGAGCCGCTGTGAACGTATCGACTGAACGATGCTGAGCGATATCGAGATCGCACAACGCGCAACCTTGCGGCCGATCATCGACCTGGCGCGCGATCGCCTGCAAATTCCCGAGCGCGAGCTCGAGCCTTACGGCCGCTACAAAGCAAAGCTGTCGCTGGCGCATATCGCGAGTCTGGCCGATCGGCCCGACGGAAAGCTGATTCTGATGAGCGGCATCAGCCCGACTCCGGCCGGCGAGGGCAAGTCCACGACGACGGTGGGACTCAGCGATGCGCTCAACCGAATCGGCAAGAACGCGATCGTGTGCCTGCGCGAGCCCTCGATCGGACCGGTGTTCGGCATGAAGGGGGGCGCTGCCGGCGGCGGCTACGCGCAGGTAGTGCCGATGGAAGACATCAACCTGCACTTCACCGGCGACTTCAGCGCCACCGCGCTCGCCCACAACCTGCTCGCTGCGCTGATCGACAACCACATCCATCACGGCAACTCGCTTGGCTTCGATCTGCGCCGCATCACCTGGCGCCGCGTGATGGATATGAACGACCGCGCCTTGCGCGACATCACGGTCGCGCTTGGGGGCCCGGGTAACGGTTATCCGCGGCAGGACGGCTTCGACATCGTCGTTGCCTCCGAAATCATGGCGATCCTGTGCCTGGCCAACGACCTCGCCGACCTGAAGCAACGCATCGGTCGCATCGTGGTCGGCTACACGCGCGACCAGCAACCGATCGTCGCCGGCCAGCTCAAGGCGCAAGGCGCGATGACGGCGTTGCTGCGAGACGCCATCAAGCCGAACCTGGTGCAGACGCTGGAGAACAATCCGGCGTTTATCCACGGCGGTCCGTTCGCCAACATCGCACACGGTTGCAACTCTGTGATCGCTACCCGAACTGCGCTGAAGCTGGGTGATTATGTGATCACCGAGGCCGGGTTCGGCGCTGATCTCGGCGCCGAAAAGTTCATCGACATCAAGTGCCGTAAGTCCGGCCTGCGGCCGGACGTGGTCGTGCTAGTCGCCACCGTGCGTGCGCTGAAGTTCCATGGCGGTGCCGAGGTCAAGACATTGCAGGCAGAGGATCTCGGACGTCTCGAAAAAGGCATCGTTAACCTCGAACGCCACATCAACAACGTACGCAATCATTACGGGCTGCCATGCATCGTCGCAATCAACCACTTCGTGCATGACACCGACGCCGAGCTCGCGCTACTCAAACGCAAGCTGGCGCATCACGAAGTGCCGCTGGTGGAGGCGCGCCACTGGGCCGATGGAGGGCAAGGCGCCGAAGAACTCGCGCGTGTTGTGGTCCGGATTGCCGAGACGACGCCGGCCGATATGCGCTTTGTCTACGAAGACGGCGATACGTTGTGGCAGAAAGCCGAGGCTGTCGCGAAAAAGATTTACGGCGCTGCCGAGGTGACCGCGGATACCAAGGTGCGCGCGCAGCTACGCCAGCTGCAGGACCAGGGTTACGGCCACTATCCGGTGTGCATCGCGAAGACGCAGTACTCGTTCTCGACCGACCCGCAGCTGCGCGGCGCGCCGAGTGGTCATTCGCTGAATATCCGTGAAGTGCGGCTCGCCGCAGGAGCCGAGTTCGTCGTATTAGTCTGCGGCGACATCCTCACCATGCCGGGCTTGCCCGCGCAGCCGTCGTCATCGGCGATCGACGTCGATGACAATGGCCGTATCGTCGGACTGTTTTGACGACTAGGCGGGAATGGCTTCGCCCGCTTTGCGCCTGATGCCGGCTGCGTCCGCGAGCAGCGCCGCGCGATCGGTTTTTTCCCAGCTGAACTCCGGCTCATCGCGTCCGAAGTGCCCGTATGCCGCCGTCTTCTCGTAAATCGGGCGCAGCAGATCGAGCATCTGAATAATTCCTCGCGGCCGCAGATCGAAATGTTCAGCGACCAGCTTGCTGATCTGCTCGTCCGGGATTACGCCCGTGCCTTCGGTGTACACGGTGATGTTCATCGGCTGCGCGACGCCGATCGCGTAAGCGACCTGAACCTGGCATTGTCGCGCGATTCCCGCTGCGACGACATTCTTAGCGACATAACGCGCCGCATACGCGGCCGAACGATCGACTTTCGAAGGGTCTTTGCCGGAAAACGCGCCACCACCATGCGGGCAGGCGCCACCGTAGGTGTCGACGATGATCTTGCGGCCGGTCAGTCCGCAGTCGCCTTGCGGACCTCCGACAACAAAGCGGCCGGTCGGGTTCACCAGGTAGCGCGTGTTTTTTAGCCACTCGGGGGGTAGTGACGGCTTAATGATCTGCTCGATAACCGCCTCGGTGAACTCCTTCTTCATCACCTTGCCGTCCGACATCTCCGGCGCGTGCTGCGACGAGAGCACCACGGTGTCGATCGAATGCGGTTTACCGTCGACGTAGCGCATCGTGACCTGGCTCTTGGCGTCGGGCCGCAGGTACGGCATTCGTCCATCGCGTCTGAGGTCCGCCTGGCGCTCGACTAGGCGGTGCGCGTAATAGATGGGCGCCGGCATCAAATCGGGCGTTTCATCGCACGCATACCCGAACATCAGACCCTGGTCGCCCGCGCCCTGGTTCAGAAAGTCGTCGGACGCGTGGTCGACGCCTTGTGCGATGTCGTTGCTTTGCTTGTCATAGGCGACCAGCACCGCGCAGCCTTTGTAGTCGATGCCGAATTCTGTGTTGTCGTAGCCGATGCGCTTAATCGTGCGGCGCGTCACGTCGATGTAATCGACATGCGCGTTGGTCGTTATCTCGCCGGCCAGTACGACCAGGCCGGTGTTGCACAAGGTTTCGGCGGCTACTCTGGAGCGCGGGTCCTGCGCCAGGATCGCGTCCAAAATGGCGTCCGAAATCTGATCGGAAACCTTGTCGGGATGACCTTCGGAAACGGATTCGGAAGTAAAGAGGAAGTTGTTTGACATCATGCACTCCTTGCGAACGTTGCGTTTAATAACTGCGCGTTTCGCACTCTTCGAAGTGCGACGCTTTAGCGGTATTTGCTCGGCTATGCTTTGCCAACTCGCCCCGCAAGTTGTCGTTAACTCGGCGAAGCGGCAATTGTATTAGAAACCCGCGTACTCGAGCTTGAGCGCACTCATCGGCAGATTGTCCGCAAAGCTGTGGATCGCTCTGATCAATGCGACGTCGGATTGGTCGCAGGGCGCACGCACGCGGCTCGCTGGCTTGATCGGAGATCTGCTGTGGTGGGTCGTCTTGCCGCGGCGGCGGATCACGCTGACCAACCTGCGCCTGTGCTTCCCCGCACTCAGCGAGCAGCAGCGGTTACAGATCGCGCGCCCCTGTTTTCGCAACATTGCACGCAGCGGGTTGGACCGGTCGGTACTGTCGAAGTGCGATCAGTCAAGCGTCGAAAAGTACGTCAAGGTGCAAGGCATCGAGCATTTGCCGGCGGCTGCCGGCCGGCCGCTGATCTTGATCGCGCCGCATTTTGTCGGCCTCGATGCCGGTGGCATTCGATTCGCAACATTACAGCGCGCTGTCTCGATCTATTCGCGGCAGACCAACGCCGTGTGGGACGAGTGGCTATTCAAGGCTCGGCAGCGTTTCAACGACCCGGTACTGGTCGCTCGCCAGGGCGCCGACATGCGGGCGGTGATGCGAAATGTCAGGAACGGGCTACCGCTTTACTACCTGCCCGACATGGACCTCGGCGCGGCCAATTCGATCTTTGTCCCCTTCTTTGGCGTGCCGGCGGCCACGATTCCGATGGTGGCGCGCATCGCGCGCATCATTGGCGCGCAAGTCATGATGGCGGTGACCGAGATGACCGATGACGGTTACGTGCTGCACCTCGAACCGCCCTGGTCGGATTTTCCAGGCGAGTCGATCGAAGCTGACACCGCGCGGATGAATCGTGAGATCGAGCGTTGGGTGCTCAGGATGCCCGATCAATATCTGTGGACGCATCGCCGCTTCAAGACGCGACCGGCGGGTCTGCCCAGCTTCTACAGTCACGCATCTCATTAGGGCGTGACGGGAATGAAGCTTCGCTTTACCAAGATGCACGGTGCAGGCAACGATTTCGTGATGCTCAATGGCGTCAAGCAACGAATCCAACTGACGCGCGAGCAGCTGCGCTCGTTGGCGGATCGCCGCTCCGGTGTCGGCGCTGACCAGATTCTGCTGGTCGAGCCCGCGCCTCATCCCAATCTTGACTTCAGCTATCGCATCTTCAACAGCGACGGCGGCGAAGTCGAACAGTGCGGCAATGGGGCCCGATGCTTCGTGAAGTTCGTGCACGACGAAGGGCTCACGTCCAAGACCGCGATCCTGGTCAAAACGCTGGGCGGCGTCATCGAGCCCCGACTGCTCGCCAACGGCGACGTCTCGGTCGACATGGGAAAGCCGCGCTTCGATCCGGCCGACGCGGGGTTCGACCCAGCCGGCTTGACGCCGATGGTCGAGCACGATCAGGCGCTGTGGCCGCTTGATATCGGGCATCCAGTGATGATCGCGGTGTTGTCGATGGGAAATCCGCACGCGGTTCAAACGGTTCGCGATGTCGACACCGTCGCGGTCGCGACCGATGGCCCCTTGATCGAGCGGCATGCTCGGTTTCGTGATCGGGTCAACGCGGGTTTCATGCAAATTGTCGATCGGCATCGCATACGTTTGCGCGTTTGGGAGCGTGGCGCCGGCGAGACGCTGGCATGCGGCACCGGCGCCTGCGCGGCCGTCGTCAGCGGCATTCGGTGCGGATTGCTCGATACTCCGGTTACAGTCGTTGCCCGCGGCGGCGAGCTGAGAATCGAATGGATGGGCGGCGGCGAGGCGGCGCGGCCCGTTCTGATGACCGGCGCAGCGACGCCGGTTTTTAAGGGTGAAATTGAAATCTAACTTCTTGATGCCACCACGACCATGACAACGTTGCAGGCCGACGATATTGCGCACTATCTGACGCGTCATCAGGATTTTTTCGAGCAGCATCCGCAGCTGCTGTCGCAGATGCAGTTGCCGCATCCGCACGACGGGCAGGCCATTTCGCTGGTCGAGCGCCAGTCATTGATTCTGCGCGAGCGTGTGAAGTCGCTCGAAAGCAAGGTGGCCGACATGGTGCGGAACGGCCAGGAAAACGAAGCGATTGCCGAAAAGCTGATCGCTTGGGTGCGCGCGCTGTTGACCGAAAAGGAACCGGCCGCGTTGCCTGCAACCCTGATCGACGAGCTAAAGCGCATCTTCGAAGTTCCGTATGCCGCGCTGCGTTTGTGGACTACGCAGCCCGCATTCGCGGCACTCGACTGCGCACGCGCGGTCGAAAGCGACACGATCACGTTTGCCAACAGCATGCGGGTCCCATTCTGTGGATCGAACGTCGGCTTCGAAGCTGCCTCGTGGCTCGGGTCCGACGGCGTGAACAGCGTTGCGCTGCTACCGCTCCGTTTGGGAATAGATTCGGGCGCCGATCCGGAAACTTTCGGAATGCTCGTGCTGGGATCGGCGGACCCCGAGCGATTTGACTCCTCGCTGGGAACCGCATTTCTCGAGCGAATCGCCGAATTGGCCAGCGCAGCGCTGGCACGCCTGCGCGCCTGATCGCGCCGCATCGATGGCAGGCACGTTGGTCGATGCTTTTCTACTCGAGCTCTGGACGCAGCGACGCGCTTCTCCGCACACACTGGCCGCGTATCGGCTGGATCTGGCGCGCCTGATCGAATTTGCCGGCGCGCATTCGTTATCCTCGTTGAGCGCGCACGATGTTCGCCGTTACGTGGCCAAGCTGCATGCGGGCGGCCTGTCGCCTGCTTCGATCGCGCGCACGCTGTCGGCGTGGCGTTCAATGTATCGGTGGTTGTGTGAGCGCGGCGAGGCGTTCGTCAATCCTGTCGTCGGTGTGCGCGGTCCGAAGCGAATCAAACGCTTGCCGAAAGCATTGTCGGCCGACCAGGCGGTCACATTCGCGTCGAAACCAGCGGATGAATCGTTGCTGGCTTGGCGCGACCACGCGATCGTCGAGCTGCTTTATTCAAGCGGACTGCGTCTGGCTGAGCTGGTATCACTCGATCGGCGTTATTTCGACGCGGAGGAGTCGCTACCGGCATCGACCAGCTGGGTCGATCTTCCGACAGCCGAGGCCACCGTAGTCGGCAAGGGCAGCAAGATCCGGCGCGTGCCGATCGGTGCGCCGGCGTGCGCGGCGCTTGCGCACTGGATCAGCGCCCGCGAAACGCTGGCTCGACGCGACCAGCGCGCGCTTTTCGTCAGCGCCGCCGGAGCGCGCTTGTCGGCGCGCAGTGTGCAGTCGAGGATCGCGCTGCTTGCGCGCAAGCTCGGCCTGGGTGTCCACGTGCATCCGCACGTCCTGCGGCACAGCTTCGCGTCGCACCTGTTGCAATCGAGCGGCGATTTACGCGCGGTGCAGGAACTGCTCGGGCACTCAAACATCGCAACGACCCAGATTTACACGCGACTCGACTGGCAACATTTGGCGAAGGCTTACGACGCGGCTCATCCGCGCGCCAAGCGCCGCAGCTGAGCCAGACTCTCGAAGCACAATTCCACTAAACTCACGCCCCTTCGCGGGGCAGGCTGCCCCGGTCGTAACCCCTAAAGGCGGCGGTTTATGGATGTCAGTACAAGCGTGCCGCAGATCCCGGTGACCGTTCTCACGGGGTTTTTGGGCGCCGGCAAGACCACGCTACTCAATCGCATTTTGACCGAGCAACACGGCCACAAAATTGCCGTCATCGAGAATGAATTCGGTCCGGAAGGGATCGATAACGAGCTGTTGGTCTCCGAGCAGGGCGAGCAGATCATCGAGATGAACAACGGCTGCATTTGCTGCACCGTACGCGGCGATCTGGTGCGCATATTGAATGACTTGAAGACCAAACGGCAGGCGGGCGAGATCGATTTCGAGCGTGTGATCATCGAAACCACCGGGCTGGCGAATCCCGGCCCGGTGACGCAGACGTTCTTCATGGACGACAGCATCTCGACCTACTACATGCTCGACGCGGTCATCACGGTGGTCGATGCCAAGCACGGGCATGCCACGCTCGATCAGCAACCTGAAGCCCAGAACCAGGTGGGATTTGCCGACCGCATATTGATGAGCAAGGTCGACCTTGTACCGGACTCCGATGCGCAGTCACTGAAAAGCCGTCTGGTGCAAATGAATCCGCGCGCTCCGATCAAGTCGGTCAATTTCGGCAATGTGGCCATTGCAGACGTGCTCGATGTGCGCGGCTTCAACCTGAACGCGATTCTGGAGATCGATCCAGAGTTTCTCGCCGACGAACACCCGCACGCGGCAGGTGACGGCGAGGATCCTCACCACCACGATGGCGATGATCACGATGGCCATCAACACAACGGTCATCATCAACACGACGACGCAATCAAGGCCTTTGTATTCCAGTCCGTGCGTCCGTTCGAGCCGGGCAAACTTGAGGAGTATCTGGGCACGCTCACTCAGGTTTACGGCCAAGACATGCTTCGGTATAAAGGCGTGCTTTTTATGAACGGCAGTAACCGCCGGACGATCTTTCAAGGCGTTCATATGCTGATGGGAGCCGATGTGGGCCGCCCGTGGGCTGCGAATGAAAAGCCTTGCAGCAAGGTTGTTTTCATCGGTCGCAATTTGCCGAAGGAAGCAATCATCAAAGGCCTCGAAGCGTGCCTGGCGCGTTAGCGCGCCACGCCGCACTCCGCATCGATGCAATCACAAATTTTCTAACGAGGTATTTACCGATGGCTGCAGCAAAGAAACCGGCCAAGAAAACCGCCAAGTCCGTCAGCAAGGCCGCGAAAAAGCCTGGCAAGAAAGTTGTGAAGAAGGCGGCCGCGGGAAGGGCACGGGCACCGGCGCGTCGAGCGAAGCCACCTGTTGCGAAAGGCAGGGGCGCGAGTGTCGCACGCAAGGCGACGGCCACCAAGCGCTCTAAAGTGGCGCGACCGAAGGCAGCTCCGGTCGCAAGCGGCAAGGCACCCATAAAGGCTGCAAAAGGATCGGCTCCGATGAGCGGCACGCCATCAGGCCGGCCACGCGGCGGCAGGCCCGCACGTGCGCCGAGGAAGGATCCGAGGCCGATCCCGCCGATGCCGGCACCGGGCCTTGCGAACACTGGGCCGATTACTGCTCCGCCCAAAGTTGCACCGGCACCCACACCGAAAGATCTGGCCGCCGCACACGACTATTTGTTGGCGCGCTCGGCCACTCGAAGCGAAGAGTCGGTGGTCGTCAACGGGAAGCGCCTGCCGACCGAGGAACAGTTGCTGAAGACGCGCGAGTCCGACTATATGAACGCTGAACAACTGGCGTACTTCAAGCACCGGCTGCAACAGATGGAAGGCGAGTTGCTGCAGAACGCCGACGAAACCACCGAACACCTGCGCGAGTCCGTGATCGTTCCCGATCCCGCCGATCGCGCCACGATCGAAGAGGAGCACGCGCTTGAATTGAGAACGCGAGACCGCGAGCGCAAGCTGCTCAAGAAAGTTCAGCAGGCGTTGACGCGAATTGAGAGCGGCGAGTACGGCTACTGCGAGGAAACCGGAGATCCGATCGGAATTCCACGCCTGCTGGCTCGGCCGACCGCCACACTGTCGCTCGAAGCTCAGCAACGCCGTGAGCTGAAGCAGAAGATGTTTGGCGACTAGTGGAGATGCTAGATGGGGCTCCGCCCCCTCTTGGAACTCCGTTAAGGCGGTGGCGTCAGCCTGTAACTGACAGGCGGGATTGCCGTGCAGATCGACGGTTTGCGAGCCGTCTAAAGTTGTTACTATGAAACGCGATCGGTGCTTGCTCACTCGAACACGGTATCAAGTGCGACCGCATCGATTGTCGAGCCGTTAGATGCGATCGGGCATAGGCGAAAAGGGTTACTTGTTTCCGGTGCCGCTGCAGGCTGGCATCTGGGCTGCCGGTGTCAGAATCGTGCGTGCGGGATCGGCCCATCGGCGAGTCTGCTGGCGCGAGAACAAGATCGGACAACGGTAAATGTAGTGGCCTTTTCCTTCTTCAAAAAAGATCCAAAGGAAGCCGCGTCGGCCGTCAAGGCGGGTTCGCGCACGCCAGCCAAGCAGGCCGCGCGGCCTCTTCCCGGTCCGGTCAATCGCAACCCCGCGTCAACAGTTGCGCGCGGTACTCAGGGGCCCGCCACGACCAACAC
Organism: uncultured beta proteobacterium; assembly: GCA_963746085.1. Taxonomy (GTDB): domain Bacteria; phylum Pseudomonadota; class Gammaproteobacteria; order Burkholderiales; family Burkholderiaceae_F; genus JACCZX01. The sequence goes on from CAVVAI010000021.1 coordinate 54,847, forward strand.
GATGCCCGACAAGGATTTGCATCGCACGCTGGCGCTTGAAACGGCAGCCAAGATCGATGCGATCGAGTCTGAAATGGCGCGTGATTTTCTGCGCCCCGGCGGCGCGCCGACAATGTTCCCGAACTCCGCCGCCAACTCGACACTGCAGCGGCCGTCCCAGCAACCCGACGCGGCGCAAGCTGCGCCGGCGAGTGACAAGGACGACAAGTCGATCGATGCGCTCGACATCATCTCCGAAGATTGGGCCGGTAACGTCAACGCGTTCGAAGTGTCGGCAGAAGGTGGCGGCTCGGCGATCGAGGAAACCGCTATCTTGTTTGCCAACGGTTTGATCGAGCCCGCCGAAGCTGGGCTGCGCTCGGCCATTCAGTCCGATCAACTGGGAGAGGCTGCACAGCGCGGTTGGCTGATGCTCTTCGAGTTGCTGCAGCAACGTGGCGACAAGGCAGGCTTTGACAGCCTGACGATCGAATATGTGTTGCGCTTCGAAAGCTCGCCGCCGGCATGGATCGAATACAAGGACGAGTCAGACTTGGCCGGAGTGTCCGCTGCGCTCGGGCGCCCCGCGCAAACGGCGTCGGCACCCGTGATCGTGCTGCCCGAATGCGTCGATGAGGGTGTCGTCAAGCATCTGGAACAGTTGAAGAATCACTCGCAATCGCATCAGTCGATCACGCTTGACTCTTCGAACGTGCGCAGCTTCGACGCGGTGGGCGCCGAGCTGTTGCTGCGCGTGATCAATGCGTTCAAGCGCGCCAGTCACGAACTGTTGTTGCAAGGCGCGGACCAGCTGGTGACTCCGTTGCGCGCCGCGGTTGAGCCCGGGCGCCGTGATCCAAGCGACGCGGTGTGGATGCTGCTGCTTGAAGTGTTCCGGTTGCTGAATCGGCAGCATGACTTCGAAGAAACAGGAATCCAGTACTGCATTACGTACGAGGTATCGCCTCCGTCGTGGGAGCCGGCGCCGCCGAACCTGAAAACGCGAGCGGCGGTACCACAGGCGGCTGCGCCGGAAGCGGTTGAGGGTCTTTCATGGCACGGCACGCTGCGCGGTGAAGGTGAGCCTCACTTCGGCCGGCTAATGGCGGCGTCGCGGGTCGACAAGCGCCTGGTCGTCGATTGCATGTACTTGAAGAGAGTCGAATTCGCGACCGCCACCGGCATGCTGGCGATGGTCACCAAGGTGCGCCAAAACGGCGCCACGATCGAGTTTCGCAATATCAACTACCTGATCGGCGCACTGTTTGCGCTGCTGGGTGTCGACGCCGTCGCACAAGTCCAGTTGCGCCGGGTCTAGAAGTCAACTCGATCGCCCCTATCTAAGCCGTATTCTTGCGGCTTCACGGGTAGGAATCTCCAATGGAAGTCTTTCACGGGACGACGATCGTCTCAGTACGTCGCGGCTCGAAGGTCGCGATGGGCGGCGATGGCCAGGTCACCCTCGGCAACATCATCGTCAAGCAAGGCGCAAAAAAAGTGCGCCGGCTGCATCACGACCGGATCCTGGCCGGCTTCGCCGGTGCGACGGCTGACGCTTTCACGTTGTTCGAGCGCTTCGACGCCAAGCTCGACAAACATCAAGGCAACCTAATGCGCTCCGCCGTCGAGCTGGCGAAAGACTGGCGCACCGACCGCATCCTGCGCAGGCTCGAAGCCATGCTCGCGGTCGCCGACCGCGAAACGTCGCTGATCATCACCGGCACCGGCGACGTTCTCGAGCCCGAGCTGGGCCTGATTTCTATCGGCTCCGGCGGTCCGTACGCACACGCCGCAGCGCGCGCGCTGCTCGACAACACCGATCTTCCGCCGAAGGAGCTGGTCAAGAAAGCTCTGGAGATTGCGGGCGACCTGTGCATCTATACCAATCAAAGCCACACGATTGAAGCGATTGATTGACCGGGCGAATCATGGCGATCAAAGTGATGCTTCCCCTGACTTTGTACTGCGCGCGTACGCGCGGCCGCTCCGAAGGGAGCGCGCCTAACTAATCGTTGTGAGTGCACGTGCGACCGCAAAGCGGTCGCGTACACGAGCAACGCCGTCCCTATGATCATGACCCCCAGAGAAATTGTTCACGAACTCAACAAGCACATTGTTGGCCAGGATCGCGCCAAGCGGGCGGTTGCGGTCGCGCTGCGCAATCGGTGGCGTCGGCAGCAGGTCGAAGAGCCGCTGCGCTCGGAGATCACGCCGAAGAATATCCTGATGATCGGACCGACCGGCGTCGGCAAAACCGAGATCGCACGCCGGCTCGCACGCTTGGCCGACGCGCCGTTCATCAAGGTTGAAGCGACCAAGTTCACCGAGGTCGGCTACGTCGGCCGCGATGTCGACACGATCATTCGCGACCTGGTCGACATCTCGATCAAGCAGACGCGCGAATCGGAAACGAAAAAAGTCGCTACGCGTGCCCAGGACGCTGCCGAGGACCGTGTGCTCGATGTCCTCGTGCCGCCCGCGCGCGACGTCGGGTTTTCCGCCGGCAATCGGGACGATGAGAATGCGACGCGACAAAAGTTTCGCAAGAAACTGCGCGAAGGCGAACTCGACGACAAGGAAATCGAGATTGAACTGTCGTCGTCGCCGCAGTCTTTGGAAGTGATGGCACCTCCGGGCATGGAGGAGCTGACGCAGCAGATTCAAACCATGTTTTCGAATCTCGGCCGTGATCGCCGCAAGCCGCGCAAGCTGTCGGTCAAGGAAGCACTGAAGTTGTTGAGCGACGAAGAAGCATCGCGCATGGTCAATGACGAGGAACTAAAGACGCGCGCGATTGCGAATGCCGAGTCGAATGGCATTGTGTTTCTCGATGAGATCGACAAGATTGCTTCACGCTCCGAACTGCAAGGCGCTGATGTTTCACGCCAGGGCGTACAGCGCGACTTGCTGCCGCTAGTCGAGGGCACGACGGTCAACACCAAGTACGGCATGGTCAAGACCGATCACATCCTGTTCATTGCGTCGGGCGCGTTTCATCTGGCCAAACCGTCGGACCTGATCCCCGAGCTGCAGGGGCGCTTCCCGATTCGGGTCGAGCTCGACTCGCTGACGGTGGATGATTTCGAGCGCATCCTGAAAACGACCGACGCCAGCTTGACTCAGCAATACGAAGCGCTGCTTGCGACCGATGGGTGTGCGCTGCAATTTACCGATGACGGCATTCACCGGATGGCCGAGATCGCGCACTCGGTCAACGAAAGGACCGAGAACATCGGTGCCCGCCGGCTCTATACCGTGCTCGAAAAGCTGCTCGAAGAGGTGTCGTTCGGCGCGGGCAGCCAGGTGAGCGGCGAGGCGCAACAGGTGCGAATCGATGCAGCCTATGTCGATGCTAAATTGGCCGATCTCGCGCGCGACGAAGATCTCGCGCGCTATGTCTTATAAGCAGGAGCGACGATGAAACAATGGACGGCCGCTGCAGCGCTGGCGATTGCGTTGACGGCGCATGCACAACGCAGCGCTGATGTCGACGTCAAGTCGGCGTGGGCCAGACCAACTGTCGCGGGTCAGATGGGGACCGGCGCTTTTATGCATCTGACGTCGAAGGAGGGTGCCCGATTGCTCAGCGCGTCGAGTGACGTTGCCGGAGTCGTTGAGATTCACGAAATGGCGATGGAAGGCAACGTGATGCGGATGCGTCCGATCCGCAATCTTGATCTTCCGCCCGGTAGCACCGTCGAATTGAAGCCGGGCGGACATCACATGATGTTGATGGACCTGAAGCGGCCGCTTACGAGCGGCGAAAAGATCAAGGTCGACTTGCGCCTTGAAACGCGCGACAAGAAGCTTGTCACGCAGCCGATCGAGGTAGATATTCGTCCGCTCGCACCATAGAAACGCGCGTGTAAGATTCGCGCGCCCATGGATGTTGCAGCTACCGACATTACGACAGCGGACGCCGAGCTGATCGCGCCGCAGCTCAAAGCTGAAATCCTGTCCGAGGCGCTTCCATACATCCGTCGCTTTCACGGCAAGACCATCGTCGTCAAGTATGGCGGCAACGCGATGGTCGATCAGAATCTGAAAGAAGCCTTCGCGCACGATGTCGTGCTGCTGAAGCTGGTCGGCATGAATCCGGTCGTCGTCCACGGCGGCGGCCCGCAGATCGACGAGGCGCTCGAGCGAGTCGGAAAAAAATCGACGTTCATTCAGGGTATGCGCGTCACCGACACCGAGACGATGGAAGTCGTCGAGTGGGTATTGGCGGGCGAGATTCAGGGCGAGCTGGTGACGCTGATCAATCGCTTCGGAGGCCAGGCGGTCGGATTGACCGGCAAGGACGGCGGACTGATTCGTGCGCGCAAGCTGAAAATGCTCGACATCGCGGATCCGACGAAGAGCCACGACATCGGCCACGTCGGGGAAATCGAGGCGATCAACCCGGCCGTCGTCAAGGCGCTGCAGGATGACGCGTTCATTCCGGTGATTTCGCCGATCGGCTTCGGCGAAGACAATCTGACCTATAACATCAACGCAGACGTGGTGGCGGGCAAGATCGCCGAAATTCTGAAAGCCGAAAAGCTCGTGATGTTGACCAACACACCGGGCGTGCTCGACAAGAGCGGCCGACTGTTAACCGGGCTTTCGGCGCGCCAGATCGATGACTTGTTCGCCGACGGCACGATCTCCGGCGGAATGCTGCCGAAAATCTCGTCGGCACTGGAAGCCGCGAAGAGCGGCGTCAACTCAGTCCACATCATCGACGGCAGAGTCGATCACTGCCTGCTGCTCGAGATTCTGACCGATCAGGGTGTCGGCACAATGATCAAGAGTCATTAGCGCTCCTCGTGTACGCAACCGCTGCGCCGTCGTACGCGAGTGGCACGCGCTAAGCTCCGCGTCCCGTTTTCTTCGCTTCATCTGGAGTCGTCATGGCTGTTCGTCCGGGATTCATTCGTCGCTTCTTCGGCGGCCTGTGGAGCGTGCTCAATTTCACACGGCAGCTGGTATTCAACGTGTTGTTCTTCGCAATCGTCGCGGTGCTGCTGGTCGCGTGGTTCGCCAGCGACGGACCGGCCGCTCTCAGATCGAACACCGCGTTGGTAATCAATCTGCAAGGCGATATCGTCGAGGAGTACACGATCGGCCCGCGCGAAGCGGCTGTCGCGGAGGCGTTCGGTGAGCAGCGTTTCGAGACGCGCGTGCGCGACGTATTGACGGCGATCGACGGTGCGGCCAAGGATCCCCAGATCACGCGCGCCGTACTCGTGCTCGATGAAATGCGCGGAGCGGGCATTGCCACGCTGCGCGAGATCGGTGCGGCGCTCGAGCGCTTCAAGGCGAGCGGCAAGCCGGTCTACGCGTGGGGCGAAAATTACGGGCAGGGCCAGTATTACCTCGCATCGCATGCCAACGAGCTGTACTTGCATCCCGCGGGTGCACTGGGTGTGCGCGGACTCGAAGCCACGCGCGGCTATTACAAAACGTTGCTCGACAAGCTCGGCGTGAAGGTCAATGCCTTTCAGGCAGGGCGTTTCAAGAGTTTTTCAGAGCCCTTTACCCGCACCTCGGCGACGCCTGAAGCGAAGGAAGCCGATTCGTTGCTGCTTAGCGGCCTATGGTCAACGTGGACAGGTGACGTAGAGCGCGTGCGCAAACTCCAGCCGGGCGTCGTCGACGCCGTCATCGCCGATCTGCCGCAGCGGCTGGCGGCCGCCGAAGGCGATATCGCACGCCTGGCGCTGAATGAGAAGCTGGTCGACGGGGTGATGACGCGTCATCAGTTTCGCGAGCGGCTGCTGCAGAGCGGCGCTCCGCGCAGCGACGAAGACAGCGAAACATTCCGACAAATTTCGTTGTATTCGTACGTGCGGCGTGTGCCGCAGCCGCTTAACGGTAACGCAGTCGGTGTGATCGTCGCGCAAGGCGAGATCACCGGCGGCGACGCTCAGCAAGGGCGGGTTGGCGCGCGCACGATGGTCGGGTTGCTCGAGCGGGCGCGGCAGGACGACAGGATCAAAGCGGTCGTGTTGCGCATCGATTCTCCGGGCGGTCTGGTCCAGGCCTCCGAAATCATTCGCGAACAGCTTGAACTCACGCGCAAGGCGGGCAAGCCGGTGGTGGCCTCGATGGGCGACGTTGCGGCATCCGGCGGCTACTGGATCGCGATGGGCGCAGATGAAGTCGTCGCCGATCCTGCCACGATTACCGGATCGATCGGCGTGTTCGGTCTGTTGCCGACGTTCGAGAGCGCGATGGAAAAAATCGGCGTGAACGTCGACGGCGTCGCGACGACCTGGCTGGCCGGGGCGACTGATTTGCGGCGGCCGGTCGACAAGCGACTGGCGCAGTCGCTCGAACTGGTGGTCAACTCCAACTACCGGGAGTTCATCACGATGGTGGCCGAGCGCCGTAACTCGACTCCGGAAAAGATCAACGAGGTCGCGCAGGGACGGGTGTGGACCGGAGCGCAGGCCAAAGAACGCGGCCTGGTCGATACGCTGGGCGGAATCGACGTCGCGATAAAAAGCGCGGCTCGGCGCGCCAATCTGGGGGACTCGTATCGCCTCGACTATGTCGAACCCGAGCCGCGCGGGATCAACCGGTATCTGTCGCTGTTCTTCGGCCGCATCGCGGCCGCGGTACGGACCGGGCTCGGGCTCGATGGCTGGCTCGGGCGCGACGCAGGTGCCGTCAGGCGTGACCTGGAGTTGCTGTTTGGCGCCCGCGACAATCCGCTGGCGCCCATCTCCTATTGCTTCTGCAACTTTCGGTAGGCCGAGAGGGCTCTGAAGCGCTTTCTAAAGAACCATCAGGCCCGCGATTCCGGCTTACTTCCGCTCTTTAGCGGAGCGTGAAAGTGTTCGCGGGCGCGGGTTTCTAAGATAGTATGCCTTCACGTCGGCCTCCCGCCGGCGCGGTTGTTTCCACCTACAACTGTTCAACCTCAGGCGACGGGCCGTCATGGACATCCCTACGCAAGGATCGCGTAAGCCCGGCGCCCGCAAGCTGCAAATCCTGCAGATGCTTGCCTCGATGCTCGAGGACCCTAAGGGTGAAAAGGTGACCACCGCCGCGCTCGCCGCCCGGCTCGACGTGTCCGAAGCGGCGCTGTATCGCCACTTCGCGAGCAAGGCCCAGATGTTCGAAGGGCTGATCGAATTCATCGAAACGACGATCTTCGGCCTGGTCAACCAGATCAGCACCGAGGAGCCATCGGGTCTGAAGCAGGTGCGAGCGATGGTCAGCATGCTGCTCGACTTCGCACAGACCAACCGTGGCATGACGCGCGTGCTGATCGGCGACGCGCTGGTCAACGAGAACGAGCGGTTGCAGGAACGCATGAATCAGTTTTTCGAGCGCATCGAAGCGTCGATCAAGCAGAGTTTCAAGGTCGCGGTCGGAGACAAAGAATTGCCTGAGTCGTTCGACGCCGGCGCGCGCGCCGCGCTGGTGCTTGCTTTCGTATTGGGCCGCTGGCACCGATTCGCGAAGAGCGGCTTTCGAAAGGCGCCCGCCGAAGGAATCGAGGTGCAGATGCCGGCACTGGTCGGTTAAGAACGCCGACGGCCGGCGCACACCGGGCAGCCGGGATCGCGCGTCACACGCACCGAGTGCCAGCGCATCGTCAGCGCGTCGAGCATCACCAGCTGGCCGTGCAGTGTCTGGCCAATCCCGGCCGCGAGCTTCAATGCCTCGGCTGCCTGCATCGTTCCGATAATGCCCGTCAGCGGCGCAAACACGCCCATCGTCGAACACAGTTCGTCTTCGTCATCACTCGGCGGAAACAGGCACGCGTAGCACGGTGACGCATCGTCACGAAGATCGAACACCGCGATCTGACCGTCGAACCGGATGGCCGCGCCCGACACCAGTGGCTTGCGCGACGTGAGGCACGCACGGTTGATCGCATGGCGGGTTGCGAAGTTGTCAGAGCAATCGAGCACCACCGTGGCATCCTCGACCAGCCGATCGATGGCAGCAGCGTCGAGGCGGCACACCAGCGGGATGACTTCGACTTCCGGGTTGATCGCTTGCAACGCCACTCGACCGGACTCCGCTTTCGGCGTTCCAACGCGGTCGGTCGTGTGCAGGATCTGGCGCTGCAGGTTGGTCAGATCGACGGTATCGCCGTCGGCCAGCACGATGGCCGCCACACCGGCAGACGCAAGGTAGTACGCCGCCGGCGACCCGAGGCCACCGGCGCCGATCACCAGCATGCGTGCCGCGCCCAGCTTCTGCTGGCCTTCGATACCGACTTCGTTCAGCAGGATGTGGCGCGAATAACGCAGCAGCTGATGGTCGTCGAAAGGGGCGTCGGTCATATCAAGAAACGCGCAAGAAAACGCGCAAACGAAAACGGGCCGCAGCGCGGCCCGTGTTTTTATACGCCTGCTATCTAGCGCGCGGGTGCTGTGGCAACGCTATCGGGCTTCGGCTTGGCGATTTCAACCGGCTTGCCCTTCAGGTGGTTGATCGCCTGCAACAGCTGGTAGTCCTCCGGCGTGCCCCAGTCGTAACGCTTCGGCGATACCGACTTGCCGTCAATGGGTTTGACGGGTACGGCGGATGGAACGGCTGTGCCGCGTGGAGCGGAAGACGCGCCCGGAACGGTCGCCGCCCGCGTTGCGTCCTCGACCTTGGCGTTTTCAAGATGGCGGACCAGGTCGGCTTCGCGCACGTTGAATCCGGCGAAATTGCCCTCGGGCGTGTCCTCGACAATAAAGTCGGGGACGATGCCTTTGGCTTGAATCGACCGGCCTTTCGGGTGTGTAGTAGCGCGCGGTGGTGAGCTTGATCGCGGCCGGCTGATCGCCGTCGACGCGCAGCGGAATGATGGTCTGCACCGAGCCTTTGCCGAAAGTTTGCGTGCCCAGCACGACCGCGCGCTTGTGGTCCTGCAACGCGCCGGCCACGATCTCCGAGGCAGATGCCGAAGCGCCGTTGACCAGCACGATCAACGGAACCGTTTTGGCCTGCGGCGGCAGTTTCGAAAGAATGTCTTCGCCGCGTCCGCGCAAATAATCCTCCGGAGAGGCAACGAATTTGCGGCGCGCATCGTCGGTGCGCCCGTCGGTCGAAACCACCAGCGCTTTGGCCGGCAAAAACGCCGCCGTCACGCCGACCGCGGAATGCAACAGGCCGCCCGGATCATTGCGAATATCGAGCACCAGGCCTTTCAGCGGACCTTGCTTGTACAGATCGTTGACGTGCTTGACGAGGTCGTCAACGGTTTTCTCCTTGAACTGTGAAACGCGAATGAAACCGAAGCCCGGCTCGATCATTTTCGATTTCACCGACTGCACGCGAATCACGTCGCGCACCAGCTTGAATTCGAGCGGCTTGTCTTCGCCCTTGCGCGCGACGATCAGCGTGATCGAAGTACGGGGCTTGCCGCGCATCAGCTTGACCGCCTCAGGCAGCGTCAGCCCGCGCGTAACTTTATCGTCGATCTTGATGATCAAATCGCCGGCTTTGATACCGGCGCGAGCGGCTGGCGTGTCATCGATCGGCGCGATCACCTTGATGATGCCGTCTTCGGCGCCGACTTCGATACCCAGGCCGCCAAATTCGCCCTGAATATCGCTTTGCATGTCTTTGAACGCCTCGGCGTCCAGATATGCCGAATGAGGATCGAGCCCGGCGAGCATGCCCGAGATTGCCTCGTGCATCAGCTTCTTGTCATCGACCGGCTCGACGTAATTGGCCTTTACCGCGCCAAAGACGTCGGTAAAAGCGCGAATCTCTTCCAGTGGGATGGGTCCCCGCGCATCCCGAAACGCGTACGCCGAGATGCCCAGGCTGACCATTACGCCGGCGATCGCGCCGACACCGATGAGTCCAAAACTACGAGCCCTGCCAGCCATGCCACCCCCATTCGACGTTTGTCGATGCAAACACTAACGCGCCGCCAACCACCCAAGCTAAGCAAAAGGCCGCTCTTGCAAACGTAGTTCAAAGTATAGGCCCGCATCAACAACTGCAACCGTCGTGCCGATGGCCTAACCCATGGTTCCGACAGCGACGCCTGCCCTGCGTTCCGTGCGCAAAACGCCTGGTTGCGCGTCGTTCACCCGCGCTTCGCGTGACCTTGCGCGGCTACCGCCTGCATGGCGCGTTCGATCTCGGCGGCGTCACCGAGGTAGTAGTGCCGGATCGGCTTCAGCTCCGAATCGAGCTCATAGATCAGCGGACGAGCGGTCGGTACGTTAAGCGCGACGATGGCGTCGTCGGACACGTGATCGAGGTGCTTGATCAGTGCGCGCAACGAGTTGCCATGGGCCGCGACCAGGACACGGCGGCTGCGCAATATCGCCGGTGCGATCGAGTCGTTCCAGAACGGAATCACGCGCGCCACGGTGTCCTTCAAGCTCTCGGTCAGCGGCATGTCTCCGGCGTTTACATGCTTGTAGCGCGGATCGTCGCCGATTCGTCTCAGGTCTGAAGGCGGCAGAGGTTCGGGCGCCACCGCGTACGCGCGGCGCCACTTCAGCACCTGTTCTTCGCCGAACTTGGCCGCCGTTTCAGTTTTGTTGAGTCCCTGCAGCGCTCCATAGTGGCGTTCGTTCAGGCGCCAGCTGTGCACCACGGGCAGCCACATCAAATCGAGCGCATCCAGCGCGATCCACAACGTACGGATCGCGCGCCTGAGCACCGACGTGTACGCAATGTCGAACGTGAACCCTTCCTGCTGCAGCAGTTCGCCGGCCGCTTTCGCCTCCCGCCGGCCGTTTTCGGTCAGGTCCACATCGGTCCAACCTGTGAAGCGATTCTCGAGATTCCACTGACTCTCGCCATGGCGCAGCAGAACCAGCTTGAAGATCGGCGTGTGCATCAGCCTATTCTATAATTCACGCCCTCACCGCCGGCCTCGTCGCTTCTCCGTGCAGTTTCTAATCGAAAACATTTTCCTGATTGCGATCGCGTTTATGAGCGGCGCGATGCTGCTATGGCCGTTCATCCGCACCAAAGTGTCCGGCCCTGCATTGACGACGTTGCAGGTAACGCAGCTGATCAACGGCAAGAATGCAACCATCGTCGATATCCGTTCGCCGGAGGAATTTGCCAAGGGATCTCTGCCGAACGCGCGCAACCTGCCGGCCGAAAAGCTGAAGGATGGTGCCGGCAATTTGAAGAAAGACAAGCCGGTGATCGTCGTGTGCGCGAATGGTCGCGCGGCAGGCAAGGTCGCTGCGCAATTACGCTCGAGCGGCTTCAACGACGTCTTCGTGCTGGGTGGCGGTCTTGCGGCCTGGCGTGAGGCTGGACTGCCCATCAGGACGTAGGAGTAATCGAATGACAGCACACGTCGTCATGTACAGCACCGCGGTGTGCCCGTTTTGCCAGCGCGCCGAAGCGCTGCTCAAGGCGCGCGGTGTTCGCGAAATCGAAAAGATCCTGGTCGATGTCGACCTCGCGCGACGCGATGAAATGACAACCCGTACCGGGCGCCGTACCGTGCCGCAGATTTTTATCGGCGACACGCACGTTGGCGGTTTCGAGGACCTGTCGGCGCTCGATCGGGACGGCAAGCTCGCACCACTACTCGCTGCGTAGTTCGCGGCGATTTGAATTTCGAGGACACTTAATGACCGACACTACTCCTGCCGTTGGCGCTGCCGGCCCCGTTGCCGCAGACCAGGCCCCGGTATTCCAATTGCAGCGTGTCTACCTGAAAGACGCGTCCCTAGAGATGCCGCACGCCCCGCGAATTTTTCTCGAAGCCGAGGCGCCGTCAGTCGACATTCAGCTGGAGGTCAGCAACTCGGCGGTGGTCGACGCTGTGCACGAAGTCGTCGTGCGCGTGACCGCGACTGCGAAGGTCAAGGACAAGGTGTTGTTCCTGGTCGAGGGCAAGCAGGGAGGCATTTTCGAGATTCGTAATCTGAGCGGCGAACAGATGGGGCCGGTGCTCGGCGTCGTGTGTCCGGGGATCATCTACCCGTATCTGCGCGCCAACATTGCGGACTTGATATCGCGCACCGGGTTGCCCGCCATCCATCTGGCGGAGATCAATTTCGAGGCGTTTTACTCGCAGAAGATGGCGGCAATGCAACAACAGCCCCCCAGCGGCGCTGCGGCAGCACCCACGGTCACGGGCAACGGCGCTGCCGGCGCGTAGTACCCGCGTCGCATGAACATTGCGGTGCTCGGCGCAGGCGCGTGGGGCACGGCGATAGCGGCCGCATTGAGCTCGCGGCACTCCGTCGTGTTGTACGCGCGCAGCGCGGAACAATGCGCCAGCCTTGCGCGCGATCGGGTCAACGCCCGTTATCTGCCGTCTCTTGCTTTACCCGAATCGCTTCAAATTACCGGCGATCTGGACGCAGCCGTGAAGCACGCTGCTGCGCAGGGCCTGACGTTGATAGCGACGCCGACCGATGCCCTACGTTCTGTAGTTCGCAGCGTCTGCGACATAGCACCCGACGCGCAGCTCGTGTGGTTGTGCAAGGGGTTCGAGCAATCAAGCGAACAATTGCCGTATCAGGTCGTGCACCACGAGTTAGGCGATCGCCAGGATGTCGGGCCATTGTCGGGCCCAAGTTTCGCAATCGAGGTCGCGCGCAGCTTGCCGGCTGCGCTGACGGTGGCGGGCGCGCCTACATTTTGCGAGCGCGTGACCAATGCGCTGCACGGCGGGGCGCTGCGAATCTATTCGACCGCCGACGTGATCGGGGTCGAGGTCGGCGGGGCCGTCAAGAATGTGATCGCGATAGCGGCGGGCATCTCGGACGCCCTGCAGCTCGGGCTCAATGCGCGCGCCGCTCTGATCACGCGCGGCCTGGCCGAGATGACTCGATTCGGGGTTGCGCTTGGAGCGCGCCCGGAAACTTTTATGGGGCTCACGGGCATGGGCGATTTGATTCTGACAGCGACCGGCGATCTGTCGCGCAACCGTAAAGTGGGCCTGGCTCTCGGCCGTGGGGCGACGATCGAAGCGGCGGTCGGCGACCTGGGTCACGTTGCCGAAGGCGTGCGTTCGGCACATGCGGTGCTGGCTCGCGCGCGGCAGTGCGATATCGATATGCCGATCACCGACGCTGTCTGCGCTGTGCTCGACGGAGCCATGACGGCCGCAGAGGCGCTGCATGCATTGTTGGCGCGTGAGCCGAAAGTAGAAGCGCAGCCGTCGTGACGCAAAACGCCGTATGTGTGTTCTGCGGCTCGCAGCCGGGCCGCCGTGTAGAGTACGTGGCGGCGGCGCGCGAGATGGCCTTTTTGCTGGCGCACAACGGGATCGAACTGGTGTACGGCGGAGGTCACGTCGGTCTGATGGGCGCACTGGCCGACGCCGGGCTTGCAAATGGCGGCCGCGTGGTCGGCGTCATTCCCGAGCACTTGATGCGCCCTGAAGTGGCGCACCAAGGATTGACCGAGCTCATCGTCGTGGACTCGATGCACACGCGCAAGCAGACGATGGCGAGGCGCAGCGATGCATTCATCGTGCTGCCGGGCGGCTTCGGCACGCTCGAAGAAATGTTCGAAATGGTGACGTGGCTGCAACTGCGGCTGCAGGACAAGCCGGTCGCGCTGCTCAACGTCGCAGGCTACTTTGACGCGTTGCTGCAATTTTTGGAGCATGCAGCCAGTGAAGGGTTGATCCGACGTGAGCACCAGGGTCTGCTGCTGGTCGAGCATGAACCGGCGCAATTGCTGGCACGGCTGGCCGCCTATTGGGGTCAATCCCAGATGGCGCTGCGCGCTGACAGTGACACTTCGCTCGGCTAGGCTCGGTCAGCTTCCGCCTGCATAGCCCGCCTGGCGCCACGCCTCGAATATCACTACTGCGACCGCGTTGGACAGATTCAGACTGCGGTTGCCGGGACGCATCGGTAGCCGAATTTTCTGGCTCTCGTGAAACCGCTTGCGAATCGCATCGGAGAGGCCGGCGGTTTCGTTGCCGAACACGAACCAGTCATTCGGCTCGAACGCGACGTCGCCAAGCAAATGCGCACCGCGTGTGGTCAATGCGAACGCGCGCTGCGCCGGCGGCTTCTCGCTTGCCATCAGCGCATCGAAGCTTGCGTGCACTTTTATGGCCGCAAATTCCCGATAGTCCAACCCCGCGCGCCGCAGTTGCTTGTCTTCCAGGTCGAAGCCGAGGGGTGAGACAAGATGCAATTGCGCGCCGGTATTCGCCGCGAGTCGAATGACGTTGCCGGTATTGGGCGGAATTTCCGGCTCCACCAGAACGATGTGAAACATATTCAGGGTGTACGCGCGACGATCAGGTTATGCACGTGCACCGCGCCAGCCTTCTTCAGCGCGCGGGCCGCTTCGTCGAGCGTGCTCCCGGTTGTCATCACATCGTCTACAACGAAGACATCCTGGCCATCCAGCTTGCCCTCTACCGAAAAAGCGCCGCGAACATTGCGCCGCCGCTCTTTGAGCGCCAAGGACAGTTGCGGAGGTGTATGTCGGACCCGCAGCAACCGATCGACCAGGAGCCGGCGACCGGCAGCGACCGCGAACGCGCGTGCGATATGGGTCGATTGATTGAACCCGCGCTGCCGAACTCGCTCGAACGCCAACGGCACAGGAACGACGATAGCGTCCGATGCGGCGCTCGGCAGCGCCGACAATCGACGCGCCAACAGCCGTCCGAAAAGGTCGGCCAGGTCCAGGCGTGCGGTGAATTTCATCGCCATCACCATGCCGTCTACGGGCGACACGTAGTCCGCCAAGGTTGTTGTTGCGTCGAAGGCCGGCACAGTCGTCAAGCAGCGCCCGCATAGGCGAGCGCCGGGTTGTTCAACCGGTAGGCGAATCGCGCATCGTTCGCAACGGTCGATCCCCGGCGCGAAAAAGTCGGTCTCGCAATATGCGCAGATCGAAGTGGTAGGTGCGCCAGCGTGAAGTTCGCACACCACGCACTGTGGGGGCAACAGCCGAGACGCCAGCGAGCGCAGCATGGATGCTGTTGAGCATAGCTGCATATACTCGATCGACGATGCCACTCGGTCCGGGAACTTCGGAGCTCACGCCAACGATGGTGGCGCCGCCGCGCATTCCCGCGAGCGTGGCGACCGTCCGGCGCCAGTTCGACATGCGCGCCCCGCGTTTCGGAGCGAGCGCAGCATTGCCCCGCGAAGTCGGGCGACGCTTGATCGAGCGGCTGCAGTACATCCGCTTGACGCCGCAGCGAATCCTGGATGTCGGGTGCGGAACGGCCGAGACGCGGGCGCCGTTGCTGGTGCAGTACCCGCGTGCAGACTGGATCGGCCTCGACATTTCCGAACGCATGCTGAGAGAGGGTAAAGCAGAGGGAGCGCGTGCGCGGGCCGGGCGGTGGCTGCGCGGCAGGTCGTCTCACCGGATTGTTGGCGATGGGGGTCAATTGCCAGTCGGCGATAACAGCGTCGATCTGGTCTTTTCGAATCTGATGCTGCACTGGCATCCGCAACCGCACACCGTTTTTCCCGAATGGAAACGAGTGCTCAGAACCGATGGCTTGCTGATGTTCAGCTGCTTCGGCCCCGACACGCTAAAGGAATTGCGTGTTGCCGCCGTCGCACTGCCGGATGCAAGGCCGATGCCGTTTGTGGATATGCATGATTTCGGCGACATGATGGTTGCGAGTGGCTTTGCGACTCCCGTAATGGACGCCGAAGCGATCACCCTGACCTACGCATCCCCGCGAGCCTTGCTACGCGAAGTCAGCGCGCTCGGCGGAAACCCGCGCGACGATCGCGCACTGTCGCTACCCTCGACGTCGCAGGCACACGCTCTGCTTAGCGCACTGGAGGCGCAACGCGGAGACGACGGCCGGATTCGACTGACCTTCGAGGTGGCCTATGGTCATGCTTGGAAGCCGCAGCCGAAATCAGCCCGCGCCACCACAATTACGGTCGAATCGGTCCGCGCCGAACTCGCGAGCCGTCATCTGAAGTCATTGAACGGTAATTGAGCGGTAGTTAACGGAGGAATCGATGTCGATCATTTCATTCATCAAGGAAGCTGGAGAGAAGTTGTTCGGAAAAAAAGCGCAGGCGGCATCGGCTCCCGCCGACCCGGCAGCGATTGACGCGGCGAATCGTGAAGCTGCCACCGCGATTGAGAAATACATCAACTCAATGGGCCTGACGGTGACCGGCCTTACCGTTACTTATGACGGTGCGAAGGCGACCGCCAAGGTGTACGGTGTCGCCAAGGACCAGGCGACCAAGGAGAAGGTCATTTTGTCCGCCGGCAACATCCACGGCGTTGCCGCCGTCGATGACAACATGACCGTCGATTTGTCGCAGCCGGAATCGCAGTTCTATACCGTGGTTAAGGGCGACACGCTCTCCAAGATTGCCAAGGAGTTCTTCGGGGACGCCAATGCGTACCAGAAGATTTTCGAGGCCAACAAGCCGATGCTGACGCACCCGGACAAGATTTACCCGGGACAGAACCTGCGGATACCCCCCAAGTAGCCATTTCCTGGGGCAACGGTCGCCCTCTTAAAATGTGACGACCGCGGTGGGCATCATCTGCATTTGTCTTGCGGGCGTACGCGCGGATCGCCTGTCTATAATCCGCCGCCAATGTCCGACGCCATTGCTGAAGCAAACTCCTGGTTGATCAAGCGAAATTGCTCGGCAGGGCCCGGACAGTTGGCAGTGGTATTCGGTTCGCTGGTCACGATTTCGTTTGCTTTCGGTGTGTGCTTTGCCGCCTTCGGGTTATGGATGGTGCTTCCGTTTGTGGGTCTCGAATTGATCGCGGTGGGCGCCGCATTCCTGTGTTACGGCTGGCACGCTGCCGATTTCGAGCGCATACAGATTGCGCCGGATACCGTGTTCGTCGAACATGTTGAAGGTAACCGATCGCACAAATGGAAGTTCGACCCGCGCGCATCGTACGTTCAGATCGAGTCACGTAGGTACCGGTGGGGCAAGCGCGTACGCGTCTATCTGCTGGCGCCTGGGACGAAGCTCGAGTTGGGCCGCTATTTACTTGACCCCCGGCGTTTGCAGTTGGGGCGGGAGATCAGCGGTTCGCTGATGCGGGCACGTACGGGAGCGCTGTGACTTTTGGTGCTCAGCGTTCGAATGCGATCGGTGTTGGGTCCAAGGGGCGCTGTAAGTATGAAGGCGATGAAGTAGCAATGAACCTCAGCCAGAAAGTCATCCGTGGCACCCGCTGTGTTGCGCCCGTGGCGCTAGCGTTGGTGACGGGCACTGCTGCCGCGGCGATTCAAAGCCGTTATAACCTTCCGCCGCCCGCGAGCAAATTGGCGGAAGACATCTACGCGCTGCATGATTTCATGTTGATCATTTGCGGCGCCATTTTCGTCCTGGTGTTCGGCGTCATGTTCTATTCGATTTGGAAGCATCGTAAATCGAAGGGCGCCGTGGCAGCCAATTGGCACGAAAACACAATGGTCGAAATCGTGTGGACCGTGATTCCGTTCATCATCATTATTCTGATGGCGTTGCCCGCCACCCGTACGGTGGTGGCAATGAAAGACACTACCAATGCCGATCTAACTGTCAAGGCGACCGGCTACCAGTGGCAATGGGGCTACGACTACATACGCGGCGAGGGTGAAGGCATCAGTTTCCTGGCGCGGCTGGCAACACCGCGTGCGCAGATCGAGGGCAATGAGGCCAAGACCGCGAACTATCTGAGTGAGGTGACCGAGCCCCTGGTCGTACCCGTCAATCGAAAGGTTCGCGTCATCACCACTGCGAACGACGTCATTCACTCCTGGGGGGTGCCGGCGCTCGGAGTCAAGCAGGACGCGATTCCGGGCTTTACCCGTGACGCCTGGTTTCGCGCTGAACAGATTGGTACGTTCTATGGGCGGTGCTACGAGTTGTGCGGCAAGGACCACGCGTTCATGCCAATCGCGGTTCAAGTCGTTTCGGCCGAGGACTATACGAAATGGGTAGCGGGCCGTCAGCAGTCGATGGCGACTCTGGCCGACGATCCGGCCAAGGTGTGGACGCAGCCAGAACTGATTGCGCGTGGCGAGAAGGTCTACCAGGCGAACTGTCAGGTATGTCATCAACCGACGGGCTTGGGTGTGCCACCTGCGTTCCCACCGTTGGCTGGCAGCAAGGTCGTGGCGAACACGCCTGAGCTGCTGCAGATTCTGTTGAACGGCCGCAATGCAATGCCGGCCTGGAAGAGCTTGTCCGATGTCGAGCTCGGTGCCGTTGCGACTCACGTAAAGAGTTCATTCGGCAACAAGGGCGGGGTCGTGCAGCCGACCGAGTTTCGTGCGGCGCGCAAGTGATGCGCTTCGCCTGACGGACTCAGCAGGAATACAGCGATACAAGGAATTTTGATGAGCGCCGTCACTCCGAATCCCCGCGAGCACCTGGGCAGTCCCTCTGATCGGCCCGCGCACGATGCCGGGCACGATCACGCGCCCTACGGCTGGCGCCGCTGGCTTTATGCGACCAATCACAAGGACATCGGCACGATGTATCTGTGGTTCTCGTTCGTCGATGTTCATAGTCGGCGGCGTGCCTGGCGCTCGGGCTTCGCGCCGAGCTCTTTCAGCCCGGACTGCAGTTCTGGCGGCCGGAGTTCTTCAACCAGCTGACGACGATGCACGGCCTCATCATGGTGTTCGGCGCGATCATGCCGGCGTTCGTCGGGTTCGCGAACTGGCAGGTGCCGCTGATGATCGGCGCGCCCGACATGGCTTTCGCGCGCATGAACAACTGGAGCTTCTGGCTGCTGCCGCCGGCGGCGCTCCTGCTGGTCGCATCGTTCTTCGTGCCGGGCGGCGCGACCGCGGCCGGCTGGACGCTCTACGCGCCGCTGACGGTGCAGATGGGTCCCGGCATGGATCTCGCGATCTTCGCGCTGCACATCATGGGCGCGTCGTCGATCATGGGCTCGATCAACATCATCACGACCATCCTCAACATGCGCGCGCCCGGCATGACGCTGATGAAGATGCCGCTGTTCGTCTGGACGTGGCTGATCACGGCGTACCTGCTGATCGCGGTGATGCCGGTGCTCGCGGGGGCGATCACGATGCTGCTGACCGACCGCCACTTCGGCACCAGTTTCTTCAACGCGGCGGGCGGCGGCGACCCGGTGATGTTCCAGCACATCTTCTGGTTCTTCGGCCACCCCGAGGTCTACATCATGATCCTGCCGGCGTTCGGTATCGTCTCGCAGATCATCCCGGCGTTCGCGCGCAAGCCGCTGTTCGGTTATGCGTCGATGGTCTACGCGACCGCGTCGATCGCGATCCTGTCGTTCATCGTCTGGGCGCACCACATGTTCACCGTCGGCATGCCGGTGACCGGGCCAGCTGTTCTTCATGTACGCGACGATGCTGATCGCCGTGCCGACGGGCGTGAAGGTGTTCAACTGGATCGCGACGATGTGGAAGGGCTCGATGACGTTCGAGACGCCGATGCTGTTCGCGATCGGCTTCATCTTCGTGTTCACGATGGGCGGCTTCACCGGGCTCGATCCTCGCGCATCGCGCCGGTCGACATCCAGCTGCAGGACACCTACTACGTCGTCGCGCACTTCCACTACGTGCTGGTGGCGGGCTCGCTGTTCGCGCTCTTCGGCGGCGTCGTATTACTGGCTGCCGAAGTGGACCGGCCACATGTACGACGAGACAGCTCGGCAAGTGGCATTTCTGGCTGTCGATGATCTTCTTCAACGTCACGTTCTTCCCGATGCACTTCCTCGGGCTCGCGGGCATGCCGCGGCGTATGCCGGACTATCGCGCTGCAGTTTGCCGACTTTAACATGCGTCGGCACGATCGGCGCGTTCGGATTCGGCCTGTCGCAGCTGCTGTTCCTGTACGTCGATTGTCAAGTGCATCCGTGGCGGCGCCGAAGGCCGCCGGCCGATCCTTGGGAAGGCGGTCGAGGCGGGCTCGAGTGGACGTTGCCGTCGCCGCCGCCGTATCACACGTTCGAAACGCCGCCGGTGGTTAAGTGATAACGAACATCAAGTCGCCGGACGCCGAAGGTGGCCGGCGGTCCTGAACAAGCGCACCGCGCTTGTCCTGCTATCGATCGCGCTCGCTTTCTTCGCCGGCGTTGTCGCGAAGTATTGGTTGCTCAGCGCTGGCTGAAATGAAAACGGACCAGCGCCTTCTTCGTATCGGCAACCGGACGACGCTGCGCAAACTGCTCGTCGTTTCGGTGCTGATGTTCGGCTTCGGCTGGGCGCTGGTCCCTTTGTATCAAAAGATCTGCGAAGTGACGGGCATCAATGTCCTGACCTCGCGCAACCCGGACGCTGAAAATGCAGCACGCAACACGCAGGTGGACCGTACGCGCACGGTGATCATCGAATTCGATGCCAACAAGCAGGTGCATGGCGTTTCAGGCCGCACAGAGAACTACGTCGAAGCGCATCCCGGCGAGCTCGTGCAGGTTCAATACGATCTCGTCAATCTCGAGAGCCGCCCGATGGCGGGCCAGGCGATTCCGAGCTATGCGCCGATGCAGGCGGCGCAGTATCTGCAAAAGCTCGAGTGCTTTTGCTTTCAGCAGCAGATGCTGGCTGCGGGGGAGACGCGCCAGTTTCCGGTGCTGTTCTTCGTCGATCCCAAGCTGCCGACGATGTGAAGACGATCACGTTGTCGTACACGTTCTTCGAAGTCGCAGGCGCGGTAGCCGCCGTGCAATGAGCGGGTGCTCATGCGGATCACGACCAAGGCAATACGCCCGGCCAAGCCGCGCGCCGGTTTCGCGCAAACGGTGCGTGCGGTGCTGTGGTCGTTCTTCGGCGTGCGTCGCAAGGCGGCCTACGAAAAGGACGCGGCCCAGCTCAATCCGGTCGCAGTCATCATCGTCGGTCTCATCGCAGCGGCGCTGTTTGTCACTTGTGCTGATCGTTGTCGTCAATTTCGTCGTGCGCTGATCGAGCCAGACGGAAACAGAAACAATGGCTGATCCGCACAGCGCCGACTCAGCCCACGGGGCTGCGCCCGCGCATCGCCCGCTGTACTTCGTGCCGGCGCCGTCGCAATGGCCCGCCGTCGGCGGCATTGCGATGATTCTCACGATGTTCGGCGCGGCCATGGTGGTCAATCACAATTCACTCGGCTGGTTCTCACTGGCGATCGGACTCGGCACGCTGACCTACATGCTGGTCGGCTGGTTTTCGATCGTGTCGCGCGAATCCGAGCACGGCGACTACAACCACAAGGTCGACATCTCGTTCCGCTGGGGAATGAGCTGGTTCATCTTCTCCGAGGTGATGTTCTTCGCTGCGTTTTTCGGGGCGCTGTTCTATGCCCGCGTCTATCAGTGCGCCGATGCTGGGGACTTCGATCACCAGCTGCTCTGGCCCGACTTCGTCGCCACATGGCCGCATGCGGGTCCGGCCGGGACCGTCGACCCGTTTGAGACCATGGGCCCGTTCTGGCTCCCGACGATCAACACAGCGTTGCTGCTGTCCTCGGGTGTCACGTTGACGATCGCGCACCACGCGCTGCGCGCCGATCACCGCAGCAGAACGATCGTGTGGCTCGCGATCACGGTCCTGTTGGGGGTGATCATTCCTCGGCGTGCAGATCTACGAGTACGGTCATGCGTACCGCGATCTGAACTTGCGGCTGACGTCGGGGATCTTCGGCTCGACGTTCTTCATGCTTACCGGCTTCCACGGCTTCCATGTGTCTGTGGGCGCGTCGATGCTGTCGGTCGTGCTGCTGCGCCTGATTCGCGGGCATTTCAAGCCGGAGCAGCATTTCGCATTCGAGGGGGCTGCCTGGTACTGGCACTTCGTTGACGTCGTCTGGATCGGCCTTTACATCGTCGTCTACTGGCTGTAGACGACGTTGCAATCAGGTGGCGGCGTGATCGGCGCCGCTTCGTTTCGCCGCTAGGTTCCAAACGAGCGCGGTTCGATCCAGCCCATCCAGTAGCTGAACAGAATGAACAGGAACAGCGCGACCGAGATTCCGACCCGAATCGTGAGCGCGTTCACCGTCCGATTGGTGGTGCCTTTGTCGCGAATCAGATAGACCAGTGCCGAGCCGAGCGACAACAGAATGCCGGCCAGGGCGAGAACAATGATGATTCGCATATCTGCGATTTGCGAGCGGTCGGAACCATCCTACTCACTTCGATGCCGCGCCGGAAGTTGATCGTTGCCCTGGTCGCAGCGGCGGTTGGCATTGCGGCGGCGATATCGCTGGGCAATTGGCAGATGCGGCGCGGCGATGCAAAACTGGCGTTGCGGGCGCAAGCCGATGCCGCCGAACGAGCACCTCCCGTCGACATCGCGCCGTCGCGCTTATCGATCAAAGAAGTTGCGGCCGCATTGCCACGCAAGGTTCGCGTGAGCGGCGTGTTCGATCCTGCCAGCACCGTTTATCTGGACAGCCGGATAATCAATGGTGTCGCCGGTTTCTATGTGATCACACCGCTCGTCATCGGCGATGGGCTGCCCGCCTTGCTTGTCGATCGCGGCTGGCAAGCGCATGACCTGCGGGATCGCGCGCGTATCGCGGCCCCGATGCCGCCTTCGGGCCGCGTCAGCGTCGAAGGGCTGGCGGTCGCTCGGCCGTCGGCGTTGCTCGAACTCGATGGCAAATCAAACCTTCGCGTGCCCGGCCTCTGGCAGAACCTCAACTACTCAGCCTACGAACAGGCGACCGGCCGCAGCGTCGCGCGTTTTGTAATTCAGCAGAGCGGTGATGGGCAGAGCGATAAATCGGCGGATGGCTTGCGGCGCGAATGGCCACGGCCGGCGAGCGGAGTCGATAGGAATCGTGGCTATGCGTTTCAGTGGTACTCGATCGCGGTGTTGATCGCGGTACTCGCTGTCTTCTTCGGCCGGAAGGCATGGCGCCAACGATGAAAAAGCGCCGGTGGCGTTACCTTCCGCTGTATCTGCTGATTGCAATCACAACTTTGCCGATCGTGGCGGCGTATGTCGCCTACTACGTTGCCTCGCCGTCGGGCCGCACCAATTACGGAGCGTTGATCGAACCGCAACGGCGCACGCCTGTGCTGCCGGCGACGAAGATCGACGGCACCGCCTTCGACTTGCGGGAACTGCGCGGCAACTGGGTGTTCGTGATGATCGACAACGGCGATTGCGACCAAAACTGCGAAGACAAGCTGCTGATGATGCGGCAACAGCGCACGATGACCGGCAAGAATCGCGATCAGATCGAACGCGTTTGGCTGATCCCCGACCAGGCGCCGCTGTCGATCATGCTGATGCGCGAATATGAGGGCACGCACTTCATTCGCGCGCCGTTGCCACCGCTACGCGATTTTTTTGCGTTGCCCGATGCCACGAATGCGCAGCTACAGGACCATATCTGGGTCATCGACCCGAGTGGCAATCTGATGCTGCGCTGGCCGAAGAATGCTCAACCGAACGGCGTCAAGCGCGACGTCGCCCAACTGTTGAAGGTCGCCGCGGGCTGGGTCCGCATCGATCCACCTCGACCCGCATCGAGCTCAAAAGGTGGGTTGTGATGACAGCGCTTTCGCTGCTCTGGCTCGCGCTGCTTGGCGTTGCGGTGGCCGCCGTGCCGCTCGTCTATGTGTGGCGCTCGCGCGACCCACAGAAGTTTCGCAAGCTCGCCTGGGTCACTGCGTTCCTGACACTTGATCTGATCATGGTCGGCAGCTTCACGCGGCTGACCGACTCAGGGCTCGGATGCCCCGACTGGCCGGGCTGCTACGGTCACTCGAATCCGCTGTCTGCCGGCGAACAGATCCAGCAGGCGGAGACTGCATTGCCGAGCGGTCCGGTGACGATGAGCAAAGCGTGGATCGAGATGGCGCACCGCTACTTTGCACTTGCCGTCGGCGTATTGATCATCGTGCTGACGGTGCAGGCGTGGCGGCGAGTACCGTCAGACACAGCAGACTCGCGCTCACCGTGGCTGGCGACAGCGACGTTGCTATGGGTATGTGTGCAGGGCGCATTCGGCGCACTGACCGTCACGATGAAGCTGCAGCCGGCCATCGTGACACTGCATCTGCTCGGCGGAATCGTGCTGCTGGCGCTGCTGACGTGGATTGCGCTGCGCGAGGCGCCTGTGCCGAAAACGACGGCTGCACCGCGCGTTCACGCCGCAGCAGTAGTTGCACTCGTGGCGGTATTTATTCAGATCGGCCTGGGCGGATGGGTCAGCAGCAATTACGCAGTGCTGGCATGCCCGGATTTTCCTTTGTGCCAGGGCGAGTTCCTGCCGCCGATGGATTTTTCGCATGGGTTCACGTGGTGGCGAGCGCTCGGCCGTACCGGCGAGGGCGAGCTGGTTTCGTTTCAGGCGCTGGTGGCGATTCACTGGACGCATCGAATGTTCGCGGTCGTTGTTGTGGCGGTTGTTGGCGTTTTGCTATGGCGACTGTGGCAGCACTCGGATCTATCGCATCTGGCGCGAGGCCTGCTGGCACTAACGGTGTTGCAGCTGCTGACGGGGTTATCCAACGTGGTGCTTCAATGGCCGCTGTTGCTCGCGGTACTGCACAGCGGCGGCGCCGCATTGCTGGTTGCATTACTGGTCGCGATCCTGCATCGAACATCGCGCCGCTCGCTCGGCGATAGACGCTGAGAAATTCAGCGCGCGATCAGTGCCTGTGCCCCCATTGCACCGGTGCCCGCGGGGGTTCGTCGACGAGCAGCTTGATCTGCGCGAGCGTCGCAGTCATCCTGTCGGTTGTTGCATCCGCGATGCCGAGCCAGCGCACTCGTAGGTAGCCGTAACGATCGACCAGAAATTCCACATGAGCGTACGCAGCCGTATTCGAGCCATCCGCCTGGCGCGTGAACATCGCATATGCACCGGCCACGTTCGGGTAGGCGGTCGCGAAGATCGACTCACCGTTGGCCGCTATCAGAGATCGCCCGCAGTTGAAGACGCGCTGATCGGCAGGGCAATGACGCGCGCTCCGGCGGCCATGATGGCGCGCTGTTCGGTCGCGAGTTCCTGCAGGCGCGGTAGCGACTGCGGCAGCGCGTAGAACACGAGCAGCGTGACCCGGTTCTGCCGGTGCAGCGACTCCTGCGTGAGCCCGGCGATTTCGAACGTGAAGTCGGGCGCAAAGACAGGGCGCAAAGGCTTGAGGCGATCCGTCATAGCAATGGCATTCCGCGCCATCGCTTGAGCGTCGAGGAACTGGATCAGATTCCAGATATCCGCGTCGCTCAGATGCGATGCGAATCCGGGCATCGACGTATTGGAAACCCCGTGCGCAATCCACCAGAAGAGATCTCCTTCCCGCAGGCTCGGGACGCGTTCAGTCAAACTTGCTGGCTTGACCGGAAGCAGGGCCATGGTTGATCCGTCGCCGTGGCACGCGCTGCAGTGGGCAGCGTAAAGAGCGGAGCCGCTCACGATCGCGTCCGCGGTGTAGCGGACAGGCGACACTGAATAGGTCGTTGGATACGCCGGTACGCCGAGCAGCCACGCGAAAATTCCCGCGGCAATCGCGATCCCCGCAAGCGCGGCACGATGCAGACGAGGGGGTCGACCGAGCACTCCCCCCACGGTGACAGCGATGGAAATCAAGGCGACAGCCCGGCCGCCGCCACAGCGACTTGCATCCAGGCCGATTGTTGAATGGGCTGCCAGCTCAGCGTGTGATCGAATGGCCAGACCGGAGGCTGATGCGCTGCGGGGACCGTTACGCCGAGAACGGCGACGATGAGCACGACGCCGATTCCGGCGGCGATTTCCAGCACTGCGGTACGCCGCAGCATGGGCAACGCTGCACGATCTCCGGCTGCCAGCCGCGGGGTCAGGACTCCGCGGTTGGTCACGGCCAGGCCGAGCATCGCTGCGAACACACCGAGCTTCACGAGCAGGAGCCGGCCGTAGTCGGTGCCGATCAGTGCGGGCACATCGCCGACCAGAAACCAGGCGTTCGTAGACCGCTTACGACGAGCACGCAGACGCTTGCCATAGCAAGGTTCGAATAGCGCCGGGTCGCCTGCGCCACCGCGTCGAGCCGTGCGCGCGCCAGCGAGCAAAGACACAAGCGCGGGTAGCGCGCCCAGCCACGCGCCCGCGGCGAGCAGGTGCGCGACAGCCGCGATGATCCGGTAGAAATCGTCGGGTCCGCCCCGGCGGCCGCGTGCCCCGCCCAGGCGAGCGAGCCGAGGTACGCGGCGGCAACTACGGTGGCGCCGATCGCCAGGCGCGATCTGACCGGATCGCTGGCCGATCGCGCAGCGCAGCCAGCGCGGCGATCAGCGCGATGACAGGATTAAGCGCAGCACCCAAACGTGGCCGAAAACGGTATCGCCGAGAACCAGACTGAGCGTCTCGCGATTCATCGCCTCCCCGAGCTGCATGCCGCTCATCACCGCAGCCTGAGCGGCGAGCCACGCCACGCCCGATACGATGCTAGCGATAACGGTCCAGCGTGCGAGGACCAGAAGTCGGCGGTAAGCGCGTCGCGGTCCCGGAAAGCACGCGGCGCCAACCCGGTCTTGCCACGGCAATCACGAACACGAGTTCGCCAAACAGCAGCATGGCCGAGCAGTAAGTGAACAGCCCGCGCGGCGACGAACAGCGTATTCATCGCCGCCTTCGCGCTGTGCGCGGTTGCCGCGAGGGGGGCGTTCGCTCGCCTTCGGTCGCCGTGTGCGCTTACGGGGCGGCGACATCAAACGTAAAGTCGCCCTCGCTGACATGGGTGTCGACCGAAAGCACGCGCCACATCACACGATATGTGCCAGGCGCGAGATTCGGTAGCGAGACGCGGAGCAGCTTCGGCATCGGCGCGGTCGACCTCCGGATCACCTTTGTCGACCTGTTTGCCGTTGCGGTCGAGCACTCGGACCGTGCTGAATGCCGCTTCGAGTCGTTCGGTAAACCAGACCCTGAGTTGCGGTGGTGACGCGCGAACCGTGCTGCCGGCAGCAGGTACGGCCCGGCTCGAGGCGAGCATGAGCGCCGGCAGGCGAGACCGGAATCGCCATCAACGCGGGTATCAAAAAAGTCGTCAGCAGTCGTTTCATTAGTCTCCGAAGCAATCGATATCATTTCATGCTGGCCGTGTGGCCGGACATTGCCCCGAAGCGTAAAACCGATTGACAGGAATACGGCTTGCATGCACCGAGCGCGACTGACAGGTTAAGGAGACCGTGGTGACAAATTCAACAACTAATGACAACGCACGAATGGTCACAGGCTTGTTCAGGGATAGCGAGAGCGTCGAACGCGCGTACGAAGTAGTCACCAGCGCAGCTACGGTACAGACGACATCAACGTCGTCATGTCCGACGACACCCGTAAACGCTACTTCTCGGATGATCGTCAAATCAATACTGAGCTGGGTCGCAAAGCAGAAGAGGGCGGCGAACTTGGCGGTCCCACCGGCGGAAGAATCGGCATGGCCATCCCGGCCATCATCGCTTTGGGTGTGGTGGCGCTTCCCGGCCTGGGCTTTATTCTCGCGGGACCGCTAGCAGTGGCACTGGGGGCCGCTGGCGCTGCAGGACTCGCGGTCGGTCTGGTTGGGGCCCTTAGCGACTGGGGTATCCCGGAAGAGCGCGCCACGCAATATGAAAAGGGCATTCACGACGGCTGGATTCTGATGGGAGTCAGGCCACGCTCGGATGACGACGCGCGGTATTTTGTGCAGCAGTGGAAGGCGATCGGCGCGCAGCATTTGCATTCATAAGCACCGCCGCTTTTTCACGGAGTCGGCGATGACCTTTGCGATTCGGTCGAGACCGAATAATATGCGCCGGTGATTTCTCAGCACTCTTGGCGAGCTTGAACACCGTCGACAGCAGAATGCCGACGGTATACTGCCCAATCAACCGGCTTCGTCTCTATGCCCATAGCAATCGCATTGATTTTGCTGATCGCCGGCTCCGTCCTGTTCCACTTCCTCAGCCCGTGGTACTTCACGCCGATCGCGTCCAATTGGGGCACGATCGACGACACGATCACGATCACGTTCTGGGTCACAGGATTCGTGTTCATCGCCGTCAATTTGTTCATGGCGTATTGCGTGATCCGCTACCGTCAGCGTAAAGGCAGCCGAGCGAAATACGAACCCGAGAACAAGAAGCTGGAATGGTGGCTGACCGCATTCACCGCCGTGGGGGTGGCTGCGATGCTGGCCCCGGGCTTGTTTGTGTGGGCGAATTTCATCAATGTCCCGGACGAGGCGGCGGCGTTTGAGGTGGTGGGCCAGCAGTGGCACTGGAGCTATCGTTTTCCCGGAAAGGACGGCAAGCTCGGTACCGTCGATGCACGGCATGTCAGCGACGAGAACCCGTTCGGCATAGATCCGAAAGATCCCAACGGACAGGACGACGTGCTGGTATCAAGCCCGGAGGTGCATCTGCCGGTCGGCAAACCGGTCAAGGCGCTGCTCCGCTCCATAGACGTCTTGCACAACTTCGCCGTGCCGCAGTTCCGGGCCAAGATGGACCTCGTGCCGGGCCTGGTCACCTATATTTGGTTCACTCCCTCGCGGACCGGGGCATTCGATCTCCTCTGCAACGAGCTGTGCGGTGATCGGGCACTACGCGATGCGTGGCAAGGTGGTGGTGGAAGAAGACAGCGTGTTCCAGGCGTGGTTAAGCAGGCATCCGACGTTCGCGCAAACCGCAGCGTTAGCAGCGGGCGATCCCGCCGCGGGCAAGCAGCTCTATGCAGTGTGTGCTGCCTGCCATGGGGCGCAAGCGGAGGGCAACTTGGCGCTGAATGCGCCGAAACTGAGCGGGCAAGGAGACTGGTATCTGGAACGGCAACTGAAACACTTCAAGAGCGGTGCCAGGGGCGCACATGACAAGGATGTGTTCGGCAAGATGATGGCGCCGATGGCGGCGACGCTGCCTGACGACGCCGCCATCGCCAATGTCAGCGCCTATATCGAAACACTGCCGGACAATCCCGCACCAGCGACGGTCAAAGGCAACGCGAACAATGGTCAGCAGCGCTATGTGACGTGTGGAGCGTGCCACGGTTCTGATGGGCGCGGCGTGCAGGCAATGAATGCCCCGCGGCTGAAGGGCATGAGCGATTGGTATTTGGTCACTCAATTGAAGAATTTCAAACAGGGTATTCGCGGTGCTCATCCGCAAGACCTGTACGGGCGTCAGATGGCGCTGATGTCCGAAATTCTGCACGATGACCAGGCGATCAATGACCTCGTTACCTACATCAACACCCTCCGCTGAGCAGCGCGCCGGCGCCAGCGAATCGAGCATCTAGCGAAGAGGAAGTATTTATGGCTTATGTTGCGCACGACGAAACCGCTTTCGCTCCACCCGCTGAAGTCGAGGAGATGGAGCTTTATCATCCGAAAACTTTCATCGGGAAGTACATCTGGAGCCAGGACGCCAAAATCATCGCGATCCAGTACGCGATTACCGCGATCGGGATCGGGTTGGTGGCGCTGGTGATGTCGTGGCTGATGCGGCTGCAACTGGGGTTCCCGGACCAGTTCTCCTTTATCGACCCGAGCAACTATCTTCAGTTCGTCACCATGCACGGCATGATCATGGTGATCTACCTGCTCACCGCGCTATTCCTGGGGGGGTTCGGCAACTACCTGATCCCGCTGATGGTCGGCGCGCGGGATATGGTGTTTCCCTATGTCAACATGCTGAGCTACTGGGTCTATTTGTTCGCCGTGTTGCTGCTGGTGGCGAGCTTCTTCGTGCCAGGCGGACCCACCGGCGCCGGGTGGACGCTGTACCCGCCGCAGGCAATCCTTCAGGGCACGCCAGGGGCGAACTGGGGAATCATCCTGATGCTCGTTTCGCTGATGTTGTTCATCGTCGGATTCACCATGGGCGGTTTGAACTATGTGGTGACGGTGCTGCAGGCGCGCACGCGCGGGATGACATGATGCGCTTGCCCCTGACGATATGGGGCATTTTCATGGCGACGATCCTGGCGCTGCTGGCCTTTCCCGCCCTGTTCGTCAGCGCCATGATGATGATGTTGGACCTGACGCTTGGGACGAGTTTCTTCATGCCCGCCATCGTCTCGATGGGCGAGCAGCTGGACTACAGCGGCGGGAGCCCGCTGATGTTTCAACACCTGTTCTGGTTTTTCGGTCATCCCGAGGTCTACATCGTCGCCCTGCCGGCCTTCGGCATCGTCTCCGACCTGCTCAGTGTCCACGCCCGAAAGAACATCTTCGGCTATCGGATGATGGTCTGGGCGATACTGGCGATCGGCGGGCTCAGTTTCGTCGTGTGGGCGCATCACATGTACGTCAGCGGAATGAACCCCTACTTCGGTTTCTTTTTCGCCACCACCACTCTGATCATCGCCGTTCCCACGGCCATCAAGGTCTACAACTGGGTACTGACGCTGTGGCACGGCAACATCCACCTCACCGTCCCGATGCTGTTTGCGATCGGCTTCATCTTCGCGTTCATCCACGGCGGGTTAACCGGCCTGTTCCTCGGTAACGTGACCGTCAGCGTGCCGCTTTCGGACACCATGTTCGTCGTCGCGCATTTCCACATGGTGATGGCGGTGGCGCCGATCATGGTCGTATTCGGGGCGATCTATCACTGGTATCCGAAGATCACCGGGCGAATGCTGGACGATACGGCTGGGCAAGATTCACTTCTGGGCCACGTTCCTCGGGACCTATGCGATCTACCTTCCGATGCATTACCTGGGCTTCCTGGGCGTGCCGCGCCGCTACTACTGCGATCGGAGGCACGGACTTCATCCCGGAGTCGGCGCATTCGTTGAACGTGGCGATCACTCTTGCGGCGTTGATCGTCGGCGCGTTCCAGTTGGTGTTTTTGTTCAACCTGATCTGGAGCTACTTCAAAGGCAAGCCATCGGGCCGCAACCCCTGGCGCGCCACCACGTTGGAGTGGCAGACCGCCGACACGCCGCCGAAGCACGGCAACTTCGGTGAAGTTGCCGGTGGTTTATCGCTGGGCATACGACTACAGCGTGCCGGGCGCCAAGCAGGACTTCATCCCGCAGAACGCCCGCCGGCAAAGCCGCCGCCAGTGCCAAGGACAAGTCGAACTCGGGGACGCGGTCGTGACGGTCACATTGATGCTGATGGCTGCAATCATGGCCATCGTCGTGTGGTGGTTGTTGGCGACAATCGGTGAATGTCAGGCCATGGATGGCGCAGGCATCCGATCGAGACTCGGCAGCGAAGGCTCGTTGTCCCTGCCCGCGATAAAAGTCGGTCTTGGGTATTTCTCGCGGTCGTGACGTCCCTGTTCGCGCTGTTCATCAGCGCCTATCTGATGCGCAGGACGGGTCCAGACTGGACGCCCTGGCGGTGCCGAAGGTGCTGTGGCTGAACACCGGCATGCTGATCCTGGCTAGTGTCGCGATGCAATGGACGCGGGTTGCGGCGAACGCGGGCAGACCGGAACGATGTGAGAATCGGCCTGATGGCCGCGGGCGTTTTCAGCTTCGCCTTTCTGGCCGGGCAGCTTTTCGGCCTGGCAGCAACTGAACGCCGCAGGTTATTTTCGTGGCAGGCAATCCGGCCAACGCGTTCTTTTACCTGCTCACCGCGATGCACGGCGTGCACCTATTGGGCGGACTGTGGGTCTGGGGCAGGACCACTGCCAAGATGGCGCGCGGCGCCAAGGTCGGCGCGATACGCTTGAGCGTCGAGCTGTGCACGGTGTACTGGCACTATCTGTTGCTGGTCTGGCTGGTGTTGTTCGCGTTGCTGTTGTCTACCTAACGGAGGAACGTATATGGCGCAACCGCGCTGACGAGTGCGGGCGAAGCTCGTCCCGCTGCCTGAAGGCTTGCAGGGCGTCGTCGCCGACTTGTCTTCGGACCAGCGGGCATTCAAGAAGGTCCCATGGGGCAAGGCCATGATGTGGATCTTCCTCGTCAGCGATACCTTCATCTTCAGCGCGTTCTTGATCTCGTACATGAACGTGCGAATGTCCACCACGGACGCCCTGGCCTAACCCCAGCGAGGTTTTCGCATTAGAGCTCTTTGGCAAGAACATCCCTTTGATCCTGATCGCGATCATGACCTTCATCCTGATCAGCAGCAGCGGGACGATGGCGATGGCGGTCAACTTCGGCTACGAGAAAGAACGAAAAAATGACCTTTGTCCTGTTGCTGATCACGGCGGTCATTGGGCGCCTCATTCGTCGGAATGCAGGCCTTTGAGTGGACCAAGCTGATCTGGAAGAGGGGGTACGTCCCTGGGGAAACCCGATGGGCGCGGCCCAGTTCGGCTCGGCCTTTTTCATGATCACGGGCTTCCACGGCACGCACGTGTCGATCGGCGTGATATTCCTGATCATCGTCGCGATCAAGGTCTGGCGGGGAGATCTCGATCGCCAGACGCCGGGTTTTCTGACCGGCAGGAAGGGGAACTACGAGATCGTCGAAACATGGGCCTGTATTGGCACTTCGTCGATCTGGTGTGGGTATTCATCTTCGCGCTTTTCTATCTTTGGTAGGGGAAATCGTGGCGCACGCAGAGGGGCACACCAGTCGCGCACGCAGTCGGGCAACACCGTCGCGCACGTAGAGGGGCAACAACATCCGATCGGCATCTATCTCAAGATATGGGCATTGTTGTTCGTTCTCAGCGCTGCGTCTTACATGGTCGACTACTTCCAGTTCCAGGGTTACCTCAGGTGGTTCCTGATCGTCGTCTTCATGATGATGAAGGCAGGGCTGATCGTCGCCGTCTTCATGCACATGCTCTGGGAGCGGCTGGCCTTGATGTACGCCATCCTGTTCCGCCGCTGCTGTTGATGGTTCTGCTGGGCATCGGCGCGCTGGAAGCGGACTATACTTTCTTCACCCGTGGCACATTTTTCGGAACGGGACCTGCGAAGCCGACCGGGCACAAGTAGGCCCTGCTTCGTAGCGCTTGACTTGAGGAGGGGTTGAGTCGGGCATGACTTCAGTAGGGCTTGACTTGCCGGGGCCGCCTTCACGCATGGCGAACCAATCCGGACTTCTGCCACAAGGCGATAAGCCAATGCGGGGCTGATGATCCCGTTCCTGCTAGTTCGACTTGCGGGTGCAATTTCAGCACCTCGGTCCAGTATCGCTTCCTGGTTGGGCTTCAGATCCATAAAGAAGATGTGTTTGCCGTCGTTCAGGGCTTGTTCGAAACGCGCGAAGTCGTGGTTGGGTTCCTGGATTCCAGCAATCCACCTTCCCAGGTGCAAAAGCCGAGCATCACGACAGCGAGGAATATGAAGGGCATCCAGCCGACAGCGGATTCCGTCCAGCCGGCAAAGTAAGCGATGGCGAGTACCAGCACGAAAGCGCAGAGCCCGAGCACGGCGCCTCGTTCCGTCGAGTGGACAACATCATTCTTCATGAACGACTGGACCGCGTGCAGATGATGGTGATGCTCCACGTCCGCGTCGTCGCAGCTGAGCACGTGGATCTGAGGTGCGGAGATGCCGGCGGCTTCCAATTGTTCTTCAAAAGCTCCAGATCGTCCAGGCTGTCGCTGATGAAATAGTGCCTTAGCATCTTCATAGTATCTCCACCGGTTCATTTCGTTGGCATACGTGACGCGGATTCAGATGACTCGGATCAGGGCGCCATTGTGCCAGCCGGCTTTATTCTTGAGTATCCATTCAACTTCGCGCAATCGCTAAACTTCAAGCTCGACTCGCAGGGTTCTGCATGACCGCTAATACGACTACCGAACTTCACAGCACCGGCGACCGCAGCGCTGCGCATTTGCTCGCGCAATACTGGGCGCTGACGAAGCCGCGCGTGACGCAGCTCGCGATCTTCTGTGCAGTGATCGGCATGTTCCTGTCGACGGCGGAACTGCCGCCCTGGCGCCTGGTGTTGATTGCGACGCTCGGTATCTGGCTGCTGGCCGGCGCCGCGTTTGCCGTTAACTCGCTGATCGAGAAGCACATCGACGGAAAAATGGCGCGCACGCGCATGCGACCGTTGCCGCGCGGAGAGTTATCGCCGCTGCAGGCCATCGTGTTTTCAGGGTTGATCGGCGGCGCTGGCATGTGGTTGCTGTACAGCTTCGTGAATCCGCTGACAATGTGGCTTACGTTCGCGACCTTCCTCGGCTATGCCGTGGTCTATACCGTGTTGCTGAAGCCGCATACGCCGCAGAATATCGTCATCGGCGGCATGAGCGGCGCGATGCCACCGGTTCTCGGGTGGGCGGCAATGACCAATAGCGCGCCGGCCGAAGCTTGGCTGCTGGCATTGATTATCTTCGTATGGACGCCGCCGCATTTCTGGGCCCTTGCGCTGTATCGCCTTGATGACTATCGCAAGGCAGGGTTGCCGATGCTGCCGATCACGCACGGTGTGGTGTTAACGCGGCTGCACATTCTGATGTACACCTTGATCCTGGTCGCAGTGACCACGCTGCCGTTCGTGATTCGAATGGCGGGTGTGCTGTACCTGGTTGCGGCGCTTGCACTCGGCGCGATTTTTGTCGGCTACGCGTGGAAGCTGTATCGAAGCTACAGCGACAAACTGGCGCGTGCGACGTTCAGCTATTCGATCGTCTATCTGGCGGCGCTGTTCGCTGCATTGCTGATAGACAAGTTTATATAGTCAGATAAGCCGGTGCTGCGCACCGGCTACGCTAGATGTTAAGAGCATTGGCCGTCATTCTTCTACTAGCGGGCTGCGGCGGCGGCGCGCAGAAGTTCAATGGCGTCGACATCACGGGTGCGAATTACGCGCGCGACTTCGCGCTGACCGATCACACCGGCGCCAAGCGCACGCTGGCCGACTATCGCGGCAAGGTCGTCGCGGTTTTTTTCGGCTTTACGCAGTGCCCTGATGTGTGCCCCACCACATTGAGCGATTTGGCACAGGTTAAGAAGCAATTGGGTAGCGACGGAGAGCGGCTGCAGGTGATTTTCATCACGGTCGATCCCGAGCGCGACTCACAGGCGGTTCTGCAGCGATACGTGCCGTCCTTCGACCCGAGTTTCGTCGCGCTGTACGGCTCTGCCGAGCAAACAGCCGCTACTGCGAAAGAGTTCAAGGTGTTCTATCAGAAGGTCGGGGGTAAGACCGCCACCTCGTATTCGATCGATCACACCGCCGGCACTTATGTCTTCGACCGCGAAGGCCGCGTGCGCCTGTTCGTCAGGCACGGAGAGGGCGTCGAACCGATAGTTGCCGATCTGAAAAGGTTTTT
Source organism: uncultured beta proteobacterium (assembly GCA_963746085.1). GTDB lineage: Bacteria > Pseudomonadota > Gammaproteobacteria > Burkholderiales > Burkholderiaceae_F > JACCZX01. The sequence continues at coordinate 89,819 of CAVVAI010000021.1, forward strand.
GAGCTAGTCACTCGATCTTGCCGCTCGTGGCGTCGATGCGGGTTTGACTCGAAATCACAAGGCCCGGACCGATGTGATCGCGTATGTCGAACAGCTCCGCGATCGCGGGCGTGATATCGAGTTCGAATCCTAGAAAAATACTCGCGTTTGCATTCTGGTAATCGCTGGCTGCGTACGCGGTACGACCGGGCGCGAGCACCCCGTGGATTTCGAATGGATCGAACACCACGATGCTTCCGGGCGCAACGGCGGCTCGCACATCGGCGCGCGGAAAAACGAGCTCCATTGCAGGCGTGACGATGCACCACACGCCGAAAAGCCGCCCGTCGTAGTGCGCATCGTTGTGAAAAAAGGCGCCACGACAGTAATACCACTCGAAACCGGCCCGCAACGCGGCACCGAGCGGATTACCGAGAGCTTCTGCAAGCTGCGCGTGCGCTGTAGTGCATTGCCATGTGCCTGTGGAATGTACTTTGCCCACCGCGCCGTAGCTGCCGGCGATGTTGAGAGCTAAGGAGTGCAGTCGTGCATCCGCGGTGCGTTCCCCGACGGCAACCATTCTCGCGATCGAGCGCCCGATACCTGCGGCGCTTCGGCCGCTAGCGGCCGGTGCAGTTGTCGCGATCAATCGCATCGTTTATCGCCCGTTACAAAAAAAGCCCCGGGGGTGCCGGGGCTTGAGTGTCCGCCTCATCGGAGGAGAGGGGGAATTACAGAGGCGGACCTTGCTTCAACCAACCAACCAGAAGCCGCGGCCCGCTGAGGGTGAGTACGGGTTATGCATACTCCACCAAAGCGCTTCGCATCTTCTGTAAAGCTTTGGCTTCGATCTGCCGAATTCGTTCCGCCGACACTCCGAATTCCTGCGCGAGGTCGTGTAACGTGGATGTTCCCACCTTGCCGTCCCGGTCTTCGTTCAACCAGCGCGCCTCGACGATGCGGCGGCTGCGCGGATCCAGTTCCTCCAGCGCTTCGCGTACGCCTTCGCTCTGCATCAAGTCGTATTCACGACGCTGCAAAACCTGGGTCGGCTCCGAATCGGAGTCAGCCAGGTACGCGATCGGCGCGAATTCTTCTTCGCCGTCGTCGATACGGCCTTCAAGCGCAATATCGCCTCCGGAAAGTCGGGTTTCCATCTCCGAGACCTCTTCGCGCTTCACGTTGAGCTCGCGCGCGATTTCGCCGACCTGGTCCTGCGACATCGTCCCCAGGCCTTTTTTCATGCTGCGCAGGTTGAAAAACAGCTTGCGCTGGGCCTTGGTGGTCGCCACTTTGACCAGCCGCCAGTTTTTCAGAACGAACTCATGAATTTCTGCCCGGATCCAATGCAAAGCGAACGACACTAGCCGTACGCCACGCTCGGGATCGAACCGCTTGACCGCCTTCATCAGTCCGATGTTGCCCTCCTGGATCAGGTCGGCATGCGGCAGCCCATAGCCCAAGATAGTTGCGCGCGACCGCCACCACTAGGCGGAGGTGCGACATCACCAATCGGCCGGCTGAATCCAGATTGTCGTTGTCGCGGAATTCGCGCGCCAAACGGATCTCTTCGTCAGGCGTCAGCATCGGCACCCGGTTCACGGCTTGAATGTAGGCGTCAATGCTGCCCAAGCTTCCGGGGCTGAGCGCAAAGGCTTGCATACCCATCGGGACTAGGGCGTTTCCGACTTCTTTAGCGTTTCGTGCCACGTATTTCTCCAGTTCCATTTAGCTTAGCACTCACGTTTACCGAGTGCTAAGTCTTAGAGGAAGGTGAGTTCTGAGAGTTCAATCCCGAGTGTTCTGGTCGGAATTGGCCGCACGAATGTGAGTGCACACTCACTTGCGGGCTCCTCGGTGTCACCAGGTCGGCTTGCGACAAGGTCGTCGAACTGTCATCGTGGCTCACTATGGTTCGCCGTCACGATCGAAAGCACCCCAAGCGCAAGCGCTCCCAGCGAGAAACCCCCTTGATCGCTCCGACGGATCTGTACTTGAACCGGGAGCTTTCGCTGCTTGCGTTCAACGAACGCGTCCTGGCGATGGCGGCCCGTACGTCGGTGCCGCTGGCCGAGCGGCTGCGCTACGTGTGCATCGTGTCATCCAACCTCGATGAGTTTTTTGAGGTCCGCGTTTCCGATTTGACCGAGGGCGTTGCCGCCGGTTCATCGCCGCAGGTGTATGCGACGGTGCTCGAGCGTGCTCATCGGCTGGTCGCCCGGCAGTACGAGCTTTATAACCACACGATCATGCCGGCGCTGGCAAAACAGGACATTGTGATCATCAATCACGCACAGCGTACTGCCGACCAACGCGCCTGGCTGCGCGATTACGTGCAGCGTGAAGTCAAGCCACTGCTGGCGCCAATCGGCCTCGACCCCTCGCATCCGTTCCCGCAGGTGCTGAACAAGTCGCTGAACTTCATCATGCAGCTGGAGGGCAAAGACGCGTTCGGGCGGCCGTCGGCGATCGCGATCCTTAAAGTGCCGCGCGTATTGCCGCAGGGTGATTCCGCTGCCGGCCAAACTGGCGCCGGGCAAGCAGGCGTTCGTGCTGCTGACATCGGCAATACGCGCCCATCTGCAGGACTTGTTTCCGGGCCGCGTGATCAGCGGCTTTTCGCAATTTCGTGTCACCCGTGACTCCGACCTGACGGTCGACGAACGCGAGGTTCACAACCTGCGCCAGGCGATGCGAATGGAGCTGACGCAACGGCACTTTGGCAATGCGGTGCGGCTCGAAATATTGCGCACGTGCCCGCTGCCGCTGCAGCAGCTTTTGCAGGAACAATTTCAGATTCCGAGCGCGGCGGTGTTTCAGGTCGACGGACCGGTCAACCTGGTTCGCCTCAATCAGCTGGTCGACCTGTTGACCGAGCCGAAACTGCGCTGGCCGCCGTTTGCGCCCGCCTGGCCGCGCAAGGTGGCGCAGAGCTCCGATATGTTCGAAGCGATGAAGCAGGGCGACATCCTGCTGCACCATCCCGTTCGAGAGCTTCGAGCCGGTGATCGAATTCCTGCGCGCAGTCGGCGGTCGATCCGCGCGTTGCCGCGATTCGAATGACGCTTTATCGCACCGGCATCAGCTCGGTGATGGTCGACATTCTCGAAGAGGCGGCGCGGCGCGGCAAGGAAGTCACCGCGATCGTGGAACTCAAAGCGCGCTTTGACGAGGAGGCCAACATCAATCTCGCCGAGCGTCTCGAAGCGGTCGGCGCGCAGGTCGTCTACGGCGTGCTCGGACTAAAGACGCACGGCAAGATGACGCTGGTACTGCGGCGCGAAGAAGTGCGCGGCCGACCGACGCTGGTGCGCTACGCGCATCTGGGCACCGGCAACTATCACGCGGCCACGACCAAGCTTTACACCGACTTCGGCATGCTGACCACCAACGCCGAGATCTGCAGCGACATGGAAAAGGCGTTCCTGCACATGACCAGCCTGACCAAGGTCGAACGGCTGAAGCATCTATGGATGGCGCCGTTCACGTTGCACCGGAACCTGCTGCGCGCATTGGCGCAACGAAGTGAAGCTTGCCAAAAGCGGCAAGCAGGCGCGGGTCATTGCGAAGATGAACGCGCTCACCGACGAAGCGACGATCAACGCGCTATACGCTGCGTCACAGGCCGGCGTGAAGATCGATCTGATCGTACGTGGCGCGTGTGCGTTGCGCGCGGGCGTAAAGGGGTTGTCGGACAACATTCGCGTGCGCTCGATCGTCGGGCAGTTTCTCGAGCACCACCGCATCTACTATTTTCGCAACGGCGGCGCGCCGAAGGTTTATTTATCGAGCGCCGACTGGATGGGCCGCAACCTCTTTCGGCGAATCGAGATCGCCTGGCCGGTGCTCGATCCCAAGTTGCGCAAGCGCGTGGTGGACGAGGGCCTGACTCCCTACCTCGACGACACGCGAGACGCCTGGAACTTGGAGGCAAGCGGCGAGTATCGCGCGCCCAAGATCGGACCGGGCGGCCGATCGGCACAACGCGAATTGCTGACTACGCTGGCAGCACGCGTGGGCGACGCCTAATGGAACTCATTCTCTGGCGTCACGCAGACGCAGAGCCGGGCGAGCCCGACTTGCACCGCAAGCTGACCGCGAAAGGCGAAAAGCAGGCGCGCAGGGTTGCCGAATGGCTGCAGACGCGCTTGCCGCAGACCGCGAAAATTTACGCGAGCCCAGCACGGCGCGCGCAGCAAACCGCTGAAGCGCTGGCTGAGATTTCACACCACAAGCTGCGCACACTCGAAGAGCTCGCGCCGGGTGCATCCGCCGCCGAGGTGATCGCTGCCGCAGACTGGCCGCGATCGAAAGCTGCGATCGTTATTGTCGGGCACCAGCCGACGTTGGGCCTGGTGCGCTAGCGAACTGCTAAGTGGTCGCGCGCTCGAATGGTCGCTCAAGAAAGGTGGCGTATGGTGGCTGAGCCGCAGCGAGCAAAATGGCGACGGTGAAACCATCCTGCGCGCTGTGATCAATCCCGATCTCGTATAGGTCGAGCTGGACGCTACGCGGGACGTAGCGCGAACGCGACGCCAACTCGCTCCCACTGCGTGGCTTCTTCTTCCAGCAGATATTGAGTAAGCGGATGCCGCGTCAGCCAGTCGCCCGCCAATCCGAGCTCGATTGTTTTGCCAAACTTGAGGGACCATTGTGGCAGCTCCACTGCACGACGTGCGTGCGCGAGTATGACCGCCAGCCGCAATGACAGGATGCTCGCGGCGCTTTGATGATCTGCCAGCGCTGGTTGGACCTTTTTCAGATTGCCTCGCTGCGCAAGCACCAGGGTGGCGACACGCGCCTGGTCGGACGTCGAAAATCCCGCGATGTCGCTATGTTGGATCAGATACGCCGAGTGCTTGTGATAGTCATTGTGTGAAATCGCGAACCCGACCTCGTGCAGCAACGCGGCCCAGCGCATATGATTTTCCGTCTCGACGCTGGCAGTGTGATTGAGGGCCGAATGAAATTGTGCAGCCAGGGCACTGACTCTTTGTGCTTGCGCGCGGTCGACGCCGAAGCGCGCCTGCATGCGGCCTACCGTTGAATCGCGCAAGTCTTTGCGCTCGCGCCGACCGAGTAAATCGTAGAGAACGCCGACGCGCAATGCCCCGCGCGCTGGCCTCATCTCCTCGATCTCAAGCGAATCGAACACAGCCGATAAGACTGCGACGCCGCCGGCCAGCACTTCCTGGCGATCGGGCTTCATGCCGGCCAGCCGAATACGCTTGATTTCGCCAGCATCCAGTAGCGCATACCGCAACGTGAGCAATCCCTGCGGAGTGATCGTGCCGTCGGTCCAGCCTTGAGTTCGCAAGATGTCCGACACCGCGCCGATCGTGCCGCTCGATCCATAAGCTTCGTCCCATAGATCGCGTGCGAACACGGGCACTGCCTCTTCGATTTCTGCGGCTGCCGCGACCTGCGCTTTCTTCAGGCTCGACCGATCAATCCGCCCGTCCTTAAAAAAGCGCAACGACGTATTGACGCAGCCGACCTTGAATGACTCGGCGTTCTCCGCCTCAAACTTCTTGCCCACGATGACTTCGGTCGATGCCCCGCCGATATCGACGACCAGCCGACGCGCAGTCGACGGCGGCAACGTATGCATGCAGCCCTCGAATACCAGTCGCGCCTCCTCCGCGGCCGGAGATCACCTCGATAGGGAAGCCGAGCGCATGCTGCGCCTCGAGCAAAAACTCGTCGAGATTGCGAGCCTGCCGCAGCGATTGCGTGCCCACCGCGCGAACATGTTCGTTTTTCATGCCCCGCAGCCGCTCATTCATGCGTGCGAGTGTTTCAACCGCAATGTCGATCGATTTCTTGCTGAGCTTGTTGCTCTCGTCGAGTCCTGCTGCAAGCCGAACCGTTTCCTTCCAGTAGCCGTGGCGGGCGATGTGGGCGCCGTCGACCTTTCCGATCTCAAGCCGAAAACTGTTCGAGCCCAGATCGACTGCGGCCAGCAGCATCACGCTCCAATCAAGGCGTCGGCAAACTCGCGCGCGACAAATGGCTGCAGGTCGTCGATCGCTTCGCCGACGCCAACGAACAGAATCGGCAGTGGCCGCCCGGGTCTGGCACCGACGATGGCCGCGAGTACACCGCCTTTGGCGGTGCCGTCGAGCTTGGTGATGACCAGCCCTGTGAGTCCCACCGCGGCGTCGAACGCCTGCACCTGCGTCAGCGCGTTTTGACCGTTGGTGCCGTCGATGATCAAGATAATTTCGTGTGGCGCTCCCGGCATCGCCTTGTCTTGTGCGCGCTTGATTCGTTTCAGCTCTTCCATCAAGTGTTGCTGTGTCGGCAAACGCCCGGCCGTATCGGCAATCAGAACGTCCACGCCGCGTGCTCTGGCAGCCGAAACCGCGTCGAACACGACCGCGGCCGGATCACCGCCGCTTTGCGCAATCACTTCGATCCCATTGCGCGCGCCCCAGATCGCGAGCTGTTCGCGCGCCGCTGCGCGGAACGTATCGCCGGCGGCCAGCAGAACCGATTTTCGTTGATTCGCAAGCCACTTGGCGAGTTTTCCGATCGATGTCGTCTTGCCTGCGCCATTGACGCCGGCCACCATCAGCACGAGCGGACGCGCCTGCGAGAAATCGATGCGGCCTTCGGCTGGCGCGAGTAACGCAGTGAGCTCGTCACTCAACGCGCGCCGGACTTCATCCTGAGTTAACAGCCCGTCCAGCTTGATACGCATTTTCAATGCATCGAGCAGACGGGCGGCGGCCGCAATGCCGACGTCGGCGCCGATCAGCGCCAGCTCGAGCTCCTCCAGGAATGCTTCGTCGACAACACCGCCGGAAAACAGTCCGACGATGTTGACGCGTGTCTTGGTAAGGCCCGTCCTCAATCGTGACAGCCAGCCGTTCCTCGAACCTCCGGAAGACGCGGGACTTATCATCGAGCAATGGCTAAGGGACGGTCGAACAGCGGATGGAAAAGCGAGGGAGCGGCACGACAACCAATAGAGCGACCGTCTGAAGGCAGTGTAACAAAGCGCGTGCTGGAACCGTGTTGACGACGCACCAGTCCGCTGCGTAGCACGCCCACCGCGCACCATTCCGCGAGCGCGCCTCAACGCGTTCGCATCATTGCCGGTCGCTGGAAGCGAACCCCTTTGCCGGTCGCCGATGTCGTCGGATTGCGGCCGACGCCCGACCGCGTGCGAGAAACGCTTTTTAGCTGGATTGAGCACTTTGCTCCCAACCTCAGCGCAGCGCGCGGCGTCGATCTGTTTGCCGGCACCGGCGCGCTGGGCTTCGAGCTTGCGTCGCGAGGTGCGGCGCGAGTCACGTTGATCGAAAGCAACCGTCAACTGGTCGATCAACTGATGCGTACAAAACACAGACTTGCCGCCGACCAGATCGACATCGTCGCTGGGGATGCGCTCACGGTCGCTCAGCGATTGCCCAGTGCTTCGTTCGAAGTCATTTTTATCGATCCACCATTTGACTCCGGCTTGCTGGCTCCGGCACTGACGGCGACCGCGCGGCTGATTACACCGGATGGGCTGATCTACGTCGAAACCGGTATGCCGGTCGAAGAGTCGCTGCTGTCCCGGCACCGTTTGTATCCCGCGCGCAGCGGCCATGCCGGCCGCGTGCACTTTCATTTGCTGCGCCCTCAAAGTGCATGAATAATCGCCGGCCAGCCTGTGCGGGCGGGAGACCATGATGGTGATCGCGGTGTATCCGGGAACGTTCGATCCGCTGACGCGCGGCCATGAAGATCTGGTGCGGCGCGCGGCCGGATTGTTCACCAAGCTGGTAGTAGGGGTTGCCGACAGCCGGGCAAAAAAGCCATTCTTCGATCTGAACGAGCGCATCGCCATAGCACGCGAAGTTCTGTCGCACTATCCAAACGTCGAGGTCGCCGGGTTTCGCGGGCTGCTGAAAGACTTCGTGCGCGAGCAGAACGCGCGCGTCGTTGTGCGCGGGTTGCGAGCGGTGTCCGATTTCGAGTACGAATTTCAGATGGCCGGCATGAATCGCTACTGCTGCCCGACGTCGAGACGATGTTCCTGACTCCGTCGGATCAGTATCAATTCATTTCGGGCAGCATCGTGCGCGAGATCGCGTTGATGGGCGGCGACGTGAGCAAGTTTCGGGGGACTGGTGCTGGTCGCGGCGCTGCTGCTGTGCGCCTCGTCGCCCGAGGGGATGTCGTGGCAGGTCACCGCCGGGTTGTTCCTGCTCGGCCTCGGGTGGTCGCTCGCGATGGTGTCGGCGTCGACGATGGTCGCCGAGCACGCGCCGCTGGAGGCGCGCACCGACGTCCAGGGCGAGCGCCGACCTGGTCATGGGCATCACCGCGGCGTCCGCGGGCGCGCTGGCCGGTCTGGTCGTCGACCTCGCCGGCTACCCGGTGCTCGCGCTGGTCACCCTGGCGCTCGCGTTCGGCGTCGCCGGCTGCGCGGCACGCGCGCAGCAGGGCCGAGCGCGACACGCCGCGCCTAGGTCCAAGGACTTCGAACAAGTGTTGGGTAGCATCCGGGAGCGCGGCGTGCGGTGCTGGGGGCCACTGATCGTCCACAGGTACGACTCGACAGGCGGGAATCTCCACAACCCGATGCGGCTGATCAGGCTGTGTCGGACCTTCGCCCTAGCGTCGCCGATGTACCTGGCTCGACCACCAGACGAAGGACGTGAGGGACATGGCGGATGACCGCCTTCAAGGCGCTCGACGCAGCGCTGCTCAACATCGAGAAGCAGTACGGCAAGGGCTCGGTCATGCGCCTCGGCGACGACACGCGTGCCCCGCTCGAAGTGATCCCCACCGGCTCGATCGCGCTCGACGGTCTGGGCGCTCGGCGTCGGCGGGCTGCCGCGCGGCCGAATCGTCGAGATGTACGGCCCCGAGTCGAGCGGCAAGACAACCGTCGCGCTGCACGCCGTGGCCAGCGCTCAGTCCGACAGCGGCATCGTGGCGTTCATCGACGTCGAGCAGCGCTCGACCCCCTGTCCAAGGGGCTCGGAGTCAACACCGACGCGTTGCTCGTACTCAGCCCGGCACCGGTGAACAGGCGCTCCAGATCGCCGACATGCTGATCCCTCCAGCGCGCTGGACATCATCGTCATCGACTCGGTGGCCGCGCTCGTGCCTCGGGCCGAGATCGAGGGCGAGATTGGCGACAGCTTCGTCGGTATCCAGGCCCGGTTGATGAGCCAGGCGCTGCGCAAGATGACCGGCGCCCTCAACAACTCCGGCACCACCATGATCTTCATCAACCAGCTCCGCGAGAAGATCGGCGTGATGTTCGGCTCCCCGAGACCACCACCGGTGGCCGGGCGCTGAAGTTCTACTCCTCGGTGCGTCTCGATGTGCGGCGGATCGAGACCCTCAAGGACGGCACCGACATGGTCGGCAACCGGACCGGATCAAGGTCGTCAAGAACAAGGTGGCCCCGCCGTTCAAGCGGCCGAGTTCGACATCATGTACGGCAGGGCATCAGCCGCGAGGGCAGCCTGATCGACGTGGGCGTCGAGGCGGGCCTGGTCCGCAAGGCCGGCGCTTGGTACACCTACGAGGGCGACCAGCTCGGCCAGGGCAAGGAGAACGCCCGCCAGTTCCTGTTCGACAACCCCGACCTCGCCAACGAGGTCGAGAAGAAGATTCTCGAGCAGCCAGTGTCGGCCCCCAGGTCGACAAGGACGTCAGCGACGGCTTCGGGATCCCGACGAGCCCATCGGCGTCGACTCATTCGAGGTTTCGAGGCTCGTCGCTGTGCTCCTCGCACCTCAACCAGCGAAGAGCCGCTGGTTGGGTGCGAGCGAAGCGAGCTCGGAACCAAGCGCCGAAGGAAGGACCATTCGTGACTAGCGGACGCACCACAGGAAGAGCGGGATCTCGGGCCCGAGCCCTTCGAGACGGTCGCAGAGCGACCTCCTCAGGAACCACCCGACCATGAGGCGGTCGCGCGCAAGATCCTGCTCGACCAGCTGACCGGTCAGGCCCGCAGCCGCCAGGAGCTCGCCGACCGGCTGGCCCGCCGCAACGTTCCCGACGAGGTGGCGGGCCGGCTGCTCGACCGGTTCGAGGAGGTCGGGCTGGTGGACGACGAGGCGTTCGCCCGGTCCTGGGTCGACAGCCGGCAGCGCACGCGCGGCCTGGCCCGGCGGGCGCTGGCGCAGGAGCTGCGTCGCAAGGGGTCGCCGACGAGACCGCCCGTGAGGTGCTGGCCGAGGTCGATCCGGCCGACGAGGAGCAGGCGGCTCGTCGAGCTGGTCCGCAAGAAGCTGCGCGGGCTCCGCGGCATCGACGACACCGTCGGCCGCGCGCCGGCTGGCCGGCCTGCTTGCCCGGAAGGGCTACTCCGCCGGCCTCGCCTACGCAGTGGTCAAGGACGAGCTCGCGTCGGCCGGACGTGAGGTCTCCGCCGAGGAGTAGGCGCCGGGCGGTGTTGTCGGCGAGGACCGCACGGCACAATGGCGCGGGTGACGAGCGACGAGGCCCCGGTCCGCGAGATCCTCACCTACGGCGAGCTGTTCGGCACCGCCGTGCGGGAGCTGGCCCAGCAGGTCGTCGACGACGGTTACGAGCCCGACGTCGTGCTCGCGATCGCCCGCGGCGGTCTCGGGGTCGCGGTGGGCATGGGCTACGCGTTCGCGGTGAAGAACCTCTTCGCGGTGAACGTCGAGTTCTACACCGGCGTCGACGAGCGGCTCGACATGCCGGCGTGCTGCCGCCCACCCCGACCGCGATCGACATACCGGCCTGAAGGTGCTGATCGCCGACGAGTGGCCGACACCGGCAAGACGCTCGAGTCGTACGCGACAGGTGGCCGACCACGTGGCCGAAGCCCGCACCGCGTGATGTACCAGAAGCCGTGGACCATGATCGCCGCCGAGTACGTGTGGCGCCGGACCGAACGCTGGATCGACTTCCCCTGAGTCGTCGACCCCGGCCGCTCGTCGGGAAATTCGTCGCGGAGGCCTACGCCCACTGATCCGCGTCGGCGGGCACAACCTCGACGTGAGCATGCGGTGCTTGGATAGCGCTCATGACCGTTCAACGGCCGAACTGGGGGCGTCTTGCTCCGGGCTCCCGACCGGGCTACCATCGAGCGCCGCCGCGATCGACCCCCCCACCGAGAGCAGCGCGCCGGGCTTCGCCCGCAGGAAGGCGGACGGAGAAGCGGCACTGCTCGCGCTCGGCGACTTCGCTAGGTCCGACCTCCAGGAGCGGCTCTTCGGCGGAGGGCAAGTCACGAGACGGCACACCGCAGCTTGCTGCTGGTCCTGCAGGGGATGGACACGTCCGGCAAGGGCGGCACCCTGCGCTCGACGGTCGGACTGATGGACCCGCAGGGCATCCGGATCACCTCCTTCAAGGCGCCGACGCCGGAGAAGCTGGAGCACGACTTTCTCTGGCGGATCACCGGACGCGCTCCCCGGGCCCGGCTACGTCGGGGTCTTCGACCGCTCGCACTACGAGGACGTGCTCATCGCCCGGGTCCGCGCGCTGGCACCGCCGGAGGAGATCGAGAGGCGGTACGACGCGATCAACGCCTTCGAGACCGCGTTGGTCGCGA
>CAVVAI010000022.1:0-16395 GCA_963746085.1 uncultured beta proteobacterium
GCGGCAACAACTTCGCGTACGCCGGGGCGCGCACCGGTCCAATCGCAGGCACGATGCAAGGGGTGCCGAATATGGTGACCCAGCTCGATCAGTATTTCGCGCGGGTCAATTTCATTTCGAGCGCCAACGCTCTTTTCATTGTCGATGCAGTGACGGTCGGCAACGACATCGTCGATGCCCTAACGCTCGCACAAACTAATCCCAACGCGCCCACAACCGTGCTGACGGGCGCGGTGACCAACGTCGTGACGATCATCAATCGGCTGTATGCATCCGGTGCGCGCCATATTCTTGTCGCAAATAGTGCCGATGTTGGCAAGACGCCCCGCGCGCAGGCGCTGGGTCCTACGGCAGCCGCCGGCGCTACTCAACTGTCCGCGCAATTCAACGGCGGTCTTGCGCAGCAGATCGCGCAGATTCGCGCTGCCTCTCCCGGGTTGAGTATTTACGTCCTGGACGTGTTCGCGCTGAACACCGAGGCAATCGCCAGTCCGGCGGCGTTGGGATACACGAACGCGACCGCGCCGTGCTTTAACGATTTGGTCGCGCCGCCGACACTGTGCGCGACTCCAGCGACTTACTTCTACTGGGATTCGTTCCATCCGACGGCTACGACTCATAGTCTGGCCGCCCAGCGGGGGATTGCTGCGATCGGGCGCTAGGTCGGATCGAACCAACGACGGCGCCTGACGGCGCCGTTTTGGTTTTTCTAAACGCCGAGATAGCGCGCCAGCTTCTCCGGCACCTGCGCCAGTTCCGCCGAACGGCCTTCAAGCACGACGCATCCTTTTTCGAGCACGACGCAGCGATCAGTGTGCGCGAGCACCGAGCGATAGTTGCGATCGACGATCAGCGATGCGATTCCTGCTGCGCGAATCGTGCCGATGATGCGCCAGATCTCGCGCACGACCAGCGGTGCCAGACCTTCGGTGGCTTCGTCGAACAGCATCACCTCGGGATTGGTCATCAGCGCGCGGCCGATCGCGAGCATCTGCTGTTCGCCGCCGGAGAGTTGTGCGCCGCCGTGATGCAGCCGCTCGCCCAGCCGCGGAAAGGTCTGCATGACTCGCTCGATCGACCAGTCGCGACGGCCGCCGATTCCCGGTCGCGCCGCCATCAGCAGGTTCTCGCGCACCGAAAGGTTCGGAAAAATACCGCGTCCCTCAGGGACGTAGCCAATGCCGAGCCGCGCGATGCGATCAGGCCGCGCGCGTGTGCAATCGTTGCCGCGAATTCGAATCACGCCCGAGGTCGGATGCACCAGGCCGAGCAGTGTGCGGATCAGCGTGGTCTTGCCCATGCCGTTGCGGCCCAGCAGGCCGACCGCTTCGCCGGGAGCAATCGAAAGCGATGCGCCGTGCAGGATGTGGCTGGCGGCGTAGTAGGTGTGCACTTGCGCCGCGTGGATCAGCAACATGTGGGGAGCCGACGCCAGGGGGCTCGCGCTCAAGGTGTCACCCGCTGTTCCAAATGCGCGCCGAGATACGCCTCCTGCACTTCCTGATTGGCGCGGATCGCCGGTGGCGTATCGCTGGCGAGCACGCGACCATTAACCATCACGGTGATGCGGTCCGACACGCGAAACACCGCATCCATGTCGTGCTCGACCAGCAATATCGCGTGGCTTGCCTTCAGCCCGTTCAGCAGTTCGAGCATGCATTGCGTTTCTTCGGAACCCATTCCAGCCAGCGGCTCATCGAGCAGCAGGATCTGCGGCGCGGTGGCCAGGCACATCGCGATTTCGAGCTGGCGCTTGGCGCCGTGCGACAGCGTGGCCGCGATTTCATCGGCGAGCGATGCAAGCCCGGCGCGTCGCAGCGCGTTTTCGGCGGCGGACGCGGACGACTCGCAGTGCGCCGCCGGCGTGAGCCAGTCCCACGGCCTTTGCAGACATGCCTGCGCCGAGAGCCGGCAGTTCTCGCGCACGCTGAAGGTCGGAAAAATGGTCGTGCGCTGATAGCTGCGGCCCAACCCCGCCTGCGCTCGGCGCGGCTGGCTCCAGTGCGTGACATCGCGGTCCATCAGCTCGACGCGCCCGGCGGTCGGTGCGATTTCGCCGCACAACACGTTGATCAGCGTTGACTTGCCGGCGCCATTGGTGCCGATCACCGCGTGAATTTCGCCGCGTTCGACGGTCAGCGACACGTCGTCGACCGCGCGCAGCCCGCCAAAATGGCGCGAAACGTTTTTCGCTGCCAGCAGCGTCATGGTGCTCCGCGCATCCGCAATTGCGCGCCCAGCCCAATCAAACCCTTCGGCATCAGCGCGACGAACGCGATGATCGTCAGGCCGAGCGGCAACTGCCAATGCTTGGCGAACGATCCGAAGATCGCCTGCGACTGATAGAACTCCTGCAGCGCGACGAATGCAATCGCGCCGAACACCGCGCCGCGCAGGCTGCCGATGCCTCCCAGGATGACCATCAGCAGCACGGCGCCCGACTGGTGCCATGACAGGATCTCAGGATTCACGTAGCCGTCTTTCAGCGCGTACAGAAAACCGGCCACAGCGGCCAGCATCGCGGCAACCACGAACACCGCCAGCTTGTACGGATACGTAGCGAAACCTGCCGCGCGCATGCGCTGCTCGTTGACCCGTATGCCCGCGAGCGCGCGCCCGAAGCGGCTCGCTTGCATCGCCGCCAGTAGCAGGAATGTCAGCACGAGCGCGGCCAGAACAAAAAAATAGAAAACGCGTGGAGCGCCAAGATCGAGCAACTGCACGCTGCCAATCGCAATTTCAGGGCGGAAATACAGATAGATGCCGTCGCTGCCGCCGCCGACGCCGGTGTCGTGAAACACGTAATACGCCATCTGCGCAAAGGCGAGCGTGACCATGATGAAGTAGATGCCGCGCGTGCGCAGCGACAACGCGCCGACGGCCAGCGCATATACGCCCGCCGCCATCAGCGCTGCCGGAAACAGCAGCCAGAACGAAGCCGGTCCGGATTGCGGCGACAACAACGCTGCGACGTACGCACCGATGCCGAAGAACGCCGCGTGGCCAAACGACACCAGGCCGGTCTGGCCGACGAGCAACTCGAGGCTCAATGCGAACACCGAGAGAATCATGATCTTCATCACCAGATCGACGTAGTACTTCTCGCCGAAGAATGGAAACATCACGGCAAAGGTCAGTAGCACGAGCAGCGGCCAAGAGGAACGCAGACGGATCATCCGAGCCTGAACAACCCTTCGGGCTTCCACAGCAGGATCACCGCCATTAACAGATACACCAGCACGCCGGCTGCTTCCGGGAAGAACACCTTGCCGAATGTGTCGACCAAGCCGACCAGTAGCGAAGCGAGCATCGCACCGCGCACCGAACCGATGCCGCCGATCACGACGACGACGAAGCTGATGATCAGCACTTGCCCACCCATGTTCGGATACACCGAAGACACCGGCGCAGCGATCATCCCCGCCAGCACCGCCAGCGCGACGCCGGCTGCAAACACGACGCGATACAAGAATTTGATGTTGATTCCCATCGCCTGCACCATCTCGCGATTGCTTGCGCCGGCGCGGATCATCATGCCGAGCCGCGTGCGCGCGAGCACGAAGTACAGCCCAAGCGCGACGGCGATGCACACCGCCGAGATGAACAAGCGATATGTCGGGTACGTCATCACATCGCCGAGCGGGACGCTGCCCGACAGCCAGGCCGGCGCGGCGACGCCGTGCACGTCATCGCCGACGATGATGCTGCGCATTTCCTCGAACACGATGATCAACCCGTAGGTCATGAGGACTTGTTGCAGGTGTTCGCGCTCGTACAGGAAGCTGAAGAAGCTCCACTCGAGCAGATAGCCGAACGCGATCGACAACAACAGACCGACCGCGAGCGTCATGAAGAATCCGCCTCCAAGCGTGGTGCCCACCCACGGCGCGAGCGCATACGCCATGTACGCGCCGATCATGTAGAAGCTGCCGTGCGCGAGATTGATCACGCCCATGATGCCGAAGATCAGCGTCAGGCCACTGGCGACGAGAAACAGGAGCAATCCGTACTGGACTGCGTTCAGGCACTGGATCAGGAAAGTGGCAAGGTCCATTAATACAAAATGAAACGGCGGTGCGCAGTTTCCCACGCACCGCCGTTTTGTCGAGCCGCCGGATCTACATCTTGCAACCAGTCGCCGGATCGGCCAGTCCTTTTACCGCCACTTTCTGATACTTGTTGGCGCCGCCCTCGACCTTGCGCAGGTAGATGTCGTGCACAGGGTTGTGCGCCTTCGATAGCGTGAACGGGCCGCGCGGGCTGTCGATCTTCGCTGACTCCATCGCCTTGATCATTTCAGCGCGCTTGGACACGTCGCCCTTGACACCATTCAAGCCAGCGGCCAGCAACTGCGCGGCGTCGTAGCCTTGCATCGCGTACACATCAGGTTGCAGCTTGTAGGCCTTCGCGTAGCTCAACCGAAACGACTTGTCTTTCTCGTTCGGTAGGCCGTCGGCGTAGTGCAGCGTCGTCAACAGCCCCTGCGCCGATTCGCCTTGCGCCTCGAGCGTGCCGTCCGTGAGAAAGCCCGGACCGTACAGCGGCACCGTCTTCGTCAACCCGGCCGCCGCGTAATCCTTGACGAACTTCACGGCGCCGCCGCCGGCAAAGAACGCGAAGGTGGCGTCGGGCTTCAGTGTCGCGATTTCAGTCATCAACGCCTGAAACTCAACACCGGGGAACGGCAGATTCAACTCCTTGACCACCGAGCCGCCGCCCTTGGCGAAGCCTTCCTTGAACGCTGCGGCCATTTCGTCGCCCGCTGCATATTTCCAGGTGATCGACACGGCTTTCTTGTGGCCACGCTCGGCGGCGACTATGCCGGCTGCGTAGGCCGACTGCCAGTTTGAAAACGATGTACGGAAGATGTTCGGCGCGCACATCGCGCCGGTGACCGCGCCCGCGCCCGCGTTCGGAACAACGAGCAGCGTGTTGGTGTCGCGCGCAACCTTGGCCATCGCCATAACTACGCCCGAGTGCACGGTGCCGACCACCACATCCACCTTGTCGCGATTAATCAGCTTGCCGACGTTGTCGGTTGCCTTGGCAGGATCCGACTCGTCGTCGACGCGGAAGTATTCGATCTCGCGGCCGCCGAGTTTGCCGCCATTTTCCTGCACGTGCAGCTTGAATCCATTTTCGATCGCGTTGCCGAGCGCTGCGAATGTGCCGGTGTACGGGAGCATCAAGCCGACCTTCAGTTTCTGCTGTTGTTGCGCGGCCGCGGGCCACGCGGCCACCGCCATGCATAAAACGCCGGCTAGCGTGAGTGTCTGTCTCCTGTTCATTCGCATTGTCCTCTGTTGTGTATGTTGTGCAATGAAATCGACTGTCGCCTTGATTACGCGCTGCGGCTGATCGCGCTGCGGTGAATGCCCGCAGTTGGCAAGCTCCAATACCTGCGTACGCGCCACGCGCTGCGCGATGCTGTCTACCTGCGCCATCGTTCCGTACTCATCATCCTCGCCTTGCACTGCCAGAACCGCCTTCGTGATCGCGGGCAACATGGTTTCGATGTTCCAGCCGCGAAACGCGGGGTCGAGCCAGATGTCGTTCCATCCCCAGAAAGCCGAGTCCGGGTCGTCGTGGTAGCGCGCAAGCTTAACTCTGAGGGTCGGTTGCTGCGTATCGGTAGTTGCGAGGTAGGTTTCGCGTGTTCGCTCGATGCTTTCGATCGACACTTCTTCGACGAATACGTGCGGCGCCAGCGCGATGACGCCTGACACGCGCTCGGGAAACGTACCCGCATGGATCAGGGCGATCGACGCACCGTCGCTGTGACCGACCAGCCAGGGTGGATCGCTTGCAGTATCGACGCCGACGGCGTGTAGTAACCCAGGCAGCACTTCACGCGCCTGCGTATGCATGAAGTCGACGGGCCACTTCTCGGAAGCGGGGCGCGGCGTCGAGCGACCGTAGCCGGGCCGTGAGTAAACGAGCCCGCGAAAGCCGCCGGCTGCGCAAAGCTGGCGCGGCCACTCGCGCCACATCGCGACCGAGCCGAGGCCCTCGTGCAGGAAAACGAGCAGCGGCGAAGCGGTGCGCCCGGGTGAGATGAATTCATACTCGACTGAATGCATGCGCGCGCCGATGGCAACGCACGCATGGGTCGTCGTTACTCGATCATCCAAGTGCCGCTTCCTTTTCGCGTAACTTGAAGCGTTGAATCTTGCCGGTCGCAGTCTTCGGTAGCTCCGCAACGAACTCGAGAAAGCGCGGGTACTTGTGCGGCGCCAGCTGTCCCTTGACGAACGCTTTCAATTCATCTTCCAGCGCAGCCGAAGCGGCGTTCGCATTCTTCAAAACGACGAACGCCTTGGTCTTGGTGAGCCCGTCGGCGTCGACCTTGCCGATCACCGCCGCTTCCAGCACCGCGGAGTGCTGCATCAACGCGGCCTCGACTTCGAACGGCGAAACGTACTGGCCGCTGACGCGCAACATGTCGTCGCTGCGGCCGGCGTAGGTGAAGTACCCGTCGCGGCTGCGCACGTACTTGTCGCCGCTGCGGGTCCAGGCACCGATGAATGTCGCACACGACTTTTCGCGGCTCGCCCAATACAGCAGCGCCGCGCTCGGCCCCTTGACGTACAAGTCGCCGATGACACCGTCCCCGACGAGACCGCCGTGCTCGTCGCGCAGTTCGATGTCGTAGCCCGGCACCGGCGTGCCGGTCGTGCCGTAACGCACTTGTCCCGTGCGATTCGAAAGAAAGATGTGCAGCATCTCGGTCGAACCGATGCCGTCGAGAACTTCGCATCCGAAATGCGCGGTGAAGCGGTCGCCGATATCTTTTGGAAGTGGCTCGCCGGCTGAGACAGCCACGCGCAGGTTCACATTGTTTCGCGTGGGAAGATCGGGCGCGGCGAGCATCGCTGCATAAAGCGTTGGCACACCGTAGAAGATCGTTGGCCGCTGCTCCGTAAGCCTCCTGAACACGGCTTGCGGAGTCGGCCGCTCCGCCATCAGCACGACCGTCGCGCCGACCGACAGCGGAAATGTCAGCGCGTTTCCGAGTCCGTATGCGAAAAAGAGCTTGGCTGCCGAGAACACAACGTCGTCCTCGCGTACCCCAAGGATCGGCTTGCCGTACAACTCTGCCGTCCAGTACAGATTGGAATGTGTGTGTACGGTGCCCTTCGGCTTGCCGGTCGAGCCCGATGAATACAGCCAGAAGCCGATGTCATCGGCTGCGGTGGGCGCCGGCGATCGCGCCGGCGCGTGCTGCGCCATCAGCGACCGAAGCTCGGAGGTCTCGACCGTGCGCTTGACATCATGCGGCGCGTCGCTCATTGCCTGTCTCAGCGCGGGCGCCAACGCAGTGGATACGAACGCCGCCTGCGCGCGGCTGTGAGCCAGCATGTAGGTGTAGTCGGCCGGTGTTAGAAGCGTATTCACTGCCACCGGCACGACACCCGCATACAGGCAGCCGAGGAATGCCACCGGCCAGTCGATCGTGTCGTGCATCAGCAGCAGCACGCGCTCTTCACGCCGGATGTCGAGCGCCGCCAGCGCGGCGGCGAACCGGCGTACCTGTTCTTCGAACTCGCCGTAGGTCAGCGTGCGTTCATCGTCGCGGTAGGCAAGCTTCGTTGCGCGCGACGCGTTCGTATCCAGCAGGTGTTGCGCAAAGTTGAACTGGCTGGGCGGCGGAAGCATGACGGCACCTAAAAAGGCAGAATAGAGCGCAGGCTTTCGTGCCGCAAGCATGATGCGCGGAGCGATGCCGATGGAGCATAACCAACGCATGACCCAAGTCGTGAACCCGCCGGTCGACTATCAAACGCACCCTGATCGTTACGCGCATTTGACACTCAGCGTCGAGCCTCCGATCGCACGCATCGTCATCGATGTGCAGGAGGACCGCGGCATCCGTCCCGGCTACAAGCTGAAGCTCAATTCGTACGATCTCGGCGTCGATATCGAGCTGCACGACGCGATGCAGCGCATCCGCTTCGAGCACCCGGAGGTTCGCAGCGTGATCGTCACCAGCGCAAAGGACCGCATCTTCTGCTCGGGCGCCAACATCTTCATGCTGGGCCTGTCGTCGCACGCGTGGAAAGTCAACTTCTGCAAGTTCACCAACGAAACGCGCAACGGCATCGAAGATGCAAGCCGCAACTCTGGACTGAAGTTTATCGCCGCGTGCAATGGCACGACGGCCGGCGGTGGATACGAACTTGCGCTCGCGTGCGACGAGATTTTTCTGGTCGACGATCGCTCGTCTGCCGTCAGCCTGCCCGAAGTGCCGCTGCTCGGCGTGTTGCCCGGCACCGGCGGACTGACGCGGCTGACCGACAAGCGCAGGGTGCGGCACGATCTGGCGGACATTTTCTGCACCACGACCGAGGGCGTGCGTGGTGCGCGCGCCAAGGAGTGGCGGTTGGTCGATGCGGTCGTAAAGTCGCAGCAGTTTGCCGGCGACGTGCAGCGGCGTGCGCTTGAACTGGCCGCGCAGAGCGACCGGCCCAGCGACACGCGCGGAGTCACACTGGCCCCGCTGAAGCGGACGATCCAGGAATCGGGTTATCACTACCAGTTCGTCGATGTCGCAATCGAACGGGCCGCGCGCCGCGCGACGTTGACCGTCAGCGCACCCAACACGCCGCAGCCGTGCGATGTCGACGGTATCGTCGCTGCGGGCTGTGAGTGGTGGCCGCTGGCGATGGCGCGCGAACTCGACGACGCGATCCTGATGTTGCGCACCAATCAACTTGAAATCGGCACGTGGTTGTTGAAGACGCGGGGCGAGGCCGCAGCCGCGCTCGCAGCAGACGCGGTGCTCGACGAACACCGCACGCACTGGTTTGTGCGCGAAACGATCGGCATGCTTAGACGAACCCTGGCGCGGCTCGACGTCTCGTCGCGCACGCTGTTTGCGCTGATCGAGTCCCAGTCTTGTTTTGCCGGCACCCTGTTCGAGCTCGCGCTCGCTGCCGACCGCACGTACATGGCGGAGGGCACGGCGATCACGCTGTCGCCGCTGAACTTCGGCACGTATCCGCGCGTCGATCAGCTCGCGCGCATCGACGCTCGCTTTTATCGCGAGTCGGAGTCGGTTGCACGTGCGCGAGCGGCAATCGGCAACAAACTTTCTACGAGCGACGCGATCGAGCTCGGTCTGATTACCTTAGCGCCCGACGATCTCGACTGGGCCGACGAAATCCGTATCGCGCTGGAAGAGCGCGCAAGCCTGTCACCCGACGCATTGACCGGCATGGAGGCGAACCTCCGCTTCGGCGCCACCGAGACGATGGAAACGCGTGTGTTCGGGCGGCTTTCTGCGTGGCAGAACTGGATCTTTTCGCGGCCGAATGCAGTGGGTGAGGGTGGGGCGCTGAAGGTTTACGGCAGCGGCAACAAAGCGCAGTTCGATTGGGAACGAGTATGAGCATCAGCACGACCGACCGCATTCCGAATAACGTCGACCTTGCCGCCGACAAGGCGCTGCAACGCGCGCTCGAGCATTGGCAGCCGCGCTTCATCGATTGGTGGCGCGAGACGGGACCCGACGGCAGCCAGGGATTCGACGTTTACCTGCGCACCGCGATCAGCGTCGAACGCGACGGCTGGGCGAACTTCGGCTACGTCAAGATGCCCGACTATCGCTGGGGTATTTTCCTGAACCCGGTGCAGCCGGGCGGCACGATTGCCTTCGGCGATCACAAGGGGCAGCCGGTGTGGCAGGACGTGCCGGGCGAACACCGGGCCAATCTGCGTCGCATCATCGTCACGCAGGGCGATACCGAACCGGCGTCGGTTGAGCAGCAACGCCATCTAGGACTCACTGCGCCGTCGCTGTACGACCTGCGCAATCTGTTTCAGATCAATGTCGAAGAAGGCAGGCACCTGTGGGCGATGGTGTATCTGCTGCATCGCTACTTCGGCCGCGATGGGCGCGAGGAAGCCGAGGCGCTGCTCGACCGCCGCTCTGGCGATGCTGACAATCCGCGCATTCTTGGAGCCTTTAACGAGAAGACGCCGGACTGGCTCGCTTTTTTTATGTTTACCCACTTCACCGATCGCGACGGCAAGTTTCAGTTGAACGCGCTGGCCGAATCGGGCTTCGAGCCGCTGGCACGCACGACGCAGTTCATGCTGACTGAAGAGGCGTATCACATGTTCGTCGGTGAATCCGGCGTGGCGCGCGTGATTGCCCGCACCTGCGAGGTGATGAATCAGCTGAAGACCGATGATCCGGCCCGGGTACGTGCGGCCGGCGCAATCGATCTGCCCACGATCCAACGCTATTTGAATTTCCATTACAGCGTAACGATCGATCTGTTCGGCGCCGATCAGTCTTCGAATGCGGCAATCTTCTACGGCTCAGGGTTGAAAGGTCGCTTCAAGGAAGCAAAGCGCAACGACGATCACGTGCTGAAGGATGCGAGCTATAAAGTGCTTGACGCGTCATCGGGAGTGATTGGCGAGCGCGAAGTACCGATGCTAAATGCGCTGAACGAAGTGCTGCGCGACGACTTCATCCGCGATTCCGAAGCCGGCATCGGACGCTGGAATCGCGTGATCGAAAAGTCAAACCTTCCTGATCGGCTCACACTTCCGCACAAGGCGTTCAATCGCCGTATCGGCTCGCTGGCGGGCGTTCATGTGGCGCCCGATGGGCGTGTTGTTGCGGAAGGTGAATGGAGCTCGCACGTGAAAGGTTGGTTGCCGAGTGACGACGATCGTGCTTTCGTCGCCTCGCTGATGACTCGCGTCGCCGAGCCCGGCAGGTACGCGGGCTGGATCGCGCCGCCGCGGGTGCCGGTCGACGATCAGCCGATGGACTTCGAATACGTCCGCTTCAACGAGTGAAGTTCGAAGAGTTTCACGCCGGACAGCTGATCGATGCGGGCGCGGTCGTTGTCAGCGAAGAACAGATCATCTCGTTCGCAAGCCAGTTCGATCCGCAGTGGTTTCACATCGATCCGCAACGCGCTGCAGCAAGCCGATGGAACGGACTCATCGCAAGCGGCTGGCATACGTGTTGTATGGCGATGAAACTCGTCGTCGACAACGTGCTCGCTGGGTCGGAATCTTTCGGCTCGCCGGGGCTCACCGACTTGAAATGGTCGAATCCCGTTCGCCCCGGCGATCAGCTGCGATTGCAAATTGAAGTGGTCAACGTCAGAACCGCACGCTCGCGCCCTACGCTCGGCATCGTGCGCTGGATTTGGCGTATGCGAAATCAGCGCGATGCCGAGGTATTGAGCCTGGAAGCAACGAGTTTATTCGAGCTGAGTCGTCGGCCCACTGAGCGCTAGCTCGGCTACTTCGCCGCGAAGCAATACAACAACCCAGCGCCGCCGGTGCTGACCAACGCCTCCTGCGTGCAGCCGCCGCGCGACGGGTGCGACGAGTTCCACGACATGGCCCACGGATGGTCGATCGGACCCGCGCGATCGAAATGACCCGTCATCGCCGCGCCGTCGAGTTCCGCTCTTGGTCCAGTTACCGCATGTCATGTCGGCAAACGGGGTTCCTGGAAAAGCTGTGCCGTCGGGCCGCGAACCGGTCAGGATGTCGTGCTTGCTCGGCTTCTGAGTGCGATCGTTAACCGCCTGGCCTTTTTCATCCAATGCTGTCTCCTTCGTCACATTACTTTTAGCCGAATGCAGATCCTCGACGCTGTTGGCGATCATCACGCCTTTGGCGTTGTGCCACGGGCCGCTGCCGATGCGATCGCGCGCATGCACCGCTTTCGGGTCGTTCAATCCCCCCACTGCCTGCGTGCTTAGATAAGCGCGCCAAGTGCGGCTGCCCGCACCTGCGGCCTTCGCGAGTGACTGGCAGTGCTGGTCCGCTCCCTCGAGGCCACCCAGGTCGGCTCCTTTGCCGACTCCGGTGCTGGTGATGAAAAACGTCATCTCTTTGCCGGCGCTCATCTGCGGCGACTGCGCGGTCGAACAGCTGACAAGCGTCAAAAAGCCGCCGGTAACCCACAACGCTGACTGCCATACACGATGCATAACTGGCCTCCTGTCGTATTGATTCGCACTTGTTGGTCGTACGAGTCGCAGGAGTCTATCGCGCGGTGCGTAGGAAATCTGCGCATGGTTAACCCCGAAAGCCCGTTGCTCCCGTTTCAGCTTGGAGGCGCATCGCACTCGCTCGATCCGCTGCTTCGCCGAAAGACACGACCCCGCAGCAGGCTGGTGAGTTCGAACTGGCACTCTCGATCTTCGAACGAGTGCTGGAGCTGGCGCCGAACAAGCCGGAGTCGCCCCGTGACTTAGGTCTGGTGCTCGCAAAATCCGGGCCGACGCAGCGCGCTGTCGATTACGCATCGCTTTCAAGCGTGCGCGCGTTGCAGGCTCAACTAGTGGCTGCTACCGTAACCGCGAGCCCGTTGGGGTGGTTCAGTTCGTTCTCGATGAGATGAACAGTCTTAAAACCGTTCTTGGTCAGCATGCTGATCAGTGAGCCCAAAGTTGGCCAAAAGGATTTCTTGGAAAGCCCGCTCGTGGGGTCGCCCAAACCACCCTCTCCATGCCATTTTCCTCTGAGTCCGTGCACTCTTTCCTCGGCCTCGTTTTCACCGGCATAGTGCGTCCAGAGAAAAAGCTTCGGGCTTACTTGCGCGCATCGTTGAATTAGCTTCCAGGGCTCGGGAAGGTGGTACAGCAAACCCGAGCAAAACACGGCGTCGAAGGTCCCTAAAGTTGAAAGTTCGAAGGTTTCCAAATTCACTTGCAAAAAATCCACCTTCTCGGCTCCAATGAGTCTCTGAACAAAGAGGGCTTTTTGCATGTTCAACGGCCGGCCTTCAGTTGCCGTTACTCGCTTCACAACAGGTCGATTGGCCAAAGCGAAGCTATGTCCACCCTCGAGAGCTCCTAATTCAAGGATCGTGCTTACGTTGGGGAAATACTGAAAGAACTGCGAGATGCGGCCATCGTTCATCGCGTCGAAGCTGCCGCCGTATTCCCTGTCCTGAATCTGGAATTTCGTGACCCACGGCTCCCGACGCTCAAACTCGCGCGCGATATCAGTTGGTATTGGAGGTTGAGTCATATCGATTCGCCTTGGCGAAACTGAAATAGCTGAATTCCAGTGAACTAAAAGAACGCCTGGATCCCGGTCTGCGCGCGCCCCAAAATCAGCGCGTGAATATCGTGCGTGCCCTCGTAGGTGTTGACCACTTCGAGATTCGCCATATGGCGCACGACGCCGTACTCGTCGCTGATGCCGTTGCCGCCCAGCATGTCGCGCGCGACGCGCGCGATGTCGAGCGCCTTGCCGCATGAGTTGCGCTTCACGATCGATGTGATCTCGGTTGCAGCGGTGCCTTCGTCTTTCATGCGTCCCAGACGTAGACACCCTTGCAGGCCGAGTGCAATTTCGGTTTGCATGTCAGCCAACTTTTTCTGCACCAGTTGATTCGCGGCGAGCGGGCGTCCGAACTGTTTTCGGTCGAGCACGTACTCGCGCGCGGTGTGCCAGCACGCTTCGGCGGCCCCCAGTGCGCCCCACGCAATGCCGTAACGGGCGGAGTTCAGGCAGGCAAATGGGCCTTTCAGTCCCTCCACGTTCGGCAGTTCGTTTTCGGCCGGAACGAATACGTCGTCCATCACGATCTCTCCCGTGATCGACGCGCGCAAGCCGAACTTGCCGTGAATCGCCGGCGCTGACAGCCCCTTCATCCCCTTTTCAAGGATGTAGCCGCGGATGTTGCCCGCATCGTTCTTCGCCCACACGACAAACACGTCGGCGATCGGCGAATTGCTGATCCACATTTTGGAGCCGCTCAAGCGAAAGCCGCCGTCAGCAGTTTTCGCGCGCGTTTCCATGCTGCCGGGGTCCGAGCCGTGATTGGGCTCGGTCAGCCCGAAGCAGCCGATCGATTCGCCGGTGGCAAGCTTGGGCAAATACTTCTTCCGCTGCGCTTCGGAGCCGAACTCGTAGATCGGCAGCATCACCAACGAGCTCTGCACGCTCATCATCGAGCGGTAGCCCGAATCGACCTTCTCGATCTCGCGCGCAATCAACCCGTAGCAGACGTAATTCAGCGCGTGCCCGCCGTACTCGGCCGGCAACGTAGCGCCCAGCACGCCGAGCTCGCCCATCTCACGGAATATCGACGGGTCGGTCCTTTCATGGCGAAATGCTTCGAGAACGCGCGGCGCCAGCTTGTCCTGCGCGTAGGCCTGCGCGGCGTCGCGCACCATCCGCTCGTCGGCGGTCAGCTGATCCTCCAGCAGGAACGGGTCGTCCCACTTGAACGAGGCTTTTAACTTTCGGGAAGACTCAGGGGCGTTCATCGCGTGAGCGCAAAATTGACGGAGATCAATACTACGCCGCGTTGCCGTTGATAGACTGACCAAGGGGCCACGCGCCGGGTCTCCGCTGGGTCTCGATACTTTGCGTTCTCCGCGTGCCGCCAGACGGCAACTCCGATGACCGATGTGGATTCACTGTTTCCATCCGATGCACTGGCCACTGTACGCAGCGTGCTGGAACGCCACGCTAGCGAGCCAGGTGCATTGCTGCCCATCCTGCACGACGTGCAGGATTTGCTCGGGCACATTCCGGCCGATGCGGTGTCCGTCATCGCGAAGGGACTGAATCTGTCGCGCGCCGAAGTGCACGGCGTTGTCACCTACTACCATCACTTTCGAACTGAGCCCGCAGGGCGTACGGTCGTGCAGGTGTGCCGCGCCGAGTCGTGCAAAGCGTGCGGCGCCGATGCGTTGATGGCGCACGCCGAAAAGGTGCTCGGCTGTGCGTCACATCACACGCGTGCCGATGGCGCGTACACGCTGGAGCCCGTGTACTGCCTGGGCATGTGTGCATCTTCACCGGCGATCATGGTCGGTGAAAAGTTGTATGCGCGCGTGACGCCGGACAAGTTCGATCGCGTGGTCGCAGCGCTCGGATCACCGGCATGAGTTCCGTAAGAATCTATGTGCCCCGCGACTCGGCGGCTTTGGCCGTCGGAGCCGACGAGGTGGCTGCCGCGTTGCATAGCGAAAGTGCGCGACGCAGCGTCGCGCTCGAGGTGGTACGCAACAGCTCGCGCGGCCTCTTCTGGCTCGAGCCGCTAGTGGAAGTGGACACACCGCAGGGCCGCGCCGCCTATGGCCCAGTGACAGCGGAAGACGTCCCGGCAGTGCTCGACGCCGTGCTGAGAGGCGGCACGCACCCGCTGCACCAGGGGCTGACCGAATCGATTCCGTATCTGGCGCGTCAGCAGCGTCTGACGTTTGCACGCATGGGCATCACCGACCCGCTGTCACTCGCTGACTACGAAGCGCACGAAGGCTGGGCAGGACTGAAGCGCGCGCTTGCGCTCGATGGCGCCGCGATCGTGCAGGAAGTGACGCAGTCGGGTCTGCGCGGCCGCGGCGGTGCGGCGTTCCCCGCCGGGATCAAGTGGCAGACGGTGTTCAAGACCGACGCTGCGCAGAAGTACGTTGTCTGCAATGCGGACGAAGGCGACTCGGGCACCTTCTCCGATCGAATGACGATGGAAGGCGATCCGTACATGCTGATCGAAGGCATGACGATCGCCGGCCTCGCCGTTGGCGCCACGCAAGGCTATGTGTACATCCGCTCGGAGTATCCGCATGCGGTAGCGGTGATGATCGAAGCCGTCGCGCACGCCACGGCTGCCGGCTACTTGGGAAACAGCGTGTGCGGCTCGGGCCGCGCCTTCCACCTGCACGTCCGCAAGGCCGCCGGTTCGTACGTGTGCGGCGAAGAGACCGCGATGCTCGAAAGCATCGAGGGCAAGCGGGGCATCGTGCGCGCCAAGCCTCCGTTGCCTGCCATCGCCGGCCTGTTCGGCCAGCCGTCGGTGATCAACAACGTCATCACCTTCGCCAGCGTGCCGTTGATTCTGGCGCGTGGCGCCCAGTTCTACCGCGACTACGGCATGGGCCGCTCGACGGGCACATTACCGTTCCAGCTCGCGGGGAACGTCAAGTACGGCGGCCTGGTCGAACGAGCGTTCGGTATCACTTTGCGTGAGTTGCTCTATGACTTTGGCGGTGGCAGCCGCTCAGGCCGGCCGATCAAGGCAGTGCAGGTCGGTGGTCCACTGGGCACGTACCTGCCCGAATCGCAGTGGGACCTGCCGCTCGACTACGAGGCGTACGCGGCCGCGGGCGCGGTGGTGGGGCACGGCGGAATCGTCGTGCACGACGACACGGCCGACATGTCCCGGCTCGCGCGCTACGCCATGGAATTCTGCGCGATCGAGTCGTGCGGCAAGTGCACGCCGTGCCGGATCGGATCGACGCGAGGCATGGAGGTTATTGACCGCATTTCAAGTAATCAGAACAGGGCGCAGCAGGTCATTCTTTTGCGTGATCTCTGCGATACCATGGTGAACGGCAGCCTGTGCGCGATGGGCAGCATGACGCCGCTGCCGGTTCTGTCAGCGCTGAACCACTATCC
>CAVVAI010000023.1:0-29854 GCA_963746085.1 uncultured beta proteobacterium
CGGAAGGGCCGGATAGGTGGACAGCAGGGTGCTGATGACGGCGAGTTTGTGCTCGTGGTGGCCGACCTTGAACAGTGCGCGCCGAGTCAGGCCCCAGTCCTGGAGGAAGAGTGGGCCGATGGGGATCTTGTTGATCGTCATGAACTCGACCAGGACATCGTAGAGGTTCCACGGACTGCTCGACACGTAGAAGAGCGGGTTGCTGTCATGACCTCTCGCGCCGCGCGCGAGCGCGCCATAGAACGCGGCGACTCCCTGGAAGGGGAGCCGGGTGTGGGCGTTACTGAGCAGGACGACTCGCAGCATCAGCAGCAGGCTCGTCGCGCCGGTCCGCACAATCGTGTCGTCGATGTCGCTGATCACGCCGAAGGTTGCGTCGGGTGGCGGGACGAGCACCTGCCCGCTGCCGCGCACGGCCCGACGGTCGTGCGGCAGCGGCGCGACGAGGTCGGCCGTCGCCTCGAGCCAGCCCGCGACCGTGGCGCGTGGCGCGTGCTCGACGCGGAAGAAGCCTTCCTCGTCGGTGACGGCTGCGATCGGCGCCCCGTCGTCGCCCGCGAAATGGACGCGCACGGTCGCGCCGGGTATCTCCGTGCGGCGAAGCGCCATACATCCCGCGCAGGTTGCGCCAGGCCGAACGCCCTGGGTCGCGCTGCCGATGGCCCGGCGCGCGACGACGCGCCCGACCACGCGGAGCGCGCCCGGTGTGCCATAGCCGCGATAGATCACGATCTGGATCGGGCCCTGGAGCCCCAGCCGTCGCCAGAATCGCCGCCGCGCCGCGTCGATCGGCAACTCGATACGGCTCGCCACGGCGGCCAGCCGCATCCGCCAGCCGCTCATTACACACTCTCCAGCGGTCGCATGACACCGACACCGAACGTGGCGCATGGCGGATTGGTCGTCGCGGACCCCCTAACCTCCGGGCGAGGGCGAATGCAGGCGGACGCGCCGCGCGCGAATACGCCCCCGTCGCTTCTGGCGCTGCCCCTCGACCCGCAGGAGGTCGCCCGGCGTCAGGCCGCCGAGGAAGGCCGACCAGGGCCGCTTGGTCCCGGCCGCGTCGCGGGCCGATATCTTGGGGCCGCGCACCACCGTGATAACACGCCCATCCTTGACGCGCGCGGCGGTGATCGTATCGACACCGACGGCGAGCACGCGCACCCAGCGCTTCGCGCTCTTGCCCTGCGGGCGGGCTTGCCGACCACCAGCGGACTCGTCGCTGAAGAGCGCCCCGTCGTAGGTGCGCGGCACCAGCACGCTCAGCCCCCCGGCGATGACGGAGAAGGTGTAGGTCGTGCCCTCCGCATCGGGCTCGATGCCTCGCTGGTGAACCGCGCTCCCGTCCAGTTGCAGGGGGAGCGGGCCGGGGGCCGTGACGGACAGCCGCGCCACCCGGTAGGTCTCGGACGTGGCCGTGCTCGGGCGCTGCGCGAGGAGGAGCGCCCCGAGCTGTCGGCCCGTGTCGAGCAGCCCCCCGGCGGTGATTCACCGATTTCTTCGGTCTGCACAGCGACGCGTTTCCGCCGGGCACTTTCGCCGGCACCGTCGATACCAAGGGCTCGCAGTATCTTGACCTTACAGTCACCGTACCGCTGGATGGCGGCTGGTCGGTGGTGGGGCATGCCGGATACCAGAAGATCGAAAACGGGAAGCAGATCGGGCTGATCGAGGATCACTACTTCGACTACAAGCTCGGCATCAATTACGATATCGCGGGCTCGGGCTGGATCCTCGGCGCTGCGGTGGTCGGCACGAACGAGAAGAATCTGTTCACCGTCGGGGATTTGTCTGAGGGCGGCGGCAAGACGCGCGGCGTTATTTCACTGTCGAAAACGTTCTAGAGGCGAGTCAATGAAACTGATCAGCGCCGTTATCAAGCCGTTCAAGCTTGACGAGGTGCGTGAAGCGTTGTCCGCGGTCGGCGTGCAAGGCATCACGGTCACCGAGGTCAAAGGCTTCGGCAGGCAAAAGGGTCATACCGAGTTGTATCGAGGTGCCGAATACGTTGTCGATTTCTTGCCAAAGGTAAAAATCGAAGCGGCGGTGTCCGAGGATATTGTCGAGCGCGCCATCGAAGCGATCGAGGGCTCCGCGCGCACTGGCAAGATCGGCGACGGCAAGGTATTCGTGTTTGATCTCGAGCATGTCGTTCGCATCCGAACCGGCGAAACCGGCAAGGAAGCGCTCTAACCGATGAGGATGACGATGAAGAAACTTATGGTCATGCTCCTCGCTGCAGGAGCGTTTGCAATCGGATCGCTAACCCCCGCGATCGCGCAGTATGAAAATCCGAAGCCAGGCGAAGCGGCCAAAGTCGATGCAGCTGCAGCGGCGACGCCTGCCAAGTCGGAACGCCCCGCTGCAAGCGCGACTCCGGTCGCGCAGGCGCCTGCGGCTCCAGCTGCCGCGGAACCGGCCGCTGCGCCCGCACCTACAACACCAGCGCCCAATATCAACAAGGGGGACACCGCATTCATGTACGCGGCGACGATGATGGTCATTTTGATGACCATTCCGGGACTGGCGTTGTTCTATGGCGGCCTCGTGCGCTCGAAGAACATGCTGTCGGTGTTGATGCAGGTATTCGTCACGTTCGCGTTGATCTCGATTCTGTGGATGATCTACGGCTACTCGCTGGCGTTTACCGGCGGAGGGCCCTTTATCGGCGGGCTCTCGAAGATGTTCTTGTCGGGCATCACGCCCGAGTCGCCTGCCGCGACTTTCAGCAAGGACACCTACATTCCGGAGCTGATGTTCGTTGCGTTCCAGTGCACCTTTGCAGCGATCACGTGTGCGCTGATCGTCGGCGCCTACGCCGAGCGCATGAAGTTCTCGGCAGTGCTGCTGTTCATGGCGCTGTGGTTCACGTTCAGCTATCTGCCGATGGCGCACATGGTCTGGTACTGGGACGGTCCGGATGCGATCACCGATGCGGCCACGCAGGCCTCGGTCGGCGCATCGGCCGGCTGGCTGTGGGCCAAGGGCGCACTCGACTTTGCGGGGGGCACGGTCGTGCATATCAACGCCGGCGTCGCCGGCCTGGTCGCTGCTTTTGTTCTTGGCAAGCGCATCGGTTACGGACGTGAATCGATGGCGCCGCATAACCTGACGCTGACGATGGTGGGCGCAGCGATGCTGTGGGTCGGCTGGTTCGGGTTCAACGCGGGCTCCAACCTGGAAGCCAACGGCGTCGCTGCGATGGCGTTCGTCAACACGCTGTTCGCTACCGCGGCCGCGGTGCTGACGTGGACGTTTGCCGAGTGGATGATCAAGGGCAAGCCGTCGATGCTTGGCGCTGCGTCCGGCGCGGTCGCCGGCCTGGTTGCGATTACGCCGGCGTGCGGATTCGTCGGCGTGATCGGCGCTGTCGTCATCGGTGCGGTGGCCGGCGGCGCTTGCTTCTGGGGCGTCAGCAGCCTGAAGAAGATGCTCGGCGCCGATGATGCGCTCGATGTATTCGGCGTGCACGGCGTCGGCGGCATCACCGGTGCGTTGCTGACCGGGGTGTTCGCCTCGCCTTCGCTGGGCGGTCTTGGCATCTGCAACTACGTCACCAACAAGTGCGGCGACCCGGCCGACTTTCCGGGCATTGGTGCACAGGTGTGGATTCAGTTTCAGGCGGTGCTGACCGCGGTCGTCCTATCGGCGATCGTATCGTTTGTCGCTCTGCTTATCGTCAAGATGGTCGTCGGCGTCAGGGTCAACGAGGAGGAAGAACGCGAAGGCCTCGATACGACGTATCACGGCGAATCGGCTTACAAGATGTAAGAGGGCGCTTCGCCTAACTGCTAACGGTTGTGTCTCCCTAGCTCGCCGGAACCGAATTACGGTTCACGTACGGAACGTACAGGCGGACTTTCAGGGCACCTCATCGAGGTGCCCTTTTTTTACCGAAGTTTCGTTATGCGTACGCAAAGTCGTGGCGCGCATTTATGATCGGCGACCAAACGAAGGCGCGCGTGGATTCTTCATTCGAGGCCGAGGTAGACAAATGCCAAGTGCAGTCGAAAGTGAAAATACAGATATCGCAGAGTGCGCACGCCCGGAGCAGAATCGCCTAAGGTCCGCCATCCGATCGGGACTTGCTTTGGTGGGCACCTTTGCTTCCAGCCTGGCGATCGGCCAGGACACCTGGACTGTCAACCCTGGGCATCGGTTGTCCGCCGGCTACTCGTTCGTCAAAAATACGCAAGCGGAGCTCGGAGGCGCGCTCGGGCTGCATGTGACGGATTTCACAATGTCGCTCGCGGGTGCGAATGTGGCGAAGAGAACGGGAGACGCGCTGGCACCGCTTCCGACCGTTGGCCTTTATGGTTCGTACGCGTTAACGCCCCGATGGCTGCTGTCGGGGCGCGCTGATTTCTTTTCGTTCAGCCACCACGATTACGACGGTTCGCTGGTCAACCTTGTAGCCGGAGTCGATTACCGGTTTACCAGGAACTTCGGGATTGGGCTGGGCTACCGCTACGTCGATTACGACTTGGACGTGACCAAGTCCAGTTTTAGCGGCAACGTTCAGTACGAGTTCAGCGGTCCGGTGCTGTACCTGGCAGGGTCGTTCTGACCGCCGATCCCCTAGCGGGACTCCGGTTGACGTACGTGGTGCGGACGTAAGCGAACGTGCCGGCGGCTAAATCGAGAGCCTCGAAACGCATCTCATCCCGCCGCTTTGCCCGGCGTGAGGATTTGGCGTTGACGCCTGCCGAGTTCGCGCGGCTGCAGCGCCTTTCGACGCCGCAGAAGATCCAGGCATTCGTGAATGCGATTCCGATCAACCACGAGTTGGGTGGCGAGACGATCCATTCGGTGCGCTCGGTGCTGCGGCATCGCCGCGCGCACTGTATCGAAGGCGCGATGTTGGCCGCCTGCGCTCTGTGGGTGCATGGCGATCCACCGCTCGTCATGCATCTGGACTGTTCGTTAAGCGATTACCCGCACGTCGTTGCGCTGTTTCGCCGCGGAGGCCACTGGGGGGCGATCTCGAAAACCAACGGCGCGGTGCTTCGCTATCGCGATCCGATCTATCGCAGCCTGCGCGAGCTTGCGCTGTCCTATTTCCATGAGTACAGCGACCCACGTGGGCAAAAGTCGCTTCGCAGCTACTCAGCCGCGTTCGACCTGCGGCGCATCGCCCCCCAGCTCTGGGTCGCCAATGGCGACAATTGCCAGGAAGTGGAAGACCGGCTGGCGGGATTGCGCCACACCAGGCTGATCTCCAGGCGTCAGGAGCGTCTGCTTTCTCGCCGCGATCCTTTTGAACGCAGGGCGTCGAAGCAAGTCCAGTACGCTCGGCTGGGTTCAACGCCGCGCTCCGGCTAGGTCCAAAGTGCGAGTTACACTGGCCGGCGATTTTTCGTGAGCGAGTGCACAGTGCCGGACCCCGCCGTTCATCACCCAGCTGTTCCGCACCTACTGACCGCACAAGCGGGGCCGTTGCTGCAACTCGAGCAACGCATCTTGGAATCTCTGCCGGCCATTGAGCGCTGGTTCCGGCTGCAGTGGCAGGAGCACACGCCGCCCTTTTACGGGTCGGTCGATCTGCGCAATGCCGGCTTCAAGCTGGCGCCTGTCGATATGAACCTGTTTCCGGGCGGGTTTAACAACCTGTCCGAGCAGATGCTGCCGACGGCCGTACAGGCGGCGCAAACTGCGATCGATCGCATGTGCCCCGACGCGCGCAACCTGTTGCTGATTCCGGAACGGCACACGCGCAACCAGTTCTATCTGACCAACGTTGCGCGGCTGGTGCGCATCCTGCGCCAGACCGGGCTCGAAGTTCGATTGGGTTCGTTGGCAGAAGACATTACGGTGCCGACTCCGATTGCTCTTGAAGACGGTGATCAGCTGTTGCTCGAGCCGCTGGTCCGCGAGGGTGAGCATCTGGGCGTCGAGGGGTTCCATCCCTGTGCGATCTTGCTGAACAACGATCTGTCGTCCGGCATTCCGCAGATTCTGCGCGGGCTCGAAGACCAGATCGTGATTCCGCCGCTGCAGGCGGGCTGGGCGATAAGGCGCAAGTCGAACCATTTCGCCGCGTACGACCAGATCGCCGACGAATTTGCGCAGATGCTCGGTCTCGATCCCTGGTTCATCAACCCCTACTTTGGGCGCTGTGGCGAAGTCAACTTTCATGAGCGCTCCGGCGAAGAATGTCTCGCGACCAACGTCGACTTCGTGCTCGAGCAGATGCGCGAAAAGTATCGCGAGCACAACATCAGCGACACGCCCTACGTCGTGGTCAAGGCCGACGCTGGCACGTACGGCATGGGCGTGATGACGGTGCGCGATGCGTCCGAAGTGCGCGGATTGAATCGCAAGCAGCGCAACAAGATGGCGGTGATCAAGGAAGGCCTCGAAGTCACCGAAGTCATCATCCAGGAAGGGGTTCCGACGCGTGAGAACGTCGCCGGTGCGGCGGCCGAACCGGTCGTCTACATGATCGACCGCTATGTGGTTGGCGGCTTTTATCGCGTGCACACCGACCGCGGGCCTGACCAGAACCTGAACGCTCCCGGGATGCACTTCGTGCCGCTAGCATTTTCCGACAGCTGCAATCTCCCCGACTGCAGTGCCCAGGCGGGTGACAGCGTGCCGAACCGCTTTTATTCGTATGGCGTGATCGCCCGTCTCGCACTCTTGGCTGCGGCCATCGAGCTCGAAAGCACCGCGTCGCGATTACTCGAGGTACCCGCCCCGTCGGCAGTGCTCGCCGCTGCGATAGCGGGCTAGCGCAACTGGCCGCGTTCGCGTTCGGCACGATCGCATGGCGCTGACGCTGCTGTTCATCGTCGATCCGCTCGACCAGCTCAAGGAATACAAGGATTCGACCGTCGCGATGATGCGCGAAGCGGCGCGGCGCAGCCACGTCGTGCACGCCGGCACGCCGGCCGAGCTTTGGTTCGACAGCCATGACGGGCTGGTGCGGATGCAGTCGCGTCAACTTCAGATCACACAACGACCCGAACCGTGGTACGTCGATCAGGGGTTACGCGATCAGCCACTCGCCGACTATGACGCGGTGCTGATGCGCAAGGATCCGCCGTTCGACGTCGAGTTTCTGAATGCGACGTTGTTGTTGTCACGTGCAGTCGCGCAGGGCGCGCACGTGATCAACGATCCGCAGGCGCTGCGCGATCACAACGAAAAGCTCGCCGTGCTCGAGTTTCCGCAGCATGCGGTGCCCACGCTGGTAACGCGAAGTGTCTCGGGGATTCGGACCTTCTGGGCCGAGCAAAACGACATCATCGTCAAACCCATTGATGGCATGGGCGGCGCCGGTGTCTTTCGATTACAACCGGGCGACCTGAACGCCGGCTCGATTCTGGAGACCGTCACGCAAAACGGCCAACGCACGGTGATGGCGCAGCGATTCATTCCTGAGATCAGCGAGGGCGACAAGCGCATTTTAGTGATCGGCGGCCAGCCGGTGCCGTACTGCCTCGCACGCATTCCGGCCCCGGGCGAAACGCGCGGGAATCTGGCCGCCGGCGGCAATGGCCGAGCGCAACCGCTGACGAAGCACGACGAGAAAATCGCGCGTGAGGTCGGGCAGGCGTTGCTGCCGCGCGGATTGATGCTGCTTGGACTCGACGTGATCGGTGACTACCTGACCGAGATCAACGTCACCAGCCCAACGTGCTTCGTGGAAATTGCGGAGCAGGCGGGGTTTAACGTCGCCGGCATGTTTATCGATGAGTTGGAGAAGGCGGTGAGACGGTGATGCGGCAGCGGCTAACTGCAACCGTAGCAGCAGCGGCTGGCGCAGCTGAGCCGCCTACGTCGTCGGGCACTTCGTGCCAACCACTGCGGTACCCGCAACGCCGGCGCAAAAAAGGGCTAAAGCGCTTTTTTGCTCAAAGGCCCCGGCGTTGCTCCGTTCCTCGGGCGACGACTCAAAGGCGGCGCATCTGCGCCAGCCGCTGCTGTCGCGACATGGTCACGTTTCGAGACCAAAAGCCTTTCGTGTCGATTCGCGATGACATCTCAAGCGCAAGGGTTGGACGTCGTTGCGCTGCCTTTGAGTCGTCGCCCGAGGAGCGGAGCGCCAGCGGGTCTTTAAGGGCCTGCTGTTTGAGCGCAGCGAGTTTGCAGGCCCGCCGCTGGCGCGAGTACCGCAGTGGTTGGCACGAAGTGCCCGACGACTTAGGCAGCGCAGCGGCGTCCAACCCTTGCGCCTGCGCTGCACCGAAAATTTTCTGCATGAAAAGCGCTCCCCAATGGTAGGCATCCTCGTCATTGCGCACGCACCGCTCGCAAGCGCGCTGAGCCGGTGCGCTGAACACGTTTATACGTGCGATCCGAGCACCCGCCGGGAGTTGCGCGCGCTTGACGTCGACAGCAGCGCTGAGCTGGCGCAGACGGTGGAGCGAGCGCGCGCGCTCGTGCGCGAGGTCGATCGCGGCGAAGGCGTGCTGATATTGACCGATGCGTTCGGCGCAACGCCGGGCAATGTCGCCGCGCAGCTTGCAGAATCGGAGCGGGTGAAGGTGCTGGCCGGCGTCAATCTTCCAATGCTGCTGCGCGCGGTCTGCTATCGGGGCGGTCCGCTCGAAGAAGTGACTGAGAAAGCCCTGGCCGGCGGCCGTCAGGGCATGTTGCAAGTCGACGCGGCGCGATGATCAGCAAAGACTTCACGATCAACAACAAGCTTGGCCTGCATGCAAGACCGTCGGCGCAGCTGACGCAGGTCGCCGGGCGCTATGAAAGCGAAGTGTTCATTGCTAAGAACGGGCGCAGGGTCAACGCCAAGTCGATCATGGGTGTGATGATGCTCGCGGCCGGGCCCGGTGCGACGGTGACGGTCGACGCAGAGGGCATTGATGAGCAACAGGCGGTCGACGCAATCGGCGTTCTGATTGAATCGGGCTTCGGCGAAGCGCATGGCTAAGGGGCACGCTTCGGTGGAGCGCCGCCGAGGCTCGCTCGCCGGCAGCGGCGTCGCGCACGGCATCGCCGTTGGCCGCGCGCATCTGCTTGCGCCGTCGGAGCTCGACGTCCGCCAATACACGATCGAGCGGCGCGATGTGCTGCATGAGATCAGCCGGTTGACGACTGCCTTCAACGTCGTGCGCGACGAACTGGACGAGCTGAAGTCGGGGATCGCTCCCAACGCGCCGAGCGAAGTGCGCGCATTCCTTGACCTGCATCGGTTGATTCTGGGCGATGCATTGCTCGCCGAGGCACCGCGCGATCTGATTCGCGGCCGGCTGATCAATGCCGAGTGGGCGCTGACGATTCAGCTCGAGCAATTGGTCAAGCAGTTCGACGCGATCGATGACGAGTATTTGCGCGAGCGTTCGACCGACGTGCGACAGGTGGTCGAGCGGGTGGTGAACGCGCTCGCGGGAGGGCGGCCGACCCGTGTCCCGTTTACCAAGCAACTCGCGCCCGGCGAGCGCCTGATATTGATTGCGCAGGACCTCGCGCCGGCCGACGTGCTGCATTTGAAAGACCGCGCCGATGTCGATCTGGCCGGGTTCGTCACCGAGCTTGGCGGCCCGACATCGCACACCGCGATCCTTGCGCGCAGCCTCGGATTGCCGGCGGTGGTCGGCGCAGAAAATGCGCGCAGCATCATCGAGGAAGGCGATCTGGTCGTGATCGACGCCGACTCCGATGCGGTCATCGTCAATCCGAGCGACGAGGAGCTAGTCGAGTTCGGTAAGCGCGTGAGCGACGAAAACGAGCATCGCGTTCAGTTGCGCAAGCTTAGAGGCAAGATTGCGCGCACCCGGGACGGCATCGCGATCGAGCTGCAGGCGAACATCGAACTGCCGGAAGACGCGCGCGATGCGCTCGAAGCGGGCGCAGACGGCATCGGTCTGTTCCGCTCCGAGTTCCTGTTCATGGACCGCGACGAGCTGCCCAGCGAGGACGAGCAGTACGAGGCATACGCCAAAGTCGCGCGGGCGATGAAGGGCAAGCCGGTCGTGATTCGTACACTGGACATCGGCGCCGACAAGGTGCTGAACGAAGCCGCGCGCGAGACGCTAGGGATGGGACGAGGCGCTCCGCGCCCGGAGTCGAACCCGGCACTGGGCTTGCGGGCGATTCGTTACTGCCTCGCGTACCCCGAATTATTTCTGACGCAGTTGCGCGCGATTCTGCGAGCGTCCGAAGTCGGCACCGTCCGCATCCTGGTGCCGATGCTGGCGCACATGCACGAAGTCGAGCAGGCGCTCGCGTTTGTTGCGCAGGCGAAGCAGCAGTTGCGCGAAAGCAAGCGCAAGTACGATGGCCGCATACAGGTCGGCGGCATGGTCGAAGTGCCCGCCGCGGCGCTATCGGTGCCGCAATTGGTGCAGAAGCTGAAGTTCCTGTCGATCGGCACCAACGATTTGATTCAGTACACGCTTGCGATCGATCGCGCCGACTCGAGCGTTGCGCATTTGTACGATCACTTGCACCCAGCCGTGCTGCGGCTGATTGCGCAGACGATCAAAGAGTGCGGCAAAGCCAAGGTGCCGGTGGCGATCTGCGGTGAGCTTGCCGGCGAGTTGGAAATGACCGAGCTGCTGCTTGGCATGGGTCTGCGCCAATATTCGATGCACCCGTCGCAGATCCTGCCGCTAAAAGAGCGGCTTTTCTCTTTGTCGACCAAGGATTCCGCGCTCCTGGCCGCACGATTGCTGCGCCAGTCGGATCCGGTGAAAATCAAGGCTGCACTGGTACGTGCGGCGAACGCAAATCCTTCTTAGTCAGTGCCCATAGCCCGCGTCGTCCTCGCCTTTGATGTGAAATATGCGGTAGTTGATCCATGTGTGAAACAGAATCAGCGGAACCAGAATCAGCAATCCGGGCAACAGAAAACGTTGCGATTCCGGCGACGCGGCCGCCGCGAACAGCGTTAATGAAGGTGGCGGCAATCTGGGAAAGATACTGATCGCCAGGCCCGAGTAGCCGAGGAAAAACAAGCCGACGCAGAGCATGAAAGGTACCGCGCTCGGCGCTTTCTTCACCGCTTTATAAGCGCCCCACGCACACGCAGCGGTTAGCACCGGCACTGGCGCGAATGCGAGCGACTTTGGAAAATCGAACCAGCGCGCAGCTATCACGGGCGACATCAACGGCGTCCAGATGCTGATTGCTGCGATCGCCGCCAGCATGCCGACCAGCAGGACCGGCATCCATGTGCGTGCCTTTTCCTGCAGCGTGCCGTACGAGCGCCAGAACAGCCACGTGTTACCGAGCAGCGCATAGCCACACATAAGGGCGAACCCGGTCAATATCGAAAACGGCGTCAGCCAATCCCATGCGCCACCGGCGTATTGAAAATTCTCCATCTTGATGCCTTGCACGAAGGTGCCGAGCACCACTCCCTGCGCGAAGGTGGCAATCATCGAGCCGGCAGCGAATGCAACGTCCCAAATGCGCGGGTGATGCTTGAAGCGAAACTCGAATGCCACGCCGCGAAAGATCAAGCCCAGCAGCATCACGATGATCGGCAAATAAACCGCAGGGAGAATCACCGAGAATGCGAGCGGAAACGCCGACAAAAGAATCGCGCCGCCGAATACGAGCCAAGTTTCGTTGCCGTCCCAGAACGGCGCAATCGAATTAACCATCTGATCGCGTTGTGCATCGTCGTCGGTAAACGGAAACAGAATGCCGACGCCAAGATCGAAGCCGTCGAGCACCACGTACATGCCGACTGCGAAAGCGACCATGCCGGCCATGAAGAGCGTCAGCCAATCGGCAGCGGTCATTTGGATATCGATCATCGGGCGCCGATCACTTTGCTGCCGCCGGTGACATGCCCGCCATCGGCCGGTTGCCGAGTGCGGGCGCTTCAGGGAGCGCGACTTCGACCGGACCGGTGCGAATCGTTCGCAGCAGGTACCAGAAGCCGGCTCCAAATACCGCGCTATAGACCACGAAGAACAGCACGAGCGATAACGCTACGTTGCCCGCAGTCACCGGCGACACCGCATCCGCCGTGCGCAGCATTCCGTAGATCACGTAAGGCTGGCGGCCGATCTCAGCGGTGTACCAGCCCGCCACGATCGCGACGAAGCCGAGCGGCGACGCGAGCGTGAGCAACCGCAGAAACCATCGAGTCGAATACAGCCGCTTCTTCACCGCGAGCACGGCTGCAGTTCCCGCAATCACCAGCATCAGAAAGCCGATGCCGACCATCACGCGAAAGGTCCAGAACACAATTGCCACGCTCGGCCGGTCCGCCGCAGGGAACTCGAGCAGGCCTTTAACCGGCTCATCCAGCGAATGTTGCGTGATCAGGCTGCCGAGTTTCGGAATGCCGATTTCGAAATGATTGCGCGCCTCGGCCTGATCCGGAATCGCGAACAGCCGCAGCGGCATCACACCGGTTTCCCATTGGGCTTCCATCGCCGCGAGCTTGGCCGGCTGATGATCACGCACGATCAATCCCGCCATGTCGCCGACGATGATCTGCAACGGTGCGAGCGGCACGATCATCAGCAATGCCAACGCCATCATCGGCTTGGCCAGTTCGACAAAGCGATTTTTCAGCAGATACCACGCTGCGACGCCGGCCACGACGAACGCGGTCGACAGGTACGCTGCCATCAGCATGTGCGCGTAGCGCACCAGGAACGACGGATTGAAGATGATCGCCCACCAGTCGGTGGGGTAAAAAACACCGTCGCGCACGACGTAACCGGCGGGAGTCTGCATCCAACTGTTGGACGCCATGATCCAGAACGCCGAGATGCAGGTGCCGAGCGCAACCATCAACGTCGAGATGAAATGCATGCGCCGCGAAACACGCTTCCAGCCGAACAGCAACACGCCGAGGAAGCTCGCTTCGAGGAAAAATGCGGTCAGCGTTTCATAGCTCAGCAGCGGGCCCATGATCTGGCCCGCCTTTGCCATCAAGCCGCTCCAGTTGGTCCCGAACTGATACGCCAGAACGATTCCCGACACGACGCCCATGCCGAATGAAAGTGCGAACACCGTGGTCCAGAATCGCAGCAGCCGCCAGTAGCGCTCCTTGCCTGTTCTAAGCCACAGCGTTTCGAGCACGACGAGAAAGCCTGCCAGGCCGATCGACAACGCCGGAAACAAAATGTGAAAAGTGATCGTGAAGCCGAACTGAATGCGCGACAGCAGGGTCGCGTCGAAAAGCATGTCGGACATGAGCGCTAGAACGACCCTTTTTCAAGCCAGCGCTCGATCTGCGGGATCCGATCATTGCCCCAGAAGACTTCGCCATCGACGATGATGGTCGGCGCACCGAAGACGCCGGCCTGGATCGCGTGTTCGACCTGCGCCCTTAACCGCTCTTTTATTTCGGGTTGCTGAACGCCGGCGGCCATCTCGGCGGGATCGATACCGACTTCGCGCGCGATCTCGCTGACGACGGCCACATCCGAGATGTCGCGGTCGTCGACGAAAAATGCCTGGTACACGGCATGAATGAACGGCGCGACAAGTTCCGGCCGGTGCTGCTGCAGCCACACGACCGAGCGCTTTGCCGCCACGCTCCCGATCGGAAAGCGGCTCGGCTGCCGATACCGCACGCCGGCGTAGCGCGCTGAGCGCTCGAAGTCGCGCTTTGCATAGTTAGCTTTGGGCCCGTAGAGCTCGGTCAGCGGGGCACCGCCGGATGCCTTGAACACCACACCGAGCAGCACCGGTTTGTAATCCACCGTCCTCCCGTGGCGTGCGGCTACAGCTTCGATCTGCTCCGAAGCGATGTACGAGTAAGGAGAAGAAAAGTCGAAGTGAAACTCGATCGGCCTCGGCATCGCATCCTCTGAATGTTGTGCTGTGCTATTTGATTGGGCTAAGTGAGTTGCGCATAGTGCATGCGCGTGCGATACAACATTTGCACTGCACCATTCTTGGCGTGCACATCGAACAATGCATTCAGCGCGCTCACCATCGCAGCGTGGCGCGGATCGGCGGGCGCGGGCAGATAAGACGCCGAGCCGGCGAGCGCCAGCAGATCCTCGCGCTCGAGCTCGCGCGGATTGTCGAAAGTAGCGACGATCGCCTGCGCCGGCGCAAAGAATTGCGCGATCGCTTTGTCGTCGACGTGGCGATGAATCACCTTCGCGTAGTCGATACCGTGCGTGCGAAGCAGCGCTTCGTAGCCGGCGAGAAAGGCGCTGCCAGTCGTTTGCCGGTCGTTCCAGATCAACGCCGCCCAGCTGCCGCTTCGCAGGACGCGCCGTGCTTCGATCGCAGCGTCTGGCACATCGAACCAATGAAACGCCTGACCTGCGATCAGCAGATCGGCGGCACCATCGGGAAGCGTGGTC
Organism: uncultured beta proteobacterium; assembly: GCA_963746085.1. GTDB lineage: Bacteria > Pseudomonadota > Gammaproteobacteria > Burkholderiales > Burkholderiaceae_F > JACCZX01. The sequence continues at coordinate 14,247 of CAVVAI010000023.1, forward strand.
GATTCTGCGGTACCGGCGACGCTGCGATAAGTGCCGCCGCTACTCACATACGCGCGCAATTGCTGCTCGCCGGCGAGTCGCATCGACTCGCTCGGCTCCACCCCGATCACCGTATAGCCGCTGCGCAGGAACGGCTCGGCCGACAGTCCGGTGCCGACGCCAACGTCGACGACGATGTCACCGCGCTTCAGCGCGCCGGCTTTCTGCAATTGCTCGACGATGGCGTGCGGATATGAGGGTCGGCCGCGCACATACGCGTCCGCCCGGTCGGAAAAACGCTCGGTCGCGCCAAGTGGCATCGTCTAAGTCACTTTCACAGGTGGCGCGCGATCAGGATGCGCTGAATATCGCTGGTGCCCTCGTAAATCTGGCATACGCGAACGTCGCGGTAGATGCGCTCGACGGGGAAGTCGGCGACGTAACCGTAGCCGCCGTGAATCTGGATCGCGTCCGAGCACACTTTCTCGGCCATCTCCGAAGCAAACAACTTCGCCATCGCCGCCTGCTTCAGGCACGGCTGGCCGTCATCCTTCAAAGCGGCCGCGTGATAAATCAACTGCCGTGCCGCTTCCAGTTGCGTTGCCATGTCGGCCAACCGAAACTGCACGGCCTGGTGTTCGAAAATCGGCTTGCCGAAGGCTTCGCGCTCCTTCGCGTATTTCAATGCCGCCTCGTATGCCGAGCGCGCCATGCCGAGCGCTTGGGACGCGATACCAATCCGCCCGCCTTCGAGCCCAGCCAAAGCAATTTTGTACCCCGCGCCTTCTTCGCCGATCAGATTCTCCGCGGGCACGCGGCAGTTCTCGAACAGAATCTGCGCGGTGTCGGACGCGTGCTGCCCCATTTTTTCTTCAAGGCGTGCGGCCACATAGCCGGGTGTCTTGGTTTCGACGATGAACGCGCTGATCCCGCGTTTGCCGGCCTCCTTGTCGGTCACCGCCATCACGATCGCGACGTCGGCCGTCTTGCCGCTGGTGATGAATTGCTTGACGCCGTTCAGGATCCAATCGCCGCCTTCGCGCACGCCGCTGGTGCGCAGGCCGGACGCATCCGACCCGACATGCGGCTCGGTCAGGCAAAAAGCCCCCAGCATTTTCCCCTGCGCTAGGGGCACCAGGTATTTTTGTTTCTGCGCTTCGTTCGCCCATGCCAGCAGAATCGCGCACACCGGGCAATTGTTAACGCTGATGATCGTGGAAATCGCGCCATCGCCGGCAGCGATTTCCTCGAGTGCGATCGCGGTAGCCGTGCGTCCATCCCGGCGCCGCCGTATTTCTCAGGTATCGCGATGCCGAACGTGCCTAGAGCAGCCAGCTCGCTCAACGCCTGCTTTGGAAACGTGCCGCCGCGATCGTGATCGGCCGCAAATGGAGTCAGACGATTGGCAGCAAACTCGCGCAGCGAATCGCGCAACAGCCGATGCTCGTCAGTCTGCATTGCACCTCATTCGGTGATCTTGCGTGACGTGCCCTTGTAGGACAGCCACCCGACGCGGCGCTTTAGGACAACGCCGACGATGGTGCCTGCGATCAGCGCGGCGAGTAGGAGCGGGCCGCCACCGACCACCGTCGTGACTAGCACCACATCGCGAGCGCAGCTCAAAGCTCGATAGCCCGGACACCATAGCGCACTGATGTAAACGGACACCGCCAGCCACGTAAGAAGCGCGACCGTGAGTGCGCGTGATAACGATTGTCGAATGCCAGACACATTTCTGGCTGCCTTGCGATACAAAAATAATGAGAACAACATCGACAGCAAACCGGGAACGATGATGAACACCCAGGTCGGAACGCCCGCTTCGCCGGCAAAGTTGCGCATCACAACCTCGACCACGCCGGCCGCGAGCAGGCAGCAGATTCCAAAGATGAGCATCGCAAAAACGGCTATGGGCATAACTTTTTCAGGCGGGCGGTGACTTCGATTTCTATCTTCATCCGTGCATCGACCAGGCCGCAGACGATCGCTGTCGCGGCCGGCCGGGCCTGCGCGAAATACTGGCCGAAGATCGGAGCGAGTGGCTCGAACGATGCCGCGTCGGTCAGGTAGTAGCGCACGCGGATCACATCGTCGAGCGTGCAACCGGCTTCGCGGAGCGCGGCCGAGATATTGTGAAAACACCGGTGCGCTTGCGCACTCACGTCGTGCTCGATCGTCATCGCTGCGTAATCAAATCCGGTCGTCCCTGAAACGTGCACGTACTCGCCGTCAACCACCGCGCGACTGTAGCCGGCGATCGCCTCGAAGGAGGAGCCCGAAGAGATCAGGCGCCGCTGATCGGACGTTGCTACCAAGACAGGTGCTCGCCGTTGTAGTTGATGAACTTTCCGTTCGAAGAGTCATTGGCGGTCGCGATAATCCGGCGCATGCCTTCGACGCTGGTCTTGACGTCGATATCGGCGCTGCCGCCGCCCATGTCGGTCCGCACCCATCCTGGATGAAACGCGATGCAGACGACGCCTTGTGGACCGAGCTCGAGGCTGACCGCCCTTAACGCTGCATTCAGTGCCGCCTTGCTCGAGCGGTACAGCCAGCTGGCGGTGCTCGTCATCAGCGACACCGAGCCCATCCGGCTCGACACGACGGCTAGCTTTCCACGCGTCGCGATCAACGCGGGCGCAAGCGCCGGGATCAGCTGCATCGGAGCACGAACGTTGGTGTGCATCACGGCGTCGAAGTCCAGCCCGCCGGGCGACGTGATGGCGCTGCCACGCGGACCGGCCACACCGGCACTGATGACCGCGATGTCGATTCTCTCGCTGGCCATTTGTTCGCCGAAATCCAGAACGCCGCCTTCGTCAAGCATGTCGAGCACAACGGGTTTGGCCCCCAGGTCGCGCAACGCAGCGCCGGCCTCCGGTTTGCGATAGGTGGCGATCACGCGATTGCCCTCGGCCGCGTACTGCCGCACGAACTCGAGACCGATCCCGCGCGATGCTCCGACGATTAGCACGGTGGCCATTCAGCGCTCGGCCTGTACCAGGCGCACCGCCAGCGCGGCGAACAGTGCACCGCCGACCGCGTTCAACGCGCGCCGCGTTACTCGGCTCGCACCGAAGGTGCGCAGCCGATGCGCGAGTGCGACCAAAGCGAACAGGAACAGCGCGCCGCCGGCGACGAATACCGCACCCAGGAACAAAAACGCAGCCGGCTTGTCGGGCGCATCGGCGGAAATGAACTGTGGCAACAGCGCGAGAAAAAACAAAGCGACTTTCGGGTTCAGCACATTGGTCAAGAACCCTTGCGCGAAAACTTGCCTTGAGGGAGCCGGCGGTGCGGGTACAAGCGTTGGCTGTCCGTCGCTCATCGACGCGCGCAACATGCCCCACGCAAGCCAGAGCAGATATGCTGCGCCCAGCCATTTGACCGCGGTGAACGCAAATGCGGAAGCCGCCAGCAATGCCGCCAGGCCGAGTGCCGCGGCAGCGGTATGAACAACGCAGCCGGCGGTGATCCCGAGCGCTGCGGCCATTCCCGTACGCCAGCCGTGCTGCAGAGTGCGGCTCACCGTGAACAACATGTCTACACCGGGTGTCGCGTACAGCACGAATGCCGTGACGACGAACAGTGGAAGGTCGTGCGTACCGAACATCAAAGAAGCTCGACCGCCATAGCGGTGGCTTCGCCGCCGCCGATGCACAGCGCCGCAACGCCGCGCTTGCCGCCGGTCTTTCTCAGGGCACCGAGCAGTGTGGTGACGATGCGCGCGCCCGAGGCGCCGATCGGATGGCCGAGTGCGCATGCGCCGCCGTGGATGTTGACTTTATCGTGCGGCAGCTTGAGCTCGTTCATCGCGGCCATCGTCACCGCGGCAAACGCTTCGTTGATTTCCCACAGATCGACGTCGCTCGCCTTCCAGCCTACTTTTTTCAGCAGCTTGTTGATCGCACCGATGGGCGCAGTGGAGAACCATTCGGGCGCGCTGGCATGCACCGTATGCCCGAGCACGCGTGCGATCGGCTGCGCCGCGCCATTGTTCGCATTCGATTGCCGCATCATCACCAGCGCCGAAGCGCCGTCCGAGATCGACGATGCATTGGCCGCGGTGATCGTGCCGTCCTTCTTGAATGCCGGCTTCAAGCCGCGAATTTTGTCGAGCTTGGCCTTGAATGGCTGCTCGTCCTTGTTGACCTCGATATTGCCACCCTTGCCAGGGACGGTCACCGGTGCAATCTCCCACGCGAAGCTGCCGTCGTTGTTTGCCTTGATCGCACGCTCGGTCGAGGCGATCGCAAAGTCGTCCTGCTGCTCGCGCGTAAAGCAGTACTTGGCGACGCAATCTTCGGCGAACACGCCCATCGCCTTGCCGCGCTGATACGCGTCTTCCAGGCCGTCGAGTGCCATATGATCGAATGTCGTCACTGCTCCGTACCGATACCCCTTGCGTGCGTTGACCATCAAGTGCGGCGCGTTGGTCATGCTTTCCATGCCGCCGGCGACGATTACGTCGGCACTGCCGGCTGTCAGCATGTCGTGCGCGAACATCATCGCGCGCATACCGGAGCCGCACATCTTCGACAACGTCACGGCGCCGACCGACTGCGGCAGCCCGGCGCCGAGTACCGCCTGTCGCGCCGGCGCCTGACCTTGACCTGCCATCAGACAACACCCCATCAAAGCCTCATCGACCGCGTCGTGCGCAATACCGGCACGCTCGACGGCTGCCTTGATCGCGGCGGATCCGAGTTGGTGCGCCTGCAGCGACGAGAAGTCGCCAAGCAGTCCGCCGATTGGGGTGCGAGCGGCGGAGACGATGACGATCGGATCGTTCATGGCGTGTTTGTCGAGTTAGCAAGTGAGAAGCCGGATTTTGACGCATGCCGCTTGGGGTGGCTGACACTGAAGCGCGTATTGAATCGAAGATTCTGCGGGTAAGGAAAGACGCTTTCCAGCTGGCCGGCCTGAATCTTTTGCTTGCGCGCGTTCCAGAAATCCGGCGCCAACAGGTCCGCATGGTGCCTGACGAAGGCGGCCCGGATGCGATCGTCGCCGAGCAGGAACGTGCCCCACTTTTCTGGGAACATGTCGTGTTTGCCGACCGAGTACCATACCTCGTTCGACATCTCGTCATCGTCGTGCCGAGCTTGCGGTACCTGGCGGAATTCGCACGTCGGTCATGTACTCGATTTCGTCGTAGTCGTAGAACACCACGCGGTTCAAGCGTGTGACGCCGAAGTTCTTGTACAGCATATCGCCGGGGAAAATATTGGCTGCAGCCAGATCCTTGATCGCGTTGCCGTACTCGAACACTGCGTGCTCGAGTTCTTCGTCGGTGGCATGGGTCAGGTAGATATTAAGCGGCGTCAAGCGCCGCTCGATGTAGACGTGCTTGATCAACACGGTCTTGTCGTCGACTTCGACAATGCTCGCACAATCTGCGAGCAATTCGCGCAGCAACGGCGCTGAGAAACGCGAGCGCGGTAGCGTCACTTGCGAGTATTCCCAAGTGTCCGCCATGCGGCCGACCCGGTCGTGCAGCTTGACCAGCTGATACTTGGCCATCACCTGCGGCCGGTCGGTGTCCTTGGGATGAGGAATGACGTCCTTGATCAGCTTGAACACGTACGGGTACGAGGGCAGCGTGAACACCGTCATCACCAGGCCCTTGATGCCCGGGGCGGCGACGAACTCGTCGTACGAGTGCTTCAGATGGTGCAGGAAGTCGCGGTAAAAAAGCGTCTTGCCTTGCTTCGCGAGGCCCACGCTGGTGTACAGCTCCGAGCTCGGCTTGCCCGGCAGGATGGAACGCAGGAAATCGACGTAGGCGGCCGGCGCCTCCATGTCGACCAGAAAGTAGGCGTGCGTGAAAGAAAACAGCACAGTCATCAGATCGGCGGTGAAAAGTGCGGTGTCGATATACAGCGCTCCGCTGGAATTGCGCAGAATTGGCACCGCCAGCGGCGTGATGCGGGTGCCGTTGACCACACGGCCGACGATGTACGCAGCCTTGTTGCGAAAGAACAGATTCGAGAGAACCTGCAACTGAAGATCGGGCTCGATATGCCACGGCCGCTTGAACGCGGCACCCGCGCGGTGTGCATCGATCACTGCGCGCACGACCCGCCGGATATCGCGCTCGACGTCTTCCCACGGGCACGCCAACCCGAAGTCGATGATGACTCTTCGCAGAACTCTCTTCAGCCCGTTGCTTGCCGGGTAGTAGCTGCGGTACGACGGCGGGTCGGAGTCCATGTACTCGGTCGCCACGCCGGGGCGCACGAAGATGAATCGGTTGTGAAAGTAGTCGCGATGCAAGATCTTGGTGCACACCGAGTTGAAAAACGTCTCGGCACACTCGGGTTGCCGATGATCGGTCAGCAACGCAACGAAGCTCTGCTTGACCGCCTGCCACAGCGCATCGCGCTCCGCGTCGGTCAGCGAGTCGAGGTCGAAGTTGCTCTCGATGATCTCCGTTGCCTCAGTCACGCGCCGATCGTAGAAGTCGATGCGCTCGCGAGCGCGCTCGCGGATCGCTTGCCAGTCGCCATTTTCGAACAGCGCCTTCGCTTGCTGCGCAACGTAGCGAAACCGCCGGTAGTGGTTGTCGAACCCGTTGAGAATGGCGCGCGCGATCGCCGGCGGCGACGGCATCGAACGGTCGAAGCTGACGGCATCGACCGGCATGTTGATTGAGCTCACATCGGCGATGCTAAGTTGAACTCTGCCGCGGCGTAAGTGCCAGCCACACCGCCAGCACTCCGAAGGCGCCGCCCAGGAACCAGCGCTGCACCTGCAGCCACAGCGGCCTCCGCGCAAACCAGGCAGCGAGTACGCCCGCTACCGTGACCAGTGCGACGTCCATCATTGCAGCAGTGCTGACCTGGATCGCGCCGAGCAGCAGGCTTTGTGCGAGCACGGGCCCGGATGTAGGGTCGACGAACTGCGGGAACAGCGACAGATAAAACACGGCCACTTTCGGATTGATGACGGCCGCAACGAATGCCTGGCGCAGCAGCACGCGGTCGCGCACGGGATCGAGCGGCTGCGGTTGGAACGTAAAACCTGCGCCGCGCACTGTCGTATAGGCGAGCCACAGCAGATAGGCGGCACCGGCCAGCTTGATCGCATCGAACGCATACGGCACGGCGAGTAATACGACGGTCAGCCCGAACGCAGCGAACGTTGCATGCAACGAAAGCCCCGCCGCCACGCCGAACATCGAAAAATAACCGGCGCGTCTTCCTTGTGCGAGCGTGCGCGAGATCAGGTACAGCCACACCGGCCCAGGTGTAGCTGCCAGCACGATCGATGCCAACGTAAACAGGGCGAGGCGATCGGTCGTCAGGCCAAGCATTTATCTATTCCATTCAAAGTGTTGATCGAGCACGGGCGGACCCCACTCGGTGCTTGGCCGCTCATTGATCAGCTGAAATCCGTGCCGCTCGTACAAATGGCGGGCCGCATCGAGTCCGGCGAACGTGTGCAAATGAACACTGGCGAATCGCGTGCGGCAGAAATCCATGGCGACCGACATCAGGCGTTGCCCCCAGGCGCGGCCTCGCAGCCCTTCGTTCACGATAAACCAGCGCAGCTGCGCCGTTCCGGGGAGCGCGCTGCCGCCGTCGATGACGATCGACCCTTGTACGCGGCCATCATCGACCAACAGCCAGATGCCGTCGCGCTCAGTGTCGTACCGTCCAAGAAACGCGCCAATGTCTGCCAGCCGGCCGGCTTCGAACACGGCACCGAAGCCGTGGTGCCGCAGGTAGTAGTGCGTCTGCAGCGCGCAGCTCGTTGCGAGCCCGCCCGGAATGTAGCCGGGCACGATGCGCGGACCGCAGTCAACGGGGTTCAAAGCATGCTCGAATGGGTAAAGCAGTTCGAACCTTTCGAGGCAGACTTCTGCATCTTCGGTCATGATTCGGCCGAGCGATTCGCATTCGCGGCTGAAGTAGCGCCAGTGGCCGCGCTTCCAGTCATCCAGCGTGCGGTCTCCTTCGCCCTCGTCCCAGGCGAACGCTGCGTCCACTTCGGAAAATTTCCGGCGCTCGAGTCCGGTCGTTCGTAGCACCGCGCGCGGCGTGCCGTCGATTTCGGTCACGACGCTGTAGCCGTCGGGCACGGCGGCGGTGTGCGGAAGCGCGTCGGCCACAAAACCGAGTCCGGCGGTCGCGCGCTTGGGACCGTGCAGCACGAGCTCAACCAGTTCGCGCGCGAGTTGCGGGCTATCGCCGAAATACCACGCTTGATACGGCGTGCTCTCGGAAAGCTTCGACGCCCGGCAATAGGCGGACCAAAACTCGGTGACGCCGGCCCGATCGACAGTGTTGTCGAGTGACGGTTTTTTGTCGTCCATTACCAGCGCATTCACGGCCGCCCGCGATCTACATCGTCTCCGCAAACAATTCGCGGCCTATCAGCATGCGTCGAATCTCACTGGTCCCAGCACCGATCTCGTACAGCTTCGCGTCGCGCCACAGACGGCCGGTCGGAAAGTCGTTCACGTACCCATTGCCGCCGAGCGCCTGAATCGCTTCGCCGGCCATCCACGTCGCCTTCTCCGCCGAATACAGAATTGCTCCGGCAGCGTCCTTGCGCAGCGCGCGCATCGTCTCGGTCGTTGCGCGATCGCATGCGCGACCGACTTCGTAGACATACGCACGGCACGCCATCATCGTTGTGTACATGTCGGCGAGCTTGCCCTGCATCAGCTGAAACTCGCCGATGGATTGCCCGAATTGTTTGCGTTCGTGCACGTATGGCAGGACGGCGTCCATGCACGCGCTCATGATGCCGAGTGGTCCGCCGGAGAGCACCGCGCGCTCGAAGTCGAGGCCCGACATCAGCACTCTGGCACCGCCGCCTTCGTCACCGAGGACGTTTTCAACCGGCACTTCGACGTTTTCGAACACCAGCTCGCCGGTGTGTGATCCGCGCATGCCGAGCTTGTCGAGTTTCTGCGCCACCGAAAATCCCTTCATCCCCTTTTCGACAATGAAGGTCGTCATCCCGCGCGCGCCCATCTGCGGATCGGTCTTGCCGTAGACGACCAGCACGTCGCAGTCGGGGCCGTTGGTGATCCACATCTTGGTGCCGTTCAGAACGAAATGGTCGCCCTTCGCGTCGGCGCGCAGACGCATGCTGACGACGTCGGAGCCCGCGTTCGGCTCGCTCATAGCGAGTGCACCGACGTGTTCGCCGCTGACGAGCTTCGGAAGATATTTTTTTCTTTGCTGCGCGCTGCCGTTGCGCCGTATCTGGTTGACGCACAAATTCGAATGCGCGCCATATGACAGTCCGACCGACGCGCTGGCGCGCGAGATCTCCTCCATCGCGACGATATGGGCGAGGTAGCCGAGCTGAGCGCCGCCGTATTCCTCCTCGACCGTGATTCCGAGGACACCCAACTCTCCCATCTTGCGCCACAAGTCCATCGGAAACTGGTCGGTCCGATCGATCTCGGTGGCGCGCGGCGCAATCTCCGTCTGCGCAAAGTCATGCACAGCTTCGCGCAAGGCGTCGACGTCTTCGCCTAGATGAAAATTGAGGCCGGGCAATTGCATCGCAACCTCAGGGCGCCTGCCGTCCATCGGACAAACGAATCGCGCCGCGAATCAACCGGTAGATCACCCATAGCCAGACGATCGACAGGCCCAAGCCTCCTAGTACGGCGGCGCCGATCAGCTCCCAGGCAATGTTGAAGTACTGCCCGGACTGAACCGCCCTCTCGATCTCGATCGCGTTTGGAATCAGCACGGACAGTATCGCGCCGATGATCACTACCCACGCCACCAGCCACCACCAGAACGTGCCGATCAACCAGCGGTAATGCGAAGCCAGCAGCTCAGGCACATCCTGCCGCTTCACGTAGGCGATCACGGCCCCGATCACCGCCGGCCACAGCATGAACAGGCCGAGGCCATACAGGCCGTACGTGATGCCGACTAGGGTGAAGGCCTGCGATGACGGAATCGCTTCACTGGCGTTAGTCGTGTTCATCGGTTGACCGGTGATTAAAACGGCGATGGTAGCGCCTCACGTTACGCTCGCAGCGCTCCGCGCTACGCTTGCCCGATGGTCCCTCGCACCGCGCAGTCCGTTCTGAAAGACACGTTCGGCTACGACACCTTCCGTGGTTTTCAGGCGGAAGTGATCGAGCACGTCAGCCAGGGGGGTGATGCGCTCGTGCTGATGCCGACCGGCGGTGGAAAGTCGCTGACGTATCAGATTCCCGCGATGCTGCGTAGTGGCGTCGGGGTTGTCGTATCGCCGCTGATTGCTCTGATGCAGGATCAGGTGATGGCGCTGACGGAAGCGGGCGTGCGTGCAGCGTTTCTGAATTCGAGCCTGTCGTCTGCGGACGCCGCGGCGGTCGAGCGGCAGATGCGGGGTGGGCAGCTGGATCTTGTCTACATCGCGCCCGAGCGCCTGACCGGCGAGCGCTGCCAGCGGCTACTGGGCGACGTGGCACAGGGCGTCGGACTCGCGCTGTTCGCGATCGACGAAGCGCATTGCGTGTCGCAATGGGGTCATGACTTTCGGCCCGAATACGGGCAGCTTGCCATCCTGCGCGAGCGTTTCGGTACCGTACCGCGCCTCGCCTTAACTGCGACCGCCGACGTTCCGACGCGCGAGGAAATCGCCGATCGTCTTCTGGTGACTCCGCGCGTTTTCGTTGCGAGCTTCGACCGCCCCAACATTCGCTACCGCATCATCGAAAAGCGCGAGCCGCGCGAACAACTGCTGCGGTTCATCCGTGAGGAGCACGCGGCGGACGCCGGCATCGTCTACTGCCTCGCGCGCAATACGGTCGATGAAGTGGCGGGGTTTCTGCGCGATAGCGGAATTCCGGCCTTGCCGTACCACGCCGGAATGGATGCCGCTTCGCGCTCGGCCAACCAGAGCGAGTTTTTGCAGGAAGACGGGCGCGTGATGGTAGCGACGATTGCATTCGGCATGGGGATCGATAAGCCCGATGTTCGCTTCGTGGCGCACTTGGACATGCCGAAGAGCATCGAAGGCTATTTCCAGGAAACGGGACGCGCCGGCCGCGACGACGAGCCGGCCGACGCGTGGATGACGTACGGCCTGGCCGACGTCGTACAGCAAAGGCGTCTGATCGAGATGTCGGAAGCCGACGCGTTATACAAACGATTGTCCGGCACCAAGCTGGACGCGATGCTAGGGCTGGCTGAGGCCGCGGATTGCAGAAGAGTGCGGTTGTTGTCCTACTTTGGCGAAGCTAGCCAAGCGTGCGGCAATTGCGACAACTGCCTGGCGCCGCCGCAAAGAGTCGACGCGACCGAAGCGGCGCGCAAGCTGTTGTCGTGCATTTACCGGTGCCAGCGCGATAGCGGCTTCGGATTCGCGGCGACTCACATCATCGACGTTTTGCGCGGAAAGCAAACGGAGAAGGTCGCGAAGTTCGGCCACGAGCGGCTGTCCACCTTCGGCATCGGCACCGAGTTGTCGGAAGCCGAGTGGCGCCTGCTGCTGCGGCATCTGGTCGCGCAGCACATCGTCGAGGTCGATCACGCGACGTTCAACGTGCTACGGCTGACCGACGCCAGCCGCGCCGTATTGCGCGGCGAGCGCACGATCGAACTCAGGCAGCAGATTGCACAGCCGCGCCGGCGCTCGGCAAAGCAGCGCGCGACGAGTACGGCGGCCGACGATCCGCTGTTCGAAAAGTTGCGTGTCTGGCGTGCGCAAGTCGCCCGGGAACATGGCGTGCCGGCGTTCGTTGTGTTCCACGACGGCACCTTGAGAGCGATTGCGCAGGTGCGACCCAAGTCACTCGGCGAGTTGCGCACGATTTCCGGAATCGGTGAAAGGAAGCTGGCAAGCTATGGTGCAGGTTTGCTGGCGGTGCTTGCCTCAGGCCAATGAGAAAAGACACAGTGAACCCAAACGAACATGAACTCCAGTATCCATCGGCTGACATCCCGGCGCACGGCACATGGCAGACGCTGCGTCCCGGCGTGCACTGGGTGCGCATGCCGCTGCCGTTCGCGCTCGATCACATAAACCTATGGGTGCTCGACGACGAGATCGACGGACGCAGCGGCTACACGCTGATCGATTGCGGCATTACGAGCAAGGCCACGAAGCAAGCGTGGGAGCAGTTGTTCGATGGCGCATTTGCGGGCAAGCCGTTGCTGCGCGTTATCTGCACGCACTTTCACCCAGATCATTTTGGCCTTGCGCATTGGCTGACTGCGGGCGGTGATCGGCAGCGGTGGACGGTAGCGCTGTGGATGACTGCCACAGAATATGCATTCGGGCGCTATCTATCTGCGGGCGGCGGCGACAACATCAGCGGCGACTCGGCGGCGCGTCACTTTGCGCGCAATGGGTTAAGCGACGGCGAGGCCTTGCAGCAGGTTCGAGAACGCGGCTCGGGCTACTACCCGGGCATGGTGCCGGCGGTGCCGCGCAGTTTTCATCGGATCCACGAGGGCGATGAGATTGCGATCGGACCGGCGCATGCAAAGCGCATCTTTCGCATCATCATCGGCTTCGGCCATGCGCCGGAACATGCGTCCCTGTACTGCGAGGACGATAGGTTGCTGGTTGCCGGCGACATGGTGCTGCCGCGCATTTCAACCAATGTCAGCGTGTTTGATCTCGAACCCGACGCCGATCCGCTACCGCGCTACCTGCGTTCGCTCGACCGGCTATTGCTGCTGCCGGCCGACACGTTGGTGCTGCCTTCGCACGGGAAGCCATTTCACGGGTTGCACCAACGCATCGGGCAACAGCATCGTCATCATGCCGATCGGCTCGATGAGGTGCTCGCTGCGTGCGATGCGCCGCAAACCGCGGCGAGCATCGTGCCGGTGCTGTTCAAGCGCCAGCTTGACCTGCACCAGATGACGTTTGCGCTTGGAGAAGCACTCGCGCACCTGCACGCGCTATGGTACGAAGGCAAGCTCGAACGGCGGGACGACGCCGGTGTTTATCACTTCAGCGCCGACTCATAACTGCGAAGAGAACAGCGCGGCGCCGCGCTCTTTAAGCTTCTCGTGCCACGGACGAGATTCCCACTGCTCGTAAGTGATGCGCCGCGCGTTCTTCAAGTCCGTGTCGAACGTCTGCGTCTGCCGGCGCGCGAACTCCGCGTCGTAAACGTTCAAATTGGCTTCGTCGTTCAGTCGAAACGAGCGCGCATCGAAGTTGGTCGATCCGACCGACGACCACAGGCCATCGACGATCAACAGCTTCACGTGATACATCGTCGGTTGGTACTCGTAGATCAGGGCGCCAGCCTGCAACAGTGGCCCCCAGCTGGCGCGTGAGGCGTTGCGAACGAAGTCGGTGTCGGTAAGGGGCCCGGCAGAATCAAGCGCACTTTCACGCCCCGCTTGATCGCGTTAACGAGCGCTTCGCTGGTGACCTCGTCCGGCACGAAGTACGCCATCGCCAGATCGATGTCTTGGTCGCCGCCGCGATCGACAGCAGGTACATCAAGTGCATGCTCTCGGAGCCGCCCTGACTCGAGCTTTGGAACACTTGCGCATACATCTGGCCGGCCGGTTTCTGCGCCGGGAAATAGGTGTCGCCGTGCAGAACGGAACCGCTGACCTTGGTCCAGTTGTCCATGAATGCAGCCTGCATCTGCGCCACCGCGGGACCTTCGAGGCGATAGTGATTGTCGCGCCAGTGCTCGGGGTCCTGTGCGTTGCCGGTCCAGTTGTCGGCGATGCCGACGCCACCTGTAAATCCGATTCGACCGTCGACCACGAGCAGCTTGCGGTGCGTGCGGTTATTGACGCGTCCAAGGTTGTACCAATGCAGCGGCCGGTACTTGCGAAAGTCGACGCCCGCCTGTGTCATCGCCTCGATCGAGTCATTGTCCATTTTCTGGCTGCCGAGCCAGTCGACCAGCACGTTGACCTTGACACCCGCCCGTGCTCGCTCGGACAGCGCGGCGGCGAATTGCTTTCCGATCTCGCCCGACCAGTAAATATAGGTTTCGAAATCGATCGTGGTCTTTGCGCTGGAAATAGCTGCGAGCATCGAAGGAAAAATGCCGTCGCCGTTCAGCAGCGTTTCGACGCGGTTGCCCTCGAGGATGGGCGGACCGAGCAGTACGCTCATCGAGCGCACGAATTGCTGATCCGACACCGGGTACAAGTGCGTCGGCCGCACGTCGATCTTCTTTTCGGCGCGCAGGTTTAGCAGTACCAACGTTGCGAGCGCCGTCAGAACGAATGTGGCGAGGATCGGAAGCATGAGTCGCTTGAATTTCATGGGGTCAGGAAAGCGGCCACAGGATGCGCGGCGCTTGTCATGCAAGAATCCGGCCATGGCAAGGGGTCATGGCGATGGCAAGGCGCAAGGCTGAGACGTTACTGACGCACGGCGGCAAGGCTGCGATTGCTGGGCACGATTTCATTAATCCGCCGATCGTGCGCGGGTCGACGGTGCTGCACGCCAACGTCGCCGACATGAAAGAGCGTTCGCGCCGTTATCGCACCGACGAACCGGGCGCGATCAACTATGGGCTGTACGGCACGCCGACCCACCACGCATTCTTCGAACTGCTAAGCGAGCTCGAAGGCGGCTACCGGAGCTGGGCGGTGCCCTCGGGCCTGGCGTCGTGCACGATTGCGATGCTGGCATTTTTGCGTGCCGGCGACCATGTGCTGGTGTCGGACTCTGCGTACGGTCCGACGCGTCGTTTCTGTATCGAAACGCTGCCGCGGTACGGCGTGCAGGCAAGCTTCTACGCGCCGACGGCGGGGCATGAAATCGAAGCGCAGTTCCGTTCTAACACGCGCATGCTCTGGCTCGAGTCACCCGGCTCGCTGACGTTCGAGATGCAGGATGTGCCGCTGCTGGCCGAGTTGGCACGCAATCGTCACATCGTCAGCGCGATCGACAACACCTGGGCTACGCCGCTTTACTTTCAGCCGCTGAAGTGCGGGGTCGATGTCAGCGTGCACGCGGCCACCAAATACATGTGCGGCCACTCGGACATGCTGATGGGAACGATCACGTGTACGCAGCCCGCCTGGTCCCCGTTGCGTCAAACCCTGTTCAACTTCGGGCTCGCAGTGAGCCCGGAGGATGCGTACGTCGCGCTGCGCGGACTGCGCTCGCTGGCAGCGCGGTTGAGGCAGCATCGCGCTACGGCAGAGCGCCTGATCGAATGGCTGCTGGCGCAACCCGAGGTCGAGCGCATCTTGTACCCGGCGCTGCCCGGTGATCCGGGCCACGAATTATGGAAGCGCGACATGAGCGGAGCGACCGGGTTGTTCGGAATCGTGCTGAAGCCGAGCGCAGGTGCCGCTCGCCTGAATGCGCTGGTCGACGCGGTTGAAGTATTCGGCCGTGGATACTCGTGGGGCGGTTTCGAAAGTCTGCTCGTCCCCGTTTATCCCGAGCGCAGCGTGGCGCCGTATGAATTCGAAGGACGCTTGTTTCGAATCTCGGCCGGGCTCGAAGATGCCGATGACCTGATCGACGATTTGAAGCGCGGCTTTGCTGCCTTACGAGACACTTAGGCGCCCTACGCGAACCGCGCGGAAGTCGCGCAGGTAAGCCAGCCCGCGTATCGCACGGCTGCCGTACCAACTGGTCATTTCGCCATCGATCAGGTGGCCGGGACGTGCAGTTGACGGTGCAACTCGGTAACGTGCGCCGAGCGGAACATGAACGGCTCC
>CAVVAI010000024.1:0-49807 GCA_963746085.1 uncultured beta proteobacterium
TTCGTGTTAATTCGTGGTTCCAGTTCTTAAATTATTTAACATTTCAAATTATGATCGATTTGAGCAAGCCAACTTCTAAGAGATAGACCGCGGTTTTCCCTCAAAAATTCGCAAACTATTATTTTACACGCCAGGGCGGATTTTTGCGATTTTCGCCGGCGTAAAAAAGGCAGATTTCTTGTTATCGGGGTCTAAAAGGTAGGATTGGCGCCAAAGCCAGGGGCGGTCCGCCGGGTCTTCGGTAAATTCGAGCCCTGCGGCCTTAAGCTCGGCTACTTTTTGTCCAGGTCCTCGCATTCGAAATAGAGCGTAACAGCATGGTTTTCCGGGATATTTTCGGCGTAATCGATCGAAAGGGTGCTGTTTCCGTCCGGGCAAAGCAGGCGGGCGTAGCGGGCAGGGAATCGACTATCGCTCGAGCCCCAGCTTTTAAAAAACTCGGCCGTTTCCGGCACCTTGTCAGATACAAAGTTATCTGGTTCAGGTTCATACACGCGTAAAAATGATGTAGTCGGTAGCAGCGGCGGTGCCGCCGCCTTGGCGCACGAGCAAAGCGATCTGGCCGCGGTGGTAAACACCGTGGAGCCCTACATGTGTAAGAATATCTTTTATCGACGTTTGAAACGGCTCGCCCTTCGTATTTTTGTAGCTCACCAGTGTATCGAAATCGGATTCCGTCAAAGAATCGATATATGCAAGGTATTTACGATAAAGCTCGTCAGACAGGCGGGCGCACTCTTTGAGAGAAAATTCCTCAAAGACCGGTATACCCGAGGAATCATGGCCCCGGAGCCACGTCATCCAGATATTTTCGGCGCTGAGAATGTGCGAGAGCATCAATTGGGCCTCAGGATTTACCTGGCCCTGCAAAGAAGAGAGGCTGCGGCCGATGGCCAATTCGTCATATGTAAAAAGTTTATGGAGAAACTCTTTCATTGGGGGGCTAATTTGGGTCGGCTTTTCAGATCCTTTAAGGTTCTTCGGCCTCATCCTTATATTTACTCGCCGGGTTTTTCTCCAGCATCATATTTAGATAGGCAACGGAATCCTCGCGAAGCCTTGCGGGCGTGTATTTTGCCTTGTCTTTTTCGGGGACCGCCGCGAGCTTTTGTTTTCCCTCGTTATTAGAAAGGTAGTAGCTGCTCATCCCCGCGAGATAAAGAAATTCGTCCATTTTCGAGAATTCCGGGTAGCTGCTGCGGTCTTTTCGTAACGTCCGAGAACGGCTATATAGGCCTTCTTTAACTTGAAATACTGCCACGCGACCTCGAGATTATGCCTGGCGTCCTTTTCGAGCACCGGATCGCGCTCGATCTTCACCTCGATGTTGCGCTGGGCAAAGGCGGGAGCCGGAAAAAACGGCTAAAACGAAAAGTAAAAAGGCGATTACGGGGATAATTCTTTTCATAACTAGTTAATGATGATTCTTAGCAGTAAATAGTTTTCTATTTCGGAGCGTATTTTCCGATTATCGCCTCCAGGCTTTTTGCCGTTTCCGCCGGCCAATGCTCGGGGGCGGTAAATATCGCGCTGCTAATCGCGTCCCGGTATTGATTGGGGGTCCGTTTTTCGGCGACCCGCTTGACCGCTTCTTTCAACACGAGCTGCGAATTGCGGACGTTTTTATTTAGATACTCGATGACCATTTCGACCGAGACCGAGTCATGGTCCTCGTGCCAGCAGTCGTAATCGGTTACCAGCGCCAGCGTGGCATAGGCGATCTCGGCCTCGCGGGCGAGTTTTGCCTCCTGCAGGTTGGTCATCCCGATAATATCCATTCCCCATTGGCGGTAAACGTTCGATTCCGCTTTGGTCGAAAAGGCCGGGCCTTCCATGCAAATATATGTGCCGCCGCGATGGATCTTCAATCCCTCCACTGTTTTACAGCTTTCCTCGAGTATATCGCCCAGCTCATCGCAAACCGGGTGCGCGAACGTTACATGCCCGACTATGCCCCGGCCGAAAAAGGTCGATTCATGCGCGCGGGCACGGGTACGATCGAAGAACTGGTCGGGGATAACCATATCGGTCGGCGCGTATTTTTCCTGCAGCGACCCGACGGCCGAAACCGACAGGATATACTCCACGCCGAGCTTTTTCATCGCGTAGATATTTGCGCGAAAGGGAAGTTCGGTGGGGGTCAGCCTATGCCCGCGGCCGTGACGCGGCAGAAATGCGACGGTCACGCCGTTCAGCTCGCCGATAATAAATGCGTCCGAGGGTTTGCCGAAGGGCGTATCGATCTCGACCTCACGCGTATTTGTAAATTCGGACATCTGGTAGAGCCCGCTGCCGCCGATAATTCCTATCTGTACCTGTTCCATAAATTATGCGAAAACCAATCTGCCTTTAGGTTCGGGAATCGGACGTCCGATTTCTTTTGCGGTCTCGATCCATTCCTGTACGATTACTTCGACATTCGCCAATGCTTCCTGATAGGTGTCGCCATCTGCCATGCATCCGGCAAGTTCGGGGACCTCGGCGATAAAGGCGTTATCATCGTCACTCCAATAAATAATTACTTCGTATTTATTCATCACTAACTCCTAAATGATATTTCAGAATCAAGTTGCGAATCTGCTTAACCTGGTATGTCTTAGCCTTATTTTTCTTGGGCTGGATATTAATGATCTCTTCCACACTGTCCCGTGAAAAAATGTGGTGACTGCCTTTAGTTCTTTCTTTTAAATCCTAAAGATCTTAACATGCGACATAAATCGTCAAAAATAATATTGGCATCGGCGTCTCCGAGCAAGATCTTTTCCCGAATTTTTTCACTTTTGGACATAGAGCCTGCTGCCGCTAATGATTCCTATCTGTGCCTGTTCCATAACGTAATCGTTAAAATTTCCATTTTAGAAAAAGTTGAATGTCTTCTTTTGCGTCCTCGGCCGAGAGGCGCACGCCACTATCCTCATCGCCGAGACACTTTTCTATTACCGGTTTTACAGGGCCCTTATCCAACCTACCGTTAATCCGGGCGATGTGGCCGAAGCCGGTCAACGCATTAGATCTAACCCAGGGATCTTCGTGAACAGCCAACCGCATACATATTTCCTGCGCCCATTCTCCATCTTCGTAAAGAGATGCGGCAAGAGCCGCGAGGCGAAGCGTATCAACGTCGTTAGCGGCGATTGCCTTTTTGATCACCTGGCGGCCAAGCTTCGGGATCGATTCGTAAATTAGTTCTGTATCGTCAGACATATAACTCGTCTGAAGCTTTTATTTTACCGTCCGTCTCCGCAAGTCGACAAAGCGGCCTTTCCGTGTCGTGATAAAAAAGACATATCCAGTTTTCGCGCGCCGCCTGCGGCAGCAGCCGTTTCTTTACCTCAAGCGTTTCCGCCGGGTAGAGGTCATAGCCCATGATCCACGGCAGCGGCAGGTGGTGCCGGGTCGGGACCAGGTCGGCAAAGCCGTAGATAGTTTCCCCGCCGCGCGTTAATCTTACCGTCTGCATTGTTTCAGAATGGCCGCGGACCTGCTCGAGCTTTAACCCTTCAACTACCTCATAGCTGTCCGGCTTTACCTCCAGCTGCCCGGTTTCCTGCAAGGGGCGCCAATTTTCGGGCAGATAGCTGGCGCGGTCGCGCTCGTGCGGGTTTTCGGCATGATTCAGCTCGCTTTCGGAGACGAAATAACGCGCGTTTCGAAACTGCGGAACGGCATTGCCGGTAGTATCGAGAATAGTATTTCCGCCGGCGTGATCGAAATGCAGGTGGGTGTTTACGACGATTGAAATGTCTTCGGGGCCGAAGCCTGTCTTTTCAAAAAGCGTTTCGGCCAGGGGCCGTTTGCGGGATATCCCGTACATCGCGGTCTCTTTTGCGGTCCATTTTTCGCCGATCCCGGTCTCGACCAGTATTCTCTCGCCCGGGGTCTCGATAAAGAGACAATTCATATTCAGCGGGATACGGTTCAACTCATCGGGCGGGCAACCGCGCTCCCAAAGAACGCGCGGGACGACTCCGAACATCGCCCCGCCATCCAATCTGAATTCCGTATCGGGAATAACTTCGATCCGGTAATCTCCCAGAAACATCTTTAATTACCAGGGCGAGGTCGAATCATTTATGCTAAACGATCGCCGCCGCCCGTTATCGGTTTGTTACTTCTTTTTCGGGGGAGCCGGCGGAGCAGCAGGCTTCTTCGGCGCCTTTCCATCCGGAGCGGGAGGAGCGCCCGGTCCGCCCGGCGGCATTTGGAGCTGCGGCCCGCCCTGCTGTTTTTGCATCATCTGCTGGATCTCCTCGTCAGTGACCTCGGGGATCGTGAAATCGTCAGGCACCTCGACGTTATTGTTTTTAACGAGCTCGTCCATCATCTGTTTTTCCTTTTCCCCTTCGAGCTTGGCGCGGACCATTTCTTTAACGGGCTGCGGACGCGCTCCCGGATTTTCCGGGTCCTGGACGTTGGTCCCGATAAGAATATGACGAACATCATAAGTCTCGACCGGCTTACCGCTCGGATCCTTTGTTTCGCCCTTTCTTTCGAGCTTGATGATGTGATAGCCGTAATCGGTTTCGACGAGTTCCGGCGCTATCTGGCCGGGTTCGAGCGCGAGCGCGGCCTGTTCGAAGGCGGGTACCATTTTGCCCTTGGTAACGTCTTTGTAGATGCCGCCCTGGGGTTTTCCTTCGGCGTCCTTATTACCCGGATCTTCCGAAAATTCATCGGCCAGCTTGGCAAAATCGTCGCCATTTTTGGCACGGTCCAGGATCTCTTCCGCTTTCGCTTTTTTCTCCTTGGTGTCCAGTTCGGGATGGTCCGCGATATACTTGGTAATATCCTCGTCGGTAACCTTCATCTTATCGGTGAGTTTTTTCGAGACGAGCCCGGCGAGAAATTGGGCCTGCTGCAGCTTTACCTGGAGATCGGTCTTGGCCTTAAACTCAGGGGTTTTGGCCATATAGTCGTCGGCTTCTTTTTCATAGATCTTGATCTTTGCAAAGAAGTCCCTGGCCTGGGTTTTCTCTTCCTCGGTTATCTCCCGGTTCGCCATCTGCGGGTTACCTTCTTTAAGAGCTTAATTTTAGTATCGAGGAAATTGCTGGAAATCCGTTTCCGGGTCGGGTGTTCCGAGGCCGATCTTGTCCTTGAACGAGGTCCACCAGCTCTTCGGCTGGCTGCCGCTGTCCCAGTAAGCCTTTACCTGGTCTTCGGTAATAAAGCCGAAGGGCGGCATCTGGCCTTTGTCCTTATTGATCTCCTTGTCGTATGTGGTGGCCACCAACTCGGCTCGGATATTTTTAAGTTCCTGCTGGATGTATAATTCGTTGGTGATGCCTTCTTTTTTGGCTTCACTCGCCAGCGCCAGGAGCTGTTTCAGATTCTCGATCTGCTTTTTTTTCAAGTCCGGATTTTCAGCCAGGCGTTTTAGCAGCATCGGATTGACCTTGCCGGCATCCGCCAGGAGAAGTTCGATCTCTTCCCGGGTGATACGGTTCATCGGCTCCGCGGAATGCCCGCCTACCTTTTTCTTCCAGACCACAAGTCCGGCCCCAATCGCCAGGATGACGACGATCAATACGATTCCCTTAGCTAAATTACTCAATGTCTTAAATCCTCACTCGTGATAGATATTACCAATAATCAATTATTAATTGTTAAAAAGAGGATAATAGCACTATCCCCGATTTAACAACTAATGATTAACTATTAATGCTTTGTCTGTACCAACTCCAGCAAAACTCCGTTCGCCGACGCGGGATGCACAAAAGCGACCAGGCAGCCTTCGGCCCCGATCCTTGGGGTTTCATCTATTAAACGCATACCCTCCGATTTTAGTTTCGCCAGCGCCGCCTCGATGTCGTCGACCTCGATCGCAATATGATGGATACCGCCGCCCCGCTTTTCCAGGAATTTGCTGATCGGCGAATCGTCGCTCGTCGGCTCGAGCAGCTCCACCCGGCTTTCGCCTATCGGCAGCATCGCGACCCGTACCTTCTGGTCTTCCACGATCTCGGTATGAACATTTTCCAGCCCGAGCGCGCCTTCCCAAAACTTAAGCGCTTCTTCAATACCTTTTGTTGCGATACCTAAATGATTAATTTTCATTGGTTCTTTAAGATCTCTTCAACCGCCGAGTACGGATTCGTTTTTTTCTCCGCTATCTCTGCGTCAGCCTGTCCAGCTTTTCGCTCTGTCCCGTTTCGGTCCAGCACGTCCGCAAGGAGCCTTTCCTGCAGCAGCTCGAGCAGCCGCCACCGCGCTATCGCTTTTTTTCTATCCAGATTCTCGCTCGTTTTCTGAAACTCGTAATAACTTTCGATGGCTGCCGCGAGGTCTTCGATGCCTTTATTTTCCGTTGCGACGGTCCTGACGATAGGCGGCATCCAAAAATCGGGCCGGTGCGCCAGGCTGAGCAAGGACTCGAGCTCTTTTTGCGTCCGGAGCACACCCTCGCGGTCGGCCTTGTTGATCACAAAAACATCGCCGATCTCCATGATTCCGGCCTTTATCGCCTGGATGTCGTCGCCCATGCCGGGTACGAGCACCACAGCCGAGACGTCCGCCGTTTTTACGATCTCCACCTCGTCCTGGCCCACGCCGACCGTCTCGACAATGATCATGTCAAAACCCGCCGCATCCAGGATCGCTACAGCATCGACCGTCGCCCGCGCCAGCCCGCCAAGGTTTCCCCGCGTCGCCATCGAGCGTATAAAAACGTTTTTATCCAGGCCCAGCGTCGCCATCCGGATACGGTCGCCAAGGATGGCGCCGCCCGAGAAGGGGCTCGAAGGGTCGACGCAAATTATCCCGATCCGCTTGCCCTTGTCCTTGTAATGCATCGCCAGTTTATCGACCAGCGAGGATTTACCGGCGCCCGGCGAACCCGTGATACCAATGATCAGGGCTTTTCCGGTTTTCGGGAAGACGGCTTTCATCAGCTCGGCGGAACCCTCGGTGCCGTTCTCCACCGCGGTGATAGCTCTCGCTACCGCGCGGGTCTCGCCCGCAAAAATTTTTTCGTATGTCTCGGAATCGCTCATCGCGGCCAAATCAAACACTTATTCTCGCATAAACCGGAGCAAAAAAGAAGCCGCCGAGCGCAGTTCAACGCGGCGGCGGCGGCCATATATCGATTTCGGAATTGGGATTTCGGATTTGGGATTTTCAAATTTTTACATTGAGCCGATCGTTTCGGAAATCCGCAATCCCAAATCCGAAATCCCAAATGGAAACGCCTACATCTGTCCTTCGTCGGCGCGATCCGAGATGGCGACCGCTTCTTTCACATTGACGTAGTAGCGGCTGTATTGCGGGCTGTTGGCCTTCAGCGTGTTGAACGACCAGACGACATCTTCGACTGTGATGGGCGTGCCATCGTGCCATTTGGCGCGCGGATCGAGCCGGTAGGTCGCCGAGGAATAGTCCTCCGGGTATTTGTAGGCGTCGGCGATCATCGGATGGCTGACGCCGGGCTCGTCGATCGACTGCTCCATCAGCATTTCATAGAGCAGGCCGCCGCCGAAGCCGGCAAAGCCGGCCGCAGGCGAACCTTGCACGATATAGGGGTTGAAGCTGTCGAACGTGCCCGTCGCGATGCTGTTCAGCGTGCCGCCCTTGGGGGCGTTCGGGTTGACGTAGTCGTACTGCTTGAATTCGCTGCCGTATTTGGTGTCGTCGCCGAGCGTCGACGATGTCCGCCATTCGTCGGCCGATGCCGAAAGAAGACTTGCCGCGAGCAGGGCCGGTAGAAGCCCGAGTTTGCCGATCGTTCGCGTCAATCCTGCCTTCATCGTCATCCTTTCCGTCAGGTCTTCAGTGTAGGGCGTCGCGCCGCAATGGAAACCATGTTTGTCCAGTATTCGCGACCATATGCGAAAACGCTAACAAAAAAAGCCGGGCTGAACCCGGCTTTTTCATGATTGTGCGATGATTATTTCGTTACTGCGCGGGCGCTGGTGCCGGAGCAGCCGGTGCCGGTGCGGCGGGAGCAGCACCCTCAGCCGGGGCTGCAGGAGCCGCACCTTCCGCAGGCGCCGCGCCTTCGGCCGGAGCCGCACCCGCTTCAGGCAGCGGCGTCGGGCTGTCCGACAGCGTGCGCAGATAGGCGATCAGGTTGGCGCGCTCGTCATCCTTCTTGATACCGGCGAAACCCATGGCCGTGCCCTTCACGAAGCCCTTGGGCGAGGTGAGGAAGTGGTTGAGATTGTCGTAGGTCCAGGCGTACCGCCGTTCTTCGAGAAATCCTTCATCGCCGGCCGAGTAGGCAAAGCCTTCATGCTCGCCGACGGGGCGGTCGATGACGTCCCAGAGATCGGGGCCGACCTTGTTGGGGCCGCCCTTTTCGCCGGAGTGGCAGGCCTCGCACTTCTTGAAGACGGCCGCGCCGGCTTCGGCATTGGCGGTTGCAAGCAGCTCGGCGATCGGCTTCGTCGGCCGGCGCTGCCGTCGCCGCCGCCCTCGTCGGGCTTCGGCCGCCTCGATCGATGAAGCCGGCCTTTTCCGGAGCGGGCGCAGCGAAGATCGCATCGGACACGATGGGCGACCGAAAAGACGACAAAAACGGTCGCCAGAAGGGCGCCGATCAATTTGTTGAATTCGAAAGAGTCCATTCGCCCCAGGCTCCCTTGGCCGGCTTGCCGGCGGAAGCGTCGCTTCCGCGTGCCGACGGCATCGCGTCGCCACCGGCCGGGGCCGGCCGAATTGGGCGGAAACTAGGTCTTTTGCTCGACCGTTGCAACACCTATAAGGGCGGTTCCAGTGAGACCTTTTGCCACTTTAACCACCGCCCTTTCAGATCGATTCGTAGCTCCATGTCACCACTCATCCTGATTCCCGGCGCGCATGGCCTCGACGCGGCTGCCGGGCAAGCCGCTGGCCGACATCGGCGGCCGGCCGATGATCGTCCATGTCGCCGAGCGCGCCAGGCGAAAGCGGGCTGGGCCGCGTCGTCGTGGCGACGGACACGGCGGCGGTGGCCGATGCGGTCCGCGCGCCACGGCTTCGAGGCCGTGATGACGCGCGCCGAGCACGAGTCCGGCTCCGACCGGATTTTCGAGGCGCTGACGACGGCTCGATCCCGACGGCGCGGTCGAGATCATCGTCAACGTCCAGGGCGACCTGCCGACGATCGAGCCGGCAAACGATCCGCGCCGTCCTTGCGCCGTTCGAGAACCCGGCGGTCGACATCGCGACGCTCGGCGTCGAGATCACCCGCGAGGAGGAAAAGACCAATCCGAACGTGGTCAAGATCGTCGGCTCGCCGCTTTCGGCGACGCGGCTGCGCGCGCTCTATTTCACCCGCGCCACCGCGCCCTGGGGCGAGGGGCCGCTCTACCATCACATCGGGCTCTACGCCTATCGCCGCGCCGCGCTGGAGCGTTTCGTCACGCTCCCGCCGTCGCCGCTGGAAAAGCGCGAAAAGCTGGAGCAGCTGCGCGCGCTGGAAGCCGGCATGCGCATCGACGCCGAGATCGTGCGAGCCGTGCCGCTCGGCGTCGATACGCCCGAAGACCTCGAACGCGCCCGCGAACATGCTGTCGCACGATAAAGACAAGGCCTGACCATGCCCGACAAGACCAACCGCATCTCCTTCCAGGGCGAGCCGGGCGCGAATTCCGACACGGCCTGCCGCAACGTCTATCCCGGACATGGAGCCGTTGCCCTGCCCGACCTTCGAGGATGCGTTCAACGCGGTCGAGACCGGCAAGGCCGACCTCGCCATGATCCCGATCGAGAACACGATCGCCGGCCGCGTCGCCGACATCCATCATCTGCTGCCGGAATCGAAGCTGCACATCATCGGCGAGTATTTCCTGCCGATCCATTTCCAGCTGATGGTGCTGCCGGGCGTGAGCGCGCAGCGAAATCAAGACGCGTCCACAGCCATATCCACGCGCTCGGCCAGTGCCGCAAATACATCCGCAAGAACGGCTGGAAGCCGGTGGTCGCGGGCGACACGGCGGGCGCCGCCAAGCTGGTGGCCGAGGTGGGGGACCGGACGATGGCCGCGATTGCGCCGCGGCTGGCCGCCGACCTCTACGGTCTCGATATACTGGAAGAAAATGTCGAGGACACCGACAGCAACGTCACCCGCTTCGTCGTCCTGACCAAGAACAAGCAGTGGGTCGAGCGCCGTCGCCCGACGCCAGGATGATGACGACCTTCATGTTCCGCGTCCGCAACGTGCCGGCCGCGCTCTACAAGGCGATGGGCGGCTTCGCCACCAACGGCGTCAACATGACCAAGCTGGAAAGCTACCAGCTCGGCGCCTTCACCGCGACGCAGTTCTACGCCGACGTCGAGGGCCATCCGGAAGACCAGGGTCTCAAGCACGCGCTCGAGGAACTGCGGTTCTTCTCGAAGGAAGTCCGCATTCTCGGCGTCTACCCGGCGAATGACGAGCGCCAGAGCTGGAATATGAGCGACTGAGCTTAAGGCGGCGTAGAGCTGTCGTATGAGGCACCCGCACCCCCAACCCCTCTCGACTTCGGGGAGGGGGACCTCGATGGCGATCGACGCAAGGGGCCAGAGGATTGACGGCACGTGTGGCATAGGGGCTGAAGCATCCCTCCCTCTCCCCTTGTGAGGGAGGGGTTAGGTGGCTCGGCGTAAGCCGAGACGGAGTGCAGGATCTGTTATGCTGTATGCGATTACCCTGCCGAAGCGATGGTCTACAGCCGCTTCGCGAACCAGTGATCGGCGTAGGGATTGTCGTTGTACGGCTTGATTTCCGCATAGCCGTCGCGCTTGTAGAGCGACTGCGCTTCCTTAAGCGCGCGGTTGGTGTCGAGATAGACCGTTTGCGCGCCCAGTTCGCGGGCTATCGCCTCCAGCCTGTGTAGCATGCGGCCGGCAACGCCGAGCCCGCGCGCGGAGGGCACTACCCACATCCGCTTGATCTCCGCCGTCGTGGCATCGAGCATGCGCACCGCGCCGCAGCCGGCAGGGTTTCCGTCGAGCCGGGCGATCAGGAAGCTGCCGTGCGGGCGGATGAACTCGTCGCCGCTCACGCTGTTTCCCTTGCCGGTGTCGAAACCTTCTTCGAAGCGCATCTGCCAGTTCCTCGACATAGAGCGCCATACATTGCTGAGCATCAGTGCTGTTGGCGTCTTCCTCGCCGATGGTGACGGCAGCGGCGGTCAGCAGGCGCTCGACCTCCGCCATCGCGGCCACAAGTCGTTCTTGCGCTGCCGCGGAAAGCGGCTCGAGAATCGAATTCGCCAGATCGTCCGACAGGGCGTCGTAAGCCGCGTGCTCGGCGCGGCCCTTTTCGGTCAAGGTCGCGTGGCGGCTGCGGGCGTCTCCGTCAAGCTTGTCGACGGAAACGAGGCCATGCGTCTCGAGCGAACGCAGCATGCGGCTGAGATAGCCCGAATCTGAGCCCCAGCTGGGAGCGGAGTGCGCCCAGCCCCGCGCCTTCCGGCTCCGATCTCGAAAAGCAGCCGCGCCTCGCCGAGCGGGCGACCGCGGCGCAGATAGCTGTCTTCCAGCGCGCCGATGCGGCGCGTCACCGTGCGGTTGAAACTGCGGATCTGGTCGACTTGCGATCTGCTCATTACCTGACTTTAGTCAGGTAATGTGCGGAGATCAAGATTTATCTGACATTGGTCAGGCAATCCGCCGGGCGCAAATTCCTGTTCGACGTTTGTAAAAACCGGTTGCATTTCACTATCAGTTTGCTACAAAGAAAACCGATTTGGTTTTGCAACCGGTTTTGGAGGAATAGAAACATGGCAAAGCTTATCGGTTGGAACCTCGTCACGCTGGACGGCTATTTCGAGGGCGACAAGAAGTGGGACCTCGATTTCCACAACACGGCCTGGGGTCCGGAGCTCGAGAAAATGAGCAGGAGTTCGGAAGCAAGCGCCGAGGCCGCTGATATTCGGCCGCGTGACCTATGAGGGCATGGCAGCCTACTGGAAGACCACGAGCGGAGCAAGGACCCGTCAACGACTTATATGAACGCCCTGCCGAAGCTGGTGGCTTCGCGCACGCTGAAAACAGTCGAATTGGAACAACAGCGGGTCACCGCCGACATCGGCCGCGAGATCGAAGCGGCTGAAGGCGGACGCCGAAGCAAGATCTCTACGTCTTCGGCAGCGCCGACCTCATCCATTCGCTGCTGGAGCAGGGGCTGGTCGACGAGATCATGTTGTGCGTGGTGCCGGCGGCTGCTCGGAGCAAGGGCACGCTTTTCTTCAAGCCGGGCAAGGATCGCCACGAGCTCAAGGACTCTCGCCGAATCGCGGCCGCTGTTCAGAACTGAGCAGCCTCATACGTAAGCCGGCTATTCCGTGACGAAATAGGCCGGGGCGGCCTCAGCGTCTCGGCCCAGGCGCGGATGAGGTGATGCGCGATGGCGCGCTGCGGCGGCACGAAGAAGGCCGCCGGCATGGTTGCCGTGCCAGCATGGCGCAGCACCTCGTCGCGCGAGAACCAGCGGCAGTCCTCGAGTTCGGTGAGGTCGGGCTGGATGTCCTCGTTCAGCGCCTCGCCGAAGCACCCGATCATCAGCGAATAGGGGAACGGCCAGGGCTGGCTGGCGTGATAGACGACGCGGCCGAGCCTTATGCCGGCTTCCTCCAAGGTCTCGCGCCGCACGGCGTCCTCGATCGTCTCGCCGGGCTCGATGAAGCCGGCGAGCGCCGAATACATGCCGGGCGCGAAATGCCTGCCGCGCCCGAGCAGGCATTTGTCTCGGCGTCACGGCCAGCATGATGGCGACCGGGTCGGTGCGCGGAAAATGCTCCGCCCCGCAGTTCGGGCAGATGCCGCTTGTAGCCGCCGGCGCGCAATTCGCGTCTCGGTGCCGCAACGGCCGCAGAACGGTGCGTCGCGTGCCAGGCAAGCAGGCCGCCGCCTGGGCCAGTCGCGCCCAGCCGCCGCGGGTCGAGCAGGCCTTGCATGTTGACCGAGCGGTAGTCGATCGCCTTGACGTCTTCGGGCAGCGTCTCGAGGTCAGCGCCGGACGGGAGCCGCCAGCGACCGGTCCGTCGGCGAAAATCCGAGCAGGACGGCCTGGCCGGCATCGCCGGCGAAACGCGTCGGATCGTCGGGCTGAAATAATGCCGTCGAAGCCGTCGCCGTCAGTTTCAGCAGAATGCGCCCATCGCCCATCAACATCAGCCGCGCGTGCCGGATCGGCCAGCGCCTTGCCGACCGAATCGTCGCTGCGGTTTTCCGACTGGCGGTCGATGAGGTTGCCGGCAAAGCCGACGAATTGGCTCGGCTTCGCGCTTGCAGGCGCGTCGAAAAGGCGAAAAGTGCATGCAGGATCGCGAAGGCGGCTCATGAAGGTTGAGCGCTTATAGCGCCGCCCGTATCTTTTCGGCAAACCCGTGCAGGTCCGACCGTTGATAGGGTTCGCGCATGCCATGGCCCCAGACCGGTCCCGGCCAGCCCGCGTCGCCTTCCGATCGCGGCGATGACATGGACATGCAACTGCCGCACGATATTGCCGAGCGCGGCGGTGTTGATCTTGGTGCAGCCGGTCACGCGCTTCAGCGCCTGCGCCACCATGTTGGTCTCGAAGGTCAGCATCGCCTGGTCGAGCGGCGTCAAGTCGTGCACTTCCTCGATGCCGGGGCGCTGCGGCACGAGGATCAGCCAGGGCCAGCGCCTGTCATTCATGATGCGCAGTTCGCAGAGGCCGAGCCACATCAGCGGCTCGCTGTCCGCCTCCAGCCGGGCGTCCAGCTCAAATCCGGCCTTCAGGCCCGGCAGCATCGGCGTTTCCCTCGATTTTCGTGAGAGGCTAGAGCGGCAGGCCTGCGACCTGCAAGCGATTCATTGGCCGGGAAAGCTTTGCCGCAGGCATCAGCCTTGCTCTTGCAATCAGCGCCGAATTGCCGATATGGAGCCGGGAGGTTGGTGGTGGACGAGCCACTCGCCAACCGGGTCAGGTCCGGAAGGAAGCAGCCCTAACGAGCCCGGAACGGGTCATTGTTCCAGCCTCCCGCCTTTCCCTCGCCCATTCTGCCGCGTCATTGACGCGCGTTGCCGCGCGGGCGAAACTCGGTCCGGGAATCGGTCGCACCGGCGGCCAAGGGAGATGCCAGGCGGATGAGCGAAGCCGGAAACCGACCATCAAGGCAAGGCCGCCGGCGGCTACCGCGTGCTCGCCCGCAAATACCGCCCGACGGACTTTTCCGGCCTGATCGGCCAGGAGCCGATGGTGCGCACGCTCACCAACGCCTTTTCCTCCGGCCGCATCGCGCAGGCCTGGATGCTGACCGGCGTTCGCGGCGTCGGCAAGACGACCACGGCGCGCATCCTGGCGCGCGCGCTCAACTACAAGACCGCCGGAGATCGACCAGCCTTCGGTCGACCTGACCGTTCTCGGCGAGCACTGCCAGGCGATCATGGAAGGCCGCCATGTCGACGTGATCGAGATGGACGCGGCGTCCCATACCGGCATCGACGACATCCGCGAGATCATCGAGCAGGTGCGCTACGCGCCGGTCTCGGCCCGCTACAAGGTCTACATCATCGACGAGGTGCACATGCTCTCGACGCAGGCCTTCAACGGCCTGCTGAAGACGCTGGAAGAGCCGCCGCCGCACGTCAAATTCATCTTCGCCACGACCGAAATCCGCAAGGTGCCGATCACGGTGCTGTCGCGCTGCCAGCGTTTCGACCTGCGCCGCGTCGATGCCGGCGATGCTGACGGCCATCTGCAGCACGATCGCCGGCCTGGAAAGTATTGACGTCGACGACGAGGCGCTGGCGATGATCGCGCGCGCCGCCGAAGGTTCGGTGCGCGACGCGCTGTCGATCTTCGACCAGGCGATCGCCCATGGCGCCGGCACAGTCACCGCCGAGCAGGTGCGCGCGATGCTGGGTCTCGCCGACCGGGCGCGCATCGTCGACCTGTTCGAGCATGTGATGAAAGGCGACGCGGCCGCCGCGCTGACCGAATTCCGCGCGCAATATGATGCCGGCGCCGATCCCGGCGGCCGTGCTCACCGATCTTGCCGAGTTCAACCATCTGGTGACGCGGCTGCGCTTCGTGCCGTCGGCCGCCGACGATGCCGCCCTGTCCGAAGACGAGCGCCGGCGCGGCGCGGAGTTCGCCGAGAAGCTGTCGATGCGGGTGCTGTCGCGCACCTGGCAGATGCTGCTCAAGGGCATTCCCGAGGTGCAGACCTCGAACCGGCCGGTCAGCGCCGCCGAAATGGTGCTGATCCGGCTCGCCCACGCCGCCGACCTGCCGACGCTGGACGAGGCGCTGAAGTCGCTGGCGACGCGCCGCAATCGGCGCGGTCACATCGCGCGCGTCCGCACGGCTCGCCAGCCTCCGATGGCCGCCGGCGCATGCGCGCCGGCCGTCTCGCGACCGCATGCCGGTGGGCGGCGGCGGCGGCCAGACCATGCGGCTGGTCGAGGCCGCAGCCCGCAGCCCGCGGAAGCCTTGCGCCGCCGGCGCCGGTGGTCGAGCAGACGGCGCCAGCGTGCCGATCAAGCGCTGGCGGACATCGCCGCCCTCGCCGACGCCAACCGCGACAGGCTGTTCAAGGTCGCAGTTGAAGCGCTGCGTCCGGCTGGTCCGCATCGATCCCGGCCGGCTCGAGGTCGGCCTGACCGCCAGACGCGCCGAAGACGCTTGCTCAGCGACCTGACCGCGCGGCTGAAAAACTGGACCGGACGGCACTGGATGGTGTCGCTCTCGCGCGACGCGGGCGGCCAGACGCTCGCCGAGATCGAAGCCGCAAAGCGCGAAAACGCCATCCTCGACGCCGCAACGACCCGGCGGTCGCGGCAATCCTCGCGCGCTTTCCCGGCGCCAAGATCATCGACGTGCGCATCCCCGACGCGCCGGAAGCGGAAGCGGCGATGCCGACATGCCGCCCGAACCGCCGATCGAAGACGACGACGAAATCTGACCTGACAAGGAGGACGATGCATGAAGGATCTTCTCGGCCTGATGGGCAAGGCGAAGGAAATGCAGGCGAAGTTCCAGGCCATGCAGGAGGAGATCGCCAGGCTGGAGGCGACCGGGCAGGCCGGCGGCGGACTGGTCAGCGTGACGCTTGTCCGGCAAGTTCGAGATGAAATCGCTGAAGATCGACCCGTCGCTGTTCAAGGAAGACGAGGTCGAGATCCTCGAAGACCTGCTCCTCGCCGCGCACAACGACGCCAAGGTCAAGGTCGAGACGATGATGCAGGAAAAGACCAAGGCGCTGACCGCCGGCTTGCCGATACCGCCCGGCATGAAGCTGCCGTTCTGAGTGAGTAGGCGAATAGTGAATTAGCTGTGCGGCATCTCTTCGATCACTGGCTCAGCTCGTATAACTCCTCATGTCTCCAAACGAATCGCCGGCCCCGAGATCGAGCGCCTGATCCAGCTTCTGGCCAAGGTGCCGGGGCTTGGGCCGCGTTCGGCACGGCGCGCGGCGCTGCATCTGATCAAGAAGAAGGAGCAGTTGCTCTTGCCGCTGGCCGACGCGATGGGCGAGGCGGTCGACAAGGTGCGCATCTGCTCGGTCTGCGGCAATGTCGATACCGCCGACCCCTGCATGATCTGCACCGACGCGCCGCGATCCGGCGACTGCTGATCGTCGTCGAGGACGTCGCCGACCTCTGGGCGCTGGAGCGCGCCGGCGTCGATGAACGCGCGCTATCATGTGCTTGGCGGAACGCTGTCGCCACTCGACGGTATCGGCCCGGACCAGCTCAACATCAGGACGCTGGTCGACCGGGTCGCCGACGGCGAGATCAAGGAGATCATCCTCGCCGTCAACGCGACGGTCGAGGGCCAGACGACCGCGCACTATCTGACCGACCAGCTTGCCGACTTCGGCGTCAAGATGACCCGGCTGGCGCATGGCGTGCCGGTCGGCGGCGAACTCGATTATCTCGACGAGGGCACGCTGTCGGCGGCGCTGAAATCGCGGACTGTGTTTTGACAAGACGCCGGGCAGGGCGGATCATGCGAGACTTTCTCTTCTTTGATCGCTCTTCGCCTGTAGCATGTCGCTCTGCTTTCGCTCCCCGCCTCCGCCGCGAAGATCGACGACCAGTTCCAGCGCCTGGCTGGAAAACGACCTGTGGCCCGAGGCTAAGCACAGGGCGTGTCGAAGAAGACGTTCGACGCGGCGTTTGCCGGCGTCACACCGAATCTCGAACTGCCCGATCTGGTCATGCCGGGCGAGAAGCCAAAGACGCCGAAGAAGCAGCTTCAGGCCGAGTTCGGCTCGCCCGGCAACTATTTCGCCGAAAAGACCATCGGCGCGGTGACAGCCGGCAGGCGCGCGCGCGCGCCGGCAAACATGCGAAGACGCTTGCCGCGATCGAGAAACGCTACGGGCTGGAACTGGTGGTTGGCGATACGGCGCGCAGGTGCCCAGTCCGGGAATGCCGAAGAACGACTCGAACACGATCGAGCCGAGAAACGCATACGGCAACAGCGCGCTGACATGCGTCAGCACCGGCAACCACGTATTGCGCAAAACATGACGGAACAGCACGACCGCTTCGGACAACCCCTTCGAGCGTGCGGTGCGAACGTAATCCTTGTTCGCCTCCTCGAGCAGCATTGCCCGAAATAGCCGCGCTTCAGAGCCGAGCTGAAAGACGATGCCGACGATGATCGGCAGCGCCAGAAACTTAAGCAAACTTAGACCGGGCACGAAGCCCGACAGCGGCACCAGCTTCAGCATCTTGCCGAAGAACCACTGCGCCATGATGATGTAGAACAAACTCGAGATCGACATCATCACGACGCACAGCACCGTGCCCCAGAAGTCGAGATAGCTCGCACGAAAAAATACCAGCAGCAAAGAGAATGCAATGCCGACGACGACGGTCAGCAACAGCATCGGTCCGGCGAGCGTCAGGCTCACCAGGATTCGGGTGCCGATCTCGTGCCGCAGGTCGCGCCCGCTGTCGGTTGATCCGAAGTCGAGCGTAAACAGCCGCAGCGAGCGATCGAAAAAGATGGTGTCGGTAATTTTTCCGGCGCCCGCGGCTTCACGGTTGAACCAGAGCGGCTTGTTGTAACCGTGAGAGGCCTTCCACTGTTCGATTGCTTCCGCCGTAACGCGCTTGCCGCCAATGTTCAGCCGAGCGATGTTGTCGGGGGAGTTGACCGCGAAAAACAACGTGAACGTCAGCAGGTTGACGCCGACCAGAATCAGCACCGCATAAAGGCAGCGGCGGAGGATGTACGAGCCCAACTACTCGGCCCCGCCGGTAGCGAGCCCGCGCGCAGCGTTCTCACGCTCGCGCCGCTTCCAGGTGCGGAATGCCGGCACTACCGCCGCCATCAGCACCAGCAAGATGACTACGACTGGCCACCAGATTGGGCTGTTCCATTGCGCGATCTTCGCTGCGCGCAATACCGGATCGACCTTCATGTACATCAATCGATCATTGACTAACGGCCCGGGCTTGACGTTGCCGACCCACTGCTGGTGGACGGTGCCGGCGTACGGGTTGTAGCCGAACGCCCATGCGGCGTCTTCCTGCGTAATCGCAACCATGCGGTCGATTACGGCCTGCTTGCGAGGCACGTCATCGAGAAACTTGAGTTCGTCGAACAGCCTGTCGAACTCTGCGTTCTGATAGTTGGAGGAGTTCTCGCCGTTACCTCCGGTCAACGCCTTCGAGTTGGGTCCGTACAGCAGGAACAGGAAATTCTCGGCGTCGGGATAGTCGGCAAACCATCCCCACCAGAAGATTTGCAACGAACCTTTCTCTGCCTTTTCCTGGAACCGGTTGAAATCGGTGGCGCGGATATCGAGTTGCACGCCGATCTTCGCGAACTGCCTCACCATCCACTCGACTTCGGCCTTCAGCTCCGGCGTGAGAGCCCGCTGGTAGTCGTAGTTCAGCACCAGCGGTGCGCCGCTCTTGGCGTCGCGGCCATCGGGATAGCCCGCTTCGGCGAGCAGCTTTTTCGCGACGTCGATCGACTTGCGGCGTGGCTTGCCGTCGACCACGTCGTAGACGACACGGTTGATCGTGTCCTTGCGGAAGCCGAATACCCCGGGTGGCACTGGCCCCATCGCGGGCTCGCCCGCCGCCTTGCTCTCGAACACCCGGACAAATTCCTCCCAATCGATCGCGATCGAAAGCGCCTGCCGCAGCTTGCGATTGCGAATCTGCTGATCGGGCGTGTCGCCCTTGCCGACGACGGGGTCGAGCCAGTTAAATCCCAAGTACCAGTTGGAGATTTCGAGTGTGCGCGGCATCTGTACTCCGCGGTCGCGAAACATCTGAGCGACTTCCTCCGAGTTCTTGAAGTCGAAATCAAACTCGAGCAGCGTGTCGAACCGGTAGGTCACCGGAACGTCGTAATACCCCTGCAGAAACTTCGCCTTCTGCGGAATTCTCTCTTTCTCGATCGCCATCACGATGCGGTCGATGAACGGGATCGGTTTGCCGCAGTCGGCCAGCAGGCCAGCCGCCTTGTCAGCCTCTTCGCCTTCGCACGGATACTGATCGCCCGCAAAATTCGGGTTGCGCTCGAGCACGTGGCGTCGATTTTCCTGGTACTCGACCAGCATGTACGGCCCGCTGCCGACCGGCCAGAAGTTCAGCGACAAATTCTTTCCGGCGAACCCCGGTTGCGCGTAGAACGCGTCAGCCTCCCACGGAATCGGCGCAAAAAACGGCATCGACAACCAGTACTTGAACTGCGGGTACTTGCCTTTCAGCCGAATGCGCAAGGTGTAGTCATCGAGGGCCTGCGCCCCGGCGAGCTCGTGTTGCCGGAAGTCCAGAAACGGCAGATCGCGGCTGGCAGGATCGACGTCCTTACGCAACTCCTTGTCAACTGCGGCGATCCGCTCGCCGTACTCCTTCAGCCCAACGATGTGCTCCGCCATCAAGGAGAAGGAGGCCGACTTGATACGCGTTGTCGCCAGCCGGCGAATCGCATATACGTAGTCGTGGGCGGTCAACTCGCGCGTTCCCAAGTCGGCAAAATCGAAAGGCGTGCGTTTGTCGCCGGACTCGGCGGCGGTCAGCGCGTGATATCGATACTTGCCGCTGGCATCGCGCGTGAACGCCGGATGCGGCGCATAGCGCACGCCGCGCTTGATCTTGATGTCGTACACGGCTTCGCCGATTTCTTCGCCGCGCGCATCGGCAGGCAATTTGTTGCCCGCCCTGTCCAGATAGTGCGGTACCGCAACTGCCTCTGCTATGCGGGGCACGATCTCATACGGCCGCTTTAGATAATGGAAGCGATAGAGCGGCTCATATACCGAATACGTGAACGGGGTCTCATCGATCGCGTACGACGCGGTGGGATCGATATACCGCGGCGAGCGCTCCTCGAACGCAGTGAAGAACGTGTTCGTCTGCTCGGCGCGAGCGGCGTGCGGGCTGTTGGTGATCCGATCGCATGCCGGCAACAAAGCGGCGAGCAAACTGATCGAAAGCAGCCAGCCAGCCAGTCGCATTACTGTTCCTCCTCCGTCACCGCGCGATTCTAATTGGCGGCCTGTCGGACCCTTGCTCGGAAAACGCCTGCTCCAGCGCCTTTATACTGCGGTGCAAGCAAAAAAATTCGCGAATCATCTGTCGCGATCCTCGGTGCTCGATAAACCCTTTACCTGGACGATCCGCGTTTACTACGAAGACACGGACACCTGCGGCATCGTCTACTACGCTAACTACCTTAAATTTTTCGAGCGGGCGCGCACAGAATGGTTGCGCTCGGTGGGTTTCGAGCAGCAGAAAGTGGCCGACGACCTTGGTTTGCGGTTTGTTATCTCGCGCGCGGAGTGCGATTTCAAGCTGCCGGCGAGGCTGGACGATTTGATCGAGCTCGACGTGCGCGTGGCGCGACTCGGAAGCGCTTCAATGGTATTCGAGCAGTCGGCAAGACGGGGTAGCACCGTGTTGGCTAGAGCGCGCGTTCGGGTCGGATGTATTGAAACGAAAACGCTTGCTCCCGCGCCGCTGCCACCGGAACTTCGCGCGGCCGTAGAACGGCTACCTGAACTGAACGTATGACACCCACCGCCGACCTTTCGATCCTTTCGCTGATTACACAAGCCACGCTGGTTGTACAGATCGTGATGCTGTTGCTCGCCTTTCTTTCTATCGCATCATGGACGGCGATCTTTCAGAAGCAGTTCTCGATCAAGCGCGCGAAACGTGAGACCAACGATTTCGAGAAGCAGTTCTGGGGCGGCGCCGATCTGTCGCGCCTGCACGAGATCGCATCCAATCCGCGCCGCAAGGCCGGCGCCGAGGAGCGCATATTCGAGGCGGGGATGAGCGAATACCTGAAACTGCGCTCGCGGGCCTCCACTTCCGAGGACCGGCCGGCGATGCTTGATGGCGCGCGGCGGGCGATGCGCGCTGCTTACCAGCGGGAAATGGACACGCTCGAAGCGCGGCTCAATTTCCTGGCGTCGGTGGGGTCGGTCAGCCCCTATATAGGGCTGTTCGGCACGGTTTGGGGAATCATGCACGCGTTTACCGGTCTGTCGAACTTGCAGCAGGCCAATCTGGCGAGCGTCGCGCCTGGCATCGCCGAGGCGCTAGTCGCGACCGCGATCGGTCTGTTTGCGGCGATCCCGGCAGTGGTTGCGTACAACCGTTTTGCGAATGACATCGATCGATTGGCCAATCGCTTCGAGAGTTTCATGGAAGAATTTCTGAATATCCTGCAGCGACATAAACACTCAGCCTGATGGCACTGGTCGCGCGCCGTACAGGGAAACGCCGCCGCTTGATGGCGGACATCAACGTAGTGCCGTACGTCGACGTCATGCTGGTCTTGGTGGTGATCTTGATGGTCGCTGCGCCGTTCGTGAATCCGGGCGTCGTAGAGATACCTACTGTCGCGAAGGCGGGGCCGCAAAAGGCAATGCCGGTAAGGGTGATCGTGCGCAGCGATGGCCGCATCTCTCTGCTCGATGCAGGTGGCGAGACGGCGATTCAAAAGGGAGAGTTGCCGGCTGCCGTCCAAAGCCGTCAAAAGGGAGATCCCAAGACGCCCGTGGTGATCGAAGCCGACTCGAAGGTTCAATACGACGCGGTGATCGGCGTGATGAGCGTTCTGCAGAAGGCGGGCGTACAGAGCGTGGGCCTGTCGCTGCGTCCGGCTCAGTAGCGTTTGAAATGCCGTCCGCCACGCGCGCGCGCCACCGCTGGCACGCACCGGAAAGAGGAAGCGGGCCGGCGTTTGCCCTGTCGCTGCTGGCGCACGTCGTGCTGTTCATCGCGATCGCATTCATGGTGCGGTGGAAGAGCGAGCCGGTCGGTACCGTGACGGCCGAGCTCTGGAGCCTGCCGCCGGCAACAGTCCAGCAGCCTGCGCCAGTGCCTGCGCCACCACGACCGGCACCGGAGCCGCCGCCCTCCGCCCCCTCCGCCGCCCGAGCCGCGCAAGGCCGACATCGTGATCGAGCCAAAGAAGACGCCACCTCCGCCGAAGGTTGAGCCAAAGAAGGTCGAACCGCCGCCGCCACCAAGGGCCGAGCCAAAGAAGGTCGTGCCGCCCGAGCCGCAGAAGAAGGATGATTCCAGGGAAAAAAAGTTGGAGGCCGAGCGCCAGGCCGCCGCGGCAAAGGCCACGCTCGATCGCATACTCGCGCAGGCAGGGCCCGGCGCCCGTCCTGCAGCGGCGGGTGGTTTGTCCGACGCATATGCGGCGCAGATCAACAGCTGCATTCGCCCGCACATCATCTTCAACGTGCCGGAAGGAACGCGGCCGCGGCAGTACGAGGCTCAGTTCGAAGTGACGTTGCTGCCGACAGGCGAGCAGGTCGGGGCACCGAAGTTGCTGAAGGCAAGCGGTCTGGCCGCGTACGACCAGGCCGTGGAAAGGGCGATCCGGCGCTGCGATCCGTTCCCGCGGCCGAAGGAAGGTCCGATGCCGCGTTCGATACCCTTGATTTTCGATCCGGTGGAGCGGTAATCCCTATTGATCGCACCGCGTTTAAGCGAGCTATCTCACGCTGTCTATACTCGAATCAATGTTAGATAAGACCTTTGCACCCGCTTCCTCCGCGCGTCGCGCCCTATGCACGGCTGTTGCACTTGCTTTTCCGGCCAGCTCGCTCGCACAGTTGCGAGTCGAAATCACCGGCGTCGGCAGTCAGCAGTTTCCAATCTCGATTGCCAACTTCGCGCGTAACGGCCAGGCACCGGCCGAGATTGATTCGATCATCCGCGCTGACCTTGCGCGCAGCGGACTGTTTCGTATCGTTGACGCCGGCAGTCAGCCGATCGCTGAAAACGCGAGTGTCAATCTGCCGGAGTGGAAGGGCAAGGGTGCCGACGCGCTGGTGGTCGGCAGCGTTTCGCGCCTGGCCGATGGGCGCTTCGACGTGCGCTACCGGCTGCTCGATACCGTCAAGCAGGCGCAGCTCGATGGACTTTCGTACGTCAGCACCGCCGCCGACATGCGGCTGACGGCACACCGCATCGCCGACCGTATCTACGAAAAAATCACCGGTGAGCGCGGCGTATTCGCGACGCGCATCGCCTATATAGTGCAGACCTCTCCCAAGTCGTGGGAGCTGCATATTGCCGACGCGGATGGTGCCAATCCACAGGCGGCGCTGCGTTCGCGCGAGCCGATCATCTCGCCAGCGTGGGCGCCCGACGGCACACGCCTTGCTTACGTTTCTTTCGAATCGGGCAAGCCAGTCGTATATGTGCACTCGGTTGGGACCGGGGAGCGGCGTGCGGTGGCCAACTTCCGCGGCTCCAACAGCGCGCCGGCATGGTCGCCCGATGGGCGATCACTGGCAGTGACGCTCACGCGCGAAGGAAACTCGCAAGTCTTTTTGATGAATGCGGATGGCTCGAATGTACGGCGCCTTACGACTTCATCCGGCATCGACACCGAGCCGGCGTTCAGTATCGACGGAGGATCGATTTATTTCACCTCCGACCGGGGCGGCGGGCCGCAGATTTATCGCATGCCGGTGGGGGGCGGGGCCGCGCAGCGTGTTACGTTCAATGGCGACTACAACATCAGCGCACGCGTGAGCCCCGATGGCAAACAGCTTGCTTATATCGGTCGGCGGGGTGGGCGCTTGCAGGTGTACGTGCTCGACATCGCCACCGGGCAGGAAGTGCTGGTGACCGATACCACGAGCGATGAATCGCCCAGCTTTGCGCCCAATGGGCGCTTACTGCTTTATGCGACTGAAGTTAACGGCCGGGGCATCCTTGCCTCGGCATCGACAGACGGGCGCGTGCGGACGCGGCTGTCGGGCCCGAGCGGCGATATTCGCGAGCCGACTTGGGGTCCTTTTATCAAGTAAGCATCATCGGAACAGGAGCAAACCATGACACCTACCTATTTCTCACGCAGCGCGCTTGCAGTCGCTGCCTTCGTATTTGCCCTAGCGGGCTGTTCATCCGTCAACCTCGACGAACAGCCCCCTGCACCGATTGTCGATGCGACTGCTGCCGCGGGCACCAAGACCGGGCCGGATCCGCGCGCAGTCGCTCCGGTCGACGCGCAGGCTGGGCGTGGGCTTGATCCGCTTAACGACCCGAACAACCCGTTGTCGAAACGCAGCGTGTTCTTCGATTTCGACAGCTTCGTCGTCAAGAGCGAATATCAGCCGATCGTGCAGACCCATGGCAGCTATCTGGGCACCAACAAGCAGCGTCGCGTGACCGTTGAGGGACACACCGACGAGCGTGGCGGGCGCGAATACAACCTGGCGT
This sequence comes from uncultured beta proteobacterium, assembly GCA_963746085.1. Lineage (GTDB taxonomy): Bacteria > Pseudomonadota > Gammaproteobacteria > Burkholderiales > Burkholderiaceae_F > JACCZX01. The sequence goes on from CAVVAI010000024.1 coordinate 24,598, forward strand.
TGGGGCAGAAGCGCGCCGAAGCCGTCAAGCAGCGGTTGATGTTGCTGGGCGTGGTCGACTCGCAAGTCGAAACCGTCAGCTTCGGAGAAGAAAAGCCGCGCGGATCGGGGTCCAGTGAGGACGCGTGGGCGCAAAATCGGCGCGCGGATCTAAATTACCGTTAGCGTTAGCTAGAAGGTCGGGCTTCGGGCGGCCGGGCGCCTGACCTCAGTACAAAGGCGCTAGCGACCGCTTGGCGGTCGCTGTATTTGGGGAGCTTCGCAGTTGAGATACCTCGTCGCTTTGCTTGCGTTGCTGCTCGTTGCTCCGGCGCACGCTCAGCTTTTCTCCGACAGTGAGGCGCGCAAGGCGATTTTGGAGTTACGCGCCAAGCTCGCTGACCAGGAGCGCGCGCTACAGCAGAAGGACTCCGACTTGTCGGCGCGGCTTGATCGGCTGGAAACCGCGCAGCGCAATCAACTCGAGCTCGCCAATCAGACCGAAACGCTGAGGCAGGAAATCGCGCGCCTGCGCGGCCAGGTGGAGGCGTTGACCAACGAAGTTGCGACGCTGCAAAAACGCAACCGCGATCTCTATGCCGACCTGGATGCGCGGCTGAAAAAAATGGAGCCATCGACCGTGGCCGTTGACGGCAAGTCCATTGCGGTCGATCGCAGCGAGCTCACTGCGTATGAGGCAGCGCTGTCGCAGTTTCGCGCTTCCGATTTCAAAGGTGCGCTTGCGAGTTTTCAGCAGTTCATCGCGCGCTATCCGCAGTCGGCATATGTGCCGGTGGCGCATTACTGGATAGGCAGCTCGCACTATGCATTGAAGGAATACAAGTCCGCGATCGTCGCGCAGCAGATCCTGGTCGATCGCTACAGCGATTCGACGCGCGCGCCCGACGCGCTGCTTTCGATCGCTGAAAGCCAGCTACAGCTGAGCGACAAGAAATCAGCGAATCGGACGCTCGGCCGCCTGATCAAGGATTATCCGGAGAGCGAGGCGGCGAAGGTGGGGCGCGAGCGATTGCCGGCGACGCGGTAGAGCGCTCGAGCCCAGATGACGCCTCAGGGTGACTTGGTCGCACAGGCGGCCCTCGTTGTCGCGAGCGTATTTGCCCTGGCGTTCGCGTTCGGCGCGATCGCTCAGCGCACCAACTTTTGCACCATGGGCAGCGTCGCCGACATTGTCAGCTTCGGCGACTGGACGCGCATGCGCCAGTGGCTGCTTGCGATCGCTGTCGCAATACTCGGCACCAATCTGTTGGCGGCGGCAGGAATCATCGATACCGCCGACAGCTTCTACACCTCGCCGCGCTTTATGCCGCTCGCTTATGTGGTCGGCGGGCTGCTGTTCGGGTTCGGCATGGTGTTGACCGGGGGGTGCGGCTCGAAGTCGCTGGTACGCGCGGGCGGCGGCAGCCTGAAGTCGCTGGTCGTGCTGGTGGTGCTCGGCCTCGTCGCCTACATATCGCTGCGTGGACTGTTGGCGGTGTTTCGCGTTGGCGTCATCGACCCGGTAGGCGCACAACTCGCGACGCCACAGGACTTGCCGTCGTTGCTCGCGGGCATCGGGCTGTCGAAATCCGTGCTGCAACTGGGCTTCGCGCTATTGGTGTCGTCCGGTCTGTTCGTTGTCGTCTTTCGTGACCGCAGCTTTCGCACGTTCGACAATCTGCTTGCGGGGCTCGGTATCGGTGCGATCATCGTCGCTGCGTGGGCAGTCTCGGGCACGATCGGTCATGTCGAGGAACATCCAAATACGTTGCAGGAAGCCTTTCTGCGAACCAACTCGGGCCGGATGGAATCGCTATCGTTCGTTGCGCCGGTGGCGTACGCGATCGACTACTTGATGTTCTTCAGCGACGCCAGCAAGGTGGTAACGATCGGCATCGCCGCGGTTTTGGGCATGATCACGGGTTCTGCCGCATACGCGCTCGTTGCCGGGCAGTTTCGCTGGGAAGGATTTCACGACACTGAAGACACCGCCAATCATCTGGTCGGCGCGGCATTGATGGGTTTCGGCGGTGTCACCGCGCTTGGTTGCACGGTCGGCCAGGGTTTGTCGGGAGTGTCGACGCTGGCACTCGGCTCGTTTATCGCAGTTGCTGCGATCGTTGCCGGCGCTGTGTTGGCGCTGAAGTATCAGACGTGGCGATTGGAGCAGGTGCCCACATAGGAGCGAGCGTGGAAAAGAAGTTTGCATCGCAAGCCGATCTTGAAGAAAAGCAGGCGAGTTTCGACAAAATGTCCGACAACGCGTATGCCTATACGACCGAAGGCGATCCCAACACAGGCATCGTGATCGGCGACGACGCGGTGATGGTGATCGACGCGCAAGCGACGCCGGTGATGGCGCAGGACGTGATCCGGCATATCCGCCAGGTGACGGACAAGCCGATCAAGTACGTCGTTCTGACGCACTATCACGCAGTGCGCGTGCTCGGTGCTTCGGGCTACAAGGCCGAGCACATCATTGCGAGTCGCGACACGCAGGATTTGATCGTCGAGCGCGGCGAGGCCGATATGAAGAGCGAGATCGAGCGCTTTCCGCGGCTGTTCCGCGCGGTCGAATCGGTACCGGGGCTGACGTGGCCGACGATCGTGTTCGAAAAGCGACTGACGTTGATGCTGGGCAAGCTGCAGGTCGAGATCATGCAACTCGGCCGTGGCCACACCAAGGGCGACACGGTCGTGTGGCTACCGCAGGAAAAAATTCTATTCTCGGGCGACCTGGTTGAGTTCGACGCCACGCCCTACACGGGCGACGCCTATCTGAGCGACTGGCCGGCGACGCTCGACGCGGTTGCCGCGCTTGGCCCGCAGAAACTCGTTCCAGGCCGCGGCGCAGCACTGCAAACCCCTGCGCAGGTAAAGGCGGGCCTCGACGGAACTCGCGCGTTCGTGACTGCGATGTACGAGTCGGTAAAACGCGGCGCGGGCGCAGGCCGCGATTTGCGCAGTGTCTACAAGGAAACCTACGACGCACTGAAACCGAAGTTCGGCCACTGGGTGATCTTCGATCACTGCCTGCCGTTCGACGTGAGCCGCGCGTACGACGAAGCGACCGGGCATCAGCATCCGCGCATCTGGACCGCGCAGCGCGACAAAGAAATGTGGGAGTCGCTGGAGGGATAACCCGCCGTGCACGTGCCGCCGGTTTATCCGTACGTCACTCCAAGCGAGCTGCGCTCCACCGGAGTCGCGCGTACTGCGGTTGCAATCGTAGGCGCCGGCCCGGTCGGTCTGGCGTGCGCGATCGATCTCGCGCAGCACGGCACCGACTTCATCATCATCGACGACAACAACACGGTCAGCACCGGTTCGCGCGCAATCTGCTGGGCCAAGCGAACGCTGGAGATTCTCGATCGTCTCGGTTGCGGCGACGCGGTATGCGATCGCGGCGTCGGCTGGAAAGTCGGCAAGGTCTTCTTTCGCGAGAAGCTCGCGTATCAGTTCGACCTGCTACCCGAACCCGGCCACAAAAGACCCGCGTTCGTCAACCTGCAGCAGTATCTGTTGGAGGAAATCATGGTCGAGCGGTTACGAACGCTCGGCCACACGGTGCGATGGAAGAACAAGGCGATTGGTGTGACGCAACGAGCCGACGGAGCGGAGGTAGGGGTCGAAACTCCCGACGGCCGCTATGCGATCGAAGCCGACTACGTAATCGCAGCCGATGGAGCACATAGCGCGATGCGCGACATGCTGGGCCTCGCGTGGAAAGGCCAGGTGTTTCGCGATCGTTTCCTGATTGCCGATGTATCGATGAAGGGCGACTTTCCGGCCGAGCGCTGGTTCTGGTTCGATCCGCCCTTTCACTCGGGCGGCTCGGCATTGCTGCACAAACAGGCCGATGACATATGGCGCATCGATCTGCAGCTCGGCTGGGACTGCGATCCCGAAGAAGAGAAAAAGCCAGAGCATGTTGTTCCTCGTATCCGCGCAATGCTCGGTAAGGATCATCCGTTCGAACTGGAGTGGGCGAGTGTCTACACGTTTCAGTGCGCAAGGCTCGAACGCTTCCTGCACGACCGCGTCATTTTCGTGGGCGATGCCGCGCACCAAGTGTCGCCATTCGGCGCACGCGGCGGAAACAGCGGCATTCAGGACGCCGACAATCTGTGCTGGAAGCTTGCAAGGGTCGTGCGCAACGAGTCGCCGGCAACGCTGTTGCAAACCTATGACGCGGAGAGAGTCGAAGCAGCGAGCGAGAATATTCTGAACTCGTCGCGCTCAACGGATTTCATTACACCAAAGAGTGCTGCCAGCCGGAAGATGCGGGACGCCGTGCTCGAACTTTCACAGCACCATCCGTTTGCGCGTCGACTGGTCAACAGTGGCCGCTTGTCGACGCCTACCGCACATCGGGCGAGTGCCTCGTCGACGCCTGATGATGATTCTTTCAATTGCGCGCTGCTGCCCGGTGCTCCCGCGCTGGATGCTCCCGTGCAGGTTGCTGGCCGCACGGCGTCGCTACTCGACCAGCTCGGCGGGCGCTTCGATCTTCTGGTTTTTGGCGGCGACAAAGAATCGACCAACGCGCTCGAGGTCGAACTCGGCAGCTGCGTTCACGTCGCTCGCATTGCACCGGAACCAAATTCGAGCGCGCACGCATTCGCGGATGCGGAGGGACTCGCTGCGCGCCGGTACGATGCGCAATCAGGCGCGGTGTACCTGCTGCGGCCCGATCAGCACGTTACGGCGCGGTGGCGAACACCTTCTGTCGCCGAAGTGCGCTCGGCGCTGCAGCGGGCGCAAGGAATCGCATGACGTTCGACAGCGAGGCGAAGATTCAGCAGCCCGACGATTTCTATCAGGCGCTGATCGAGGCGCATGCCGGCCTGACCGACGCGCAGAGTGCTGCGTTGAATGCGCGCCTGGTGTTGCTGCTGTCTAACCAGATCGGCGATCTGAATACGCTGCGGCAGGCCATCGCGGCTGCACGCGCTCTGATCTAAGTTTTCTTCAGATTGATCAACGGCACCACACCTTCGTCCTCAATTTCAATCCGCCGTCGGTCCGGCTCGACGGCCCTCAGCGGGACCACTTCCCTCAACGTCTGAAGACTGCGCACCGTCAGGTCTTGATAAGTTTTCGTGCCGCTCACTTTCCATGCGATTTCATCGTCGCTCAGGATGCGGAGCACCTTCGCCGGTGTGCCGACGGCCAGTGAGCGCGGCGGAATCTTTTCGCCGGCCTTGACGAACGCGCACGCAGCGACGATCGCCGATTCGCCGATCACCGCTTCGTCCATCACGACCGCGTTCATGCCGACCATCGCGTTGCGCTTGACCACACATCCATGCAGCACGGCGCCGTGGCCGATATGTCCATCCTCCTCGACGACCGTGTCGGTGCTCGGGAAGCCGTGCATTACGCAGCAGTCCTGCACGTTGCTGCCTGCTTCGAGAACGATGCGCCCGAAATCGCCGCGCAAGCTTGCCGCCGGTCCCACGTAGCAGCGCGGGCCGACGATCACGTCGCCGGTCAAGATCGCCGTCGGATGCACGAATGCAGTCGGGTCGACTACCGGCACCAGGCCGTCAATCTCGTAGAAAGGCACTTGACTGTCTCACACGTGCCAGCGGCGCTGAACCACTCTGAACCGGTTGGCGACGAACGCGCTATCGGTGTAGCTCGCGTTGGCCGCCGGATTGGCGCCGGTCGCGTGATAGTCCGAAAATGCTGCGGACTGATTGACATAGACGTTGCTCAGCAGGTTGATCGATAGCGCAACGCCGGCACGCAACGTCGCTTCGGTCATCGCATCGATGACTTCCTGCTTGGTCGAGTACAGGCCGACCGTCAGCGCTCCGCGCTCCTTGACGATTTTTTCGGACAAGGCGATAGCAGCCATCGCATCCTGCACCTTGACGATCAAACTGATCGGCCCGAAGCGCTCCTGCGTGTAAACCGACTCGTTGGCCGCATCGACCTTCATCAACAGCGGTGTATGCACATTAGCGGCCGGAAACTCGGCGTTGTCCAGCTTGCGCGACGCCAGGACCACATCCGCCAGCGCCGGCGCTTCTTCGATGCGCTTCAGCGTATCGGGCGATTGAATCGATCCAAGCACCGCCGTAGCGACCGCGTTATCGGACAATAATTTCTCGACAGCGCGTCCGAGATCCGAGGCGACGTCGTCGAAACTCTTGTGTCCCTCGTCGGTATCGATGCCGCCCGCGGGTACAAAGATGTCCTGCGTGGTCGTGCACATTTGCCCGGAATACAAGCTCAGCGTGAACGCGAGGTTCTTCAGCATCGCTTTGTAGCTGTCGGTCGATTCGATGACTACGTTGTTGACGCCCGCCAGCTCGGCGTATACCTGCGCCTGCCGCGCGTTGTCGATCAACCAACGACCAAACGTATTGCTGCCGGTGAAGTCGATCGAGCGCACCGCCGGATTCGTCGCCAGCGCCTGCGTGGCCTTGGGGTCGCTCGTAACGGCGAGTGAAACCAGATTTGGATCGATACCGTTCTCAGACAGCACTTCACGCACGATCCGCACGCTGATCGCAGCCGGCAGAATTGCGTTCGGGTGCGGTTTGACGAGCACCGGATTGCCGGTGACCAATGCGGCGAACAATCCGGGATACGTGTTCCACGTCGGAAACGTACCGCATCCAATCACCAGCGCGACCCCGCGGCCGACGATCTCGAAGCGCTTTTCCATCACCAGCGGTGGGTTCTTGCCCTGCGGCTTTTCCCACCGTGCAGCGCGCGGCACCGAGCTCATTTCCCGATACGCATACGCGACGGCTTCGAGTCCGCGGTCCTGCGCGTGCGGACCGCCCGCCTGGAACGCCATCATCCAGCCTTGCCCGGTGGTGACCATTACTGCGTGAGCGATTTCGAAGCTCGCTTTGTTCAAGCGCGCGAGCGCTTCTAGACAGATGCCCGTGCGGCCCTCTACGCCGAGCTTTTGCCAAGCGGGCATCGCGGCGAGCGCAGCATCGATCAGCGCCTGCGGTTCGCACACGGGATACTCGACTTCGAGCGGAATGCCGTACGGTGAGTGTTCGCTTGCGAGCCAGCCGAGGCCCCCAGGCTGGTCGAGCTCAAACTGCCTACCCGCATGACCCAGTGCCGCCGCCTTACCCTCGTCGTTGGCCGCCTCGCCATAGACCTTCGGGCTTGGCTGTTCCGGGTACGCGCTCCAATAACCGCGCGTACGCATGGCTTCCAGAGCGCCGTCCAGCACGCTGCGGTGTTTCTCAAACAGAGGATGCATGCGTGAGGTCCGGCTTGGTTTTTTGGAAAGTCGACGCTACTATTGATTGAACGGTCGGTCAATTAATGCGCTCAGTTAATACGAAATGACAGATTTCGAGGCGATCAAGGTCGATGTTACAGACGGCATCGCGACCCTGACGCTGAGTCGTCCCGAGCGCCTGAACAGCTTTACGGTGGCGATGCACGGCGAAGTGCGCGCGGCGCTCAATGCGATTGCGGCCGATCGCTCGATTCGCTGCTTCGTGTTGACGGGAGCAGGGCGCGGGTTTTGCGCCGGCCAAGATCTGTCCGATCGCGCGGTGGCCCCCAACGCCGAAGGTGTCGATCTAGGCGCTTCGATCGAGAACTATTACAAGCCGCTGCTGCAAAATCTGCGCGCGTTGCCGATGCCGACCATCGCCGCGGTCAACGGCGTAGCCGCCGGCGCAGGCGCAAACATCCCGTTTGCATGCGACCTCGTGTACGCCGCACAGTCGGCGAGTTTCATTCAGTCGTTTTCAAAGCTGGGCCTGGTGCCCGATTGCGGCGGCACCTGGTGGCTGCCTCGACTGATCGGCCCGGCACGCGCTATGGGGTTGACTCTGCTGGGTGAGAAGTTGACGGCGACGCAGGCTGCGGACTGGGGTTTGATCTGGCGCTGCGTTGCGGACGATGAGCTGATACAGACGGTGAGAACCGTGGCGCTTCAGCTTGCGGTCGGTCCGACGCGCGGCTACGTGCGCACGCGGCAGGCGATTGATGCGGCGATGCTGTTGCCATTCGGCGGTGCGCTTGATCTCGAGCGCGATTATCAGCGTGAGCTGGGCAGGTCGGCGGACTATCGCGAAGGCGTTTCCGCCTTTATCGAAAAGCGCGCGGCACGCTTTACGGGTCATTGATGGACGACAAACGAATGAACGACGGGCAAGCGATCGCGGAGGCCGTTCGCGACCGAATGTTCGCCGAGGATGCCGCCTCGCGCGGACTGGGAATGCAGGTCGAGGCAGTCGGCTCGGGGTTTTCGAAGTTGTCGATGACGGTGCGGCCCGACATGCTGAACGGGTTCAAGACGTGTCATGGCGGCTTTATTGCAACCCTGGCGGATTCAGCGTTTGCGTTCGCCTGCAACAGCCATAACGAAGTGACCGTCGCGTCCGGCATCGTGGTGGACTTTCTGGCACCGGTGTACGAGGGCGATGTACTTCAGGCCGAGTGCCATGAGGTCGCGCTGACCGGGCGCACTGGTGTCTATGACATCACCGTCACGAACCAGGACGGCAAGACTGTGGTCGTGATGCGGGGTCGCTCGCATACGATGAAGGGCAAGGCGGTGGTGGCTCTGTGATGGCAGACCACCTCGAACCGATCGAGCGGGCAAGCCGAGGCGAGTTGCAGGCACTGCAACTCGAGCGACTGCGCTGGTCTCTCGCGCACGCCTATGACAATGTGCCGCACTACCGTATGAAATTCGATACGGCGCGCGTCCTGCCATCCGACCTCAATTCACTGGCCGATCTCGCGAAGTTTCCCTTCACCACGAAGCACGATCTGCGCGACACCTATCCGTTCGGCATGTTCGCCGTGCCACAGGAAAAAGTCGTGCGCATTCACGCATCGAGCGGAACGACCGGCAAGCCGACGGTCGTCGGTTACACCGCAAAGGACATCGACACCTGGGCCAACGGTGATGGCGCGCTCGATTCGCGCGGCCGGTGGCAGGCGCGGCGACATCATTCACGTGGCCTACGGCTACGGACTTTTCACCGGCGGCCTGGGCGCGCACTACGGTGCGGAAAAGCTCGGTTGCACGGTGATTCCGGTGTCCGGCGGCATGACCGAGCGCCAAGTGCAACTGATCGTCGACTTCAAGCCGAAAATCATCATGGTGACGCCTTCGTACATGCTGGCGATCGTCGAAGAAATGCAAAAGCAGGGCGTTGATCCAAAAACATGTTCACTTCGGATCGGCATCTTTGGCGCCGAGCCGTGGACCGCGGCAATGCGCGAGGCGATCGAAACCAAGACTTCGCTCGACGCGATCGACATCTACGGACTGTCCGAAATCATCGGCCCGGGTGTGGCGCAGGAATGTATTGAGACAAAAGATGGTCTCACTGTTTGGGAGGATCATTTTTATCCCGAGATCATCGACCCGGACAGCGGCGAAGTCTTGCCCGAAGGCGAAAAAGGCGAGCTGGTCTTTACGTCGTTGACCAAGGAGGCGCTACCGATGATCCGCTATCGCACGCGCGACTTGACGCGATTGCTCCCGCCGACGCACGCAGCATGCGGCGCATCGAGAAGATCACCGGGCGTTCGGACGACATGCTGATCATTCGCGGCGTCAATCTGTTCCCGACGCAGATCGAAGAGCTGATTTTGAAGCAACCCGAACTCGAACCGCATTACACGCTCGAAGTCACGCGGCCCGCGAATCTCGACGAATTGACGGTGCATGTCGAGATGGGACCACAGCTTGCGAGCGGCAGCCGGGACGCACAGCGCGCCGCCGCGCAGAGGCTCGAGCACGCAATAAAAGCCTATGTAGGTCTGTCCGCGTGTGCACAGCTCGCTACACCAATGGCGATTGAGCGCTCGCTGGGCAAGGCCAAGCGCATCGTTGATCGGCGCTCGGACAAGTAGCTGAGGAGTAACCATGTACACACAAGCGATGGATATTCCGTCCGGCGACCGCGACGAAGCGCCGGTCAAGACCGATGCTCAATATGAAGCCGAGTTCGAAGCCAAGCTCGCGCGCGGAGACTTCATTGAGCCGAAGGACTGGATGCCGGAGAAGTACCGCAAGACGCTGATCCGGCAGATCAGTCAGCACGCGCACTCGGAGATCGTCGGCATGCTGCCCGAAGGCGGCTGGATCACGCGCGCGCCGACGCTGGAGCGCAAGTGCATCTTGCTGGCGAAGGTGCAGGATGAAGCCGGTCATGGCATGTACCTGTATTCGGCGGCAGAGACGCTTGGCGTGTCACGCGACGAGCTGATCGAAGCGTTGCACACCGGCAAAGCCAAGTACTCGTCGATTTTCAACTACCCGACGAAGACGTGGGCCGATATCGGCGTCGTGGGCTGGCTGGTCGATGGCGCGGCGATCATGAACCAGATTCCATTGACGCGTTGTTCGTACGGGCCGTACGCGCGCGCGATGATTCGCGTCTGCAAGGAAGAGTCGTTCCATCAGCGACAGGGCTATGACCTGCTGCTCACGCTGATGAAGGGTTCGGAGGAGCAGCGTGCGATGGTGCAGGACGCCGTGAACCGCTGGTGGTGGCCGTCACTGATGATGTTCGGTCCGCACGACAGCGAATCGACCAACAGCGGCGATTCGATGAAGTGGGGCATCAAGCGCATCAGCAACGACGAGTTACGGCAGAAGTTCGTCGACGCGACGGTGCCGCAGGCGCAGCTGCTCGGCGTCACGCTGCCCGATCCCGACTTGAGGTTCGACGACGCGACGGGTCACTGGACCTTTGGTCCGATCGACTGGACCGAATTCTGGAATGTCGTCAACGGCAAGGGCGAATGCAATGAGGAACGCCTGGCCGACCGCGTCAGAGCATGGGAAGACGGTGCCTGGGTGCGCGACGCGGCGCTTGCACACGCGCAGAAAAAGCGCCATCGCGACTGTGTTGCGGCATGACGACGCAGGCACAGCGCTTTTTGAATGGGGGTTCCCAGGGGGCGCCAGCCCCTTGCATCTTCATATTGCCGCGGCCAGTCGCCGCACCGAAGCCACGGTCGCAGCACCGGGAATAAGACGGAGAAGGAGAAATGTCCACCAATCGCCGCGACTGGCCGCTGTGGGAGGTGTTTATCCGCAGCCGCAATGGGTTGGATCACAAGCATTGCGGCAGCGTTCACGCAGCCGACCCTGCAATGGCGCTGAAGAATGCGCGCGATGTGTTCACGCGGCGCATGGAAGGCGTCAGCGTTTGGGTCGTGCGCGCCGATGACATCGTCGCGAGTGATCCGGACGCCAAGCCGGAAATGTTCGATCCTGCCGAAGACAAGATCTACCGGCATCCGACGTTCTATACGTTGCCGGATGAAGTCAATCACATGTGATGGCGAGGTCGATTTCGGTCGCAGTCGAAGCGCAGCTCGAGTATGTGTTGCGCATTGCCGATTCATCGTTGATTCTCGGCCATCGACTCTCCGAGTGGTGCGGTCACGGCCCGGTGCTCGAGGAAGACATTGCACTGACCAACGTGGCGCTCGATTTGATCGGCCAGGCGCGTTCGCTGTATGCGTACGCCGGTGCGCTCGAGGGTAAAGGCCGCGGCGAAGATCAGTTTGCATTTGAGCGCAACGCAAGCGAGTTCCGCAACGTCACGATTGCCGAGCTGCCAAACGGCGACTACGGTTTCACGATCATGCGCAATTTTCTATTGCTCGCGTTCCAGCGCGAGCTGTGGGTGGCGCTGCAAGGTTCCGCTAAGGCGCAACTGTCCGAAATCGCACGCAAGAGCCTGACGGAAACCCGATATCACGTGCAACACGCATCGGACTGGGTGATCAGGCTGGGCGACGGCACGGAAGAATCGCACACGCGCATGCAGCGCGCGCTCGCCACGCTGTGGCCATACACGGCGGAGTTTTTCAGCTCTTCGGCGATCGACGATGACGGTCCCGCGTGGTCGACCCTCGAAAGCGCGTGGCTGTCTGCCGTTCGCCCTGTACTGGATGTCGCCACGTTGCAGATTCCGGCCCGGACCTCGTTCTTATCGCGCGGCAAAGAGGGCATTCATGGCGAGCACCTAACGCCTTTGCTTGCCGAGATGCAGTATCTGCAACGCGCCTACCCGAACTGCGACTGGTGATGACACCGAGGTATCACAGCCTGCGAATTGCAGAGGTCCGGCCGGAAACGCCCGATTGCATCAGCGTGAAGTTCGACCTTCCGCCCGAGCTCGCGCCCGAGTATCGGTTTGTGCAAGGACAGCACATTGGATTGCGCACCACGCTCGACGGCGAAGAGCTGCGCCGCTCGTATTCGATCTGTTCGGGTGTCGACGACAACGAGATTCGGGTGGCAATCAAGAAGGTCGGCAGCGGAAAATTTTCGCGCTGGGCCAACGAAGCGCTGAAGGCAGGCGACCAGATCGATGTGATGACGCCCGAGGGACGGTTCTTTACAACGCTCGATTCCGCTAAGGCCAAGCATTACGTGGCGTTCGTCTCCGGCAGCGGGATTACGCCGGTGCTGTCGCTGATTCGAACGACGCTCGCGCGCGAGCCGAAGTCGCGCTTCACGCTGGTCTACGGCAATCGACGCCAGTCTTCGGTGATGTTTCACGAGGCCTTGGAGGATTTGAAGGACCGCTATCTGACTCGCTTCAGCCTGTACAACTTGTTTTCGCGCGAAGCGCAGGAGGTCGAGCTGTTCAATGGTCGCATCGATGCGGCCAAGGTCAAGCAGTTCCTCGAATCGCTGGTTCCGCCCGATACGATCGACGAGGCGTTCGTGTGCGGCCCGCTGACCATGATCGACGAAGTCGAAGTTGCGCTGGTCGCAGCCGGCGTGCCTGCCCCGCACGTGCACGTGGAGCGGTTCGGCATTCCGACCGGCCCGGCGCAGGAAATTGATGACGCCGAAGCGGCCCAGTCGCATATCGAGCTGATCGTTGACGGCGTTGCGCGCGAAGTGGATTTCATGCCGGGTCAACATTCGATTCTCGACGCCGGCCGCGCCGCAGGCATCGATCTGCCGTTTTCTTGCAAGGGCGGAATGTGCAGTACGTGCCGTGCGAAAGTGCTCGACGGGCGGGTCAAGATGGCGAAGAACTACGCGCTCGAGCCGCATGAGGTTGCGGAAGGTTTTGTGTTGACGTGCCAGTCGTATCCGTTGACCGATCGCGTCGTCATTTCATACGACGCGAGATAACGATGGCTCGTACGAAGGCGCCAGGGTTCGACAAGCAGCGTGCAACGATTCGCGATGCGGCGGCGCGTGAGTTTGCGGACAAGGGTTACGCTGCCGCGACGATTGCCGATATCGCTCGTGCCTGCGGCGTATCAAAGGCACTGATGTATCACTACTACCGTGACAAGGAGCACCTGCTGGCTGACATCTCCGAAAGTTATATCGAGCAGTTGCAAGCAATCATCGATCAGGTGCGTGCGGAGGCGTTGCCGCCGGCCGCGCACTTGCGGCGGCTGATAGAGCTGTTCATGGCAGAGTACGAGCACTCTGCCGCGCGCCATCGGGTGCTGGTGCAGGACGTCAAGTATCTGCAGCGCGCACATCGGTCGCGCGTGCTGGCCAAGGAGCGCAAGGTCGTGCTGGGTTATGCCGATGTGATCAAGAAGCTCGCGCCGCAAAGCGATCGCGACGATCTGATCAAGCCGTTGACGATGATCCTGTTCGGCATGATCAACTGGACGTTCACCTGGTTCAAGGAGCGCGGGCCGTTGTCCTACGCAGATATGGCGCCGGTGGTGGCCGATCTATTTTTGGGCGGCGTCGCACGCGTGCGAGCACCGGCGCAGAGGCGCAAGCAGCGTCCGCAAGCAGACCGCGCAACCGCGGCCACAAGGGCCACTGCATGAACGCAGTGTTCCTGTGCGACGGCGTGCGTACACCGTTCGGGCGTTACGGCGGTGCCTTGTCCGGTGTCCGAGTCGACGATCTTGCCGCGCATCCCCTGAAAGCATTGGTCGCGCGAAATGCCAACGTCGATTGGGCCGCTGTCGACGACGTGTACTTCGGGTGCGCCAACCAAGCGGGCGAAGACAATCGCAACGTCGCGCGGATGGCGGTGCTGCTTGCCGGACTACCAACCGCCGTTCCCGCTGCAACAATCAACCGCTTGTGCGGCTCCAGCATGGATGCGGTGGGCATCTGCGCACGCGCGATTCGCGCTGGCGAGGCCGAGCTGATGATTGCGGGTGGCGTTGAAGGTATGTCGCGCGCACCGTTTGTGATGCCGAAGGCAGATTCCGCGTTTTCGCGCAGCAGCGCGGTGTTCGACACCACGCTGGGCTGGCGCTTCGTCAACGCGCAAATGAAGGCACAGCACGGCATCGACTCAATGCCGGAAACGGCCGAGAACGTCGCTCAGGATTTCGCGGTAGCGCGTACCGATCAGGACGCATTCGCCCAGCGCTCGCAGCAGCGTTATTCGTCAGCTCTCGCACGCGGATTTTTCGACGCCGAGATCGCGCCCGTCACCATTCCAGGCAAGAAAGGCGATGTGGTGGTCAGCAAGGATGAACATCCGCGCGAGACCACGCTCGATGCGCTAGCCAAGCTGAAAGGCGTCGTCAAGCCTGACGGTAGCGTGACCGCAGGCAACGCGTCCGGCATCAATGACGGTGCGGTCGCACTGCTGATTGCGAGCGAACGTGCCGTCGGCAAGTACGGATTGAGACCGATTGCGCGCCTGCGCGGAGTCGCCACCGCCGGCGTGCCGCCGCGCATCATGGGAATCGGCCCCGCGCCGGCGACGCACAAGCTGCTGGAGCATCACAAGCTGAAGATTGCGGACATCGACGTCATAGAGCTTAACGAAGCGTTCGCCGCGCAAGCGCTGGCTGTCACGCGCCAGCTGGGACTGTCTGACGACGCGTCGTACGTGAACCCAAACGGGGGCGCTATCGCGCTTGGCCATCCGCTCGGCGCTTCAGGCGCGCGGATCGTGCTCACCGCGGCGCGCCAGCTCGCAGCGAGCGGGGGTCGCTACGCCGTGGCGACGATGTGCATCGGAGTGGGGCAGGGTATCGCCCTGCTTGTTGAAAAGGTCTAGGTTTGATTAGATGCATTTGCTTGGATGCGCGTTGGCATTGATTTCGATAAACAGAGGAGACAAATGAAATCCACACTCAGAATGATCGCAGGCTTGGTCGCAGTACTCGGTACTGGCGTCGCAATCGCCCAGGACATCAAGGTCGGCGTCACGCTTTCGGCGACCGGCCCGGCGGCATCGCTCGGCATCCCGGAGCGCAATACGTTTCCGCTGTTGCCGCAAACCATCGGCGGAAAGAAAGTCAACTACATCGTTCTCGACGACGCATCGGATACGACGACCGCGGTGCGCAACTCGCGCAAGCTGATCAGCGAAGACAAGGTCGATGTGCTGATCGGCTCGACGGTCACGCCGAACTCGCTCGCAATGATCGACGTTGCCGCGGAAAGCGAAACGCCGATGATCTCAATGGCGGCTTCGAGCCGCATTGTCGAACCTGTCGATGACAAACGCCGCTGGGTATTCAAGACACCGCAGAACGATCAGCAGATGGCGCTGGTCATCATTGGCCATATGCTGGCCAAGGGGATCAAGACGGTCGGTTTCATCGGATTTGCCGACGCCTACGGTGAAGGCTGGTGGACGCAGTTTTCGAATCTTGCCGAGACGCGCGGCGTGAAAATCGTCGGCAATGAGCGTTATCAGCGCGCCGATACGTCAGTCACTGGGCAGGTGTTGAAGCTGGTCAGCGCGAAACCTGACGCGATCCTGATCGCAGGCTCCGGCACTCCGGCGGCATTGCCGCAGAAGACGCTGAAAGAGCGCGGCTACGCGGGCAAGATTTATCAGACGCACGGGGTGGCCAACAACGACTTCCTGCGCGTGTGCGGTAAAGACTGCGAGGGCACGTACCTGCCGGCTGGCCCGATGCTGGTGACCGAGCAACTGCCGAACGACCATCCGGTGAAGAAAAGCGCGGTGGCGTACGTAACGGCGTACGAGGGTGCGCAAGGCAAGGGCAGCGTATCAACCTTCGGCGGGCACGCGTGGGACGCTGGCGTCCTGCTGCAGCAAGCGATTCCGGTTGCGCTGAAGAAGGCTCAACCCGGCACCAAGGAGTTTCGCGCCGCGCTGCGCGACGCGTTGGAAGGCGTGAAGAACGCCGCCGGCGCGCACGGCATCTTCAACATGAGCGCAAAAGATCACCTCGGTCTCGATCAGCGCGCCGCGGTGATGATTCAGATTGTCGATGGGAAGTGGGTGATGCAGAAGTAGAAGTCATCCGTGGCCGTCAACAAGGCCGCGACGTAGTCGCGGCTTTTTTTCATGACTTCCGACATCGCGCTGCTGCTTGCGCAGGATGGCATTACCAACGGCGCGATCTACGCGTTGCTGGCGCTCGCGCTGGTCCTCGCGTTCTCGGTGACGCGTGTCATCTTCATCCCGCAGGGTGAGTTCGTTGCGTACGGCGCGCTGACGCTGGTTGCCTTGCAGGCTGGACGATTACCCGGAACAGTGTTTTTGCTGGTGATTGCCGGCGCGCTGGTGGCGTGCGCAGAACTGATCACCGCAGCCCGCACTCGGCGCTGGCAGCGCGTGCCGTCGATGCTCGCGTGGAACATCGTCTATCCGCTGGTGCTATTGGGTTTGCTGAAGTTCGTCCCGATGCAAGCCTGGCCGATGGCCGCACAGGTCGCGCTGGCGCTCGCGATCATCGTGCCGATGGGACCGATGGTGTACCGGCTTGCCTATCAGCCGCTGGCCGAAGCATCCGTGCTGATGCTGTTGATCGTGTCGGTGGCGGTGCACGTCGTGATGGTCGGGCTGGGCTTGCTGGTGTTCGGCGCCGAAGGCTCGCGCACGCCTGCGTTCTCGGACGGCACTGTGACGCTCGGAACGCTCACCGCTAGCGCGCAGTCGCTGTGGGTGATCGGCTGCTCCCTGGTGTTGATCATTGCGTTCAGTGTGTTGTTCGATCGTACGGTGTACGGAAAAGCATTGCGCGCTACAGCGATCAATCGGCTAGGCGCGCGGCTGATGGGTATTCCGACCGAATTCGCCGGCAAGCTGTCGTTTTTCCTGTGCGCACTGATCGGTGCGGTGTCCGGCATCCTGATCGCGCCGATCACGACGATTTATTACGACACCGGCTTTTTGATCGGGCTTAAGGGATTCGTCGCCGCCATCATCGGCGGCCTTGCGAGTTATCCGATTGCGGCACTTGGCGCGCTGTTGGTCGGACTGATCGAATCATTCTCTTCGTTCTGGGCCAGCGCATACAAGGAAGTGATCGTGTTCACGTTGATCATTCCGGTGCTGCTGTGGCGCTCGCTACGTACGCATCACGTTGAAGACGACGAATGAAGCGCCAACTGAAATCGAGCCTGTTTGTAACGGCGCTGGTGCTCGGGCTGCTCGCTGCGCCCCTCGTACTGTCCGAGTTTTCGATCACGCTGCTGAACTACATAGGGCTCGCTTCACTGGTCGTTCTCGGGCTCGTGCTCCTGACGGGTGTCAGCGGGTTGACATCGTTCGGGCAGGCGGCGTTCGTGGGTGTGGGTGCGTACACGACGGCAGTGCTCACGACATCGACCTCGTTGCCGAGTGCGCTTGCGTGGCTTGGTCGCGTCGCCGTGGCTCACGCTGGTTGCCGGACTATTGCTCACAATCGCAGTCGCAGCGGCGCTGGGTCTGATCACGCTGCGACTGTCGGGCCATTACCTGCCGCTGGGCACGATCGCGTGGGGAATCAGTTTGTATTTTCTGTTCGGAACCTCGGAGATGCTCGGTGGCCACACTGGGCGGGGTGGGTTGCCGCCGATCTCCATCTTTGGCGGCCGCTCGAGTCCGGTCGCGAGATTTTCTATTTGATCTGGGCGTTCTTGCTCGCTGCGGTGCTGACCACGCGCAACCTGCTCGACTCGCGCGAGGGGCGCGCGATCCGCGCCCTGAAAGGCGGGCGCGTGATGGCTGAGTCGATGGGTGTGAATACGTGGGCTTCACGAATGATCGTGTTCGTGCTGGCGGCGATGATGGCGTGCGCGTCGGGCTGGCTGTACGCGCACATGCAGCGCTTCGTGAACCCGACGCCGTTTTCGCTGCACGCGGGGATCGAGTACCTGTTCATGGCGGTGATCGGCGGCGCGAGCTTTGTCTGGGGCGCCGTCCTCGGATCGTCGGTGATCACCGTGTCGAATCAGTGGCTGCGCGACTGGCTGCCGCAGATCGTCGGCCAGGCCGGCAACTACGAAACGATCGTGTTCGGCGTGCTGATGATCGTAATTCTGCAGCGCGCGCCTGACGGTTTGTGGCCGGCGATCACGAAGCGCATTGCGCTGCGCGAAGCCGGGCCGGTGCAGTTGATGACGCAGGAAGCCGCGCTCTCGCGCGACGTTGTCGTGCGCAAGGACGAGATGCTGCTTGACGTGCGAAGCGTCAGCAAACGGTTCGGCGGCCTGGTGGCAGTCGATCAAGTGACGCTGAAGTGCGCGCGCCGGCGAGATCGTGGCATTGATCGGACCGAACGGCGCCGGCAAGAGCACGTGTTCAATGTCGTATCGGGTGTGCTGGACGCAACTTCCGGCGCGATTTCGTTTCGCGGCCGCGGTATCGCCGGCGTCGCGTCGCGCGATATCGCAAAGATGGGCTTGAGTCGCACGTTCCAACACGTACGGCTGTTGCCGCAGATGAGCGTGATCGACAATGTCGCGATCGGTGCGCATCGGCGCGAGTATCCGGGCCTGGTGACCGGCGTCGTCACCGGTGCGTGGCGGCTCGATCGTCGCAACGAATCCAAGTTGTTGGCCGAAGCTGCGCGGCAGATCGAACGCGTCGAGCTTTCCGAGCACATGCTTGATGCGGCCGGCTCGTTGCCGCTCGGCAAACAGCGCACGCTGGAAATCGCGCGTGCGCTCGCGTCCGATCCCGCGCTGTTGCTGCTCGACGAGCCGGCGGCAGGCTTGCGCTATCTCGAAAAGAGGTCGCTGGCCGAGCTCCTGCGCAAGCTGCGCGAAGAAGGGCTCGGCGTGCTGCTGGTCGAGCACGACATGGACTTCGTAATGACGCTCGCCGATCGCGTCTACGTGATGGACTTCGGCCAGAAGATCGCCGAAGGCACGCCCGCCGAAGTGCAGCGCGATCCGCGCGTGATCGAAGCGTACCTGGGCGGCGTCGATGAACTGGACGCCGCATGAGCGCAGCGCCCCTGCTCGAAGTCGCGGATTTGTCGGTCGCATACGGCAAAGTCGCCGCAGTCGTCGGCGCGCGCTTGAATGTCGGGCAAGGCCACATCGTCACCGTGATCGGACCCAACGGCGCGGGCAAGACAACGCTGCTCAGCGCGATCATCGGCGCGCTGCCGACCAACGGCAGCGCGCGCGGATCGATTCGCTTCGACGGCCAAGGGGTCAACGCGGCCGAGGTCTCGATCGAGCAGATGGTGGCCACCGGCATGACGCTCGTCCCCGAGCGGCGCGAGTTGTTCGGCGAGATGAGCGTTGCGGATAACCTGCTGCTCGGCGCGTTTCAGCGCTACCGCTCCGGCCAGCGCGACCATCAGCAAACGATCGAAGAAGTGTTCACGCTGTTCCCGCGCCTGCGTGACCGGCGAGCGCAGCTGGCCGGCACGTTGTCCGGCGGAGAGCGCCAGATGCTTGCAGTCGGACGCGCGCTGATGGCGAAGCCGAAGCTGCTGATGCTCGACGAGCCGTCACTGGGACTAGCGCCGTTGATCGTGCGCGAGATCTTTCACATCATCGTCGAGCTGAAGCGCCGCGGCGTCTCGATCCTGTTGGTCGAGCAGAACGCACGCGCCGCGCTGCAGACCGCTGACTATGCGTATGTGTTGGAGACTGGCGAGATCACGCTGGAGGGTCCGGCGCGTGAACTGGCGAACGATCCGCGCGTCGTCGAGAGCTATCTCGGACTCGGCGGTCGCGTCTCTGCGTAGAGCCGGCTCGCGTACCGGTGCAAGCGCGGCAGTGTGGTTGCGTACTGGAGTAGATTTACGAGAAATACGATGTAGCGGAGGAGAACCCGATGAAACGCGACTGCATCCGAGCTCTTGGACTGTGCGTTCTTTTTTTAGCGCCGTCTGTCGAAGCGCAAATTCTGAAATGCATCGACGCGGAAAAAAACGTGACCTATTCCGATATGCCTTGCCTGCGCACGGAAAAGATGGCTTTCGTCGACACCCGCGCCGCCTCGAATGTGATGGACCACAGTTTCATCAGGTCACAAAAAGGCCGCGTGTTCGCGCCAGCGGCGGCACCGCCCGTCTATTCCGCGCCGCCTGCGCCGCCGCCACCCGTACCGGAACCTTTTGTAGTAGATCGGTCGGTAAAGCCCGCGGTGCAGGTCGGGACAAGCTACTAGCGCTTACCGAGTCCCGTCGCAGAGCGCATGGTCTATTGACTGCATGCGTAGGCGTGCGGTGTGCCACAGTTTAAGAATTCGCACGCCTTGGTGGCATGACTTCTAGTCACGCGATGAGTTTCCGGCGCGGTCTCCGAGGGCGATATCGACCATCGTCTCGGTCGCGACGGCCTCGAGCCGCCAGTGCAGTTCGTCGGAAGCGAGCGTATTGGGCACGATTAGGTGCGCCGCGACCTTGAAGGTCCTCGGTGCGCTCGGCGTGGTGCAGACGATCTTGGTGTGGATGTGCTCGATGCTGACGCCCGCCTCGGATCGTTGTTTTCGCTAAGAGGCTGTGAGGCATAACGTGACGCTTTATGCCCCATTAAACGAGGCACAAAATGGCGTTTATGGCGTTCCATGTGCCAACGATCATCAAGTCGGTGACCTGATACCGATCTTCAAGTGGACACGCTGACCCACGCCCTTTCGGGGGCACTGCTTGCGCGCGCGACAGCGCCGAAGGATCTTCCGCCCCGGTCGCTGCCGCGACGCGTCGCGGCCGGTTTCTTCGCCTGCGCGGCGCCGGATGTGGACTTTGTCCTCAGCTACGTCGGTCCGGTGGAGTATCTGCTCCACCATCGCGGCGTCACGCACTCGATCATCCTGCTGCCGTTGTGGGCACTCGTGTTGTCGTGGGTTCTGGCGAAGGTGCTGCGTGAGCCCCGCGGCTGGCGCGCGCTGTACGGCGTGACCGCGCTTGCAATCGCCGCGCATATTGTCGGCGACCTGATCACGAGCTTCGGCACGATCATCTTTGCGCCGTTCTCCAACTGGCGGGCGGCAATTGGTACCACGTTCATCATCGATCTCTGGTTCAGCGGAATCATCGTGGCGGGTTTGCTGCTCTCCGTCGCATTCTGGAGATCGCGCTGGCCGGCAATCACGGCGAGCGCCGCTCTTGTCGCATACGTCGGCTTCCAGTACGTGCAGAAACAAAACGCGATCGACGTCGGGGAGCAATACGCGCGCGAACAAAGCCTGCGTGAGGTACAGGTAACAGCGTATCCGCGTCCACCTACTGCATTTAACTGGACGGTCTTCGTCAGCGACGACGAAGTGCATCGTTACGCGCACATCAACCTGATTCGACGCGAGCCACGACGCTACCAGCCCGGAGATGGGTTCATCGCGAGGATCGATTCGCCCTATCTCCCGCTCGACCAGGCGGTGTGGACAACGAAGAGTCGCTACGGCGAGGCGGCGGTGCTCGGAAAAGATGCCTGGAATGCGCCGGAACTCGCCTTCTTCCGCTGGTTCGCCGCCGTGCCTGCATTCGACGGCGTGACGGAAGGTTCGACGTGCGTATGGTTCGCCGATTTGCGGTTTTTGACACCCGGTCGAGACACGATGCCGTTTCGCTTCGGAGCTTGCCGCGAAACTGCAAGCGGAACTTGGCAATCCTTCGAGCGGGAGAGTGATAATCAGCGAACGCCGGTGCGTTAAGACCTGACTTGATCGTTTCTCCGGCGCCACGCCCAGTGAGGTTTCGATTGCTGCTAGCGGTTCAATTCATCTGTACCTTCTGCACCGCGCTCTTCGCCGGCGCTGCGCTGTACATCAACGTTGCCGAGCATCCTGCACGCATGGGCATAGAGACGAGTGCCGCGGCAAAGCATTGGGCTTCAAGCTATAAGCGCGCCACGTGGCTGCAAGCGCCGCTAGCTTTGCTCGGGTTTGCGGCCGGGGTAACAGCATGGTTCTTGGGCGCTAGCATCATCTGGCTTGTGGCAGCCGTCCTCATTGGAGCCGTGGTGCCTTTCACATTCATAGCCGTCATGCGAACTCACAACAAGCTCTTGGCTCTTGGCCGCGACCTTGCTTCAGCGGAAACGCGGGCACTGCTTGAAACGTGGGGCAAGCTCCATGCTGTGCGCGCTGGTCTAAGCCTCGTGGCAACAGTGCTTTGCATCTGGCTGCTGGTCAGGGTCTAAGCGGTCGCTAGGCGCGACTTCTGTGAGCGAAACGGTCACGGTGACCATTAACCATCGTCTCGGCAAGGGCGAGGCGGTCCAACGTCTCAAAGACGGCTTCGCGCGCACCGGTGGTCACCTTGGATCGATGCTCGCGATTGAGCAACAGACTTGGGAAGGAGACACGTTGCGTTTTCGTTTGCGCGCGCTCGGCCAGACTGCGGCGGCGAGCGTCGAAGTATTCGACGACGCGCTGCGAATAGAAGTGTCGTTGCCGTGGCTGCTAGCGAGTGCTGCGAAGCGTCTTCTTTCGGTGTTACGCAAGGAAACAACGCGGCTATTGGAGACAAAATGAACCTGCAGAAGATCTACACCACATTGCTCACCGCAGACCTCAAGGTGGCCGAAGGCTGGTATACGAAGCTGCTCGGTCGAGGACCGGATTACCGGCCGATGGACACGCTGGTGCAGTGGGAGCTCTTCAACCGGGGCGGGTTGATGATTTCAACCAGCGACGAGATCGCCGGCAGAGGCGTGATGTTCCTTTACGTCGACGATGTAGCGGCCGAGCGCCGTAGGCTGCGGAGTCTGGGAATCGCGCTCGGGGATGACATACGAGGGCGACTACTCGACGCTGGCGCAGGTGCGTGATCCTGACGGCAACCTGATCACGTTGGCGACCCCACCCTCGCGATCCTTTCCGCCGGCATGACCGCGCCGGAAGAGAGAGTCAGCATTGTGGCACGGTTCTAACGAGCGGTTGTCTGTGCGGCAACTTTCAAAAAGTGGCGACGGGCCACCGTATCGATACTCAACGTGACATCGCGACGTTACGGGTCAGCTTGGAGGCGATCTTGATCGAAATCACAGAACCCAGTTAACTGCACGTGGTTGTTCGAGTGACTAACTCGCGCCGTCACAGCATTCTTCTTGCAGTCGCTCTTTGCGCGGGCGTTGTGTTAGTTGTTGCCTTGCATCGGTACCCGTATTGGAGCCTGGTTCGACAGCTTGAAGCGGAGCGCTTCAACCGTCTTACGCCGACTGAAGCCACGAAGACGCTGAACGCGGCGCTTCAGGCCGGTGCCTTGACGTTTCGCTCAACCGCGGACGTTGAAACGTGGCTGCAGGAGCGACCAACGGCTTTGCGCGCTCCGACCGCGGATAACCCGCTAATTGCTTACCGCGCCTTAATGCCCACTCTGCATCCAGACTCGCAGGCGTGGCTTCTCGTTGCGGCGCTTCATGTCGTGCCTACGCTTCCCTACCTCGAGCACGGAGCAACTGCTGCGTCGAGACGGCCCGTCCCGGAGCGCATTCGTGGCATTCGGAACGACTACCCCGAAGCCGCCGCAGTGATCACCACTCATCTGCGCGCGCAACCGGTGTTCGCTCATCCGCGCGCCGACTTTGCAATGCTGGCAGAGCTTAACCCGGGAGACATCGCATTGATTGCCGATGCGCAGCGAGCGACGCCCACGCCGTCCGGAGAGATTGCGAAGACGTTGCTGCTATCGGCGATCGAAGCAAAAGATGAAGCGACGCGTGTCGCAATGGTCGAGGCCGGCACGGACATGATGCTGGCCGCTGCAGCCACAGGCACCGCATCGACCGTGTTCGAGCAGTGGTCCAAACGCGAGGCGCCGGTCGTCGCGCTGATTAGGCAGCGCCGTTTGAAGCATGCAGAGGCAGAGCAGTGCATAAACTTTGGCCATGCTGGCTTGCCCACTGCTCCTGTAGACGCAGTTTGGACGCGTCGCGTCGGAGAAGGAAAGGATGCGCTGTGCAATTGGTACCGGTCGGGTTACGTTGTACCCGGTAAGGAGCTCTTGATTGCCGAGCCACAGACCACGCTTCAGCTAGTGCGTGGCTTTACAAGGCCAGGTGACGGCTGGCGCCGCGAAGTACTGATCGAGGATTTGTCGCGCGTTCTGGCGCGCGGGTTGCATGAGCAAGCGCCTTCGACGGAGGAATTGCGTTGGTGCGAGCGAAACAAGAATGAGCCGACGGTATGTCTGTGGCTGGCCCATCCCGACGTGACACGCGTGGTGCGAGCGGCGGTGCATGGTCCGAAGCTCAAGATCGGTAAAACCGCCGGTGGCTCGACAACGCTCACGTTTGCCGATCCTGCTTTCGCGAAGGCGTGGCGCTCGCGGCCAACAGCGCGCAGGGTTGTGTTCGGTTCCAAGGACACGCTCTCGAATCTTGCAGCGCTGGCGAAGGAGCTTGGAGCGGACGAATCCTCGGTGCGCGCTGCGCTGAAGCGAGAGCTGCCTTACTTGATACTGCGAAGCAGCCTGGGGGACCACTGAGATGTGGGGCGGGCCAACTGATTCCTTCCGTCTGGCACGCCTGCGGCTGTACATCCCAACAGCGGCCGTTGCCACACAACCTAGACGCTTCGCCACGCAGTGCCGATGACGCAGAGGCTGCGTCGTGGTTCAAGCAACGCGCCTCTGCTCTGCTACTGGCAGACAGTCGTGGCGTGCGTGTCGTGTGGCTTCCGCAGCGGCCTGGTAGGCAGTTCAACGAAGTGACCGAGGTTGCCGATCTCGATGGTGATGGTCGACCCGAGATGGTTATCGTATACAGCGAGTCGAATCGTTGTGGCCGCAACGGTTGCGGACCGGAGGATATGGATGTAGAGATCCTGGAGTTAACGCCGGACGATAACTTTTCGTATCCTGTTTTCAATGTGAAGTAGGGAGCGGCCGAGGCGAAATCGCGCAACGACTTGGTTTGACGAGGGCGCATTCGCCCTGCACTTCAGTCGTTGCCCAGTGCACGCGCGTGCAGTTGATAAGGTTCCGCTACCGGCCCAGGAGCGGTCGGCCGCCACCGGATGAGCGGTTGAGGCAGCACTGATTCGCAGCCATACTTTGACCGACCCACAGGAAACGGAGGCGTTCTTCATGGAATGGCCGACCATCGCGCAGATTTCGGCGCTGGCGCCGCTGCCCGACGGATATCGCTACGAGAAACTCTTGCGCAC
>CAVVAI010000025.1:0-93044 GCA_963746085.1 uncultured beta proteobacterium
GCGGTTTCGCGCAGGGCAGGCGCGAATATGCAATCACGCTTGACGACGATCACTGCACGCCGATGCCTTGGATCAACGTCATTTCCAATCCGTCGTTCGGATTCATCGTGTCGGCCGAAGGCGGCGGCTACACGTGGTCGATCAACAGCCAGCAGAATCCGCTGACGCCGTGGCCGAACGATCCGGTCAGCGATAGCCCGCACGAAGTCGTCTATCTGCGCGACGAGGACAGCGGCGAAGTGTGGAGCGCCACCGCGTCGCCGATTCGCGTGCCGGGTGTGAGCTACAGCGTGCATCACGGCAAGGGCTATAGCCGCTTCGAGCACACCGCGCACGGCGTAGAGGTTGCGCTGCTGCAGTTCGTGCCGTTGGACGATTCGATCAAGCTGTCGCGGCTGCGGATCTCAAATCGTTCGGGCCGCACGCGGCGGCTATCGATCACCGCGTACGTCGAGTGGGCGCTCGGCCCGAATGGAACAACGCCGGCGCCGTTTGTCGTCACGGCGCTCGACGCCGCGACCGGCGCGCTGCTTCGACGCAATCCCTGGCGCGCCGAATTCGGCGAGCGCGTCGCGTTCGCCGATCTTGCCGGCAGCCAGACTTCGTATACCGGTGATCGCGCCGGGTTTTTCGGTCATCACGGCGCCGTCGGATCCCCGGCTGCACTGCGCAGCAGCGCGCCACTGTCCGGAGAGCGGGCGCAGGTACTCGATCCGTGCGGTGCGCTGCAGACGCGGATCGAACTTGCGACCGATGCCGAGATCGAGATCGTGATCCTGCTCGGCGATGCGGCATCGCACGCGGACGCGCTGGCGCTGATAGAAAAATATCGCGCCGCCGATCCAGACGCGATCCTGCGCGAAGTCACCGACCAGTGGGGCGGCATACTGAATGCCGTGCAGGTGCGCACGCCCGACCGCGCAATGGACATCCTGCTCAACGACTGGCTTCTGTATCAGACGCTGTCGTGCCGCGTGTGGGCGCGCTCGGCGTATCTACCAGTCGAGCGGCGCCTATGGATTTCGCGATCAGCTGCAGGATGTGATGGCGCTCGCGGTAGCGCGGCCCGACATCGCGCGCGAGCATCTGCTGCGCTCGGCGTCGCGCCAGTTCGGCGAGGGCGACGTGCAGCACTGGTGGCTGCCGCCCGCCGGCCAGGGCGTTCGCACGACGATGACCGATGACCGTGTCTGGCTGCCGTACGTGGCGACGCAGTACATCGGCGTGACAGGCGAAGCCGCCGTGCTCGATGAAAAGTTCACTTCATCGAGGGCGACGCCGCTCGAAGGATGATCAACACGAGGCGTTCTTCACACCGTCGCGCGCCGACGCGAAGGCGAGCCTTTACGAACACTGTGCGCGCGCGATCGACGTCAGCCTGTCATTGGGCGAACACGGGCTGCCGCTGATCGGCACCGGCGACTGGAACGACGGCATGAACCGCGTCGGCGAAGAAGGTCGCGGCGAAAGCGTCTGGCTCGCATGGTTTCTGCTCGCGACGATCGATGCCTTCGTTCCTCATGCGACAGGCGCGCAAGGACAATGAGCGCGCGGCGCGCTGGCTGGCGTTCGCCGAAACCCTGCGCGCGACGCTGGAAGGCGCAGGCTGGGACGGTGCATTGGTATCGGCGCGGCTACTACGACGACGGCACGCCGCTCGGTTCGAGCGAAAGCAGCGAATGCAGGATCGACGTGATCGCGCAGTCATGGAGCGTGATCGCGCGGCGCCGCGGATCACTCGCATGCGGTGCAGGCGATGGCCGCGGTTGATCAGCATCTGATTCGCGACGACGACCAGCTCGCCTTGCTCTTCACGCCGCCGTTCGATCAAACGCCGCTCGAGCCCGGCTACATCAAAGGCTATCCGCCGGGCATTCGCGAAAACGGCGGCCAGTACACGCATGGCGCAATCTGGTCGGTGTTTGCATTCGCGATGCTCGGCGACGGCGATCGCGCCGGCAGTCTGTTCAGCATGCTCAATCCGATCAGCCACAGCCGACACGCCCGATGCGGTGCAGCGCTACAAGGTCGAGCCTTACGTCGCCTGCGCCGATGTGTATTCGGTCGCGCCGCACGTCGGCCGCGGCGGCTGGACCTGGTACACCGGTTCGGGAGGCTGGCTGTACCGGGCCGGGCTTGAAGCGATCCTTGGATTCAAGGTCCAGGGCGATATGTTGGTCATCGATCCGTGCCTTCCGCCTTCGTGGCCCGGCTACGAAGTCGTGTTCCGCCGGCGCGGGGCGCACAATGCCATCACGCGCTACGAGATCGCAGTCGAGAATCCGCATCAGTCGAGTCGCGGCGTTGCCTTTGCCGAACTCGACGGTGTGAGGATGGCGAAAGGTGCGGCGCGGATTCCGCTGGTCGACGATGGCAGCGTCCATCGAGTGCGTGTAGTGCTCGCGTAGTTTCTTTCCTCGAATTCCCGTCCCACACTTATGAAAGCAACGCCATGAGCAAACTTCTTCCCCGACAGCCCGTCCCCGCGTTATCCGTCAACACCGTTTCCGGGCGGACCTGGACGCTTGCAAGCCAGGCGCCAGAGCGGTTTTCCATGGTCGTGTTTTATCGCGGATTGCATTGCCCCCTTTGCCGCACCTACATCAGCGAGCTCGACAAGCTGCTCGATGATTTCAAGCAACGCGGGGTCAACGTCGTCGCCATCAGCAGCGACACCGAAGAACGTGCGCGCACGACCCAGGAGACCTGGGGTGTGCAGAACCTGGAAATTGGCTATGGCCTCGATCTTGAAGTGGCGCAGCAATGGGGTCTCTGATATCTCGTCGAGCCGGGGCAAGACTTCTGTTGGCGTCGAGGAACCGGCCCTGTTCAGCGAGCCAGGTGTCTTTCTGGTGCGACCAGACGGCACGCTCTACTGGGCGTCTGTGCAAACGATGCCTTTTGCGCGCCCACACTTCAAGGAAGTCCTGTCCGCCCTCGACTTCGTCATCAAGGCCGACTACCCGGCGCGCGGAGAAGCGCGGCTGATGAGCGAGGTGGTTTGAGACTTCGCACGCCGGAAGCGCGATGCGAGCACACTCGGCTCCCGCGGCCGGCGCATCAGCAGGTACGCCGCCGGGATCACGAACATCGACAGCAGCGGCGCGGTGATCATGCCGCCGATCATCGGCGCGGCGATGCGCTGCATGACCTCCGAGCCGGTGCCGTGCCGACCACATGATCGGCAGCAGGCCGGCGAGGATCACGGCGACGGTCATCGCCTTCGGCCGCACGCGCAGCACCGCGCCTTCGCGGATCGCATCGAGCAGCGTCGCGCGTCGCGTCGGCTCGCCGGCCGCGAGCGCGCGCGTCCCATGCCTGCTTCAGATAGAGCAGCATGACCACGCCGAACTCGGCGGCGACGCCGGCGAGCGCGATGAAGCCGACCGCGGTCGCGACCGAGAGGTTGTGGCCGAGCAGGTACAGCAGCCAGAAGCCGCCGACCAGCGCGAACGGCAGCGTCGCCATGATCAGCAGCGCTTCGTCGAAGCGGCGGAACGTCAGGTAGAGCAGCACGAAGATGATCAGCAGCGTGAACGGCACGACGAGCTTGCAGCTTGCGCCGTCGCGCGCTCGAGGTACTCGAACTGGCCCGACCATGAGATCGAATACGCCCGGCGGCAGCTTCACCTGCTCGCGCCACGGCCCGCTGCATGTCGCGCACCGCCGAGCCGCAGGTCGCGGCCGCGGATGTCGACATAGACCCAGCCGGACAGCCGCGCGTTCTCGCTCTGCAGCATCGGCGGGCCGTCGGTGATCGCGAGCGTCGGCGACGTCGCCGAGAGCGGGATCTGCGCGCCGCGCTCGGTGACGATCGGCAGGCGCGCGCAGCTTCTCGATGCGAGTCGCGCAGCTCGCGCGGATAGCGCACGTTGATCGGGAAGCGCTGCAGGCCTTCGACGGTCTCGCCGATGTTCTCGCCGCCGATCGCCGCCGACGACGACCGACTTGCACGTCGGCGATGTTCAGGCCGTAGCGCGCCGCCGCGTCGCGATCGATGCTCGACGTCGATGTAGCGCCCGCCGGTCAGCGCGCTCGGCGAGCGCGGAGGTCACGCCGGGCACGTCCTTGACCGCGCGCTCGATGTCGCGCGGCGACGCGGTCGATCTCGGCGAGGTCGGTCGCCGGCGACCTTGATGCCGACCGGGCTCTTGATGCCGGTCGCCAGCATGTCGATGCGGTTGCGGATCGGCGGCACCCAGATGTTGGCGAGGCCCGGCACGCTGCACGATGCGGTCGAGCTCCTCGACCAGCTTCTCCGGCGTCATGCCGGGCCGCCATTCGGTCGCGCGGCTTGAACTGGATCGTCGTCTCGAACATCTCCAGCGGCGCGGGATCGGTGGCGGTCTCGGCGCGGCCCGACCTTGCCGAACACGCGCGCCACTTCGGGCACGGTCGTGATCAGCCGGTCGGTCTGCTGCAGCAGCTCCGCCGCCTTGCCGGCCGAGATGCCCGGGCAGCGCGGACGGCATGTAGAGCAGATCGCCTTCGTCGAGCGGCGGCATGAACTCGCCGCCGAGCCGCTGCAGCGGCCACAGCGTCGACGCAGCAGCGACGAGCGCCGCCACGGCGAGCGTCAGCCTCGGGCACGCGCAGCACGCGCGTCGAGCAGCGGCCGGTAGACCGCGATCAGCACGCGGTTGAGCGGATTCGCGCGCTCGTCGGGAATGCGGCCGCGGATGAGATAGCCCATCAGCACCGGGATCAGCGTGACCGACAAGCCCCGCCGCGGCCGCCATCGCGTAGGTCTTGGTGAAGGCGAGCGGCGAGAACAGCCGCCCTTCCTGCGCTTCGAGCGTGAACACCGGAATGAACGACAGCGTGATGATCAGCAGCGAGAAGAACAGCGCCGGGCCCGACTTCGGCCGCCGCCTCGCCGATCACGCGCCAGCGCGCTTCGCCGTCGAGCGTCTCGCCGGGATGCGCGTGCGCGCCAGCGCCTCGAGCTGCTTGTGCGCGTTCTCGATCATCACGATCGCCGCGTCGACCATCGCGCCGATCGCGATCGCGATGCCGCCGAGCGACATGATGTTGGCGTTGACGCCCTGGTAGTGCATGACGATGAACGCGACCAGCACGCCGAGCGGCAGCGTGACGATCGCGACGAACGCCGAGCGCAGGTGCAACAGGAAGACGACGCACACCAGCGCGACGACGATGAATTCCTCGACCAGCTTGTCGCGCAGGTTGTCGACCGCGCGCTCGATCAGGCTCGAGCGGTCGTAGGTCGTCGACGATCTCGACGCCCGGCGGCAGGCTCGCCTTGCAGCGTCTGCGAGCTTCGCCTTCACCGCCTCGATCGTCTCGAGCGCGTTCTTGCCCGAGCGCATGACGATGATGCCGCCGGCGACTTCGCCTTCGCCGTCGAGCTCGGCGATGCCGCGGCGCATCTCGGGGCCGATCTGCACGCGCGCGACGTCGCCGAGCAGCACCGGCACGCCGGCCTCGGTGCCGGTCGAGCGGGATCGTGCGGAAGTCGTCGAGCGATTTGCAGATAGCCGCGACGCGCGCACCATGTACTCGGCTTCGCCCAGCTCGAGCACCGAGCCGCCGGTCTCCTGGTTGGCGTTCTGCATCGCGTCGATCACCTGCGCGTGCGGGATGCCGTAGGCGCGCAGCCGATCGGGGTCGAGCACGACCTGGTACTGGCGCACCATGCCGCCGACGCGAGGCGACTTCGGCGACGTTGGGCACCGTCTTCAGCTCGTACTTGAGGAACCAGTCCTGCAGCGCGCGCAGCTGCGCCGAGATCGTGGCGGCCGCGTGCGATCGACCAGCGCGTATCGATAGATCCAGCCGACGCCGGTCGCATCCGGCCCGAGCGCGGGCTTCGCCTGCGCCGGCAGGCGCGACTGCACCTGGTTCAGGTACTCGAGCACGCGCGAGCGCGCCCAGTAGAGATCGGTGCCGTCCTCGAACAGGACGTAGACGAACGAATCGCCGAAGAACGAATAGCCGCGCACCGTCTTCGCGCCGGGCACCGACAGCATCGTCGTCGTGAGCGGATAGGTGACCTGGTTCTCGACGATCTGCGGCGCCTGGCCCGGGATACGTCGTGCGGATGATGACCTGCACGTCGGACAGGTCGGGCAGCGCATCGAGCGGCGTGCGCAGCAGCGACGCAGACGCCCCACGCGGTGACGAGCAGCCGTCGCCAGCAGCACGAGGAAGCGGTTGGCGATCGACCAGCGGATCAGCGCGCGATCATTTTGTTCTGCTCCGCGGCGAGCTTGCTCGATGCTGTCGAGCACGAAGTCATTGCCCTGGCGCGTCGAAAGCGCGAACTCGCACGCGGTCGCCCGGCTGCGACGCCTTGGCGCTGGTCCGCTCGCCGGCAGCTTGAAGTCCATCGTCATCGTCAGGCCCACTGCAGCGACGGGATCGGGCCGTGCGACAGCGTGACGGCGTCGGCATCGATGCTCTCGACCTTGCCTTCGCCCGTGTGCTGAGCTGCGCCGGCGGTCGGCCTTGGCGCTGCTGCCGTCGATCCGATCGAGCCGCGCCTCGACGCCCTTCAGGCTCGCTTCCGAATCGATCAGGAACTGGCCGGACACCACGACCCGCTGGCCCGCCTGCAGGCCGCGCTTGATCTCGGTCTGGCCGCCGCTTTCGATGCCGATCTCGACGTCGACCGGGCGAAACGCGCCGTTGTCCTCGGCGAGCATGACGACGCGTGCGCTTGCCGGTCTGGATCACGGCTTCGCTCGGAACCAGCAGCGCCTTGCTCGGCGCGCGTGTCCATGAAGTGCATCGTGACGAACATGCCGGGCATGAGCTGCGCGCCGGGATTCGCCAGCTCGATGCGCGCCTTCAGCGTGCGCGTCGCGGCGTTGACTTCGGGCAGGATCGCCTGCACCGTGCCGTTGAAAGTCTCGTCCCGGCGCGGCGGGGCTGCGCGCCTGCACCTTTGCGCCGGGGCGCAGCAGCGCAGACTGACTCTCCGGCACTTCGGCGTGCGCCCAGACCGTGCGACAGTCCGTTGATGCGCGAACATCGTCGCGCCCGGCATCACCGTCATGCCCTCGCGCACCGACAGCTCGACCAGACGCCGCCGATCGGCGCGGTCAGCGTGATGCGCGGCTGCGTGCGCCCGCTGCTCTCGACGAGGCGTATCTGCGCGTCGTTCATCCCTGCTTGCCGCATGCGCTGGCGCGCGCCGTCGACCAGCGACGCCAGATCGGTGCCTTGCATGCGGCGCACCGACAGAAACTCTTCCTGCGCCGCGATCCATTCGGGCACATACAGCTCGACCAGCGGCTGCCCTCTGGCCACGCGGTCGAGTGTCGCGCGCACATAAAGACGCTCGACAAAGCCGGTCGCGCGCGCCTGCACGATCGCCTGATCGCGCTCGTTGAACGCGATGTTGCCGACGGCCGAAACCTGCGGCGCCAACACGCCTTCGGACGACGAGCGCAGTGCGCACACCGAGGTTCTGTTGAACGCGCGGGCTGACGGTGACCTGGCTCGCATCGGCTTCGCTGTCCGGCGTAAACGGGCACCAGCATCATGTCCATGAAGGGCGACTTGCCCGGCTTGTCGAACTTGTTCCCCGGCACCATCGGGTCGTGGTAGTAGAGAATTTTCTTGCCGGTGGCGGGATCCATGTCGCCGGCCTTGAGGCCGGCGGCAATGTGCTTGCGGGTGGCTTCTTCGCCTTGCGCGATGCTCTGCGGACCAGCGTCGGCCGTTGCACCGGCAGTCGAGGCGGCGGGCATCGAAGCCATGCCGATGCCGCGCTGCATGCCGAGTCTGTAGGTTGCATACCCTGCTGCGAGCGCAGCCGCCACCATCAATCCGACCACGACGGACTTGCGTTTCATTTGACCTCTCCTCTGTGCGCGCTGCCCAGCGGAAGCAGGAATTCAAGCTTGGCCCACACGCCGGCGTTCTCCATCTCGAGCCGCACGCGCTCCAGGCGCGTATCGATTTCCATGCGCCGCGCCTCGAGCACTGCGTTAAGAGGTGCGCTGTTACCTCGATACGCTGCGAGCGCCGCGCGTGTGCGCTCAGCCGACAGCGGTATCAATGAGTCCTCATAGCGGACGAGCCGGTCGCGGTTGCTGCGCCACTGCTGCAACCAGCCGCGCGCGTCCGCCAGATGCTCGCGCGCGGCTTCCTCGCGCTGCGCCTGCAACTGATCGATCAGCGCGAGTTTCGCGGCGAGCTCGCGATCCTGCCGGTTCGAGCGGTCGAGCTGCCACGGGATCGAGAAGTTGATCGACACCATGTTCGAGTATTCGGGGCCGCGCTGGCTGTACATCACTTCCGCAGTCCAGTCGCTGCGCTTGTTGGCTTGCGCAATTTCTACTTCGGCGCGGGCGACCTGTTCCTGCCGCAGCAGCAGCTCGATCTGCGGATGATGATCGATGTGGTATTGCAGGTAAGCCGTGCTGACATCGACCGCGTCCGTTGCCGGCGCCGCACCCAGGGGCCGGCCTGCTTCCGCCCCAACCCAGCGCGCGAGCCGCGTCGTGGCGACTTCGATCTGCTGTTCGACCTGCGCGATGCGATCTTCGATCTGCGCTACCACCGTGCGCGCCAGGAAAACGTCGGCCTGCGAGCCGCGCCCGCCGCGATACGCAGCGTCCGCGGCTTCGATCTGCAGACGCGCTTCGTCGCGCTGCGCCGCCAGCACGTCGCGCATACGCTCCTGGTAGTAGCGATCGAGCCAGGCCAGCGCGGTGTCACGCTGCAGATCGGCGAGCGCGAGGTTGCGGCCGGCGCCGGCAGCCTCGGCCTCGCGCTCGTAGCGCGCCGCGCGCGCCGTGCGCTTGTCCGCGCGCGTGAACTGCTGCATCACGCCGACCGAGCGCATCGTCATGAAGTCGCGCGTCAGGCTGAAGCGGTCGGGGCCGTTAATGGGCAGGTTGGTGATGCCCGCCGTCAGCGTCGGATCGGGCAACTGCGCTGCTGCTACCGCCATTTCGCGCGCGCCGGCAGCGGCGTAATCCTGTGCGGTCAACTGGCGCGACCGCTGCTGTGCCAGCTGCAATGCCTGATTGAACGTCAGCACCGGTTGAGCACGGACCGGCCAAGCAACGCAAAAGGTGAACAAAACGGCCAGCACGCAACGCATACGTCTCGCTCGCGGTGCGGCTTCTAAAAGAGCAGTGAACATACGATCTCCAGACAACCACATGGCTTCAATTCCGGCTGTGCGCCAGCGGACGCGCAGCCTATCGATGCGCCGAGCCCGCAAGGGTCAGCGCACAGTCGCCTGGCAGATCAAATTCGGAAGCAGCAGTGCAGGATGGCGTGCGGCGGAGGGCGCGCAGTGAGCAGGCCGGCCGATGAGCTGCCGCGCCAGATCGGCTCGGCCAGCGGCGGCACAAGGGGAACCGTATACAGACTCACCAGCGATGCTGCAGGCGCTGCCGGTGCTCGAGGCTGATCGCTTTGCTCGCCGTACTGACAATGCTCGGCGCACAGGTTCGGCGCGACCTCGTCGAGTTGGCTCATCATCATGCTCGCGCAATCGGTCATCACCATCGCCTGCGGCGCCGCTGACGGGCACGCGTACGCAGCCACGCTCCATTGCGCAAACAGCAGCGCAAAGATCGTGAGCCCAACTACACGCAGGCGAAGGAGGCGGCTGACTCGCACGAGGATGAGTATCGCTGTGAACAGTGGGAGCAGATCGTACAAGAACCCGGCTGCTTCAGGCGCTTACCTCTTACCTGTGGCTGAACAAGGACGGATCGGTCCTGCGGTGAGCCCGGCCGTAGCCAGCCTCGCCTTGTCGCATGGCTGGTGATGCTCTGCTCTTGGCCGCGACTCGCACGACGCTGTCACAGTAGGCACGTCAGACGGGAGGTTCGCGATGCAGGAAGATTTCGATTGTGCGAATGAAAGTGAAGCCAAAGACACCAAGCGCCCACGTTAGCGCAAGGGCGTAAGGGCCGACACCCGGCGGAAAGAGAAACCCCGCAACATTGAGCCAAAGACCGAGGACGAAGACGAATGAGATCGCAAAAATAATGATGACCCACGGCGGAAACCGGCCCTCCACCGCGCGGCGACGGCGAAACTGTAAGACTAGTACGAACGTAAAGATCAAAGCGGCGGCTGCGCTGGCCAGACGCCACGTGACCGACCCAGGGACATGAAGAAGGTTCAGCAGTGTCGGAACCAAACTCAAAACGGTAACTAGGAGTCCGCCTTCGATATAAAGACGCACGAGACGGAGATGACGATCGGAAAGCTCTCCTCCGAGCGCACCGCGAAGGGTGACGACCACCGCCGAAAAGCCCACAAACGACAAAGAGAGGGCCGCGAGACGGAGAAGGAAATCAGATTCTGCTGGCGTCATCTCGCGTCCTATCGGCATTCTGCGTTATGTGTCCACACCGATTGTGTCAATTGCGCGCGAGAATAGCCTTCATCTGCGCGATCTCGCTCTCCTGCGCCTTAACGATTTCGCGACAAAGTTTGATGATCTCGGGATCGGTGAGCGCGGATTGCTGGCACATCAGGATCGCGCCCGAATGATGCGGGATCATCGATTTAAGGAACTCCTTGTCGCCAATCGCAGCTTGTGTGCGCATCGCTGCGAAGCTTGCGATGAACACCAGCGCTGCGACCGCGCCGATGATCCAGTTGAGGCGCCGGGATTGATACATCGAGCGCATGAAGACGAGCATCAGGATGGTCATCGGCGCGACCATCATCAGCGTCATGTAAACATTGTTGAGGTTGAGATAGAGATGATCGAGCGTCGCGATCATCGTGTACATGACGAAGTACATGATGCCGAAGTCGATCGCCATCTCGAGCCCCAGCAGCGGGTACGAGCCTTTCATTTCATGCTTCGCGTGCTGCGCCATCGAATCGTCCTTCCCCGAAAACTTCATGGTCAGTGCCGTAGCAATGTCGGTACCTGTACCCGTCGCGATTGTCAACGGACGATACTGCCGGCGATGACCTAGCGTGCGCCTACGACAATGATCTCTCGCCCCGGGGTATCTGCGGCGCTGGGTGCAGCGCTGCTGTTCGGCGCCGGCACACCGCTGGCCAAGGCGTTGCTGGTGGGCATCGACCCGTGGCTGCTGGCCGGGCTGCTGTACCTCGGCTCGGGCCTCGGGCTGACGCTGGTGCGCGCGCTGAGGCCAGCGCAAGTGCGAGTGCGGTTGGCGCGCGGCGAATGGCGCTGGCTGGCGCTGGCCATTGTGTTCGGCGGTGTGATGGGGCCTGTACTGTTGATGTACGGCCTGGTCGGCATGCCGGCATCGGGCGCTGCACTGCTGCTGAACGCAGAGTCCGGTGTTTACTGCGGTCATTGCCTGGGTGGTGTTTCGCGAGAACGTCGACCGGCGTGTGTTCATCGGCATGCTCGCGATCGTCGGCGGTGCGTTGTTTTTGAGCCTGGCCGGGGCGTGCCGATTTCGGCGACATGCTGCCGGCGCTCGCAGTGCTCGGCGCTTGCCTGTGCTGGGGCATCGACAACAACTTCACGCGCAAAGTGTCGCTGGCCGACGCCGGCTGGATCGCTTCGGTCAAAGGACTTGGCGCGGGAGCGACGAACCTCGTGCTCGCTTTCGCGTTGGGCGCGGCGTGGCCGGCGTGGACGGCCGTCGGCGGCGCACTCGCCGTCGGTTTTCTCGCGTACGGCGTCAGCCTGGTGCTGTTCGTGATCGGCCTGCGTCATCTCGGTACCGCACGCACCGGCGCCTACTTCGGGGTCGCGCCATTCTTCGGTGCTCTGATCGCGATAGCGGCTCTCGGCGAGACCGTAACGTCGCGGTTGATGATCGCCGGTGCGTTAATGGCGCTCGGCGTCTGGTTGCATCTGACCGAGCGCCACGAGCACGACCATGCTCACGAGCCGCTCGAGCACGAGCACGAACACGCGCACGACGAGCATCACCAGCACCACCACCCTGATTCCGTGCTACCCGGCACTGAGCACAGCCATCAACACCGTCACGAGCCGATGACGCACGCGCATCCGCACTTTCCGGACGCGCACCACCGGCACAAGCATGGCAACGTCAAGACTTGATAACCGCGCCTGCCCGCGCAGTGCCGCTCGTGAATCGCTGGCCACGGCGTACATAGCGCGCGACAGCGAGTTCGTGTCGGCGATGTGCGGCGTTTGTGCGGATCTGTGCGACGCATGCGGCGACGAATGTGCAAAGCACGATATGCAGCATTGCCGGGAATGCGCCGAGGCTTGCAGGCGCTGCGCGAAGCTGTGCCGCCAGATGGCGTCGCGGCAACCATCGTCGTCCAGAACCCGAACCAGCGCCGCGATCGCTTAGCACGCGTTGCGCGAACCGCTAGCTGCCCAGCGCGCGGCTAGCGGCTCATCTCTTTCAGCGTCACCTCGACTGCGACCATGGCGGGCGATCGATTGGTCCACATCCAGCAATACGCTTGATCAACCTCGACCAACAGTCGCCCGCCGGCGTCTTTTACTTTCGTCAGCTGCTCCGGATACTCGACGCGCTTGTCGACGTGATAGTGAATGTTGAAGTCGGTAGGTGCATCGGCGCGGAATTGCCACGCGACAACGCGGCCGCGCCGCAACGTCGTGCACAACTCCGAGAACTTTCCCGGCGGCACCACCAACTTTCTTTCTAAAACGGAGTCTGGCGCAAGTTTCACTTCGATCACTTCGGCGGTCGCAAACCCGGCAAGGCCGGCGCACGTAACGGCGACGATCACTCGACGCATCGAGGGGCTGGGAGATCCGTCATTGTTCATCGGGCGGCACTGCTTACGACGAGCAGGTTGGGCACCAGGCCATCGGGCGATATCCGGTAATCGAGAATCTTGGTTGCCAGACCGAAGCCGTGGAATAAACCGAACACGAAAGTGCCGCTTCAGGAACGCTATGAAAAAGGCTGACGCAAGCAGAACAGTGGTGCGCCATCTAGCGAACCGCCAATTCAGCAGCCTGTCGTAGTACACGAAACTCCAAACCGAAAAAATGACTCCGAACAGCGCAACGGCACGAAGGTAGTATCGCCGCGATGCGACGATTCCCTTTTTGTCTGGCTACGATATGCGCCGTGATGGTGGTGGGGGCCTGCAGTGCCGACCCCGCCGTGCGCGCCGACCCTTCGAATGCGCGTCAGGTGGCATCGGGCAAGGCGGTCTACGACCGAAGCTGCGCGGCGTGCCACGGTGTCAACCTCGAAGGGCAGCCTGAGTGGCGCTCCAGGTTGCCGAACGGGCGGATGCCGGCGCCCCCGCACGACGACTCCGGGCACACATGGCATCACGCCGACGACGTTCTGTTCGGCATCACCAAATTCGGCGTTACGCCGCCCTACGGGCCAGCGGCGTATCAAAGCGACATGCCGGCGTTCGGCACGACGCTGTCGGATCAGCAGATCTGGGACGTCTTGGCCTACATCAAAAGCCGCTGGTCGCCGCGCGCGCGCGAAACGCAGGCGAAGATTCCCAGGAAAGGGCGGTTGAGCCGAATCCGAGAGAATCGGTGACCGGCATGCCGCGACGAAAGCGCACGGCGC
Organism: uncultured beta proteobacterium; assembly: GCA_963746085.1. Classification (GTDB taxonomy): domain Bacteria; phylum Pseudomonadota; class Gammaproteobacteria; order Burkholderiales; family Burkholderiaceae_F; genus JACCZX01. The sequence goes on from CAVVAI010000025.1 coordinate 13,476, forward strand.
ATTGACGATGACCTGGGGGTCGCTGTTCCACCTCGTTCTTCATGCTGCCGTCCCCGGCGCGGTAGCGCTGCTGTTCTTCCGGCCGCAGTGGAAGCGGGCGTGGCTCATCATGCTCGCGACCATGCTGGTGGACCTCGACCATTTGCTCGCGGACCCGATCTACGATCCGCGCCGTTGCAGCATCGGCTTTCACCCGCTGCACAGCTTTCCAGCGATCGCTGTTTACGTCGTCCTGCTCATTCCACACGTGAGCCGCCTGCCCGCATTGGGGTTGATCATTCACATGGCTCTCGACGCGGTCGACTGCCTGGTGACGTAACACCGGAGAGTCCGTCTGGAAATGCCCGCATCACTTCACGGTCTCGATCTCCGTGAGCGTCATCGCGCCGCCCGCGTTCTCGGCCTTGAACTTCACCTTGTCGCCGGCCTTGACCTTATCGAGCATCGCCGGGTCCTTCACCTGAAACACCATGCTCATCGCCGGCATGTCGAGCTGCTTGATCTCGCCATGGCGCAGTGTGATCTTGCGCGCGTCCTTGTCGACCTTGCGCACTTCGCCAGCGACCATGTCGGTCATTGCCTGGGACGGCTTCGTCGCAGCGCCTTGCGCAGGAGCGGCTGTTTGAGCAAGTGAAGCCGACGTTGCAGCCAGCAGCGCGATAGAGAGTATTGAGCGGAACCTTTTCATGGATGATTCCTCACTTATAAGACTGGTAAATGGTGGCATTGCCGTCGTGCTGCACGAGAAGGACGACGTAAGGCTCCGTGCGATTGCCGTACTTCGGGCCATCCATGCCGGGAGAACCATCCGGCATTACGGGCACGGCGATTCCTAGTGCATTCGGCTTTTCTTTCAACATGCGATGGATTTCGCGCGCAGGCACATGTCCTTCGACTACGTAGCCGTTAACCAGGCCGGTGTGACACGAGCTGTACATGCCGGGCACCTTTAACTTTTTCCGTGCATCGTTGTTGCCGGTTTCATTTACCTTGACGGCGAAGCCGTTCTTCTGAATGTAGGCAATCCAGTCATCGCAGCACCCGCAGCCAGACGACTTCCAGACTTCCATAAACGGCTTGTCTGCCTGTGCCATTGCAATCGGCGCTACTGCCGAGAGCGTCAGCGCCGAGCAGAATTGGCGACGTCGCTGGTTCATCTGGACACCTTGACCTTGCCGACCATGCCCGCGTCATAGTGGCCCGGGATCAGGCACACGAAATCGAAATCGCCCGCCCGATTGAACGTCCAGATGACTTCGCCGGACTTACCTGCTGCAACGTGCGCCATGTAGGGCTCATCGTGTTCCATGTTGGGAAACTTCTTCATCAGCACGGCGTGTTCGTCGAGTTCCTTCTTCGTGCCGATGACGAACTCGTGCATGATCTTGCCGTCGTTCTTGTGCACGAACCTTATCGTTTCGCCCTGTTTGACTTCGATCAGGTCGGGTGTGAAGCGCATCGTGTCCAGCATACGAACTACGATCGTGCGGCTAACGGATTTAGCGTCGCCCGCTATACCCCATGGCTTCTGTTCCTTAACGACAGGTCCGGCTCTTTTCGCATGTGCCTCATCGCCGTGCGCGTGCGAGGCGCCCAGCGGAGTCAGCGCCAGCAGCGCTGCCGGAATTAGGATTTGCAGAGCTTTCATGATTCGCCTTTCAGTGGGTCTTGCGATGGTGGGAGGGTTGTGACTCATGTCCGGGCGTATCGCTTCTCGGCGTTGAGCCCGCCGCGTAGCCGCGCAGTTCGGTGTAACGCCGCGCCTGCTCGGTGCTGAGCAAAGCGGTTTGCAGCAGATGCGTGTTCAGGTGCTCAGCGCGAAGCTTGGCTTGCAATAGGCCGATACGCTCTGCTCCACTTGCAACCGCCGCCGCATTTGCCCGCCGTTCGGCGAACAACTGGTCCAACGCGCGTTCCGCTGCGACTACTTCTGATCCGAGGCGGCGCGCCCGCTCCTTGTGTTCATGCATCAATTGCTGAGTGCTCTTGAGCTGCTGCGGTGTGAGCACCAATTGATCGGCTAACTCGATCACGTGCGCAGGTCCGGGATAACCGTTTAACTCGGCGGCCTTTGCAAAACCTGCGCCTTGCCCGGTAAGCAGCGCCGTCACTTCTTGCGGCGAGAGCGCCTTGATCTCGTTACGTTCGTGACCCGCATACGGGCTGACCTGTGCCGCGGCCGCAGTCGCGAAACATGCAATCACCACCGCATTGCTTGTCGTGAATTTCATCAATCGCTCCATTGTTGCTCCTGCTGTTAATGGCCCGAGTGGCCGCTGGGTTTACGCACTTTGATTTCCGTCTCGGTTATCCGTTTGCGCTGCCGTGGCATCGACTGCCCGCCTTGGGCCTTGAATCGCGCAGGCTCAACGAGTGGACCCGTCCATTCATAGGCTTGTGTGCCATCCGGCTGCTTGTACCAACCGGGATCGCCGTAGTTGCCCGGCTTCTGATCGCCCCGCACTTTGACCACGGTGAACATGCCGCCCATCTCGACCGAGCCGAACGGCCCCTGGCCGGTCATCATCGGCAACGTGTTATCCGGCAGCGGCATTTCCATCTCGGTCATGTCGGCCATGCCGCGCTCGCCCATCGCCATGTAGTCGGGAATCAGTTTGGTGATCTGCCGCGCGACGCCGCGGTGATCGACACCGATCATCGTCGGCACGTCGTGTCCCATCGCGTTCATCGTGTGATGGCTCTTGTGGCAGTGAAATGCCCAGTCGCCTTCTTCATCGGCGAGAAATTCGATCTGACGCATCTGTCCGACCGCGACATCGGTCGTGACTTCGTACCAGCGGGTGCTCTTCGGCGTCGGCCCGCCGTCGGTACCCGTCACCAGAAACTCGTGGCCGTGCAGATGAATCGGATGATTCGTCATCGTCAGATTGCCGATGCGAATGCGTACCTTGTCGTTCTTGCGCACGTTCAGCGAATCGATGCCCGGAAAGACACGGCTGTTGAAGTTGAACAGGTTGAAGTCGAGCATCGTCATGATCTTCGGCGTCGCGCTGCCCGGCTCGATGTCATAGTTGTTCAGCAGGAACACGAAGTCGCGGTCGACTTCATCGATCAGCGGATGCCTGGCGCGCGGATGCGTGACCCAGAAGCCCATCATGCCCATCGCCATCTGCGTCATCTCGTCGGCATGCGGGTGATACATGAAAGTACCCGGCCGGCGCGCGACGAATTCGTAAACAAAGGTTTTGCCTGCGTCGATCGGCTTCTGGTTCAAGCCGGCGACGCCGTCCATGCCGTTGGGAATTCGCTGGCCGTGCCAGTGAATGCTGGTGTGCTCGGGCAGCTTGTTGGTGACGAAGATGCGCACGCGGTCGCCTTCGACCACTTCGATCGTCGGGCCCGGCGACTGGCCGTTGTAGCCCCACAGATGCGCCTTCATGCCGGGCGCCATCTCGCGCACCACCGGCTCTGCGACAAGATGGAATTCCTTGACGCCGGCATTCATGCGCCAGGGCAGCGTCCAGCCGTTCAGCGTGACGACCGGGTTGTATGAACGGCCGGTCGATGGAACCAACGGCGGCATCGTGTCGGGCCTGGTCTGAATCATCGGCTCCGGCAGAGCCGCTAATGCGACCTTGCTGACCGAAGCGGCCGCGGCAGCAGCCGTGATTGCGGCGCTACGGCCGAAAAAATTTCGTCTTGAAAGCATTCTTCGTTTCCTGTTAGTGGGCACGCCCGGCTGCGCCTGCAGACGAGGTCGCTTCCATCGCGACGGCGCCCATTGGTTTGCCGATCATGGCGCCTTGCAACGCCGCATCAGCCAGCCAGAAATCCCGGTGCGCATCGACGGCCTGCACCACGCTGCCGATCTGTTCGCGCGCGTCGGCGAGCAGCTCGAACACACCGATCAGCATGCCGTTGTAACGCAGCACATTTTCATCGGCGATCATCTTGCGCAACGGCACGATCTCGTCCCGATAGTGACGCGCGATGTCGTACGCGGTGCGATACGCGCCGTAGCTCTGCCGCACTTCGGAGCTCGCGCTGACTGCCAGCTGCGCGGTACGGTTCAATCGCATCATGTAACGCGCATGTGCGTCGGTGCGCAGCGCGTCGCCGAAATCAAAGATCGGCAGTGGGATCTCGAGCTCGTAACCCTTCTGCGGCGCCCTGCCCGTTTCGCTGTTGCGCACGGCTGCGATGTGGAAGCCATTTACAACGCTGGTGATCTGCGTGATCCCTTGCTCGCGCGCGGAAAATTCGAGCTCTGCGCGCGCCATCGAAACATCGAGCCGCTGATCGATCGCGGTCTGCACAGCGGTGCCCTCGTCGACCGTAGTGGACGGCAGATCGGGCAGCCGCTCGGGCAATTGCAATGCGCGCGCTTGCGAATCGTTCAAACCCAGCGCACGAATCAATCCTTCGCGGGCGCTCAGCACCGTTTGCTGCGAGCGCGCCAGCTGCGCTACCGCGTCGGCGGCGAAGGCCTGCTCACGGGCGCGCTGCAGCCTGCTGAAGTTGCCGACCTGCTGCATGCGCCGCGCGAGTTCGGCGCTGGCATCGGCCGCGCGCTTGACCTGCTCCGAGTACTGCAGCGACTGCTGTGCGGCGACTGCTCGGACCCACGACTGCCGCGCGTCGAGCGCCGACTGCACGATGTCGCCGGTCAGCTTCAGACGCGCCTGCTGCTGTTCAAAGCCGGCGGCGCGCAACCTTGCCGGCAGTAAAAACAAATCGAGCACCGAGATCGACAACATGCGCCCAATATCGAGGTCGCGCATGCCGCCCTCGTTGCGAACCAGGCGCTCGAACGTGAAGATTGGATTCGGCAAGCGTGCCGACTGTGCGGCACTAGCGGAAGATGCCGCGCCTTCGAACAACATCACCTGCAAGGATGGGCTGTACGCGAGCGCGATGCGTACTGCATCGTCGGCCGACAAGGGTTTTTGCAGTAGCGCGTCGACCTCGGCTTGCGCTTCGCGGCGCGCTTCGTCGGTGTCAAGCCAGCGCACTTCTGCGCCGAGCCGCCCGCGGGTGAACTCCTGTGCGCTGCCGAAGTTCTCGCGTACGTTAGTGCTGGCGCATCCGCCGAGAAAAACCGCGGCGACAGTGGCGGCGATCAACCGCTCGCGCAGCCGCCCACTCATCGCGACTCCTTCGGTTTGTGGTGCGCATCGTGACCCTGCGCCGCTCCCGCCTCACTCGGCGTGGGTTTGGCGAAGTCCTTGGCCGCTGGTGCACTACTCGCCGGACCTGCGTTACCGGGAGGTTGGGCTTGGCTCTCGCGCAGGTAGGCGCGCCAGCCGCCGATGCGGCGGACCTCGTCGTTGGCGTCCCTCCAGGAAAGGACTTTCTCGTCGGCAAAAGGTTGATAACCCGACCATGCCGATCGGTAAATGTTCGACGGCGCCGCATCCTGGGCGGGCGGTCGAGCGGTCGGAAACTGCGCGCTGCTGCGCGAAAGCCGTCGCAGCGAACGCCGAACACGCCATCGCAAGACAGCGAAAAACAAACTGAGACATGAAATCCTCGACTAAACGCGCTGAGTCCACCGCCGGATGGCGGGACGTAAACGGCTAAGGCGACACTCGGACGCGCGCGGTCAATTGCGCGTGCAGCGTGTCGCTAGGCGAGGATGTTGCGAGGCGGCCGTTCAGGGCCGCCGGTGATCATGATGACCGGCGGATCAGCAAAGCGCCCGAGCGGTGAAGCGTGCGGCAGCGCAGGCTCTGAATCCTTCTTGCTGACTGGCAGGGCAGCGCCGAAACCGCAAGCACCGCACTTGCATTCAAATGTGGCGCCGGTTTCAGAGTCGGCACCCGCATCGGCATGCGCTGCGCCGGCGAGTATCGCCGCATGGCCGTGATGCTCGACTTGATGGTGCGATTCAGTTGCGGGGTTCGTACGCTGGTGACCCAGCGCGCAACCGGATTGCATCGCTGCCGCGGCGAAACCCTGGAACGGGATCGCCAGCATCAACAACAACACGATTACAAGCTTCGACCTTCGCATAGCGCTAGCTTAGTCACTTTCCCAACCGATAGGTTTCGCCCGCGCGGCGGTCATTGTGAGGAAATTGCCGGGTTACAGACGCCTTTTCCGCAGCATCGAGTAAACGACCGCGATCGCCGCACACGCCGTCAGATGCTTCAGCGTGTGCCCGCTGACCCACGCGTCGAGCAGTGCGTATACCTGGTGGTCAAGCCGCTCGAAGATGATGGCTGCCGCATACAGCGCCGCCGCCACATAAATCAGTTTCACATGCGTGTGGCGCGAGTTTATCCAGGCCGTCGCGATCAGCGCAGTGGCGATGAAGCCAATCTGCATTGCCAGGTATGGCACCAGATTTCCGGAAACGCCCCAGTACAACACGGTGCCGGCACCGACGGCCGCGAACGCTAGCAACCAATGCAAGCTCCGCTGCGCCGCGCGATCCGTCAAGGTGCCAGCGACCAGTCCTGCGAACGCGAGCGTCATCGGCAATCGATCCCACACCAGGGTCGCGTCGTTCGGTTGCGCGTGATACCAGGCGGAGCCGAACGCCGTCAGCACAACACCGGCGAACAGCAGCGCATACGGCCATGCCGCACGCTGATCCGAGAATGCGTCCGGGTTCCTTGTGCGCCAGCCACGCAACACAAAGTGAAGCCCTAGTGCACCAACCGCGAGGAAGGGCAAGTTCGACAGCACGTCGGCCGCGTTCGGCAAGCCGAGCCAGAAGCGCTGGTCCGCGTAGTCGTGAAACGACTGCGGCTGCGCGAACGACGGCAGCAGCCACGCTGCGAGCCACGGCGCGAGCAGGGCACATAGCGCCAGTACCGCGACGGGTACAGCCGACGATTGATTTGCGGTGTTAGTTGAAACAGCAGAGGTCGAGGCGTTCATGGCAGTGCCGGCGGTTGACGACAGGCTGACGCTACACACCGCGAGCAGTGATGCGTGAATGAGGAGATGAAGGGGCGCATTGCGATACCGCACGCACCGCGAGCCGATCCGACAGCAAGTTACGCGAGATGTCGCAATTCACGTAACGCGACCGACAGCATCGCCAGGTCAGCCACCTTCGTATCGGCGAGTTCCGTGAGCATCCGCTGAGCACGCTCGACCGCGGGACGCTGCGCCACTTCCCACGTGCTTTGTCCGCCGGCCTGCAATGCATCGGCGGTGAGCTCCCGCTGCAGTGCCGCCAGGTCGTCACGTAACGCGCTCTTCGCCATGCCCTGCCAGTAACCGTCCGAGGGCAGCGCCGAGACCTGCGCACGCAGGCGCGCGAGTCCAAGCAATTCTCCGATCGAGAAATACGTGTTGGCCACGTCAGCCAGCGGCTGCTTAGACGACTCGGCGACTTCGACGATGTCGAGCGCCGCAAACGAGGTGTCCGAGGCCGCCACCGCCAACGCGAGCGGCGGCGGAACTCCTTTGGCCACCAACGACTGCTCGTGTTGCGCAATCGGTGCACGCCACGGGATGCTACGCGGCGCCGCGGCAATGAACTGCAACAGTGCTGCCGCCGCCGGTGCAAATCGCCGGATCGTTCCGGTCATCGGTTCCGCAAGCCGGCGCGACCGCAGGAACCAGGTGGTCGCACGCACGGTGCGGCGGCCGAGCTCGATCAGCATCTGCGATTGCAGCTCGTCCGGCACGACGTCGTCGAGTGATTCGATCGCCTGCCAGACGGGCACCAGTCCGAATATTTCTCGCGTCAGCAGATATGCCCGGACCGTGTGAGACGGCGTCGAGCCGGTCGTTTCCATCAGCCGGTGCACGAACGTGGCGCCGACGCGGTTGACCATGCTGTTCAGCACGTGCGTCGCGACGATCTCGCGCTTCAGCGGATGGCGCTCGATATAGCTGCCGAACTTTTCCTTCAGCACCGAGGGGAAGTAGCGCGCGAGCGCGGTGCCGACCCAGGGGTCCTCGGGCAGATCGGACGCGAGCAGCTCGTCGAACAGCCACATCTTCGAGTAAGCGAGCAGCACCGCACGCTCCGGGCTGGTGAGCGGAGTGCCTTTGATGCGGCGCTCGGCAATTTCGTCCTCGCTCGGCAGAAACTCGATCGTGCGACTGAGCCGCCCCTGCTTTTCGAGGAAGCGAATGAATCGCTGCTGCTGATCGAGCAGCCGCGGTCCCATGCGACCGGAAACCGACAGCGACTGGCCTTGAAAGTAGTTGTCGCGCAAGACGAGCGCAGCTACATCGTCGGTCATCGCGACCAGTTGCGTGTTGCGTTGTTTCTCGGTCAGCTCGCCGTCGGCGATCGGCAGCGACAGCAGAATCTTGATGTTGACCTCGTGATCCGACGTGTCAACACCTGCGGAGTTGTCGATCGCGTCGGTGTATAGCTTGACGCCGGCGAGCGCGGCCTCGATGCGGCCGAGCTGCGTCAAACCGAGATTGCCGCCTTCGCCGACGACCTTGCAGCGCAACTCTGCGCCGTTGACGCGCAACACATCGTTGGCGCGATCGCCGACATCGGCGTGCGATTCACTGCTCGCCTTGACGTAGGTACCGATCCCGCCGTTGTAGAACAAATCCACCGGCGCTTTCAAAATAGCCGAGATCAACTCCGCGGGCGTCAGCTTGGTCGCTGCGATGCCGAGTGCTGCTTGGACCTGCGGCGAAATCGGAATCGATTTTTCCGAGCGCGCCCAGATGCCGCCGCCGGGCGAAATCAGCTTCTGCTCGTAGTCGGCCCACGACGAGCGCGGCAGCGCATACAGACGCTCGCGCTCGGCGAAGCTCGCCGCCACATCGGGAGCCGGATCGACAAAAATGTGCCGATGATCGAACGCCGCTAGCAGACGAATGTGACGCGACAGCAGCATGCCGTTGCCGAACACGTCGCCCGACATGTCGCCGATGCCGACGCACGTGAATTCGGTCGTCTGCGTATTGATGCCTAGCTCGCGAAAGTGGCGCTTGACGCTTTCCCACGCGCCGCGCGCAGTAATTCCCATTTCCTTATGGTCGTAACCCGCGCTGCCGCCCGATGCGAACGCATCGCCCAGCCAGAATCCGTATTCGGCACTGACCGCATTGGCGTAGTCGGAAAACGTCGCCGTGCCTTTATCTGCCGCAACAACGAGATACGGATCGTCGGCGTCGTATCGAACGACATGCGGCGGCGGCACGATCGCACCGCCGACACGGTTGTCGGTCAGGTCGAGCAGCCCGCGCAGATAGTCGCGATAACAGTCGACGCCTTCTTTCAAATACGCCTCGCGATCAGTCATCGGAGGCGCTTTCTTCAACACGAAGCCGCCCTTGCTGCCGACCGGCACGATGACGGTGTTTTTCACCATCTGCGCCTTCACCAGCCCGAGTACCTCGGTACGAAAGTCCTCGGGCCGATCCGACCAGCGCAAGCCGCCGCGCGCCACCCTGCCGCCGCGCAGGTGCACGCCTTCAAAGCGCGTCGAGTAAACGAAAATCTCGAACAGCGGGCGCGGCTCGGGCAGCCCGGGTATCTGCGCAGAATCGAACTTGAACGACAAAAATGGGCGCCGTGGCCCCGCCGCACCGCTGGTGCCAACGCCGGTACGCCAGTAGTTGGTGCGCAACGTTGCGCCGATCAGCGCCAGATACTGGCGCAGCACCTTGTCTTCGGAAAGATTCGACACCTTGTCGAGCGCCTGCTCGATTGCGTTGACCTGGCTCGCAGCAGCGCCTCCGTCTCTAACTTTTAAAGCGGAGTGCGCCGGATCGAAGCGCAGCTTGAACAGCGCGACCAACATGCGAGCGATGCGTGGATGCATCGCCAGCGTCGTTTCAATAAATGTTTGCGACAGCGCGAAGCCGGTTTGCCGCATCACCTTCGCATAGGCGCGCAGCACGACGATCTCGTCGGCTGACAGTCCGGCACGTAACACCAGGCGGTTGAAGTCGTCGTTTTCGACGGCGCCTTCGAATACGCGCGCGAACGACTCTTCGAACAGCGGCGCGATCGCCTCGGCGTCGATATCGTCGGCACCGGAAAGTTGCAGCGAAAAATCGTGCACCCACAGCGGCCGGCCGGCGGCGGTCGTGACCTGATATCCGCGCTCCGACAGCACCCGCACGCCCATGCGCTCGAGCATCGGCAGCGAGTCCGACAACGCAATCGGAGCGCCGCTGCGATACAGCTTGAACCCCAGCGCGCCGTGCGGCCCGCCGAGCGGCCGATACAGGTTCAGCGCGAGGCCCCCTTTGGCTTCGCTTTCCAGCGTGTCGAGCCGGCGAATGTCAGCAACTGCCTGCCGCGGCGACACTGCCTCTTCATACGCGGTCGAAAAGGCCGAACCAAAGCGCTTGTACAGCGGGGCCGCACGCGCCTCGCCTTCCTCGTCGTTCAACGCCTGGCGCAGATCGTCTTCCCAACGCCGCGCGACATCGGCCAACTGCTTTTCGATCGCGCGCCGGTCGAACTTCACGCACGTTGCCCGGGGTGGTGCGTACGGTGATGTGAATGCGCGCCAGCACGGCGTCGGTCAGCAGCACATCGAAGTCGGCGGTCGAGCCGTCGAACGCGTCGATCAGTATTGTCTGAAACCGGCGCCGCAATTCGGTCGTGTAGTTTTCGCGCGGAACGAAGATCAGGCACGACACGAAACGCTCGAACGGATCGCGCCGAATGAACAGGCGAAAGCGTTGACGCTCACCCAATTGCACGATGCCGGTCGCAATCTCCTGCAGCTCGTCGACGGTGATCTGAAACAGCTCATCGCGCGGATAGGTCTCGAGCACATGCGTCATCGCCTTGCGAAGGTGGCTGCCGGGCGCGAGGCCGGAACGCGCTGCGACCTCCTTGACCTTGCCGCGTATCAATGGCACTTCGGCGACGCGCGCGTTGTACGCAGTCGAGGTAAACAAGCCGACAAAGCGGTGCTCGCCGATGACGACACCGTCCTGGTAGCGTTTGACGCCGATGTAATCGATGTAGCCGGGCCGGTGCACCGTCGAGCGCGAGTTCGCCTTCGTCACGAACATCATCGGCGACACCGAACGTGCGACCGCCCGCGCCTCGGGCGGCAACACCGCGAAACTGCCCGAAAGTGCGGTTTCAGTCGCGGACTCGCGCAAGATGCCGAGCCCGCTGCCGGGCACCAGACGCAACGCGTCTTCACCCTCAACTGTGGCCAGATCGTGGCGCCGGTAGCCAAGCAACAGAAAATGATCTTCGGTCAGCCACTGCAGGAACGCACGGTTCTCCGAGATTTCCTCGCGCGACAGCGGCGGCGATGTCTGCTGCGCCCCCGGTCGCTGTGCGCCCGCCCCCCGCGGGGGCACGCGCTGAGCTTGGGACGGCCCGGCGCTTGGCGCTAAGCGGTCGACCTCTTGAATCACGGTGCGCAACTGCGCGACCATCGCCTTCCAGTCGGCCACGCTCGCCCGCACGTCGCCCAATACGCGCTCGATGCCGGCTGCCAGCTCTGCACGGGCGGTCGGGTCCGCCAATCGATCGACTTCGATGTGCATGAACGACTCGCGCGGCCAGTCGGGCTTGTTGGAGCGCAGGTCGATCGTCTGCAGCGTGCCGCTCTGGTCGCGTTCGACGGCAAAGATCGGATGCACGATCAGGTGCAGCGCGAGACCCTGCCGGTTGACTTCCATCGACGCCGAGTCGACCAGGAACGGCATGTCGTCGTTGACGATCTCGACCACCGTGTGGCGCGATGCCCAGCCGTGCTCGCCGGCTCCCGGGTTGAACACGCGCACTTTGATCGCACCGGCTTCGCGCTTGCGGGCGAACTGCCAGTGCGACAGCAGCGCGCCGTACAAATCCTCGACGCTGCGAACGGCGATGTCTTCGGGATCGACCCGCTCGAAATAGGCGTGCGCAAAAGTCGCCAGCGACGCACGCTCGCTTTTCTGGCTGCGCGCATCGATCAGCGCCACGACCGCCTCGAGTCGCGCAGCTTTGTCAGTCTCCGGCGATGTCATGTCTGTCTCTCCGGCTTCTCTCTTTTTTCAGAGTATGCACGTCTCGCGTGACCGATAATCGCAGCCAATGTTTCCTGTGATTGCACCATGCTTGGCGTTCGTCGATGTCGAAACGACGGGATCAAGCCCCGCGCGCGAGCGCGTAACCGAAGTCGGCGTGGTGCGCGTCGATTTTGACGGTGACGCGGTGCGGGTCGAAGAGTGGTCCACATTGGTCAACCCCGGCGTGCCGATCCCGGCCGAGATTCAATGGCTCACTGGCATCACCAACGACATGGTGCGCGCGGCACCTTCGTTCGCCGAGATCGCACAAGGAATCTTCGATCGGCTCGACGGCGCGGTGTTCGTCGCCCACAACGCCCGCTTCGATTACGGATTCCTGCGCGCGGAATTCAACCGCGCCGGACTTGCGTACGCCGCAAAAACCCTGTGCACGGTGCGGCTCAGCCGCTACTTGTATCCGGACCGATCACCGCATACGTTGGACGCGATCATCGATCGCTTCGGTCTGGAAGGTGAGCAGCGGCATCGCGCGCTCGGCGATGCGCGAGTGCTGTGGCGGTTGTTGCAGCGCCTGGCGGACCGCCATTCGCCGGCGGAGATCGAATTGGCTGCGCACGTGTTGCTGCGGCGACCCGCGCTGCCGCCCAACCTGCCGCCCGATGCGATCGACTCGCTGCCGCACGCGCCCGGTGTGTACCTGTTCTACGGATTGAACGAGCACCCGATTTACATCGGCAAGAGCGTCGATCTGCGGGCGCGCGTCGCCAGCCACTTCAACTCCGAATACCGCGCGCCCCGCGAGCTGCGGCTTTCGCAGGAGATCCATCGGCTCGAATGGGAAGAAACCGCGGGCGAATTCGGCGCGCTGCTACGCGAATCGGAGTTGATAAAAACGCGGCTGCCCGCGCACAACGTGGCATCGCGGCGCAAATCGAATCTGGTGCTACTGAGCTTCGATGAAGAAGGATGCGCAAAGGCGCGTCCGGCGAAAGCGTTCGAGTTCGCGCAACTGGGACACTGCTACGGCCCCTTCGGATCGCGCTCGTCGATACGGCGCTGGATGACCGGCCTCGCGGCCGAACATAGGGTCTGCTTGAAAACGATCGGGCTCGAAGGACGCCGCAAGGCTGCGCACGACGGCGCGCCCTGCTTCAATTATCAGCTGCGGCGCTGCCGGGGCGCATGCGTCGGAGCAGAGATACGGGCTGAGCACACCGTGCGCTTGAAAGAATTATTACTACCATGGCTGTTACCGCACTGGCCACACGCCAATGCGATTGCCGTTGTCGAACGGAACACCGAGCGCTTCCAGGAGCAATGGCACGTGTTCGATCAATGGTGCTGGCTCGGCACTGTTAAGTCGTTGGCCGCCGCTTTCGATTTGGCGCGCACTGCGCAGCGCGTGTTTGAAGCCGATGCGGCGCGGCTGGCGGTGCAGGCGTTGTCCGATCGATCGCCCTGGCCGCTGGCGACGGTGGAGCTTGCGCCTAGCGCGTCCCCGCTGGCAGCAACGCTTCCGATGGGGGTTGCACTTGCGGATGGCGCTCGCGAAAACGCTTTAACTCCGCATCAGCCTCAGCATGCCGACCTTCACGCCGCAATTTGATGATTCGTTCAAGCCATGCGGCCGCGGACTCGTCGGTCTGCTTCCGCTCGCCCTGCGCTGCTGCCAATGGTGCAGATGCGGCGGATGCGGCGGCGGGTTTGTCCGCATCGCGCCGCGCGTCGGCAGCCGCTTGATCGACCGGGGCGGAAGGCGCGGCGGCGCCGGCCGCGGCCTGCTCCGAACGCTGTTTAGAACGATTCGCCAGCTCGGGCGCGGGCGACGCAGGCAAGGCAGCGGGCGCGTTTTCGCGCGCCTGCTCCTGCTCCTTTGATAGCGACTTCGCAGGTGTCTCTGCGAGTACCGGCGGGCGCGTTTCGCGCGGCGCCGGCGGGACTGAATCCCCCTCGTTGCTGGCAAGTGCCGGCGGCGTCGCTGCGCGCGGCGCTTGCGGCGCCGAATCTGCCGAGCTCCCGGCCAGCGTCGCTGAGCGTTCCTCGCGCGCTGGTGCCGGCTTGGTCCCGGCTGATGGCTGCTGCGTCACTTGACGCTCGGACGGCGGCTGATCCGCCGGCGGGGGCGTCTGCGCAACCTTCGCCGGCGGCGCAGCGTTGTCGGCCACGCTGCGCGCCGGCTCGGGCGGAGGACTGAACTGCGGCATCTCCTCGTTCGTGCGGATCGCCAGCATCACCGCGAGCGTCGACAACATGACCGCGGCGGCCGCTGCCAGCGGCCAGCGCCGTGGGGTGCGAAGTCGCGTAGCGGCATCGACCGGCTTGGCCCCGACTTCGCGTGCCGCGGCCGCCAGGATCGACGCGCGCGCGGACGCCGCTGGGCGTTCATCCGCCTCGGCGCTGGCCTGTCGGTAACGGCTCACCAACTCGGGATGCGCCGAACCGTCAGGGCCGCTGTTGTCGCGGTCCTCATTGACTGTCATCTCACTGCCATGCCTCCATTGCCGTGCGTAGCTTGTTCATTGCATAGCGCAGCCGGCTCTTGACGGTTTCATGTGCGGCACCGGTAACCGCAGCAATTTCGTCGAGCGATAAACCCCCTTCGGCTTGCAGCAGGAACGCCTCCCGCTGCGGTGGCGGCAGCGCCTCCACCGCCTGCAAAAAAGCGCGCGCTTCGGCCCGCGCAATCACTTGATGATCGGGCCGATGCGCATCACCCGCGGGAATGTCGAGCACGCTTTCGTCGGCGTCGTTGGCAGCATCGCCCACAAAGTACGCCAGCGACACCGTGTCGTCCTGCGCGCGCCAGTGATCGATCATCTTGCTGCGCGCCACTGTATAGAGCCAGGTGGTGAACTTCGCTCGCGGTTCGAACTTTGCCGCATTGCGCACCACCGCGAGCCACGTTTCCTGCAGCAGGTCATCAGCCGCCGAAGTTGCCGCGCCCTGCCGCAGAAAAAAACGGTAGATCGCGCGCTCGTGCCGCTCGTACAACTCGGCAAAAGCGCGCGCATCTCCCGCGGCATACGCCGCCAGCAGATCTTCGTCGCTGTCCATCGCGCGGCATTGTGCCTCCTAACATCAGCGCGCTAATGCGGCGTTTGCCATGTCTTACCAGTGGCGTGGAGGATCCGGCACAAAGCCGACCGTGCCAGGAAATGGGTCCGGCGCACGATGGTTTCGATGCCTGGGCTGCGGGATCGCTCCCATAGCAATCAGATTGTCGCGGCTGTCGTAGTGAATCATGATCTTCTCGTCGGGCGTCGACTGGGCGCGCTCGAACGCGACGTGCTGCGTCGGCGCGTATTCGCTGCGGCCATGCCCGGTGCCCAGACGTTGCTGCTGCTGATCTCTGCGTTCGGCACGCGCATCTGCGGATGCCTCGTTCGAGGCCGAAGCACTCGCGGGCGCTTGGGCGCTGGCGCCTCCACGCGCGGAATCCTGCGGGGTTTCCGACTTCGAGCGGGACAACGGCGGCGACACCGGCTCCGGCGGCGGTACGTAACGCACCTTCTCCCGAAACACGGCCACGCCGATTACACCAACGTTGTCCGGACGGCCAGTGCGCGCCGCGTACGAATTGGGCAACGCCGTGAACTCAAACGCAGCAACGCGCGCGAGATTCTTGCGCCATCCGGTGATCTGAGCGTTCTGGCCATGGTTCAGCACATAGCCGGTCTGATCGTGCGCCGCGGTTTCGCCCGAAACGACGTTGACGCCGTCGACCGAGATCACCGTCAAGGTCCGGCCTCCGCTACGGTTGGTCAGCGTGACGGCGTACCGATTGCCCGGTTTGCCCGGAACCCACCAGCGGCCATCGTGCCAATACATCGGCAGCGTCTCGCCGGTAACACGATCGGTCACGTTCACGTCGACCATCGAGCCGATGGCGGTCGCGGGCGTTGCGCAAGCAGTCAAAGCCAGGGCGGACGCCGCGGCCAGGATTCTGATCAACATGTCACTCTCCTGAGTTGTGGGTTAGGACAGTGAAACGCCAGCAAAGCGGGAAAGGGGTTAACAGAACGACGCGCCAGAGAAGAGCGGCGCAAAGCGGCCGCATCGACTGAGGCAGAATCCGGCCGTGCGGTTCGAACACCTGATACAGATCAACGACCCGTTGATGCCGTTGCTCGACACCCTGACGCGCGAGCAACTGTGGCGCGGTCTCGTGTTGCGGGCCGAGGATCCGACGCAATTCGTATTCGGACTCGAGATCGCAACGATTCATTCGCGGCGGCAGGTGGGCGAGGAGATCGAGCTGATTCGAACGCTCGACTTCGGGACGTTCAAGGTCGACGACCGAGTGCGGTTATGCCTCAGCTTCGGAGTGAAATCCACACGCCGGCCGGGCCGACCTGGCCGGCGAGCCGCATGAGGATCGAAATTGAAGAGCCGCAGCAGGAGCTGCTTTTCCTGCGCTTCTATATATGAGTTGGACGAAATGGCTGGCGTAGGCGAACTCGACGACGTCACGACCACGCTGCGAAAGCAGGCCTACGAACGCGCCGACCTGGACACCGTGGCGCGGATACGTTCCCTGGCGGAGGAAGGCTGGCTGAACGAAACGGCCGCGCGCCGTCTGGCGTGCATGCCAAAGCACTAAAACAGAAGCGGGTCTTGCCAGCGCCCGCTAGCGCGGTTTCGGGCAAGGTGCGCCGGATCAGGCGACGTTCAATGGTCGGCGGCGGCAGATCAGCGACTCCAGGCCCTCGATCGGCTTGGCCAGCGACTCGGCGATCTTCAGGCGGGCGGCGTTGAGCGCTGTCTGGCGCGCAGCGGCGCCCAGGAAATCGTCCAGGTCATCGTGTTCGCCCCGCAGGCTCATCACCATCGGAACGAAAAGGTCGACCAAATGGGGATCGAACTGGAGTTCGCGCAACCGGAGGATCTCGCTGATCGCCTCGTCGCTCGAAAAGGCGCGGCGATAAGCCTTTTCATGAGTGAGGGCGTCGTAGGAGTCGCATAGACAGACGATCCGTGCTGCCAAAGGGATCGCTGAGCCCGAAATGCCTTCGGGGTAGCCGTTTCCATCCCATCTCTCGTGATGATGTCTCGCAATGTCGCTCGCGAGTTCGCTGTACGAAACTTTGGTTTTCGCAAGCAAATCAGCACCCGTTGCGGCATGCGTTTGCAGGATTTGCCGCTCACCCTCGGACAGTGGTTGAGGCTTCTGCATTAGCGAATCCGGAATGCCGACCTTGCCGATGTCGTGCAAGCGAGCAGCAAGATCGATCGTCTCGCACGCATCATCCGATTGGTCGAGCGTCTTCGCCAGAAGCGAAGCGAGTTTCGCAACGCGATAACAGTGCTCGCCGGTGGGGTCGTCTCGCATTTCCGCTGTAAACGCGATCTGCTCGAGCAGATCACCCTGCTTGGTCCCAGCCGTCTGCGCAGCGATCTTGTCGCTGAGTTCGGTCTCCTTGTCTGTTAGTAGGTGCTCAGGAAACTGTTGGGCGGCTTCAATTTGCTGCAGGTGCAGCTCCTGGTGGCGAACAATGCTGTCGTGTTGCGCCTTCCGAATGTGCAATGTCAATTCTCGGTGCAACGCGAGCGCGCGCTCTGGCCGCCCAGCTTTCTCGTGGGCTTGCACGAGCGCCAGTAGCGTTTCCCGCAGCGAAGGCTTAATTGCGCGCGCCTTCTCGAGCGCTGCCATGCCCCGGGAAAGGCCCACATCTCCGAGGCCCGAATACACCTCGACCAATCCTTCGGAACATGCGGCAGAAATATCCGCGCGCACTGACTTCGTCTTGGCCGCCAATTCTCTGGCAATCTGCGCTCGTTCAGACGCTTCAGAAACTCGACCCATCGCCAGCAAGAGCCGTGTGTATGTACTCTCCGCAAACACACGGTTAAGCATTTCGGCCGGAGTCGTCGGGCGTGTGCTTCAATCCCACTGCGTCGCGAATACTGTCAAGGCCTGCCTCGTACTCCTGCATATGCAAACAGCAATGCGCAACGTTGGCAAGCGCTACCGCTTTCAGAGGGCGTAGGTGAGCCAGACCCGTCGTCAGGCGGGTTGCTCGCTCACTGCAGTCTCTCGCATCGGCATAAAGCGCGGCTTCGTAAAAAGCGATCCCAAGATTGATCCACACGGCCACTTTACCTATTTGATCATCGCCGGCCTCAGCGATTTCAAGTGCTTCCGAAAGTGCGGTCAATGCATCGCCAGGGTTGTTAGTCGAATAGAGCACGACTGCCTGCACGGTAAGCGCTTTCCTCAAGAGGGCGCGCTCGTTGGTGTCGCGAGCCAACATAACGGCCAGCGCTGCCGGCTCAACCCCGTCAAACGTGCTCTGGCCCTGGTGATAGAACTGCGACGCAATATCGATGAGGCAGTTGATCCTCCGCTGCGGATCAACGCTGAATGGAATGAATCGCAGTCGCTTCAGCGCCTCCTTTAGGAATGCAATCGTTTCAGCGCTCGGCGACGCTAGGTTCGCCTTGATCTCGCGCTCTAGCACTTCTAGTTCTTCGAGAGCGTGCTCGGACATCCGCGGCTGGAAGTAAGTGGACTGCAGGAGTGTGATCACTCGCACATCAGATGGCTACAGGGAAATGCGCCAAATGCGGGTGATTCCCGCCACTTCTCATGCGATCGAAGATGCTTTCGTGCCTCGGTTAACCACCGCCCCGACAGCACAAACCAAAAATCGATTACTCGTAGAGGATCAAAATGAACAAGCTCGAAATGGCAGTCGCTGAAGAAATCGTTGTTGAAAGCATCGAACAAACTGTTGAGCTGACCCTGCCTGAGCTCGATATGGTAGGCGGCGGAGGAATGGGCTCCATCCTGCTTTGAGATGCGTTGAGGCCTTGAACCACACCAAGAATCAAAGTAATTCTAAGATTTCTGCTCTACGAGCTTGACCGGACGGCCTTGACGAGGGTGGTCCGGTCTATTTTGCCTATGCCGCAAGCTGACTCGAAACGATCACAGTTTCGCCTAGCGTAACGATTCGATCTACCGCTCCTACTGTCTCGGGGCGGTGGCTGACGATCACCAGCCCGATCCCGGCTTCCTCAGCCGATCGGTGATCGCTCGTTCCGTTGCCAGGTCGAGCTGGTCGAACGCCTCGTCCAGGAACAGGATCTGCGGCTGGCGATATAGCGCGCGCGCCAGCAGCACCCGCTGCTTCTGGCCGCCCGACAGCGCCATCGCCGAGGCTGCCGACGATCGTGTTGTACTGCATCGGCATCGCCATGATGTCGCTGTCGACCATGGCGAGCGCGGGCGCACTCGCGGACGCGCGCCGCGATCGTGCTGCGGGGTCGAAGAAGCTGATGTTGTCCTCGATCGTGCCGACGAACAGCTGGTCGTCCTGCATCACGACGCCGATGCGGCTGCGGTAGCGGCCGAGGTCCCAGTCGCGCGAGGTCGCGGCCGGCGGCCGTCAGCGATGCCTTCGGTCCGGTCGAGCAAGCCCGTCAGCACCTTGACAGCGTGGTCTTGCCGCAGCCGCGACGGCCCGACGATCGCGACCGTCTCGCCCGGCTGCGACGGCGAGGTCGACGCCGCGGAACACGAAGCCCTCGCTGCCGTAAGCGAAGCCGAGTCGCGCCGCCTGCAACACGAGCGGCCCGTCGGCGCGTCGGCCCGCGCGACTGCGGGCACTCGACCGGCTTCCGGGCTCGGCCAGCGCGATGTCGGCGATCCGCTCGGCGTGCAGGTCGAGCATGCGGAACTCGATCGACTTGTCGATCAGGTTGTTGACGCGCGTGAGGAACAGCAGCTTGAACGCCAGGAACGCGAACAGCATGCCGACCGTGAACTTGCCGTCCATCACCGGCAGCGCGCCGAGCCAGATCACGAGCACGTTCTCGATGCCGAAGATCAGCGCGTTCGCGGCGCGCTGCAGCGATGCGCCACGTTCTGCACGCGCACGCCGGCGTTGGTCTGGTCGACGACCAGGTTCTGATAAGCCGAGCGGCGCTCCGGACTCGCGCAGGTTGAGCTTGATCGCCATCATCCCGCGCAGCGTCTCGATGAAGTGCGTGCCCGACTTCGCCTCGTGCGCGATGCTGCTCGTCGGTCGCGCGGCGCTGCGGGTAGTAGAAGGTCCAGCGCAGCGACGCCGTAGAGGCAGGCCGCGACGAGCACGATCGGCGTCAGCGTCAGGCTGTAGCAGACCATCACGGCCAGCGTGAGCACGCACCATCACGCCGTCCATCACCGTCTCGACGAACGTCGTGCGTCAGCGTGCGCTGGATCGCGTCGACGCTGCGGAAGCGCGAGACGATGTCGCCGATATGGCGCTTCTCGAACCACGCGAGCGGCAGCCGGAGCAGCTGCGCGAAGAGCGTGTCGAGCAGTTGCAGGTTGATGCTGCGTGCTGAGGTAGACGCCGACCCAGGCGCGCAGCGCCGGTGACGATCGCGCTGCATGACCACCAGCGCGCCGAAGCGCGATGCCGAGCACCGTGAGAAGTCGCTGTCGCGCCCGACCAGCACGCGATCGACGACGAGCTGCAGGAAGAACGGCGTCGCGATCGCGAACACCTCGAGCGCGAGCGAGAGCAGCAGCATCTGCGCGATCGCGCTCTTTAGCCCGGTGGCCGCGCGCAGCAGCTGCCAGGCGCTGATCTGCTCGCGCTCGTCGCGCTGCTGGAAGCCCGGCGTCGGCGTGAACTCCATCGCGACGCCGGTGAAGTGGTCGCGACGCTTCGGCGAGCTTCAGCACGCGCTTGCCGCGCGCCGGGTCGTTGCACCGTGATCGTGTCGCCGTAGACGTCGGTCAGCACGACGAAGTGGTTCATGTCCCAGTGCAGGATCGCCGGCAGCTTCAGCTTGCCGACAGCGATTCGAGCGGCACCTGCACGCCGCGCGCCGTCATCCCCATCGTCTCGGCGATCTGCGCGATGTGCTTCAGCGTCACGCCCTTCATCGACAGGCGCGAGCCGCATGCGCATGCCGACGAGATCGGTGCGGAAGCCGTGGTAACTGGCGATCATCGCGACGCAAGCGATGCCGCACTCGGGCGCTTCGCTCTGCAGGATCACCGGCACACGACGCATTAGCCGAGCCTTCCCTTAAGCGACAGAATCGGCTCGAACACCCACTCCCACACTTTGCGCTTTTCTTGCAGGATGTCGGCGTTGACCGACATCCCGGGTCGCAGTGCGAGCGTCTGTGCACCGGAGGCAACGCTTTGTGAATCGAGTTTCACATCGACTCGGTACACCGGCTCGCGCACCGTCGCCGGACCGACCTTTTCGCCGGGCGACCACACCGTGCGACTGACACGCTCCACCGTGCCGCGGTACTGCCCAAAGCGCTGAAACGGAAACGCGTCGTAGCGCAGCACGACCGCCTGCCCGGGTTGCACGAATCCGATGGCCCGCGTGGGCACCAGCAATTGCGCGTGCAAGCCGCCGCCCTTGGGCACGACCATCGCCAGTGGTGCCTCATCGGCGACCGCTTCGCCGCTGTTGGCAGCGATGTTGGTAAACACGCCTGCGATCGGCGCCCGGATGACGTTCTCGCGCTTGGCCGCCTCCTGCACGCTGCCTTGCTGAAGCTCGCTCATCTGGCGCTTGACCTGGTCGATCTGCGAGCCGACCTTGGTTTCAATCAGCGGCAACTCGGAGCGGGTCGACGACAGCTCGCGTTCGACCGTCGCGCGCTGGCGCCTTAACCCTTCGAGCTTCACCTGCTGATCGAGAACGTTGTTGCGAAACTCGATCAGCTTGCTTTCGGAATAAAACTTGTCCTTGAACAGATCTTCGGCGCGCTGATATTCGTTGCGCGACGACGCCAGCCGGGTTTGCTGCGCCTTGATCTCGAGATCGGACTGGGCGAGCTCACGCTGCAGATCGTCCATCTTGCGGCGCAGGATTTCGGCTTGCTGCCTTCCGAGCAACCGCACCTGCTGCTGCTCGCGTTCCAGCCCGCTGATGCGGTCACCGATCTCGCGCTGCACCAGTTCGCCCGACGTGACGCCGGATGCAGTCACACGCTCGAACGACAGTCGAATTAATGCTTGCCCGACCCGAACCTCCTCGCCTTCCTTGGCCAGGATTTCGGTGATGGTTCCCGCCTGCGGCGCCAGCAAGCGTGCGGCGCCCGAGTCAAGCGCCAGAAATCCATCGACGCGCTCGCGGCGTGCGTATTCACCCCAGATCGAGAATGCGACGAGTCCGGCCGCGAATCCGACGGCGAGCAGCGTGTATCCCCACATCGGTACCGTGCGCGCGAGCGACACTTCACCCAGCAGCTTCTCGCGCTGCGCGTCGATTGCCTGTTGCCGGAAATAGCTTGGTCGCCATTGCGACCGCGATTATGGCGGCGTAGTCAGCTAGTGCAAACTACTGTGAAGAAGAAGCCGTCGCGTACATCCGCCTCATTTGCCCACAGCTAGCGCGGAAAGTACATCTTGCTCCTATCGAGCTCGAAGCTCCACGGCAGGTTGTCCTTCTTCCAGCCGTTGACGTTGCGGCGGCCGGCGTCGGACAGCTCGCCCTCAAGGCCGTACACGACGGTGTAAACGCGCGTGTAGCCCGAGTCGGCGAGCAGGTTGGCCGCGCGCGAACTGCGTTCGCCCGCCCGGCAGATCAACACCACGGGATCGCTCTTGCTCAAACCCTTCGCCTGCAACCGACGCGTGACTTCAGGAACGAAGTCGCTGAACGGTTCGAGCTTGTAGAAACTGCGCTCCTCGTCCCAGTCGGTCATAAATTCCTGAAACTCGACATACGGCACCAACGCATCGACCGGCGTTGCCATGCCGAGAAACTGTGCTTCAGCCCGGGTGCGGACGTCGACGAACAGCACCTTGCCTTTTTGTGCACGCACAAACTGATGCGCCTGTTTGGGATACAGATACAACCCCTGCTGAGTCCGCATCTCCTCCGGCACGCGCGCAGCGTCGATCTTCTGCCCGGTGGCACCCAGGGAAACGGAGGCGAGCAGCGCGAACAGCGCACATGCGATCGGCGAGCTGATGGCTTTCATGTGTCCTCGTTCAAGGAGGCTTGTGATGTTAAACATGCCGGTGAAGCGGTGAACGTTGCGTCGGCATATGCATATGCGTGCCGCCGGCAAGCGTCGCGTATCGTCGCCTCGCCTATGAGCACGGCCCCGACATCGTCCAGATTCACCGCGTATTTGCTGCTGACGGGCTCAATGGCTCTGGTCGGCACGTACGTTGCGCTGTCCAAGCCCCTGGTCGCCGTGATTCCGGTGTTCGCGCTGGCCTTCCTGCGCTTTGCAATAGCTGCCGTCGCGATGCTTCCGTGGACGTTCCGCGGTAAAGGCGAGCTGCCGCTGACGCGCACCGAGCGCTGGCTGTTCTTTCTGCTGTCATTTTTCGGAAATTTCCTGTTTTCGATTTGCATGCTGAGCGGCATCGCGCTGACGACGGCCACCGCTGCCGGCGTCACGCTTGCGACTTTGCCGGCCGTCGTCGCGTTGCTGTCGCGCTGGTTTTTGCGCGAGACGCTGACGCTGCGAGTGTGGATCGCCATTGGCCTGGCCATGGTTGGGATCGCTTTATTGCAGTTGGCAAAGGCCACCGAGCCGACGCCCGAGTCAACTTCGGCGCTGACGACGCTGCTTGGAAATGCTCTGCTATTCGGCGCCGTCGTGTGCGAAGCGATCTACGTAATCATCTCGAAGCGGCTGTCGGCAACGCGCTCACCGTTGCGCGTTTCAGCGCTGATCAACCTGCTGGGATTGGTGCTGATTGCGCCGCTTGGCCTGTGGCAGCTTGCGTCTTTTGAGGCCAGCGCCATGACTGCGAATCTGTGGCTGCTGCTGGTTTTCTATTCGCTCGCGGCCAGCTTGTTCGCCGTCTGGATGTGGGTCGCCGGCCTGAAGCATGTCGCCGCGAGCCACGCAGGCGTGTTCACGGTCGCCTTGCCGGTCGCGGCGACGCTGGTTGGCATCTTCCTGCTCGGTGAAACGTTCACGTGGCTGCAGGCCGCCGCGCTGGCATGTGCGGGTGCGGGTATTTTGCTGATCAGCTCCGCGCGACATACTGCCGTGCGATAAATCCGCGATCACCGATGTCTCTACTGACCATCCTCGACGCCGAGCTCGCGTTCGGCCTGCAGCCCTTGCTCGACCGCGCGTCGCTGACCGTGCAGGAGGGCGAGCGCATCGGGCTGATCGGCCGCAACGGCACCGGCAAGTGCTCGCTGCTGGCACGATCGCGGGCCGGATCGAGCTCGACGACGGCGAGATCAAGCGAAGGGAAGGGCTGTCGATCGTGCTGGTCGAGCAGGAGCCAGCGTTGCCCCCCGCGTCCGACGCTGCGCGAGAGCCTTGCGCTGCGCGGCGCGACTCGAGACGCATGTCGGCGCACGACGAGCGCGAGCACTGGCGCACCGAGGCGCGGCTTGTCGAGTACCTGCATCGGCTTCGGACTCGACGAGGCGAGCGAGCCTGCGGCACGCGTCCGGCGGCGAGCGCAAGCGGGCGCGCGCTTGCACTCGCGTTCGCGCTTCGCCCCGGACCTGCTGCTGCTCGACGAGCCGACCAACCATCTCGACATCGACGGCATCGCGCTGCTCGAAGAGCTGCTGCGCAAAGCAGGACGCATGATCGTGATCACGCACGACCGCGCGTTCCTCGACCGCGTGACGACGCGCATCGTCGAGCTCGACCGCGGCCTGCTGCGCTCGTATCCCGGGCAACTTCGCCGCGTACGAGGCGCGCAAGGCGACGAGCTCGCCGCCGAGGCGATCGCGCAGCGCGCAAGTTCGACAAGTTCTGGCAGCAGGAGGAAGCGTGGATCCGCAACGGCGTCGAGGCGCGGCGCACGCGCAACGAGGGCCGCGTGCGACGGCTCGAAGCAATTGCGCGGCGAGCGCGCGCGCGCGGCGCGAACGCATCGGCCGCGTGAAGCTCGCTGTCGACGCCGGCGAGCGCTCGGGCAAGCTCGTCGCCGAGCTGACCGGCGTGACGCAAGCGGTTCGGCGAGCCGCGCTGATCGTCGCGACTCTCGACCTGCGCATCATGCGCGGCGACCGCCTCGGCCTGATCGGCCCCAACGGCGCCGGCAAGACCACGCTGCTGCAAGCTGATCCTCGGCACGCTGGCGCCCGACAGGGCACGGTCCGCCTCGGAACCAAGCTGCAGGTCGGCGTACTTCGACCAGATGCGCGCGCAGCTCGATCCGGAAGCGCACGCTGGTCGACACGATCAGCCCCGGCTCCGACTGGATCGAGATCGGCGCGCGAGCGCAAGCACGTGCTGACCTACCTCGGCGACTTCCTGTTTCCGCCGCAACGCGCGCAGGCGCCGGTCAAGACCGCTGTCCGGCGGCGAGCGCAACCGGCTGCTGCTGGCACGCCTGTTCGCGCAACCGGCGAATCTGCTGGTGCTCGACGAGCCGACCAACGATCTCGACATCGAGTCGCTCGAACTGCTCGAGGAGACGCTGCAGCAGTACCCCGGCACGCTGCTGCTGGTGAGCCACGATCGTGCATTTCTCGACAACGTCGTCACGCAGACACTCGTTGCCGAAGGAGGCGGTGTTTGGCGCGAGTATGTGGGTGGCTATTCGGATTGGATGCGGCAGCGGACTGTTACGGAAGACGATGCGTCGAGTAAGCGCGGCACGGTGACCGCCAAGGCGGCGGGTCGCGTGCAGCGTGCCAAACTTTCGTACAAGGAGCAACGCGAACTGATTGCGCTACCGGCCGAAATCGAACGACTGGAGAACGAGCAGCGAGTGCTCGCCGAGCGCATGAACCAAGTCGGTTATCACCGCGAGTTAGTCGGGCAGATCAAGTCCGATCGACTTCGAATCGAAGAAATCGAACACTTGATCGCCGCCAAGTTCGAACAATGGTCAGCGCTCGAGGCGCGCTCGCGTGTGGATCAAGGCTTCACGTTGTCCTGAACGACTCCGCCGCGGGTTGTGTCGCCGGATCCACTCACCGTGCTACAACCGGCCATCATCAGCGCCACCGCAATTCCTGAGTAACTCAAGACAAGCGCAATGCGCGCTCCCGAATCGTTAGCTGGCGAATGACCAAGCGCACGTGGGCCAAGATCGGCTTCGCCACACTCGCGCTGCTGCTGATCGCATTCGCAGCCGACATCGTGCTGCTGGTGTTCGCCAGCATCCTGCTCGCGATACTGCTGCGCTCGTTGGCCCAGCCGCTGGCATCACGTTTGCGCATATCTCCGCGGTGGGCGCTCGTGATCGTCGTCACGCTGCTGGCGATTTCTTTAGGCCTGATCGGCTGGTCGATCGCGCCCGCGATCGGTGAGCAGGTTCGCGACCTGCGAGCGACCTTGCCCGCCGCCCTGCAACAATTGCAACAGGAGTTGAGCCGTTTCGCCTGGCTGGAAGCTCTTTTCGACGCGGCCCCGCGCCCCGACACGTTGGCCGCGCAACCGCAGGTGGCAGAGAAGGTTACGGGCGCGCTGTCTGGAACGCTCAGTGCAATCGGTCACACCGTCGTCGCGGTCGTGATCGCGCTTTATCTGGCGGCCGACCCACGGCCCTACATCGAAGGCACGGTGAGGTTGTTTCCGCCGGCCCACCGCGATCGTGCGCGCGAGGTCTTGCTTGCGATGGGCCACACGCTGCGCTGGTGGCTATTCGGCAAAGCGATCTCGATGGTGCTGGTAGGGATTGCGGTCTTCATCGGGTTGGCCGTGATCGGAGTGCCGATGGCGGGCGCGTTGGCGCTGATCGCAGCGCTGCTCGACTTCATTCCCAATATCGGCCCGCTGCTGGCGTTGCTGCCCGCCGCCCTGTTCGCTTTGCTGCAAGGCCCAACGCAGGTTTTCTACGTCGTTTTGTTATACGGCGCCATCCAGACAGTCGAAGCCTACGTGCTCACGCCGATGATCGAGCGTCGCACGGTTGAACTGCCGCCCGCACTGACGCTGGTTGCACTGCTGGTCGCGGCCCTGCTGTTCGGCTGGCTGGGACTGCTATTGGCGGCACCGGCAACCGCCGCCCTGATGGTGTTGGTACAAATGGTTTACGTGGAGGACACGCTGGGGGAGCGCGACGCGCGCTGATCAGCGGCGGCCGAAGCGACCACAGTCAAGACGCGCGTTAACCATTCGGCCGTCAAAACCGGGCGGGATTGCCCTTCGCATTCAACGCGGACGTTCCATAGCAGCTTCGCACCGCCGCGAATCGGATCGCTAGCTGCGAGCACGAAGCGGGCACGGATACGACTTCCGACCGGCACCGGAGCGCTAAAACGAACCTTGTTGAAACCCGCGTTGATGCCGGCGCCGCGATCGGTGATCGCGATCGTGCTGTCCATCCACTGTGAAAGCAGCGACAGCGTCATGAAACCGTGTGCGACGGTGCAGCCTGAGCCGTCTTGTGCTTTAAAGGGCGACTCGCGTGCAGCGCGTTCCGTGTCGACGTGAATCCATTGATGATCCCGCGTTGCGCCCGCAAAGTCGTCGATGACACGTTGCGTCACCTCGAACCAGTCACTGACGCCGATTTCCGAGCCAACTTTGGCTGCCAGGTCGCTTAACAGCTGTTCGGACCATGCGCCGAGAATAGCCGAGCGTGTGCTGGGCGCATTACCGCGCTCGGCGAGGGCTGCACGGCACAGAGCTTGCTTTTAGAAGAGATCTGCGCGGCAACAAGCGCTCCAAATTTCAAGGAGAAACCGATGGCAATTGCCAAAACACCGGACCACAGTGAGCGCCTGCTCGATCAGGCCATCGCAGAAAGCTTTCCAGCCAGCGATCCTATTTCGCCGGCGTATGACGACGGCCTGGAACCGGTTCTGCTCGGGGATAACCGTCGACGCGAGGTGTGGAAACGCCGCCTGCGCAAGGCAACGCCATCGCTGATTGCACTGGGTAGCGCGGCCGTGATTGCGCTGATCGCCGTTTACGTGCTGCGCGATAGACGCTCGATGCTCAGCGAGTGGCGTGACTACATTCCCTGGAAGCAATAGCGCACGATTTTTTTACGGCGTGTCCTGCCGGTGACCGATGGATGGTCTGGCGCACGCGTGGCCGCAACTGGTAGTGCTGTCCGAAGTGGCAGGAGCGATGCTGCTCGGCGGCACGATCGGTTACGAGCGCGAGACAGCCAACAAGCCCGCCGGCTTTCGAACCCACATGATGGTGGCCGGCGCCTGCGCCTTGTTAGTGGGGCTTGGCGGATCCATGCTGACGAATTTTTCGGCCTCTCACCCCGGCGTGATTAGCGCGGACCCTTTTCGATTGGTCGGCGGTGTGGTGACTGCGCTCGGGTTCATCGGCGCAGGAACGATCTTCAGGCCGCACGGAGAGCGAGTCGAAGGGCTGACGACCGCGACGTCGCTGCTGTTCGCGGGCGGTATCGGCGTGTGCGCTGCGCTGCAGCAGTGGTGGCTCGCGGTGGGTGCGACATTACTGGCGTTACTGGTACTGCGTGGGCTGCAGGCGGTAGAGGCGCGCATCGAGGCAAAAGCGCAAGTCCGACCCGCGTCACCGCGGCTAAGGCAGAGCCCTTAGTTACATTTTGGTACCGCTTTTTGAGTCGGCGCGAACTAGCATTCGGCCGTTGAGTCGTACTGTCACAGCAATGCGAGGAACGTTGATGACACCGCTTAAGACACTCGCCGCTGCCGCTGCGGTGGCCTTCGGATTGATGGCCGTTGCTGAATCTGCATCCGCGCGCGGCCGACATGGACATGGCCACCACCACGGGGCCCGTTTTTCACTTGGCATCTGGGGTGGACCTGGTTACTGGGGTCCGGGTTACTGGGGTCCGGGGTACTGGGGACCTGGCTACGGCTATGGTTATGGTTATGGGTCCAGGTTATTGGGGTCCTCCGGCCGTTGTGTATGCGCCTGTGCAAGAGCCGCGCGTCTGGGTGGAAAGCGATCCTGCGCCTGCAATGCCCACGCCGGCGCCGAGTTCTTCAACGGATCCAAACGCGCAGCAGTGGTGGTACTGGTGCGTCAGTTCCCGAGGTTATTACCCCTACGTGAGTAGCTGCGCCGAGGGCTGGCAGCGTGTGGCTCCGCAAACGGGTACGCGATGAGTCAGCTTCACGTGGCGAACTCCGTTGGCAGGCTGCTTGCGATCGGCTCGATCTTGGTTCTGGCCGGCTGCGCCACAGTGCCGACGGGTCCTACCTACAGTGCAATGCCGGGCAGCCGCAAGAGCATCGATCAGTTTCAATTCGACGATTCGTCGTGCCGCCAGTACGCGGTGCAGGCCACCGGTGGAACGCCGGGCGAAGCGGCTGCGGATGCAGCGGTTGGAAGCGCCGTAGTCGGGACGATTCTCGGTGCAGCGGTTGGCGGAATACTTGGCGGCGGCGAAGGCGCGCGAGTCGGAGCGGGACTGGGGCTGTTCGGCGGCAGTGCGGTAGGCGCCGGCAACGCTCAAGCGGCGTCGTACACCACGCAGCAGCGACTCGATAACAGTTACTACCAATGCATGTATTCGCAGGGACACAAGGTGCCGATGCCGGCTAGCTACGCGCGCTCGATGCGTCAAGCGAACGTCGGTCCGGCACCTGCCCCTTACGTCAGTGCGCCGCCTCGAAACGCCGCCATTCCGCCGGCCAACGCGCCACCGCCGAACGCGGCGGTTCCGCCTCCGAACACTCCACCGCCCAACGCGGCGATACCTCCACCAAACGCGCCGCCGCCTTACATCCAGCGCTAGCAACCGTCAACGAGTTGCGCCGCTGCTTTTTGACGGCGCGGCTCTAACGGTTCGACACGGCGCCCACTGCACCTCCAGTATCTGCATCAGTCGCCGGGCGTTTTTCGGGGCGTGCAGTTTGTCGGTGTTGTCGAAGTAGCAGAAGACATCGCGCGGAATGCGTGCCACTCGTGCGTCCGGCAGCACGCGCTCCAGGTCGGTCGGTTGCTCGCCCGCACACCAGGTACGCACCCGATAAGCCCATTGGCGCAGCTCTGCGTCGCTGTACCGACTCCGATACAGCTCGGTCGCACCATGCAGCCGAAGATAAAGAAAATCTGCGGTGATGTCGGCGGGCTGTGGCCAGCGCGCGCCGGCGTCGGCGATTACGAGCGCTATGTTGTGCTGACGCAGCAGACCGATGAAGGTCGGATCGAGAAACGTTTCATTGCGAATCTCGATCGCGTGTCGGATTGGTCGAACCCCATCGATGCTGAGCGCCGCGCGTCCGGTCATCCGCCCATCGCGTCGTCGCGCCAGCGTGAGTGCTGCCGCCGTGTCATGTGGCAACTTGCCGATGAAGTCGGAGAATCGCTGCGCCTCGTACTTCATGTTCGGCGGAAGCTGCCACAGGATCGGCCCAGCTTTTCCTTCAGATTGAATACTCCGGAAGCAAAGAAGTTCGCGAGCGGTTTATCGATGTCTTTCAATCGCTTCATATGCGTAATGAAGCGGCCGCCCTTGACGCTGAACAGGGACCCGCTCGGCGTCGCCGCGTGCCACGCTGCATAACTCGAAGGCGTCTGCAACGAATAGAAGGAACCGTTCAGCTCGATCGTCGGCAATTTTTCCGACGCATGCGTCAATTCGTCGGCTTGGCGTAAACCGTCAGGATAAAATTCGCCGCGCCACGGCGGATAACGCCATCCCGACACGCCGATTCGAATCGTGGGATTCATTTGACGCGTACTTCATCAAGCTTCATGCCCGCCCCGGGTACGATCGCGCCTGGTCCGAAGATCCCACCATCATTCCAATCCTCATGAGCCAGAAGCACGTCAACCTGCTGCGCGAAATATTTCAGGATCCGGTCAACACGAAGTTGTCGTTTCGCGAAGTCGAGTCGCTGCTGAAGCACCTGGGTGCTCAGATGGAGTCCGTCGCCGGTGCGCGCATGCGCGTGAAACTCAACGAGGCCGAGGGAGTTTTGCATCGGCCGCACCACGGCGGCAATACGATGGACCGCCATTCGGTGCAATCGCTAAGAGATCTCTTGACGCGCGGCGGCGCGACTCCGGCGCAATACGAGGCGCGCCGCGCCGATTGACCACCGATGTCACGGCGAACGCTCAATCTTGACGATCACCTGTACGACTACGTGCTCGAGGCTTCGTTGCGCGAGCATCCGGCGCTCGCCGATCTGCGCGCGGCCACGCGCGATCACCCGCGAGCGGGCATGCAGATATCGCCCGAGCAGGGGCAGTTACTGGCGTTGCTGGTCAAACTGATCGGCGCGCGGCGCACGATCGAGATCGGCGTATTCACCGGCTACAGCGCGTTGGCGGTCGCTCTCGCTTTGCCCGACGACGGCCGCGTGCTCGCGTGCGACGTCAGCGACGAGTACACGAGAGTGGGCAAGCCGTACTGGCAGCGCGCGGGGGTCGCAGACAAGATCGACTTGATTCTCGAGCCGGCTCTAACGACGCTCGATGCGCAGCTCGCCGCGGGGGAGGCCGGCCGTTACGACTTCGCCTTTATCGACGCCGACAAGCCGAACTATGACGGCTACTACGAGCGCTGCCTTAACTTGTTGCGAACCGGCGGCTTGATAGCAATCGACAACACGCTATGGAGCGGCCGCGTCGCACAGCCAGCCGATCCCGCGAAAGATGCGGACACCGCCGCCCTGCAAACCCTCAACCTAAAGCTGCGCGACGACTCGCGCGTCGACATTTCGCTGCTGCCGATCGGCGACGGGCTGACGTTGGCGCGCAAACGCTAGAGCCTGCCGCGCTTAGCGGTTTGATTGGCCGGAATGTCCGATCTTCCGCGCGTCATTGCCCACCTCGACATGGATGCGTTCTACGCGTCGGTCGAGCTGCTGCGCTATCCGGAGCTGCGCGGTTTGCCGGTCGTTATCGGGGGCGGCTCGCGGCAGCAGCCGTTTTGGGAAAACGACGCAGCGACCGGTGAACCGCGCCGGGTGTTCGCAAAGCTGCGCGACTACGTTGGCCGCGGCGTAATCACGACGGCGACTTATGAGGCACGCGCGTTCGGCGTCAACTCGGCGATGGGGTTGATGAAAGCCGCGAAGAAGGCGCCCGACGCGATTTTGCTTCCGACCGACTTTGACGAGTACCGGAAATACTCGCGCCTGTTCAAGGCGGCGGTGCAGACACTCGCGCCGCAGGTCGAAGACCGTGGCATCGACGAGATCTACATCGACCTCACCGAGCTGGTCGCCGCGCGCATGCCGGCCGATGAAGACGCCGGCGGCACCGAAGTCGGAGGCATGCGCACCGCGGATACGTGGTGGTCTGCGCGTGAGATGGCGCGCGAACTGAAGCAAGCCGTGCGCGATGCAACCGGGCTGTCGTGCTCGATCGGGCTGGCGCCGAACAAGCTGATTGCAAAGATTGCGTCGGAACTCGACAAGCCCGACGGTCTGGCGATCATTACTGAGTCCGAAATCGAGCCGCGCCTATGGCCGCTGCCGGTACGGCGCCTGCATGGCGTTGGCCCAAAGGCTTCGGCGAAGCTGGGTCGGCTCGGCATCGCAACCATCGGCGAACTCGCACAAGCCGATCCTGCCTGGCTGGCGCAAAACTTCGGGAAGGCAAATGCAGCGTGGATGCATGATGCCGCCCGCGGCCGCGACGACCGCCCAGTCGTGACGTTTTCGGAACCCAAGTCGATCAGCCGCGAAACCACGTTCGATCGCGATCTGCACGCCGTGCGGGATCGTGCGCAGCTGACGCGGATCTTCACCGAGCTGTGCGTCGAGCTCAGCGCTGATCTGCAGCGCAAGCATTACGCGAGCAAGACGATCGGCATCAAGCTGCGCTTCGAGAATTTCAAGACGGTGACGCGAGATACCACGCTGGCCGCGCCGACGGATGATGTCGATCAGATCCGGCGCGCCGCCGGCGAATGCCTGAAGCGGGTGGACTTAACGAAGCGGATTCGCCTGCTCGGTGTGCGCGGAGGCAATCTGGCCCCGATCTGAGCTAGGCCGAAACCGCCGGGCGCGCGCCGCGATGAAACCAGAGGACCGACAGCATCACGGCCAGCAGCGCGAACAGCGCCGCGATCGCGCTAAAGAACGCGCTGATTTCGGTTTCCTTGCGTTCCATCGAAAGTTTTGTGCTCAGGTTTGCGTACACCTTGCGCAAATCGGCGCCGGTGCCAGCGTGAAAGTATTCGCCACCGGTCATTTTCGCCACCGCTTTTAGCGTTTCTTCGTCGAGCCGGACGTAAAACGAATAGTTGTCCATGCTGATCGTCGTGCCTTCGATCGTGCCGAATCCGACCGTGTACACGCGCACGCCCCGCTCAGCCGCCATCTTCGCAACTTCGATCGGGTCGGGGCCGGAGGTGCGGCGGCCATCGCTCAGCAGAATGATGACGCCGGACGCGTACGAACCGGGAGCGACCGGCTGCACGACCTTCTTTTCTTCGGTCTTGCGTGCGCGATCGATCGGCGCAGCGCCGCCGGGATGGCCCCGCGACCGCGCCTGATTCGCAAGCACGGTTTCGATGTCGATGCCTTCTTCCGGGAACAGCATCGCGAGCGCGAGGATCAACCCGCTGCCGGTCGCCGTCGCGCGCTGCAATTGAAAACGGTCGATCGCATCCAGCATGTCCTGCTTGTTGTCGGTCGGCGTCTGCACCACGTTAGCGGTCCCGGCGAACGAGACGATGCCGAGGCGAACGTTGCGCGGCAACTCCTCGATGAACGCCTTAGCGGCTACCTGCGCCGCGCTGATGCGCGTGGGCTCGACGTCGGTGGCCTGCATGCTGCGCGATACGTCCATCGCCATGGAGATCGTCATGTACTGAGACGGCAGCACGACCGCCGCCGTCGGCCGCGCGATCGCTACGATCGCGGCCGCCATGGCGATCAGAAACAGCGCCGGCGGCACGTGCCGGCGAAAGCGTTGGCCACGCACGGCTTCGCGCACCAAAAGCAGGCTCGAATAGCGGATGGCCGAGCGTTTGCGCCGGCGCAGGATGAACACATAGCCCGCCACGAGCAGCGGAATCGCCACCAACAGCCAGAGCATGTCCGGCCACAAGAACCGCATCGTTACTTCCTTAGCGCCCCATTAGCGCCTTAGCGCGAGGTCATTGCAACTTCGGGCGCGAACCATTTTCCCGAAAGTGTGCTCATATGACAGGCCGAATACCGGCACCGTTCCTGTCTACGTGCACCTAATCACTCTATCACCCGTCCGTGCTATTTTTTCCCAATGAAACGTCCCGCGCTTTATAGCGCCGCGCGACCGGCACGCAGCGATCCCCCGCGTGCACGGGCGGAGGCGCCAGCCGCGGGCGTGGTGTCTTCTGTGCCCGTTCACCCCGGACGCACGCGTTCCCGCATCGGTTCATTTTTGCAGCGCCACGATCGCTCGCTGCTGCTGTTCGGCGGAATGCTGATCGCTCTGGCGCTGTTTGTCACACGCGACCGGATGCAGCCTGCGCCGCGCGAGCTCAAGCAGGATGACATCGACGCGGCGGTTTTGCATACGCTTGAAAACAAGACGCTGCCGTCGCGCGCGGCCAAGGCCGCCGCGACCGTGATGCCGTCGGTGGTCCGCGTGCGCGGCTACGACGAGGACGACGAGCCGGGTGCGGGCGAGCGCATGAACGGGGTCGGCTCCGGCGTGGTCATCGTTGATAACGGAACGATTCTGACTAATTTGCACGTCGTCACCGGCGCCAAGCGGATGTCGGTCACGTTCTTCGATGGTACCGAGTCTGAGGTCGAAGTCATCCGCGCTTATCCCGAAAACGATCTGGCCGTGATCCGCGCCAAAAAATTGCCCGACGACCTGCAGGCGGCGACGCTCGGTTCCACCGCTCATCTGCAGCACGGTGACGAAGTGGTCGCGGTCGGTTTCCCGTTTGGAATCGGTCCATCGACCAGCGCAGGGGTCGTCTCCGGGCTCGATCGCGAGTTTCGCTCCAAGGAAGGCAAGCGCGTGCTGACTGGATTGATTCAGTTCGACGCGGCGGCCAACCCGGGCAACTCGGGTGGGCCGTTGGTCACCATGAGCGGTGAAGTGGTCGGCATCGTGACCGCCATTCTTAACCCGACCGGGCCCACCTTTGCAGGCATCGGCTTCGCCGCCACGATCGAAAGCGCCGGCGGCGCCATCGGCATCCCGCCGTTTTAATAGCAACGTAACGCACTTCGTAGGAAAGAGAAAAGTGGACGAATACTCAAGCCGGAACGCCGGCGCGCTGATGCAAAGCGTGCTGTACGAAGTCAAGCGCATCGTCGTCGGGCAGGATCACTTTCTCGAACGCGTGCTGGTCGCCATCCTGGCGCAGGGCCACCTGCTGGTCGAAGGCGTGCCTGGCCTGGCGAAGACACTGACGGTTAACACGCTGGCGAAAACGATTCGTGGCCAGTTCAAGCGGATTCAGTTCACGCCCGACCTGTTGCCGGCCGATCTGATCGGCACGCGCATGTACAACCAGCGCTCCGGCGATTTCTCGACCGTGCTCGGACCGGTATTTACCAATCTGCTGCTGGCCGACGAGATCAATCGCGCGCCGGCCAAGGTTCAAAGCGCGCTGCTCGAGGTGATGCAGGAGCGGCAGGTCACGATCGCCGGTGAATCGCATCGCGTGCCCGAGCCGTTTCTCGTGATGGCGACGCAGAATCCGATCGAAACCGAAGGCACCTACCCACTGCCCGAAGCACAGGTCGATCGTTTCATGATGAAGGTGCTGGTCGGTTATCCGAGCGAAGAAGAAGAGTTCGTCATCGTCGAGCGCGTGACCGGTGCGGCAACCACCGTAAGCGCCGTGTGCAGCACCGCGCAGCTGATGGAGTTGCAGGCCGAGTGCCGAAAAATCTACGTTGATCCTGGTTTGATGCAATTCGCGGTCAAGCTGGTATCGGCGACGCGGCGGCCCGAGCGTTACGGCTTGAAGGACATGGCGCGCTACATCACCTTCGGCGCCAGCCCCCGCGCCACGATCAACATGATCGAAGGCGCACGTGCACTGGCTTTCCTACGCGCGCGCAACTATGTGCTGCCGGAAGACGTGATCGACCTCGTGCCCGACGTGCTGCGCCATCGACTGGTGCTGAGCTACGAAGCGCTGTCCGACGGCCTGACGGCCGATCAGATCGTGATGCGCGTACTGCAGGCGATCCCCGCACCGGACAAACCGCTGGAGGCGCATGTTCGGGTTGCCGCGGCTTCGTAAGCGTGCCGGCACACCCGCGGCCAACGAACCGGTCGTAGGGAGCGTAAGGCCGGATGCGGAGCTGCTGCTGCGCCGGCTCGAGTTCACCGTTCTGCGCCGGCTCGACGGGCTGCTGCAAGGCGACTATCGAACCTTGTTTCGCGGATTCGGACTCGATCTCGCGGACTTGCGCGAATATCAACTGCACGACGACGTGCGCTACATCGACTGGAACGTCACCGCGCGGCTGCAGACGCCGCACGTGCGCGAGTTTCAGGAAGACCGTGAAGTCGCCGCGTGGTTCATGCTCGACTTATCGGGATCGGTCGACTTCGGGTCACGCAAAGTGCGCAAGCGCGAGCTGTCGGCCGAGCTCGTCGCCGTACTCGCACGCCTGTTCACGCGCTACGGCAATCGGGTCGGCGCGATCTTGCACACGCACCACGCCAACGAGATGATTCCCGCGCGCAACGGCCGGCGCCATGTGCTGCACGTGCTCGACCGCATGCAGCGAATGGAAACCGCGCCCGCCGGCAAGGAAACCGATCTGGCCGAGTTGCTGGCGAGCGCGCACCCGATGATCAAGCGCCGCTCGGTCGTGTTCGTCGTCTCGGACTTCATCAGCAAGCCGGGTTGGGGGCGCCAGCTCGCGTTGCTCGCACGCCGGCACGAAGTCGTCGCCGTGCGTTTGTACGATCCGATGGAGCTCGAATTGCCCAACCTCGGCCTGGTCGTGATGCAGGATGCCGAAACCGGCGAGCAGATTTTCGTCGACACGCACGATCGCCGCTTTCGCCAGCGCTTCGCAGACGCCGCCAAGAAGCGCGAAGAATCGCTGCGAGCGGGGCTGGCGGAGGCCGGCGTCGACTGCCTCGAGCTCGCCACCGATGAGCCGCTCGATCAGGCGTTGCTGAGATTTACGCAGCTTCGCAAACGGCGCAGCCAGCTGGCCTCTGGCGCCACGGCCGCGTTTACCCACAAGCGTGTCGGTTGATGCTCGATACCGGGTCGCTGACGTTTCTGTGGCCAAGCATGCTGTGGCTGCTGATCGCAGTGCCGCTGGCAGCGGCGCTGTACTGGCTACTCGCAGCGCGCCGCCGCCGATCGTCGGCGCACTATGCCAGTCTCGAAACGGTCGGCGGTCAGGGCGGCCATGCGACTCACGCTTCGAATCGCATGCGCCGCGTGATCCCATTGCTGTTATGGACGCTTGCGCTGACGGCGCTGATCCTGGCGATCGCGCGCCCGCAGGCCGCGCTTACGTTACCGGCGCGTCTCGACGCGATCGTGCTGGCGCTCGATATGTCGAACAGCATGCGCGCGACCGACGTCAAACCCAATCGACTCAGCGCCGCGCGCGACGCCGCCAAGACATTCATCGAGGCGCAGCCGCGCAACGTTCGCATCGGAGTCGTCGCGGTCGCCGCATCCGCCGCGGTCGTGCAATCACCGACCAATAATCGCGAAGACCTCGCCGCCGCGATCGACCGCTTGGAGACGCAGCGCGGCACCGCGCTCGGCAGCGGATTGATCATCGCGCTCGACGCGGCGCTGCCGGCCGCGCGCATCAATGTCGAAGAATTTATCAACCCGCGCCCCGGAGAGAAGAAGATCAGGCGCACCGATGAGTTGCCGGCGCGCGACCCGAAGGGCGACAACAAACAAGTGGCGGTCGTGCTGTTGTCAGACGGCCAGAACAACGTGGGTCCGGACCCGCTGAAGGCGGCCGAGATCGCCAGCGACTACGGCGTGCGCATCTACACGGTGGGCATCGGCACCACCGAGGGCACCGTCGTGAATGCCGAAGGCTGGAATATGCGGGTGCGGCTCGATGAAGAGGCGCTGAAAAAAATTGCCGACGTGACCAGTGCGGAATATTTTCGCGCTACCGACGCTGCACAGCTGAAGAAAATCTATCAGGTGCTCAGCACCAAGCTGTCGTTCGAGCGGCAACAACCGACCGAGGTGACGGCGATCTTTGCAGCAATCGGCGCTTCGCTCGCACTGGCCGCAGCGCTGCTGTCGCTGTGGTGGTTCAACCGAATCCTGTAATCCGTGCGGCCAGCGGTTCTGGCAATGGCCGTCGTCGCCGGTATCGTGTTCATCGCCGCACGGCGACGTCAGGGCATCGAGGAGTAATCAGTCAGCGCGAAAATCCGGTCGAGTGATGCCGGGTCCACCGGCTTGACCAAATGGTGGTCGAATCCCGCTTGTTGCGACCGTCGCCGGTCTTCATCCTGGCCCCAACCGGTGACAGCCACGAGCACGATACGGCG
Organism: uncultured beta proteobacterium; assembly: GCA_963746085.1. Lineage (GTDB taxonomy): Bacteria > Pseudomonadota > Gammaproteobacteria > Burkholderiales > Burkholderiaceae_F > JACCZX01. The sequence continues at coordinate 51,624 of CAVVAI010000025.1, forward strand.
TTGCGGATTGCTCTGTCTAATCTTGCGGGCGACGTCGTAGCCGTTCACCTTGGGCAGGCCGATGTCCATCAACACGACGTCGGGCCGATGCGAGTCGACGGCGGCAAGACCCGCCGCGCCGTCGTAAGCCGTGGCGACATCATGTCCGGAAACACGAAGCATTTCGGTCAACGTATCCGCAGCGTCGATATTGTCGTCAACAACCAGGATGCGAAGGCGGCAGGCCGATTTTGCATCGCTGCTGTTCGAAGCCGCCGCGATCTCCGCTCGATTCCACGGAGGCCGGCAGGCGAACAATGAATTCACTGCCCTTGTCCGGACCTTCGCTGCGCGCTTCGACGGTGCCCCCGTGCAATTCGACCAATCGCTGAACCAGCGTCAGGCCGATGCCGAGGCCGCCGCTCGAACGCTCGATCGAGCGGTCAACCTGAGTAAACAGCTCAAACACGCGGGGCAGCATCTCGCGCGGGATACCGATACCGCTATCGACGACTCGAATCGACACAGAATGCCCGTCGAACTCGGCATGCAATCCAATCTTGCCGCCGGGCGGCGTGTACTTGGCCGCGTTATTCAACAGGTTCTGCAGCACCTGCGCAAGGCGCGTCAGGTCAGCGTCCAGATAGACAGGCCCTGCCGGTAGCGTTACCGTCAGTTGGTGATTCTCCGATTCGATCGCGGGGCGCGACGATTCGACCGCATTGGTGACGATCAACGCAAGGCTGACGCGCTCTTTCTGCAGGCCGATCTTTCCGCTGCTGATACGCGAAATGTCGAGCAGATCGTCGACCAGCCGAACAAGATGCCTGACCTGCCGATCGATGATGTCGCGCGCATTCCGGAGTGCGGGGTCCGGCGAGGCCTTCAGGCCCAGGTAATGCACGGCATTGCGAATCGGTGCCAGCGGGTTACGCAGTTCATGGGCGAGCACCGCTAGAAACTCATCCTTGCGACGATCGGCCTCCGATAACTCGGCATTCAGCCGCTGCAGCTCATCCCGGCTTTCCAGCAACAGCTTCTGCGCGGCCTGCGCCTCTTCCGCTGCGCGCTTGCGCGCCGTTATATCGCGCCCCACCTTCGACGCGCCGACTACGCGGCCATGCCGGTCGCGTACCGGCGAGATCGTCAGCGAAACATCCAGTGTCTGGCCGCTCTTCGCCACGCGAACCGTCTCGAAATGCTCAACTCTTTCACCACGACGGATCCGCTGCAGGATCTCATTCTCTTCCCCGTGCCGCTCGGTCGGAATGATCAGCGTCATCGGCTGGCCGATCGCCTCAGCGGGCGAATAGCCGAACAAGCGCTCTGCGCCTGCGTTCCACGAAGTGATGACGCCGTTCAGCGTCTTGCTGATGATTGCGTCGTCCGACGAGGAGACGATCGCGGCCAGCAGGGCGCCGGTTTCCGGATCGCCGTCGCGTTGGGGCCTGACGCCGCTGGTAAACAGCCGGCGCAGGAATGAAACAGGGGCGCCTTGGTCGGCGGCGAATAAGGACATGTGTCCCGATGGTAACGCGCTGCGAAAGAGCGCCGACTACATCACCAGTCTGGCCGAGGGCGCAAATGCTTAAGCGCGGATCAACTCCATTGGTTCGCATCGTCCGGCATTACGCCATCTCGCTGCGGGCGAACGACGCAGAATCGGTGGCCGGTGGGCGCTTCCATCACCCACCAGCTCTTTATCTTTTCGAGTCGCCTCGCGCCGAGCGCTTCCAGCCGCGCCACTTCGGCCTCGACATCGTCAGCCTCGATATCAAGGTGCACACGGCTGGCATGCGGCACCTTTTGCAGCAGCACGATCAGCTCTTCCTTGCCGCTTCCTACGCGCACGTACTTTGCCGTAGCCGGGTCATCGGAAGGATCCGCGTTGCGTCCCAGTGCCGCGCTCCAAAACTGCGTCGCAGATGTCAAATCATCGGTCTGACAGTCGATAACGGCCGTCACGAGCTTGCTCTTATGCATCGGCGAACCCCCGCTCCGAGTTCTCGCCCACCTCTGCGAATAGCGGGACCTGCCGCGTAATCTGTGCAAACCACAAGGCGTATCCGTCGGCGCTGGGATGAATGCCATCGGGCGAGTAATAACGGCGTGGCGCGAGGCGGAACGGATCGCGGTCGCGCGGCATGCGCAAGTCCACCAGGTGAACGTTCGTACGTTCTCGCATCGCGTATTGCCACGCGCGTCGTACCGTTTCAGCGCGGCGCGAGAACAAGACGTCAAGCGGCCACACCCAGATGGGCGCGGTCCCCAAGTCGGCAGGCGGTACCACTGCCACATGCGCGCCGCGCGAGCTCGCGACATCGAGCGCGTGCTCGGCGGCTTGCAGCACCGACTCATACGAAGACAGATGAATGACATCGTTAGCGCCGACGAAGATCAATATCAGATCGAAAGAGCCGGCGCTGGCCTCGATCTGCGCAGGAACATCGGCCGAGCGCGCACCGTCACGGGAATGATTGACGATTGCAGTGCCCGCAAACGCCGCGGCCAACCGTCCTGAAACCGTCGAGCGCGAGTCAATGCTCCCAATGCCGACCCCGGTGCTGTCTCCGGCGATCAGAAAACGCCGCGCCGCAGCGGCCTCGTGGTGGGAAAAAGCCGTGGTCTCCACGCGCCGGTGCTTTGCATACAGCAGCCGAAACGCCTGTAACGCCGCCCACGCGCCCACCATCGCTCCCGCCACTATGAGCGTCGAACGGACTGTGGAGTCGGAGTCACTGAGGCGACGGCGGGACAGAGGAAAGTGCATGGCGAGCGAGCGGGTGAAAATACAAAAGATGCAATTGCTATTCCCAATCCAGCAATAATGGGCAAGTTAATCAGCTGCGGAGTGATCGTGCGCCGTACGCCGGGAGAATTGCTGTTGTGCCACGCCTCGGGCCGCGATTACTGGGATATTCCGAAGGGTGTGCGGGATGACGGCGAGACCAGCGTCGCTGCCGCGCTGCGCGAGCTGCGCGAGGAAGCCTGCATCACGCTCGCCGAAAGTCAGGTCCGCGATGCAGGTGTGCATCGTTACTTGCCGCGCAAAGACCTGCATCTTTTCGTACTCGATCCCCCGGAACCAGCACTCAATATCGACCTGTGCCGTTGTTCGACGCATTTCACGCCACGCCACGGCAAGCACGAGATTCCGGAAGTCGATGCGTACCGCTGGATCCAGCGAGCCGAAGTGCCTGAGGTATGCGGAAAAAACATGGCACGGGTTTTGATGACGCTCGACTGGTAGTGCACGGCAGTCAGCGACTACTTCAACGGCGCCGCTTCGTCGGTCTGCTCAACGACTGCATCGCGCGGATCGCCGGCGCGTTGCAGGTCTTGCTGTAACGCGAGCATCCGCTGGCCCAGGGCATCGAGCTCGCCCGCGTCGAGCGCCTTACGAACCTTCGGAAACAGATTTTCTTCCTCTTCTTCGTGATGGTGCTCGGTTTGCTCTTTGAGCACCTTGAACTTGGGTTCCCACGTGTCCGCAGCGGGATCGAGCGTCAGCAGATCGGCCAACAAGCGTTTCAATGACAGATGCTCTTCGAGTGATTCGAGCAGAATGTCTTCGGTGCGCTTGGCCCTGACCGCGGGGTAGAACACTTCTTCTTCCGACGTGATGTGCTTGGTCAGATCGTCGCCCACCCGCGCCAGCGCAGCCGCGCGCGCTTTCGGCTCGCGCGCTTCGGCTCCGGACTTCAGCTGGGCTTCCATCTTGCGGTGTTGATCGATCAATAGCTTTATCGCATCCATGTGGCGGCGGCTCACTGTCAATTGGCGGACGCGCAGTATGCCCAACTGGCTCCCGCCTGGTTCAAGACTTCTACACTTCGAGCGTTGTTCGCAAATCAGAATCTAATGGCACTGAAACGATCGAAAGCATCTGCCGGCACGCTCGTCGTTCTGGAACATGCATCGCGAATTTTGCGCGACAACCCGTGGGGCGATCCGTCTGTGCGGAAGCTGGCTGTGTGGTTGCCGCCGCAATACGATCACGCGGTCGGAGCCGGCAAACGACGTGCCAGCCAGGCGCGATTCCCCGTGCTGTATGACATGGTCGGTTTCACCGGCTCCGGGCTGTCGCATGCGGGCTGGAAGGGGTTTTCATACAACCTGCCGGATCGTCTCGCGCGCCTGATCTATGAACGAAAGATGGGGCCGGCGATCGTCGTGATGCCCGACTGTTTCACCGCGCTGGGCGGCAACCAGTACATCAATTCATCGGCCGTCGGGCGGTACGCTGACTATCTGTTGAAGGAAATCATTCCCTTCGTCGATCGCGAGTTCCGCACGTTGGCAGCGCGTGAATATCGCGGTTGCTTCGGCAAGTCGTCGGGCGGTTATGGCGCCATCGTGCACGGCATGAAATACGCCTCGCACTGGGGCGCAATCGCGAACCATTCCGGCGATTCGTACTTCGACTTCGTTTACTGGCACGACTGGCCCCACACACTGAACGAACTCGGCAAACACCGCGCGAAAAAGCGTATCGCTGGACGCTACGACGCCGCGAGAGAAGCTTCTGCAAGCGGACTCGATCAAGGCATCGATGACGGACGCGTCAGGCGGTTCCTGAAGCACGTCTGGGGGAAGGAGAAAGTTTCTTCTGCGGAAGTCCACTGCATCATGAACCTGTGCATGGCCGCCAGTTACGACCCCGACCCCGACACACCGCTCGGCTTTCGCCTGCCATGCCATCTTGAAACCGGCGAGCGCATAGAGCGGCGCTGGCAGCGCTGGCTCGCGAACGACCCAATCAACCTGGTCGACCGTTACGCCAGCAACCTAAAAACGCTCGCCGGCATCTATATCGATTGCGGCTGGCGTGACCAGTTTCATATTCACTACGGCACGCGGCTGTTGTCACGGCGCCTGAGCACCGCCGGCGTCGCGCATCGATACGAAGAATTCGATGACGATCACTCCGACGTCGACTATCGAATGGACGTCAGCCTGCCGTTTCTATATCGGGCGCTCAAGCCGTAGCTGGCTGTCCCGACTGATCGGCCATCGCCAGGATGCTGATCTTCTGCCAGATCTTGCGTGAAGATCGGCTGTCAATGCCTCAATGCAACAATGCATCATTCGAGGAGATTCCTATGCTGGGCAACCGCGACGCAGTAGCCAACCTTGCAGTAAGGAATGTCCAGACCGCCAGGAAGTTTTACGAAGGCACGCTCGGCCTGAAGCAGGTCGACGCCGAGGGCTCCGAGCTGATCGTTTTCAAAAGCGGCAACACGACGGTCAACGTTTACAAATCGAACGAAGCCGGCACCAACAAGGCGACCGCTGTCACCTGGGCTGTCGACGACGTCGACAGCGAAGTCAGTACGCTGAAGGCGAAGGGGGTCAAGTTCGAACACTACGACATGCCTGGCATGAAACGTCAGGGCGACGTTTACATCGGCGGCCACATGAAGGTCGCATGGTTCAAAGACCCTGACGGAAATATTCTGAACATCGTCAGCGGCTGAGCTGATCAGCCGCGGAGATGAAAAGGACTTACACCGGAAGCTGTCACTGTGGGGCGGTGCGCTACGAAGCTGACCTGGACTTGAGTGCCGGTACGTTCAAGTGCAATTGCTCGATCTGCAGCAAGCTGCGAAATTGGCTCGCCGTGGTGCAGCCGGACGCCTTCCGGCTGCTCTCCGATGAATCGAAAATTGGCGAGTACCAGTTCGGCAAGGAAACCATTCACCACCTGTTTTGCAAGCGCTGCGGCGTGAGTTCGTTCGGATGGGGAATGGATCCAAAGCTCGGTGGCAGGTTCTACGCAATCAAGGTGAACTGCCTCGACGATGCAACGGCCGACGAGCTCGCCAGTGCGCCGGTCCAGTATCTGGACGGGCGGCATGACAATTTCAAGTCCGCGCCCGCTGACACCCGCCACCTTTGACTATCGCCGCTATCGAGCAGCCGCGGCCGAGTTGCTGCGGCTCGGCATCGAAGGCGAGGTACTGAAACCGAAGGAGCTGCGCAAGCGCGTGGCAGACACCGCACGCGCTCGCGCGGAGGTCCCCTAAGTCAGGCAGCGACCTTTAGCTCTTCCACCGACGTCTGCGTTGCAGTAGCCGGCATGCCGTTCTTCCATGGCAGCTCGACCGGATAATCTTTCAGCAAACAATCGTCGGGCAATGTCTTGATCGGCGTGAAGTCTCGGTGCGCAATGTATTCCGGCCGTTTGAAGCGGCGAATATGGTTGCTGACCGTGCACAAGCTCAGATACACGCTGACCCGGTCCCACGGCGAAAGATTGCTGCTCGATGCATGCACCAGGCACGAGTGAAACAGAATCATCGATCCCGCCGGCCCTTTGGGTGCAGCGATGCCACCCTTCTTGCCACCGGCACGCTGCACCAGTTGCCGCACCAGATCGTTATCGATGGTCCACAGCGGATAGCTGGTGGTCGACACATCGTGGCGCGCGTCGACGACACCTCGCTTGTGACTGCCGGGGATGAACATCAACGGTCCGTTGTACTCATTGACGTCGTCCAGAAAGATCGCGACGTTCATCGCACGCTCGGTCGGCATCAGGTCGTCGTTCAACCAGGTGCCGTAATCCTGATGCCACTGCCAGACATCGCCCTCGAACGCCATCTTGCCGTTGATCTTGAACTGATGCATGTACACGTCTTCTTCGAACAGATCGCGCACCGGATCGACCATTCTCGGATGCCGTGCCAGCTTCGCGAACGGCATGCTGTACAGGTGCGCGGCAAAGTTGGTGCGCACCGCGTCCGAATCCTTTTCGCGCACGTTGCAAATGTCGCGCCGCGAATAGAGGTCCGGCACGGCATCGGTCAGCATCTTTGTTTCTTCGCGCGAAAACAGGCCGGGGAAAAACAAATAGCCTTCGCGCTCGAAGTGCTCGCGCTGCTCCGGGGTCAGTTTCATCGGTGTCTCCTGCGTTCTGTGGCGCTGCGCGAACAAGTTAAACCGGGAGCCTGGCGCCGTCAAACGGCGGGCGAGCCGGGCGGTACGGGGCTTGCCGTGGATTTAATAAACTGCATGACTTGTTGGAGACCCGAATGCCAAACAACCCGCGCGCCCGGCGCCTTGGCCCCCCATTGCTAATTATCGGCTTGCTGGCTGCCTCGCTTGCAATGCCTGCGTATGCGGCAAACCCTGCGCCAAGGAAAGCACCCGCCAAGCAACAGGGCAAGAGCAAGCCCAAGCCGATTAGCCGCGATCAGCTGCGTGCCTGCATGGATCAGCAGGATCGATTGATGTTGATGCGCGAAAACGTGCTGAAGGAACAAACGTCACTCGACCAGCAGCGTGCTGAGGTCAAGAGTATGGATGCCGAGCTGGAGCGCAAGCGCGCGGCGCTTGATCCAGCCGACGCGGTCGCGAAGCAGGCGCTGCAGGACGAGGAGGCGCGGCGCAATCAAATAGGTGATGCCTATAACGCGCGCTTGCCCGGCCTGAAGGAACAGGGCGCCACGCTGGACAAAGAGCGCCAGACCTGGGTCGAGCGGTGCGCCGACAAGGACTTCGACGAAATCGATGAAGCCGCGATCAAGCGCGAGCGCCAACGTGCTGCCAAGGCTGCGGGAACCAAGACTCCCGCGAAATGATCTTGTGCAACGACTGCGTCGCAGCAGTCGATGTGATCGCGTACTTCGTAGTTACCGCGCCGCGATCCGCGATCGCGCCAATAGCACCGGGCCGACACCGCTAATCAACCGTAGCTGATCAACCAGGCTCGTTAAGTTGATCGCGATGCGGCACTCGCCGCGCGTCATTTACGCCACGTTACGGCATATCGCACAAGGCTCCTATGAACAAGCTGATGACCACCGCCGCCCTGATTTCTGTTGTCCTGATCGCCGGCTGCGCCACCCGCCCCGGCGGGATCGTTGAAATCGGTACGGATACCTACAAGGTCGACAGCGCCGGGCGGTTTGCGGATTACTCGAGCAGCGCGATCAAATCCAGGCTGTACGACGATGCTTACAAACACTGCGCCACGCAGAACCGGCTGATGGTCCCTGTCAACTCGGCTTCTTCCAATGCCTCCGAATTGCAGTTCAGGTGCTTGCCACGCAATCAAGCGCATCTGCCGAGTGCACCGGCACCGACGCTCTGACTCAATGACTCAGGATCTTCGACAGGAAATCGCGCGTCCGCTCGTTCTTCGGATGACTGAAGAACTCGTGCGGCGTGTTCTCTTCGACGATCTGGCCCTGGTCCATGAAGATCACGCGGTCGGCGACCGACTTGGCGAAGCCCATCTCGTGCGTGACGCACATCATCGTGATGCCCTGGTCGGCCAGCTCGATCATCACGTCGAGCACTTCCTTGATCATCTCCGGGTCGAGCGCCGAAGTGGGCTCGTCGAACAGCATGATCTTAGGCGTCAGGCAAAGCGCGCGCGCGATCGCAACGCGCTGTTGCTGGCCGCCGGACAACTGCAGCGGGTATTTCTGCGCCTGCTCGGCGATGCGCACGCGCGTCAGCTGCTGCCATCGCCCGCTCCTCGGCTTCCTTCTTCGGCACTGCGGTGACCCACATCGGCGCCAGCGTCAGGTTCTCGAGCACGGTCAGGTGCGGGAACAGGTTGAACTGCTGGAACACCATGCCGACCTTGCGGCGCACCGTCTCGATCGCCTTCACGTCGTCGGCCAGCTCGACGCCGTCGACGACCAGCCGGCCCTGCTGGTGCTCCTCCAGCCGGTTGATGCAGCGGATCAGCGTCGACTTGCCCGAGCCCGACGGACCGCAGATGACGATGCGCTCGCCGGGCGCGACCGCGAGGTCGATGTCGCGCAGCACGTGGAAACGTGGCCGTACCACTTGTTGACCTTGTCGAAGGTGATGATGGGTTCGGCCATAGTCAACTACGCTGCGGTCTTGCTCCGATGTTCAGCTGCTGCTCGACCCACTGGCTGTAGCGCGACATCGCGAAGCAGAACACCAAGTAGATCGAGCGCGATGAACAGATAGCCTCGACGTTGAACGGCCGCCAGTTGGCGTCGGCGTGCAGCGCCAGTGTCAGCGCGCCGGTCAGCTCGTACAGGCTGACGATGGTGACCAGCGAGGTGTCCTTGAAGGTCGCTGATGAAGCTGTTCATGATGCGACGGCACCACGAGGCCAGCGCCTGCGGCAGCACGATCTTGCGCTGCGTCTGCCAGTACGAAAGACCGAGCGATCGCCGCCGCCTCGATCTGCCCCTCGGGAATCGCCTGCAGGCCGCCGCGCACGACCTCGGCAAGATACGCCGCGGCGAACAGCGTGATGCCGACCAGCACGCGCAGCAGCACGTCGATGGTCACGCCCTGCGGCATGAACAGCGGGAACATGAACGACGCCATGAACAGCACCGAGATCAGCGGCACGCCGCGGATCAGCTCGACGTAGACGATGCAGAGCGTGCGGATGCGCGGGCAGCTGCGAGCGCCGGCCGAGCGCCACCAGGACGCGAGCGGGAACGCGAGCAGCGATGCCGAACGTCGACAGCAGGAGCGTGAGCGGCAGGCCGCCCCAGCGGTCGGTCGTCGACCGTCGGCAAGGCCGAAGACGCCGCCGCGCATCAGCATGAAGAACACGGCGAGCACGACTGACCCACAGCGACGACCAGCCACGGCTTCCAGAACGCCGCGTACGCAGCTCGCCACGCAGCATGCCCGAGCATCAGCACCGTCGCCACCAGCGGGCGCCATTGCTCGTCGAACGGATAGCGCCCGAAGATGATCAACGCGGTACTTCTCGGCGATCACGCCCCAGCATGCGCCCGCGCCTCAGCGCGCGGCATGCAGGCGTTCATCGGTCGGGATCCACACGGCGTTCACGACGGCCCAGTCGATGAAGCTGCGGCACGTAGCCAGAACAGCAGCCGCCGATGATCGCCAGCGTGGCGAGCGGAGCTAGTCGCAGTCGCCGAAGAGGTTGCGCGCAGCCACGCCAGCACGCCGCTGCGTACTCGCCGGCGCCGGCCGCGGGGCAATGGGCGGGAAGGTGACGCGGCGTTGAAGCACTGCGCTCAGCGTTCCTTGATCGCCGCGCGCGCGTTGTACCAGTTCATGAACGCGGAGGTCGACAGCGACAGCGTCAGGTACACCGCCATGATGATCGCGATGCACTCGACCGCGCGGCCGGTCTGGTTCAGCGCCGTGTTGGCGATCGACACCACGTCGGGATAGCCGATCGCGACCGCGAGCGACGAGTTCTTGGTCAGGTTCAGGTACTGGTTGGTCAGCGGCGGGATGATCACGCGCAGCGCCTGCGGCAGCATCACGAGCCGCATCTGCCAGGCCGCGCGAGAGGCCGAGCGCGCCGGCCGCCTCGATCTGCCCCGCGGGACCGCCTGCGATGCCCGAGCGCACGACCTCGGCGATGAACGCCGCGGTGTAAATCGACAGCCCGAGCAGTACCGCGAGGAACTCGGGCGTCACCGAGCCGCCGCCCTCCACGTTAGAACTCGGGCTTCTCGGGCATGTCCATGCCGTCGGCGCGCCGCCGGCGAACCAGCCCGGCACGCGGTGGCGACCACGATGATCGCGAGCGATGGCCAGAACATGCTGCGCGTGCGTGGCCGGTGGCCTCGAACTGCGCGCGTCGCCCAGCGGCGATAGACGCCACGCCAGCGCCACGCCGGCAACGGCGCCCGCCAGCAGCAGTGCCTGCGCCGGGCGCCCACACCGGCACCGGAAAGTCGAAACCGCCTTTGCTCAGGAAAAATCCGGGAACCGGATTCAGCGCCTCGCTGGTCGGCGGCAGCAGTTCGGTCAACACGCAGGTACCACATCAGCAGCTGCAGCAGCACCGGGATGTTGCGGAAGAGCTCGACGTACGCGGTGCAAACGCCGCGCACCAGGGCGTTGCGCGAGAAGCGGCCGATGCCGATGCAGCGTGCCGAGCGATGGTGGCGAGCACGATGCCGATGATCGCGACCCGCAGCGTGTTGGTCAGGCCGACGAGGAACGCCTTCCAGTACGGATTCGCTCGAGTCGAACGGAATCACGCCTCGCCGATGTCGAAGCCGGCCGGCTGGATCAGGAAGTCGAAGCCGCTCTGGATGCCGCGCGACGCTGCATGTTGGCGAGCGTGTTCGACGCCAGGAACCACGCGACGAGCGCGATCGACGCAGACGGCGACAAACTGGTAGACGACGCCGCGGAACGCCCGGCTGCGCCACGACCAGCTGCGCTGCTGCGGCGCAGGTTTCGGCGCGAGTGTGTCAGCCATGAAAAGCCTCGCCTCGAATCGCAGCGAGGACGGTTCAAGCCGGCCGCAAACGGTCAGCGCGTTATCAGCGGATCGGCGGCGCGTACATGATGCCGCCCTTGTTCCACAGGTTGTTGATGCCGCGCGGCAGCTTGAGCGCCGACTTCGGGCCGACGTTGCGCTCGAAGATCTCGCCGTAGTTGCCCACCGCCTTGATCGCGCGGTACACCCAGTCCTTGTCGAGGCCAAGCAGCTTGCCCGTGTCCTCGCCGGTGCCGAGGATGCGCTGCACGGCCGGGTCTGGCTGCTCGTCTTCATCTGGTCGACATTGGCTTGCGTGATGCCGTACTCCTCGGCTTCGATCAGCGCCGAAGATCACCCACTTGGCGATCGCGAACCACTCGTCATCACCGCGGCGCACCGCCGGGCCCAGCGGCTCCTTGGAAATCAGCTCGGGCAGGATGACGTGGTCGTCGGGATTGCTCGCGTCCTTGTTGCGGATCGAGGCGAGGCCCGAAGCGTCGGTGGTGTACGGCCTGGCAGCGGCCCGCGAAGTAGGCGCTGCGGTGGCGGCTTCCAGCTTCTCGAACACGACCGGCTTGATGTTCAGGTTGTTGGCGCTTGGAGTAGTCGGTGAGGTTCTTCTCGGTCGTGGTGCCCGACTGCACGCAGACCGTCGGCGCCCTTCAACTCTTGGCGCTCTTGATCTTGATCTTCTTGGGCACCATGAAGCCCTGGCCGTCGTAGTAGGTCGACGCCGATGAAGTGCAGGCCGAGCGATGCGTCGCGCGTCAGCGTCAAGGTGGTGTTGCGCGACAGGATGTCGACCTCGCCCGACTGCAGCGCGGTGAAGCGCTGCTGCGCGGTGAGCGGCACGTACTTCACCTTGCTCGCGTCGCCCAGCACCGCGGCCGCGATCGCCTTGCAGACGTCGACGTCGAGGCCGGTCCAGTTGCCCTGGCTGTCGGCGGCGGAGAAACCGGCCAGGCCGGTATTCACGCCGCACACCAGCTGCTCCGCGTTGCTTGATGGCATCCAGCGTCTTGCCGGCGTGCGCCGGCAGGCCGATCGCCGCCGTCAACAGCACGGCAGCACCTGCGATCCATTTCACAACCGACTTCTGATGCATGGGTTCTTCCTCTCTCGTGGACGTTTTACCGCCAAACACCGCGCCGCGAGCATAGGCGCTTGTGCAAAGCGGCGCCATCCGGGGTACTCCGCCGCCACGCGGCGTCAGGCCTTGGTGGGACGAGCGAAGACCCGCCTGAAATCGTCGCTTTTTTGACGTACCCGAATCCCTCGCTTATCGACGCAATCAGACCGGGGAATATCGACACACTGACATCGCATCGATTGAAAGGACGGCATGAATTCGAATGCCGTAGAGATTGAGGATGATGTCGCATCGGATCATTCGATTGTGCAAAGACGTCGAACGCCTCGCGTGCGAGCTCGACCGCTTGACCTCACGCGGGCATAGCCGGACCGTATACGCGGTGCTGATGCGGATGCGGTTGGCGGCGATGACGGCGGAGCTCGTGACCGCCGACCTGGTCGAACGCCTGCAGCAGGCGCCGACGGCGGCCAATGCGGCGTCCGAGGACGCGCGCGCGCCAAGATAGCGATGCACGATCGCCGGGAGCCGACGCTCTCCGCTGGCGACTCAGATCTCCGTGAGCAGGACCCGATCGAGCGCGGCCCGATCGTCCGCGAACCTCCTGACCCAAACAACGAAGAACCGTCGCTTGTGTTTTGGGTGGCGGCCATCGCGCTCGGAGTGCTGCTTAGCGGACTCGGCGTAAAACTGATCAGCGAATGGTTCGAATCGCGTCAGGCCGAAGCCGTCGTTCGACAGTTCGTCGTCGCTATGACGGATGTGAACGAACAATCGAGCCGGCAATTAGCAGCGGCGGCAGCTGCCACAAACGCACAAGCTGCCAACGCTCGTGCTCACGCTGCGGCGGTCGCCGAAAAGCAGCGCACGCAAGAAACGGCGCTCAATGCCGAAAAGCACCGCATCGAACGGCTTCGGACTTTGGCCTCCGAAGAAGCCGCCGCGGAGAAAGCACGGCGCGATGCCGCGTGGGCAAAGTTCTATCGCCCTTCGGCCGCCTGCCAGGACCCCGCGACCCGCGCCACGATGAAGTGTGCGAACGAGTTCGCGCGTGCGCAGAAGGAATTTCAGCAGCGCTGGTCGCAAGGCTTGATGTAGCGGCCGTACGGCCCCGCGCCCGGCGCATGTCAACACTGACACGCGCGACACCAAATGACACACACGACACCCGCGCGATGTATCAGCATCGACATCTGCTGAACACGCACCGGAGCTGCTTCCCATGAGACGCCGACATCGGATCATCGCCGCCGCCATCGCTGCGATGTTGGTAGCCACCGCCGCGCATGCCGGCGTGCCGGTGTGGCAGCGCGTGCTGCGCTGGGTGAGCGGTGACACGAGCGACACCCCGGTGCAGACCCACATGATGGGCAAGCACATGCAGATGAGCGTGCGGCAGCCGCCGCAGCCAGGCGATGCGGCACGCGCCGAGGAAATCCTCGCCGCCGCGCGCGGCGTGCTGCAGACGTATCGCGACGTCGCCGACGCCGAAGCGGAAGGCTACGCACCGTTTGCGCCCACCGGGAAGATGGGAGAAGAAGTCCATTACACGCACCACTGGCGAGCCGGCAACGAAAAGGACGGCATCGATCTGCAGCGCCCCGGCTCGATCCTCTACAAACGCACCCCGAAAGGCTTGCAGGCCGTCGGCGTGATGTACACCGCACCAGGAAAGTCCACGCCCGAAGAGCTCGACAAGCGAGTGCCGTTGAGCATTGGCGTGTGGCATCGCCACGTGCACTTTTGCGGCTGGCCGAGCGGCACGCCCAGGAAAGATTGGGACGGCCAGAACGCACGTTTCGGATTCGCGGGCTCGATCGGCGACGAGGCCACCTGCAAGGCCGAAGGCGGTTACTGGATTCCGCTCGCGCTCGGCTGGATGACGCACATTTACCCGAATGAAACCGAGCCCGACAAGATCTGGATCGGCGATCAGATGATGATGTTGAACTCGGCTGAAGTGGAGCAGAACACGCACAAGCAGCAAAAGCATTGAGCCTCCGCGGCAGCGCGGGGCCGCGTAAGAGTCTGTTCGGCGGTCGTTGAAGAATCGACGGGCGGCGCCACATACTTCGCCCGCCTTCCCTTCGATCGGGGTTCCCGACGACATGCACCTGAGCGGCATCTCCTTGCTGGTACACGCGTACGTGGCGTGGCGGCTGATTCCCGCATTGGCTGAATTCACCGGGTTGCAGATTGGCCTAGCGGTGCTAGTGATCACTTCCGCGATTAGCCTGCAATTGGGCCTGCATCGCTGGCGCAGCCGACGCCGCGAAACCCGTCGGGGCGGCGACGTAGCGATGGTCGCCGCCTTCGTCGCGATGGGCTTCCTGTCGAGCTTGCTGGTACTGACGCTGCTGCGCGATGTCGCGCTCGCGGGCCTCTGGATGGGCGGCCAGCTCGGTCTGGCGATATCTGTCCCTTCGTTTGCCGCATGGAGCGCGCTGGCAGTGCCGGCAGCGGCATTGCTGATGACGGGCTGGGGACTGATCAACGCGCGCCGCACCGCGCGAGTGGTCGCCGTCGACGTCCCGATCAAAGATCTGCCGGCGTCGCTGCATGGCTTCACGATTGCGCAGATCAGTGATATCCATGTCGGCCCGACCATCAAGGGCGACTATCTGAAGTCGATCGTAGGCGCCGTGAATCGCCTCGATGCCGACATGGTCGCCGTCACCGGAGATCTGGTCGATGGCAGCGTGGCGCAGCTTCGTTCGCACGTGGCACCGCTGGCGGGCTTGACGTCACGCCACGGAACGTACTTCGTTACTGGTAACCACGAGTACTACAGCGGCGTCACCGCCTGGGTCGCCGAGCTGCGGCGCCTGGGAGTCAACGTCCTGCTGAACGAGCACGTGGTGCTACGGCACAACGACGGGGCGCTCGTGATCGCCGGGGTCACCGACCACAGCGGTCACCATTTCGACGAATCTCATCGCAGCGATCCCGCCGCCTCGATTGCCTCGGCACCGGATCGTGTCGTGCGAATTCTGCTGGCCCATCAGCCCAGATCCGCAGCGGCTGCGTTGCAGGCGGGCTTTCAGTTGCAGCTCTCCGGGCACACGCACGGCGGGCAATTCTGGCCGTGGAATTTTTTCGTTCGCCTGCAACAGCCGTTCACTGCCGGGCTGCATCGTCTGCAGAGTCTCTGGGTCTATACGAGTCGAGGCACAGGGTACTGGGGGCCGCCGAAACGATTCGGCGCGCCTTCGGAGATCACCCATCTTCGTTTGGTGGCAGCCACTTGCTTGACTCGTAGCTCAACGCGTTAGCGTTTGCTTCTTTCCGCGTACTGCTGCGCCAGGACGTCGTCGCCTCGAGCGCGCGCCAGCGCTTCCAGCTCGTCGAAGACATACGGGTCCGGCACGCCCGCTGCCTCGCATTCGCGCTGCAGACGCAGCTGAATCTCCAGCGCCTCATCGAGCCGATTCAGCGCGCGCAACGTCCATCCGATCATCCAGTGCGCGACGCGCGTGGTGTTCTCATCACCGGCACGCTCGCGCAGGACCACCGCCTGCCGGAACTGAACGAGCGCTTCGTCGTATCGCTGCAGTTGATGAAGCGCGACTCCGATGTTGTTGCGCAATGACGCTTCCCATTGACGTGCGGCGGGCTGCGATGAGGCAAGCGCAATCGCCAGCGCTTGCTCGCCCCACTTCAACTGGTCGGCGGGAGCCGTGTCAACAAACGCAAGCATGTGTAGCGCATCGATCGCCAGCGCATCGAGTTGGTTGGCCTGCGCGTCTTCCAGCGCACGCAGGTAGCTGGACCGCGCCTGCTCCTTGACCGCCGCTGTCTGCGACTCGGCGGCATGCTTTGCCGAAGCCAGCGTTCGGCCAAACTCGAGTTGATGACGCACACGGGCTTCGGCACCGGCGGTGGCGACCTGAGCTTCAACGCTCCTGAGGATTTCCTGCGCTCGCGCAAAGTTGCGGCGCAGGCCATACGTGCGCGCGATCTGTGTTTGCA
Source organism: uncultured beta proteobacterium (assembly GCA_963746085.1). GTDB lineage: Bacteria > Pseudomonadota > Gammaproteobacteria > Burkholderiales > Burkholderiaceae_F > JACCZX01. The sequence goes on from CAVVAI010000025.1 coordinate 67,859, forward strand.
AAATCAGGACATCGTCCGCACGTGCGGTGGCAAGCGCCGCGCGGAAGCGCTGCTCGCTCAGTTCAGGCTGGCTGAAGTCCCAAAGTGGGACGAGATCGATGGCCATGACAGACGATACGCAAGACAGCGCCGCAAGAAAATCGGGGATGGGCCGCGCCGTTAACGTTTTGACACAAGTTGCAGCCAAAGCGGGCCGGTGCGGCGTCCGCTGACCGTAACGGCGGCGCGTTACATCTCCAGCCCCTCCTTCTGGGCACCACCCCACACCCTACGGTTGGCCTCACAACTACTCGCATCCTTAATGAACGCCCTCGTCTCCCGCCCGCGATCCTGGCCTCGCCTGTTGACTCTGGCGCTGCTCGTGCTGGCGCTCGGCGCGGGCGGCTGGTGGGCGTGGAAGGCCTGGGGCGGTGCTCCTGTGCGCGACGACTACATCTTCAGCACGGTGCAGCGCGGGGACATCGAAGACCTGGTGGGCGCGACCGGCTCGCTGCAGCCGCGCGACTACGTCGATGTGGGTGCGCAGGTGTCGGGGCAGCTGAAGAAGCTTCATGTCGAGGTCGGCAGCGAGGTCAAGGAAGGCCAGCTGCTGGCCGAGATCGACGCCGAGCAGTCGGCCGCGCGCGTCGATGCCAACCGTGCCTCGCTGCGCGCGCAGCAGGCCACGCTGATAGAGCGTCAGGTCAACGTCGAGAAAGCCGAGCGCGACCTGCAGCGCCAGCGCAACCTGATGGCCGAAGAGGCGACCACGACCGAGCAGGTGCAGAACGCCGACACCGCTGTCCGCGCCGCGCGCACTCAGCTCAATACGCTGAAAGCCCAGATCGAGCAGCAGCAGGCCAGCATGCGCGTCGAGGAAGCCAACCTAAAGTTCACGAAAATCTACGCGCCGATGTCAGGCACGGTCATCAGCATCACCGCGCGCCAGGGGCAGACACTGAACACCAACCAATCGGCACCGACGCTGATGCGCATCGCCGACCTCTCCACGATGACGGTGCAGACACAGGTCGGCGAGGCCGACGTGAGCAAACTGCGCGGCGGCATGCCGAGCTACTTCACCACGCTCGGCAGTCCGGGCCGGCGCTTCTACGGGAGTCTGCGCAAGATCGAGCCGACGCCGACGGTTACCAACAATGTCGTGCTTTACAACGCGCTCTTCGATGTACCGAATCCGAACAGGATCCTGATGCCGCAGATGACGGCGCAGGTGTTCTTCGTTGCGGCCGAAGCGCGCGACGTGTTGGTGGTGCCGGTGTCTGCGCTGACGATGCAGCGCTCCCCGGCGCCGCGAGCGCAGCCGGCGCCTGCAGCCCCGTCGGCAGAGACGACAAACGCTGTGCCGGCAACGGCTGGCGGAGCTTCCGCTCCGCCACCGGCGGCCGGTCTTGAGCGAAGCCGGCGCGGAGAAGCCGGTGAGCGGCCACGCGGCGCCGGTCGCGGCGGAGCGGGCGCCATCGCGCAAGCAGGTCCACGCGCGGCCAAGGTCAAGGTGGCGAGCACCGACAACAGCGTGATCGAGCGCGACGTGATGGTGGGAGTCAGCAGTCGCGTCAGCGCAGAAATCGTCTCCGGGCTGAACGAGGGCGAGCGCATCGTGGTCGGGGTCAAGGTGCCCGACGCGCCGCCGCGCAGTGCGTCTGCGCCGGTCAAGGGTCCGACGCCGAGCATCGGCGCACCGAGCGGTGGATTCGGCAAGCGATGAGAGACCACAGTGAAGCGGGCACGCTCGCCAGCGCGGGATCGGCTCCGATTGCCGCGCCGGGTGTCGCGAGCGCAGCCGCTGCCGGCGGCGCAGTGCCGCTGATCGAGCTGCGTGCGGTCAGCAAGACGTACTTCAACGGCGACCTCGCCGTCGAAGTCCTGCACGGCATTGATCTTTCGATCCACGCGGGCGAGCTGGTCGCGATCATGGGCGCGTCGGGTTCGGGCAAAAGCACGCTGATGAATCTTCTCGGCTGCCTGGACCGCCCCACCGCGGGCAGCTATCACTTCCTGGGGCGCGACGTCTCGGCGCTCGACCGCGACGAGCTGGCCGAGCTGCGCCGCGAGTCGTTCGGCTTCGTGTTCCAGAGCTACAACCTGATCTCGACCGGCACGGCGACCGACAACGTCGAAATGCCGGCCGTCTATGCCGGACTGCCTCCGGCCGAGCGCCATGCGCGCGCGAGCGAACTGCTCGGCATGCTGGGCATGGCGGACCGCGCGCACCATCGACCGAATCAGCTCTCCGGCGGGCAGCAACAGCGCGTCTCGATCGCGCGTGCGCTGATGAACGGCGGACGCGTGATCCTGGCCGACGAGCCGACCGGCGCGCTGGACAGCAAGAGCGGCGCCGACGTGATGCGGCAGTTGAAAGAGCTATGGGCGCAAGGCCACACCGTAATCCTGATCACGCATGCGCGCGAAGTCGCCGAGAACGCGCCGCGCGTGATCGAGATCAAGGACGGCGACATCGTCGCCGACCCCGGGCCGCAGCCCCCCGCCAACGGCAATGCCGCTGCCGCGTGGCAGCCGCGGCGCGGCCTCATTTCGCACGGCGCGGATGTGGCCGAAGCCACGAAGACCGCGTTGCGAGCGCTGCGTGCCAACGTATTTCGATCGGTGCTGACACTGCTGGGCATCGTCATTGGCGTGGCATCGGTGATTGCGATGCTGGCGATCGGCGACGGCGCGAAGCAGGCCGTCATTGACCGCATCAGCGCAATGGGCTCGAACCTGCTTCTGGTGCGCCCCGGTGCCCCGAATCAGCGTGGCTTCCAGAACACCGCCACGCTGGTGCTGGCGGACGTGAAAGCCATCGACAGCGAAGTGCCCAACGTGCTGGCAGCGATTCCCGAACAAAGCAGCACCGCCACGCTGCGCTTCGGCGGTGCCGATTATTCAAGCAGCGTGACCGGCACGTCGGCCAAGTTTCCGCTGGCGCGCCAATGGAAAGTCGCGCGCGGCGTTTTCTTCGGCGACGAAGACGAGCGCGACTATGCCACGGTCGCGGTGCTCGGGCAGACCGTCGCCAGGGCGTTGTTCCAGAACGGCGAAGAGCCGCTCGGCCAGTTCGTGCTGGTCAACAACCTGATGTTCCAGGTGATCGGCGTGATGGCTCCGCGCGGCGCGTCGCCGAGCGGGCAGGACCAGGACGACGTCGTGCTCGTGCCGTACGCGACCAGTCAGCTGCGGCTGTCGGGCCAACGATTTCTGCGCAACGTGACGGTGGCGGTTGCAGACGTCGACCAAATCGACAGCACTCAGACCGCCGTCGACGCACTGCTGACGCAACGTCACGGCACCGTCGATTTCCAGATACGCAACATGGCGTCGATCATCGACACGGCCACCGAAACGCAGGACACGCTGACGATCCTGCTCGGATCCATCGCGGCCATTTCGCTCTTGGTCGGTGGCATCGGCGTAATGAACATCATGCTGGTCAGCGTCACCGAGCGTACGCGCGAGATCGGCATCCGCATGGCCACCGGCGCACGCACGCGCAACATCCTGCAGCAGTTTCTGATCGAAGCGCTGGTGGTGTCGGCGGTCGGCGGTGCGATCGGCGTTGTGCTCGGCCTTGGCACGGCCGCCGTGGTCAATGCGTTCGGAACGCAGGTGCAGTTCTCATTAGCGCCGGTGCTGCTCGCGTTCGGCTGCGCCTTCGGCACCGGGCTGATCTTCGGCTGGCTGCCGGCGAGCAAAGCTGCGCGGCTTGACCCGGTCGTTGCGCTCGCATCGGAGTGAACCCATGAACACCCGCTGGAAGCCTCTATGCGCCGCGCTCGCGGTGGTGCTCGCAGGTTGCGCTGTGACCGAGCCAAAAACGCAGGTGCGCATCGACATGCCGGCTGGCTATACCGAAGGTTCGGCGCCCAGCAGCGCAGAGGAAGCGCGCGAATTGACAAGGGCTTGGTGGCGGGACTTCGGCTCACCGCAGCTCACGTCGTTGATCGAAGAGGCGCTGATAAGCAGCGCCGATGTGCGCATCGCGGCCGAGCGCATCACGCAGGCCGAGCTCGCGCTGCGTGTGGCCGGTGCCTCACTGCTGCCGAACGTCGGCGTCGGCGTGGGCCAGTCATTCAATCGCACCGACAGTCCCGGCAGCGACGCCAGCACGCGGCGCGGCACCAGCGTTTCAGTGGCGATGAGCTACGAGATCGATCTATGGGGCCGCCTGGCCGCGGGCATCCAGGCGCAACAGCAAGTCGTAGCCATCACCCGCTTCGATGCCGAGACCGTGCGCCTGACCTTGACGACCAGTGTCGCCGCGACCTACTTCCAGCTGCTCGCAACGCGCGCTCGACTCGACATCGCGCGCGACAACCTCGCCACCGCCGAGCGCGTGCTAAAGGTGGTGGATGCGCGTTTTCGCAACGGCGTTGCGACTCCGCTCGACGTATCGCAGCAGACCACGACCGTGCTGAATCAGCGCGCTGCGTTGATACCGCTCGAGCTCGCCGAGCGCCAGACCACCTCAGCGCTGGCACTGCTGCTCGGCCGCGTGCCGCAGGGTTTCGCCGCGGCTGAAGAAAACTTCGAGCAGCTCGCGGTCCCGACGGTGGCGGCCGGGCTGCCGTCGTCGCTGCTGACGCGTCGTCCGGACCTCGCAGCGGCCGAGGCAGAGCTGGCCGCTGCAGACGCCAATGTCGCCGCTGCGCGCGCCGCACTGCTGCCGAGTATTTCCTTGTCGGCGTCGGGCGGGCTTGCCAGTGCAGCGCTGCTAAGTCTGGTCAATCCAACCAACGCGCTATCGATCGGCCTGTCGCTGGCGCAGACCATCTTCGACGGCGGCGAGCGGCGCGCGCAGGTGGGAATCCAGCAGTCGCAGCGGCGCGTGCTGGTCGAGGTTTACGGCAGCACGGTGCGCACCGCGCTGAAGGAAGTCGACGACGCGCTCGGCAATGCCGACAGCCATGCGCGGCTGGAAGTCGCGCAGCAGCAAACGCTGGAGCAGGCGCAGCGCTCGTTGCGCCTGGCGGAGATTCGATATCGCGAAGGCGTCGGCGACCTCCTGGCAGTGCTCGACGCACAGCGCAGTTTGTTTTCGTCACAGGATCAATTGGCACAGTCGCGTCTGGCACGGCTCACCGCGTCGCTCGATCTGTTCAAGGCGCTTGGCGGCGGCTGGACGGCGCCGGAGGCGATGGCGTCGTTTAGCCGTTGATTTATTCGTAGCCGTCAGGCAGCACGCCCTCGGCATTGCACTGCGGACACGGCATGTAGCAATCGTGCTCGAGCGGGCACGGCCACGGTGTCAACTGGCTGCAGGTCTCGCACAAGAACTTCTTGTCCCTGCACAGCGCGCAGTTCATCGTGTCCAGACAGTGATCGCGCATCCAAACTTCTCGCACGAAGCGTGCAAGACAATGTCTTCCATAGACGTCCCATCTACGGCTGGGCTTGCTTCAAGGCTTCGCGGCTTCCGGTTCGTCCGCCGCGGCCGGCTTGAAGCGGTCTTGTACCGCGACCAGTTGGTCGTCACTGGTTGCCACCAGCCACAGGCGGGCGCTCTCAACCATATGGCGGTTGTGGTCCTTGAACGGGCCCATCGCGCCGGCCTCTTTCCAGCGCACGGGGCCGGCGCGGGCCTTCTTGCCCGACGGCGTCCCGACGAGCAGGCAATAAGGCCCCAGCGGCAGCGACACGAACGGCTGCGCAGGCCGAGCGCGCACGCGCCAGTCGATGAAGGGCGCCTCGCTGATCAGCAGCGGGGTGGGCAGTCCGTGAAACACAGTGAAGTCATACAACGCAAGCTGCTCGCGCAGGCCCATGTACGCAGTTCTAATGTCTTTGATGACTGCAGCGCGAATCTCGTCCTCGAACATAGGCTCCAGCGCGTAGCGCGCCAGTGCACGTTGAGCGTCTTGCTGATAGGCGCAGACGTAGCCGAGCTCTACGGAGTCTTGCGCCGCGCGTTGAACGTCGGCCGCCGGGCCGGCTTCTTCCGGCTTGCCTGACTGAGCCGCGCGCAGGAATCGCGCCAGCTTCTCCTCGTGAACTGCGGGGCCAGCGCGATGCGCTTCCTCGTCGGCGTCACTCCGCAGCGACACATAAAAGATCTTCCCGTCCGCAAAATGTGCTTTCTTGCCTTCGTCGAACTTGACCTCGCCATCGATGCAATCGAGATAGCGCGTACCGATGTGGCCGTGCTCCCACATCCAGTTCTTCAGGAACGGGCGTAACGGGTGCGGCGCCTCGGCGTCAGTCATTGAGCCTTCCAGCCCGGCGCGCTTCGGCTACGGCTGCGCCTGCATGGCATCCCACATCACGGCGGCCACGATGCTCCAGGCGCCGGCCTTCTGATCGAGCCGCACATCGACCAACTCGGGAACGCTCGACTCGGTAACCATGCCGGCTTCGTTGAAGCGAAAGCGCGCGATGGTCGTTTCGGCGGAGGCTCCCAGAGCATTTACCGGTCTGCATTCAACCTCAGCGTGCGGCGGCAGCGTGGCGCTGTCCGTTTTCAACAAGAATTCAACTCGCGCGCCAAGATGCACGGCGACGAAACGATCGGCCTTTGGGTCATGGGCGACGCGCAACCCGCGCAGCTGCGGCTTGCCCTCCGCGGCTTGTTCGACAAGCATCGCGAACGTGCGAAACAAACTTCGAATCACGGACGCGCTGCCGCTGTCCGCACTTACGGCTTTCTTCTTAGCGACTCTCTTCATTGCCATGGCTGGTACTCATGAGGACGGCGCTTCGGAATATCCCGTGCGCGCGGGCTCCGCGGCCATTCTGCGCCAGCGGGAACTGCGCTTGCATGCTACCTAAAGCTTCGGCGCAATCGGGAACCCGCGCTGTTGCTCCGATCGACTCGCAACAGAGGATCCAACGATGAAAGCAGGATTGGGAATCGCAGCCGGCACGGTAATGCTTGCGGCATGTGCCGGAATGGCAGCCGGACCGACCGCCACGGCGAAACTCGAGCCGAGAAGTGGCTCGAACGTGAGCGGCAATGTGACCTTCACTCAGGTGGGCGAGCGCGTTCGCATTCAGGGCGTGGTGAGCGGCCATACGGCGGGGCTCAAGGGTTGGCACATCCATGAGAAAGGCGATTGCAGCGATCCGAAGGCGGAAAGCGCCGGCGGTCACTTCAATCCCCGCGGCCACAAGCACGGCGCGCCGACGGATGCTGTGCGGCATGCCGGCGATACGGGCAATCTGGTCGTCAATGAGCGTGGTTCAGCCACGATCGACGTCACCATCGATGGAATCTCGGTCAGCAAGGACAAGCCGGACGGCATCATCGGGCGGGCTGTGATCATTCATATGCAGCAGGACGATCTCAAGACTGACCCGACCGGCAACGCTGGCGGCCGCGCGGCTTGCGGCGTTATTCAGTAGGCCTCGGCGCGCCTGGCTACTTAATCAGATAAACGGCCGAATCAGCGCACGGCCGACGGGTAGCCACGGTGGCAAAGTAGCCAACCATTCGACGAGCAAGCGGATCGTGAAGGCTGCGAGCCCGACGAACCATACGGCGTGCACTCGGTGCCGGGTCGCGTACTGCCAGCCGATGCAAGCGAGAATCGGTGCCACCAGAAGCAAAGTGCCAAGCGCGATATTTTCAAGCGCGCCCGGAATTCGAGCGAGATAGCGAACCAGGCCAATGAACGCAAAGCTGTACGCCGCGAAAATCATCAACGCTTTGTGGACTTCGGCGCGGCGCCGATAGACGATCGCGGCGGTCAGAAACCCGGCAAACATCATCATGTCGAGCAGCGGCGCCGCTACGAAGACAGCGGCATCATCGAGCGCTCCGCCGCGCGTGACCCGCCACGCGGCCAGTTGCAAACCGGCCACTACGCCGATCGCTGCCGCCCCGTATCCGTAAACGGCGAACAGCGGTCCGACGCGGCGATGCAGATCGATGCGACCGGCGCGCACCAGCATCGCCTGCACAAATAGGATGAACAGCCATCCGATAAACATCGACGAGTGAACGTGGACCAGAAAATGGCTAGGTCCCCGGTCGAGCGATAAACCAGCCAGCAGCCGCCCGTAATACTGTGGCCAGAAGCCGATCAGGACCATGGCAACCATCAGCAGCGGCAGCGCCAGATAAAAATAAGATCGCCGGCCGCCACGCACTAAGTTGGCCGCCAGGCGCGTGTTTTCAGTCGATGGCATCAGCGCGCTGGTGTTGCGATGACGCAATACGCGTCGTCAGCTTGCAAGTTGTTGGCGGAACGCCGCTCTCATATCGGCGGGCATGCCAAGCATGCCGGCATCGATCATCGCTAGAAATGCGCGGCGTCCCTCGGGCGGTTGATCCTTCATCTCGGCAACTGTTGTCTGCACGTACTCGGCGCGATCCTCCGCGTTCATTTGCAGGAACACCTGTTCGGCCTCGGCCGTCGTGCGCTGCATCTCCTTGAAACTTGTGTACATCATCCGCAAAACGCCGCCCATCATCGCGCCGGCCTGCGGGCCAAGCCCCGGCTGCGCACTCATCGCGGTGACTCGCATGAACTGCCGCCGATAATCGTCCGCGCTGCACGCGCTTCCCGGCTGAATTGCTTCGGAGATCTTGCCGAAGCTTTCCAGAATCACTGCCAGTTCATTGATCTCAGCAGCATCGAGCGGCTTGGCGTTCATCATCTGCTGCATCATCGCCATCGCCTGCTGCATGTCCGCGCCGCCCATACCAGGGACGCCTGCGGCCGACGGCATCATCTGCGACATGGCAGCCATCGCATCGGCGCCACCGATGACTTGACCCCCTAACGCGCCCATCCCGCCCATTCCCCCCATGCCTGGCACGGCGCCGAGCGCACCGGCCGCTCCTGCGGCACCCGTAATGCTTGCCGCGCTGCTGGACATTCCGGCGGCCGTACCTGCGGCGCCCGACACTGCGCCGGCGACTTGGCCAACGGCTAGCGCGGCATCACCCCCACCAGCCGCTCCGACCAGATTGGCAGCGCCGGCGACTGAATCCGCGGTCGATTGAACGTTCTGCAGGTTCCGAACCGTGCGGAGCTGACCGCCCGCGGCTCCCAGGCTGCTCAAGCTGCCGAGGTTTCCGGCGCTGCCCAGCGCGCCGATGTTGGGCATGCCGCCGCCACCTCCGCCTCGAAGCAGCCCAGTGAGCGTTCGACTTTGCTTGACAGCGTCTTCGGCTAAGTCAGCCTTGCAGGGACCGAACGAAGCGCGGATCGTGTCTTCGATGCGTGCTTGCACGAAGTCGAAAATGATCTGCTTGACGATCTCTTTGGCGATCAGAACGGCAGGGCCGGCCGCCTGCGCTGGGTAGCACGCGAGTGTGAGCGAGACGAGAACTACGATCACTCGAACCATCCGACACCCCTTCACGAGCATGATTTGCCGCGTGCATTGTGCCCCGCTGGCGAGTTCTTCACGGAGGAATTGGCGCCTTGGGTCACGTGCGTCGGTTACTTGCCCTTCGGCAGTGTGTAGTCGACCCGGTTGTCGACGATCCGCAGCGAGCCGTCGCGCTCGATCTCTTCGATTAGAGCGCGCACGGCATCCAGGCCGACCTTGCGGCCGAGATGGCTCTCGATGTGATGTTCCAGCCCCTTGCGTTTGCCGGGCAGCTTCTTGCCCATCCGCTGCAGGCTGGCAATCACAATCTGCTTCGGACTCTCGACTGCCTTCACTGTCGGCACTCGGCGGGATACCGCCGTTTTGATTGTCGTCCTGGCAGGAGTCGCCTTCTTCACTGCCGGATTTTTCTTCGCCGCAGCCTTCTTTACTGCAGCGGGCCGCGCCGGTGAAGGACTCGACGTTGCGGTCGTGCTGAGCGCTGCGCGAATCGTTGCCACGCGGTGCGCCTCGAACCCCAGCGAGCGAATGTGCACGATCAGGGAATCGAATCCCCGATCCTTCGAAATCACGAAGAAGCGCGCCGCTTGCGCGGCCGGTCTTTGCAGCTCCAAGTTTTGCTGCAGCAGCCGGCCCAGGTAGAACGAGATGTGAAAGTCGAGCACATCCGGGCCCTGACGATCACTTTGCACCAACTCCATCTTGTCGCCGAGAGGCTGCAGCGCCTTGTACATGCCGACGTCGAACTTGTTCTGGTGCACGCCGTGAAAGATGCGCACGCGAAAGTCGTCACCGCGCAGCAGGCCGAGATCGGCCACTTGCGGTTGGACGTTCTCGAAGTCGACGAGGATGTAGGTCAGCGTCATCAAGCGTAGTGCCTCGATTGTATGTGGCGCTTGCGACGGAACGAGCCGCAATCGCTGCTGAAGTCGTCGCGCTCGCTCAATTCAAAAGCAATTTCCCCAACGCTCGCCGCGCCTTTACAAACTCCGAAGGCTCCGCTTTTTCAACGAGTTGATCGTCCAGGCTCCGGCCGGTGCCGCGCAGGTCTTTGACGACGTGCAGCAGCGCATCGACGACCGCCGGGTCAAACTGCGCACTCTTCTCAGTGCACAAGTAAATGCGCACCTCGTCGTGCGGCAGCGCCTTTCTCCACGGCCGATCGTGTGTCAGCGAGTCGTAGGCGTCGGCCGCATGCACGATGCGCGCTTCCAGCGGGATTTCCTGCCCGGTCAGCGCGTCGGGAGTGCCGTTGCCGTCGAACCGTTCATGATGTGAGCGCGCCACGTTGGCGTAAGTGGTGCAGCGCTCGGTACCGAGCTGCTCGCGAATCAGCTCCTCGCCAAACTTCGCGTGTGAGTGCAGAAATTCCTTTTCCTGCCACGTCAGCGGGCCGCGTTGGCGCAGCAGGGTTTCCGGAACAGAGCCCTTGCCCACATCGTGCAGGCGGCCGGCGCGTTCGATCGTGGTCATCAGAGCGACGGCCCACGGAAGCCTCTCGGCGACCAGCCGCGCCAGCGCGCCGACGCGGATCGTGTGCTCGCCGCTCGGCTCCTGTTTCGCTTCAGCCGCAGCGGCAAGATTTTCGAGAGCGACCAGCTTGCTGTCAATCGTGATGCTGTCTTCCCACCCCAGCGGCCGTGTGTTTTCCCATTCGCGGTCATCCGGTTCACTCGCCTGCGGGTCAGCGCGGTCGAAGTGCAGCCGCTGCATCTTCTTGAGCAGCGCCGACACGTCGCGCATCACCTGCAGCGCGTCTTCCGACTTGCCCACGTAGCGGTAAGCATCGGCCAGCATCAGATGCGCCGGTACTTCCATCCCGGTGGAGATTGAAGCCGCACGCCGATGCGACTTTCTCAGCAGCTCCAGCCCTTGATCGACCTTGCCGTTACGCACCTCCACCATTCCCGCAGCCTGCAAAGCGAGATATTCCCAACGCACGTTGTCTGAACCTTTGGCCGTCGCAAACATCGACTCGGCGACGGCCTTTGCCTCCTTCAGTCTCCCGGCCTTGGCCAGCAGGATGCAATGAATATTGTCGTAATGCAGTTGAACCGTACGGTGTTGCGCGTTGGCCCCTTGGCTTTGCGCCAGCGCTCGCGCGCGTGCGCTGAATTCCAGCCCGCGCTCCACATCGTTCAGTTGTGAAGAAATCGCCGCCGTGTTGGCAGCGGCGGCGGCTGCCATCAGCGCTGCTGGCGCTCCGTTGGCATCGGTCCCCTCGAACGCCTCCGGCCAACGCTCGTACACATCCCACGCGAGCTGGAAGGCTCGTTGTGCGTTGTCATCCCATCCGATATTGGTGAGCACGACACCCAGGTTGACCACCGTCGATACCTCGGCCACCGGGTCTTCCATCTCGCGCGCCAGCTCGACGGCTTCCTGCAGACTTCCGAGTGCCGCAGGCGCGTTGATGATGTCGCCCGTGAAATACCCATGCAGCGAGAGCGCGCGTCGCAGCAGGCGGCGGTCCGGAAGGTCGCGGCAAATGTCGATCGCACGCTCGAGCAACGGTGCCATCTTTTGCGCGCGCCCGAGTGCGTTGAATCCCGCGACCACCGCGAACACCGCCGCGACGTAGACGTCGGTGCGCGCCGAACCGGCCGACTTGAGCTCGCGCTGCAGGGCATCGAGCTCGATCAGCATGTCCGCGGCGGCGCGTCCCGACGCGTTGGCCGTCAGCGCGGCAGCGCGTATCTGTATGGCCCGGAACCTCGCGGAGTTGTCTTGCATTGCACGAGACTACGGTGCCGCGAGCGGTTCAAATTGTCAAAAACCAGCTCGTAAGCCGGCAAGTCCGGAAGTGGCTTTTGGAAACGTCGAATTGCCAGCGTAAAGCCTATCGGTTCAGTATCGAGTTCCGCCCGAGGGCCGCGCATCCTTTACTTCACCAGCGGAGGGTGGTGCGAGCGCAGGTATGACTGCAAGCTGGTCAACAATTCTTTCGCCCGCCCGATCGCTTCCTGCGCTTCTGCTGACGCCAACGGCATTCCCGTGTAATCGTTCTGATTGCGCTTTTTTCTAAGCGCATCAAGCACAATCCAAGCGTCATTGCTCACTCCGAGCGTCAGCGGTAGTGACTGCAACATCGTTTGGTGATGACCAGGCGCGCTGGTAGATGGACGATAGCCGTTCGCCATCATCGCAACCAACGCGCATTGCATGATTGCCTTGTACCCGCAATCAAAGCGGGTCTCATTACTGATGCCCTTCACTTCCGCGTCAGCGAGGTTGCGCCGGACCGCGGTCAACAGCCGCGCCACCTCTTCGGCGGTTGGCTTATGCGCGTTTAATTGACCGATCTTTGCCAAGTTCTGCAAAGTCATCATCGTCTCCCACTAACCAGATTTTCGGGTCTCTAGAAACGGACATCGCGAATCCGTCCCTTTCGCGTCGCCTGCGATTGAATTCCGCGCCAGACATCACGGTCGGATTGATCTCGCGACCGATCGCTGCCTGGGCCGGATGCAACGCTTTCACAACGTTGGCAAAAGTCGCCGAGCCGAGCAACAACAAGTCGACATCGCTATGCGCCTGCGCCTTGCCTGATGCCGTTGATCCGTACACGAAGGCGACTCGGATTTGATCAACCAACGGAGCCAGCGCAGCTTTGAGGACGTCGCCGACCCCGGCCGTCTTGCGCAACAAATTGGCCAAATCCTTGAAAATTGCTGCATCCCGGTTCGCTGAGTAGAACACTTGCCGCCCCGTCTCGCGACGAGCCAATAAACCGAGCTCTGCGAGCGCTCGTAGCTCGCGGTGAAGGGTGCCTGGCGAAATACCGGTTACCCGCGCGAGCTCTCGCACGTGCAACGCGACTTCCGGCCTTAGCAGCAGTGTGCTGAGAATGGCAGTGCGTGACGCACCGAAGAGTTGAGTAGCCAGCGACGCTGTTCTCATTTCGGCGACAAATGTAGCCACTTTGAGAACGCGGCGCAAGCCCTCCGGACTATTCTCGCGACCGCTTCGGAATACCTTCGATATCGCCCGTCCAGCTCAACGCCGAGCCGCACCAGATCTGCAGCGTCGGAACAAGCTCGCGTCGTTGAGCGATGCATCCGACTCTCAGCCCGTACGTGGTCGGGTGGTCGACCGGGTGCGCGTAGAGCGGCGATCCGCAGCGTTCGCAGAACGCCTGCGCCCGCTTTGCTCCGCTGCCGCCTGTCTTGATGTAGATCTTCGGCGAGCCGCTGCGCAACTCGAAGTCCTTGATGAGCGTCGGCACCGTAACGCGATACGCCGAGCCGGTGAGCGCCTGGCAATCGGTGCAATGACAAATCGACACGCGCGCGGGATCGATAACTGCCTCGTACGAGATGTCACCGCAGTGGCACGCGCCCTGTATCTTCATAAGCACCTGATGAGTTGATAACAAAGATGCCGAATCTAATACGCATCGTGGCGCTGCTGTGCTGGCTGTGGAGTTCGAGCGTGCTCGCCGCCGATGACTGCTCCGCCCGCCAGGCAGCCGGTTACCGCGTCCTCGCAATGGAAAGTGGACGCAAAGTGGCGCTCTGGTATCCGGCGGCGGCCGGCGAGCAGCCGATGGCGTACTCGCGCTCGACCGGTGGCTTCATGGGCAGCGTTGCGAAGGATGCGCTGCCCTCCGCATGCCCGCGCGTGCCGCTCGTGCTTTTCTCGCACGGGCTCGGCGGCTGCGCGCTGCAGACGCTGTTTCTCACCGAAGAGCTGGCGCGCCACGGCTATGTAGTCGCCGCACCCGACCACAAGGATGCCGTCTGTGCCATCGGCAGCGACGAGCACAACTTCGGCAACATGCGCACCGATCAATCGTTCCTCGAACCGGATCGCTGGAGCGAGCGCAGCCACCGAGATCGCCTGCTCGACTTGCGCGCAGTCATCGATCTGGTGGCCAACGATCCGCAGCTCGGCCCCGCGGTGGATGCGCAGCGCATCGGCGTGATCGGTCATTCGCTCGGCGGCTATACGGCGATCGGCATGGCCGGCGGCTGGCCATCATGGAAGCACGCAGACGTCAAAGCAGTGCTCGCCCTTTCGCCGTATCTGCTGCCTTTTATCTCGCGCGGAACGCTCGCGCGGCTCGATGTGCCGGTGATGTATCAGGGTGCGCAGTTCGACTGGGGCATCACGACCAGCCTCGAAGGCGCGCAGGGCGCGTATGCAATGACCGCGGCGCCGAAGTATTTCGTGAAGCTCAAGGGCGGCACGCATCTCGAGTGGGCCAACCTTCTGTGCTCAGGTCAGCCGAGCGTGGTCGCGTGTCTGAAAGCAAAACCCAACGCTTACCTGATCGATCGCTACGGAATCGAGTTTCTCGACCGACATCTGAAGAACAAGCCTGCCGCGTTGCTCGCTGGAAAGGGCACGGGGTTGGACATGTATAGGTTCGAGTTGCCGTAGCCGCCGTCGAACGTTGATGGCGCTCGGGAGCCTTCCAGCTTTTCCTATCTCTGCGATTGATAAAGCCGACTGGCTTTGCGACCAGTGATAGCAGAAACTCATCGCCTGCAAGTTACCTATCTATCAAGTCAATGAACAATTCCGCGCTCACCACCGAAGCCAAGTGTCCCTTTCATCAGACCGCCGGCGGCGGCACCACCAACCGCGACTGGTGGCCGCAGCAGCTGCGCCTGACCCGCCGCGCTGCACTGGGACTCGCTGTCCTGCCTTTGTTCGCCGGATGTGGCACACCGCTGCCGCTTCTTGCACGACCGCCGGGCGACGCCGCGGCAGCAAAGCGACTGCAGGAAAGCGCCGAAGCGCATGGTCTGGCTGCCTATCGCACACTGACCGATATCAATGTCAGCTATAGCGGCGAGTGGCGCCCGCTGATCAACCGCATTCAACCGGAGCTGGTCGACGCAGGATTTCGCGGCAGCTCCGAAGAGCGCCTGATGCCAAACGCGGGCGTGGTGGCACAGGCCTACACCGGCCCACTCGGCCGCAAGAAAGTTTCGTGGAGTCGAGGCCGCAAGGCACCCAACGCGATGGGTGAAGTTGCAGTGTGGTTCAACGGTGTCCTCAGCAGCGACCCGGCCGCGCTGGACACCGCCGCGCTAGTGGCCGATGGCTACGCCTTGTTCCTGTTGGGACCGCTCTGGCTGGCCAATCGAGATCTGCCGATGCAGCTCGCCGGCACCGAGCGCGTGGACGATCGTGTGTGCGACGTGGTCAATGTGTGGCTCTCGCCGGGCCTGGGCAAGGCTCCCACCGACCGCCTCGCTCTTTGCATCGATCGGGTCGACAACATCACGCGCCGCATGCGCTTCACGCTCGAAGGTTTTGCGGGCACGCGCGGCGCGGTCGCCGAGGTTGACACGTTCGAGCACGCGCGCCGCTTCGGTGTGCTGTGGCCAATGCGCTCCTACGAGCGGCTGGTTCATCCCCTCCCGCTGCCGGTACACGACTGGCGCATCACCGGACTGGACGTCAATCGCGGGTACTCGGCGAAGGACGTAATGGGGCCCGAGTTCACGGGAGCGGCTGCGCGGCCAGCGACATTGATTTAGCCGCGCCGGGTTCCTGAGATTGTCGAACCCGAACGGGAGTTTCGGTTGAGGGGAAACCTTCGTTCCCCTCGCCCCACCTTGCGCGTCCGCTCTAGGGTGCGGCCGCGCCGGCGATCAGCGTGGAGAGCTTGGACGTTTCCTTCGTGTAGGGGACCACGACTTTCGCGAAGGCGCGCTGGGAGTCGAGCACCTTCTTGAAGAATGGGTCTTTCTCCTCGAGCGCGGCCAAGACCTTCTTGGCCGACTTGATCCACGCCGGCGCATAGTCGGCCGGTGCATCGAACACCGTCACGCCCTTGGCCTTGATCTCGTTGAGCGCCACTCGCATTTTCGTGGATGAAGTACAGGATCGCATCGAACAACGACGCCGTCAGGGCGACCTCGACAATCGCCTGCAGGTCGGGCGACAGCGCGCTGCCACTTGGCGCCGTTGATCACCACGTCGGCGATATCGATCGCCTGGTGCAGCCCCTGGATCGAGTAGAACTTGAAGACGTCCTGCAGTCCCACTTTGATGTCGTTGGCCGGGTTGATCCACTCGACACCGTCGATCAATCCGCGCTCGGCGGCGGGGATCAGTTCGGCGCCTGCCAGGTTCATCGGCACGCCGCCCATATCCTTCAGCACATCGCTGGGCAGGCCCGACGAAATGCGGAAGCGCAGCTTGGTGAACTCCGCGACCGACGTGATCGGTTTCTTGAACCAGCCAAAAGCCTCGGGGCCGTCGGGCGCGTAGAGGAACGGCATCACGTCGGCCTTCAGCATCTTCTGTAGTACTCGACGTAGAGATCGCGCCCGCCGCCGCGCATGTACCAGGCAAGTTGGCCCATCTGGTCGAGGCCGCTGCCGGAGCCGCCCAGCGGCGCACTGAACAGATCCTCCGGCCGGATGCTTGCCGGTGGCGTAGTGCGTCCACCACTGACCTGACTCGACGACGCCCTTGCTCACCGCATCGAGGATCTCGTTCGGCTTGACGATCGCGCCGCTGGTCAGCACCTCGATCTTCAGCCGCCCGTTGGACATCTTGTCGACGTTCGACGCGAAGCGATTCAGCAGCGTCATGTGCGGCGTGCCCGACGGATTGGCACTTTGCAGTTTCCAGCGGATGGGCGTGCCTTGCGCAAGTGACACCGCGGGCGTGGCGGCCGCGCCGGCCGCGATCCCCGCGCCGGCTGTCTTCAGGAAATTTCTGCGTTTCATGTCTTGCCTCCTCGTAGTGGTTCACAACGCCTATCTCGTGCCGAATATATGGTTCGGCAGCGTCAAGACGATTTGCGGAAAGAAGTACAGGATGATCACGGCGATCCATTGCAGCGCCATGAACGGCAACATCCCCTTGTAGATGTCAGCCAGATCCCAGCGGGGAATGATCCCCTTTAGGTAATAGGCCGACAAGGCCACAGGCGGCGATAGCCAGCACGTTTGCAGCGTCACCGCGAGCAGTATCGAAAACCACACCATGTCGACCTTCAATGCCTCCAGCAGCGGCAGGAAGATCGGCACGATGATGACGACGATCGGCACCCACTCGAGCGGCCAGCCGAGGATGAAGCACAGCCCCAGGATCGCCAGGATCAGCAGTTCCGGCGGCACGTTCCAGGCCACCAGCGCATTGGCGATGTAGGCGGGCGTGCCAAGCGCGGAAAACACCGAGCCGAGAAAGGTCGACGCCATCAGCAGGATCATCACCATGCTGGTGGTTTGCGCGGTGCGGAACACCGAGTCCTTGAAAATCGGCCAGTTCAACTTGCGGTGCGCCGCGCTGACCAGCAGCGCGCCGACGCAGCCGAGCGCCGCGCCTTCGGTGGGCGTAGCCCAGCCGGTAACGATCGAGCCCAGCGTGGTAATGATCAGCGCCAGCGGCGGGATCAGGCCGACTAAAAATTCGCGCATCACGCGCCCGAACGGGACATCGCGCTCTTCCGCCGGCAGCGGCGGGCCGAGTTTCGGATTCATCCAGACGCGGACCATCGTGTAGCTGACGTACATGAACGCCAGCAGCAGTCCGGGCAGCAGCGCGCCGGCGTACAAGCGCGCCACCGACACGCTCAACACCGGGCCCCATCACCACCAGCATCACGCTCGGCGGAATCAGGATGCCGAGCGTGCCACCGGCGCAGATCGTGCCGGCCGACATCCGCACGTCGTACTTCGAGCGCAGCATTGCCGGCGCAGCCATCAGCGCAATGATCGTCACCGCTGCGCCGACGATGCCGGTCGCTGCAGCGAACAACGTCGCCGTGAAGATCGTGGCGATGAACAGCGCTCCGTGCACGCGCCCGAACAGCAGTTGCACCGCGCGGAAAAGCCGTGTCATCAGACCCGCGCTTTCCAGCAGATACCCCATGAATGTGAACAGCGCGACGGCAGCCAGCACCGTGTCCATCATCGTGTCGAATACCTGATAGGTCATCAGGTAGAAGACGCGGTTGCCCAGGCCGATATAGCCGAACAACATTCCCAGGAAGATCAGGGTGAAGGAGATCGGGAAGCCGCCGAGGATGACGACGAACAGAACGCCGAGCAGCACTAGTCCGAGGACTTCGTGGCTCATCGGAGCGCTCCGCGGCTGCACATCGCGGCGCCGTCACACGAGTTCATGCGGCGCCTCGTGATGGCGGTAGTCGACGCCGGTGCGCAGCGTCTTGATGCACTTGAGCACCTCGGCAAAGCCCTGCACCAGCAACAGCGCTGAGCTCAGCGGGATCACCGTCTTGTACCAGTACGCCGGCGGCCGCCAGGTGGTCATCAGGGCTTCCCTGAGGTCCCAGGACTCGGCGGCGAACTCCCAGCTCAACCAGGTGAACATCAGCATTCCGGGCAGGAACAACAGCAGGTACTGCGCGATGTCCATGCGTACCTGCGTCTTCAGGGACCAGTTGCGCGACAGGAAGTCAGTGCGGATGTGCTTCTGCAGATGCAGCGTGTAGGCGGCGGCGAGGAAGAAGTGCGCGCCGTAGCACATCGTGGCAATGTCGTTGGCCCAGATCGTGGGCTGCCAGAACTTGCGCACCATCACCTCGTAGAACAGCACGAGGAACATCGGCACGATCAGCCAGGAAGCGGTCTTCCCCGCCCAGATGCTGATGCGGTCGATCGTATTGGTGATGCGGTCGAGCCGATCCATCAATGCTTCTCCGTTGCGATGAAATTGCGTGCCGCGCACGCCGTCCAGCGCGGAGGCCACCATGCGCTGCGAGTCTGTCCTCGCTAACGCCGTACGCGCCGAAATCGGTCGCCACGCCGACGGCTCTCGAGGAAGCGCGCCAGCCGTGCGGGCGCCCCTCGCAGGTCGCCGTCGAAAACGCTGGCGCCAGCACCGCGTCGCGCGCGGCGTCCGCACCGATCGCGCGCGCGAGCACCATCGGCAGCGTGAACGAGCAGGCGATGCCGTGCGGCAGCCCGTGGCGCAGCGTCATCTCGTATGAGATCGAGTGCGCGAGCGCCGTCTTGGTGTTGGAAAACGCAAGCCCAGCCTTCAGCGCCGCCAGCGCCATGCGCGCGCGAAGCTCCGGGTCCGACGGCGCATCGAGCAACAGTGGAAGCGTCGCCATCACCTCCTGCGCAGCGGCGATGGCGCAGGGTGTCCGAGATCGGGTTGGCGTTCACGTTCCAGATCGACTCGAGCGCGTGCGACAGCGCATCGAGTGCGCTTTGCACCGTCACCGTTCGCGGCAGCGTCAGCATCAGTTGCGGGTCGATGACCGCGGCTTCGGGCCAGGTCTGCGGCAGATGCAGCGAGTGCTTCTTGCCTGCCGCGCGCTCCCAGATCGTTGCCCAAGGCGTAACTTCGCTGCCGGTGCCCGCCGTCGTCGGCACGGCGATCAGCGCTCGTGACCCGGTGCGGCACGAAGGGCTTGCCGGTCGCAAGCAGCGCCAGCAGTTCATCGAAGCGCCCGCTGGCGGTGCCCACCATCAGCGCCTTCGCGGTATCGATCGCGCTTCCGCCGCCGACCGCGACGATCATTTCGCACGTCGGCGTGTTCGCGCCAGAACCGCTCGTACATCGGCGCGAGCCCGCTAACGTCGGGATTGGGGTCGATGCGCTCCTCGACACCGAGCAACGCAGCGCCGACGATGCGTTCGAGCCGGTCGACCAGGCCGAGACGCGCGCGCCTCAGGAAAGATGACGAGAACGGTGCGCCGCCGCGCGAGGATCGCCGGCAATTCCTCGAGCGATCCGGCGCCGAGATGAATGGCGACGGGATTGTGGTAGCGGTGTGCCACGAACCCTTCCCGGCTCTTGTGGCGTTGAGCGGGCAGGGTGCAGTCTCGCGCGAATATTCATCAAATTCTTTTTCTTCGGATAGTCTATTGAAAAAAGCTATATGGAGATTGGACGAATGAGACTGACGCAGCTGCGCTCGTTCCACGCAGTGGCGCGCGCCGGCGGGTTCACCGGCGGGGCGAAACTTCTGCACATCAGCCAGCCCACCGTCACCACGCAGGTGCGCTTTCTGGAGCAGACCTACGGCATCGAGCTGTTCTACCGGCGCGGTCACAAAGTGACACTCACGCCGCTCGGCGAGCAGCTGTACGCGATGACGCAGAAGATCTTCGCGCTGGAGAGCGAGACCGTGCACATGCTGAATGACTCGGGGCAGCTCAAGTCGGGGCACCTGCGCGTGGGCGCGGTCGGCCCGTTCCACGTGACCGAGATGCTGGCCGAATTCAACCGGCGCTACCCCGGGATGCAGGTGTCAGTGCGCGTCGGAAATTCCGAAGCCGTGCTGGAGACGCTGGTGAGCTACCAGACCGACGTCGCGGTGCTCGCCCAGTTCACCGACGATCCGCGCTTTCACTTCGTGCCTTACCGCCGGCATCCGGTGATGATCTTCGTGCATCGCTCGCATCGCTTTGCCGGACGCAAGTCGATCCGCATTCAAGATCTCGAAGGCGAGGCGATGATCCTGCGCGAGGTGGGCTCGACCACCCGCAAGGCGCTCGAGGAAGCACTGGAGCAAGCCGGAGTCGCTCCGCGCGTACTGATGGAGATCGGCAGCCGCGAAGCCATCCGCGAGGCGGTGATCAAGGGCGTTGGGATCGGCGCGGTCTCCGAGATCGAATACATCCCCGACGCCGCGCTCTGCATGCTGCGCGTACGCGACGCCGACATGTACACCCACGCGCACGTCGTCTGCCTCGAGGAGCGACGCGGGGCACGGCTGGTCAAGGCCTTTCTGGACATCGTGGCGGATCTGCAGCGCGGCACAGGCACGCGATTGCCGTTACGCGCCAGCGCAAACAGACGCCGTGCATAAGGCGGGTGGCTCTACCCCGGGAGCATCAACGCAAGACGTCGGGATTCAGCACTCGTATCGGCTTGCCTGCGAGATAGGCTTCGATGTCCTCGATGATGTCTCTGTAGTAGTACCGGAACACCTCGTCGACCACGTAGCCGAGATGCGGCGTCATAACAGCGTTCGGCATCTTGCGCAGCGCGTGATTTGCTGCAAGCGGTTCCTGATCGAAGACGTCCAGGCCTGCTGTTATTCGCCGTGACTGAAGTGCATCCATCAACGCCGCCTGGTCCACCAGACCCGCACGCGCTGCATTGACCAGGATCGCGCCCTGCTTCATTGAAGACAGTTCTTCGCGCCCGACGATGCCGCGCGTCCGGTCTGACAGAACGAGATTCACGCTGACGACATCCGAAGTTGCGAGGAGCTCTGCTTTGCTCACCAGCTTGCAACCGTGCGATGCAGCGGCTTCGGCGGTGAGGTTCTGACTCCACGCGACAACGTTCATCCTGAAGCCCAATCCCATTTGGGCCACTGCTTTTCCGAGATGGCCGAGCCCCAGCACACCGAGGCGCTTGCCTGCCAGCGGTATTCCCATCGGAACTTCTTCCTCCCACCGCCCCGCGGCCATGTTGTTGAAAGCTTGTGGCAGCGCGCGGGCGCAGGCGAGGATCAGCGCGAAATTGAGCTCGGCCGCCGCCGTCGAAGGATTTCCTGAGGTGTGCGAGATCGGGATGCCGCGCTGAGTACACGCAGCGATGTCCAGCGTGTTGGTACGCGTCCCTGTGAGCGCGATCATCCTCAGGTTGGGAAGGCGCGCAATCAGCGATGCCGGAAATGGCGTGCGTTCACGCATCAGCGCGATGATCTGAAACGGTTCGAGTGCGACCGCGACCGCGTCCTCACTCGGCCACGGGTCATGAAACGGGAGCGAGCAAGCCGATCTCCGCAGTGAAGTCATAGCCCGGAATGAATTCTGAAATCGACGGCACATCCGGTGCTGCGGGTGAACGGGTTGCAGAGGAAACGGCAAGGACTTCACATTTGCCTGCCGCTACGTGCGGCCCGACAGCGGCAAAGGCAGTCATCAACATGTCCACGTGGCCAGCCAGAAAAGCAGGAGTCGACGCGCCCGAGCCCTTGAACGGCACATGAAGAATGTCCAGACCCAGCGGACGCTTGAATCCGGTGACAGGACTGAGCTAAGAGATCAATCTCGACGTCTAAACTCGCTACCTCGTTCGAAGCGACGACCTCCATGAACCGACGCCTCTTTCTCGGCACTGCCGGCCTGACGTTAAGCGCCTGTGCCCCTCATACACCACACACAAGCCATAGTTCCGGTCACCTGCCGGTTGCGCCGTCGTCACCCCAGCCTTACGCCAACCTGCGCGACGGCACTCCACACCACCTGACAGGCGAGCAAGAGGCGCAGCGCGTTACCGCGAGCGCTGCCCCAAAAGGTCCGCCGGGCCGCTGGGTCGCGCGCGCACCGCTGCCGATACCGCGCAGCGAGATGGCGTGGGCGACCGCGACGCGGGGCCGCATGCATATCGTTGGCGGTTACGGCGAAGGCGCAGTCAATCGCGCGTACCACCACATCTACGACCCCGCTGCAGACCGCTGGCTGCTCGGCGCGCCGCTGCCGCGCGGCGCCAATCATGTCGCCGTTGCCGCTGACGAGACGCGCGTTTACGCGTTCGGTGGATTCGTCGAGCAGAACCGGCGCTCCGACACCAACGCTTACGCGTACGAGATCGCAGCCGACCGTTGGATCGCAATCGCACCGCTGCCGCGGCCGCGTGGAGCGGCGGCCGCCGTCGTGCTCGAGGGGCGCATTCATCTGATCGGTGGCGCGTCCGAACCCGCCGCCGAGCGCGCGAGTGTCGGCTGGCACGAGGTGTATGACCCGAAGGTAGACCGCTGGAGCACGCGCAAGGCGTTGCCCGGCGCGCGTGACCACGTTGGCTGCATCGCTGATGCAGGCCGCATTCACGTCATCGGCGGCCGCTTCAACACGTTCGAGTACAACACATCGCTGCATCACGTTTATCTGCCGCAGCAAGACACGTGGGAACTGCGCGCACCGTTGCCAACCGAGCGCTCGGGCCACGGGCTCGTCGTGTATCGCGGCCGCTATTGGGCAATGGGCGGCGAAGGCGGCTTCCTTGTCGGCGGCGTTCCGCGTCAGGCCAAGGTCTTTGGTCAGATGGAAAGCTACGACCCGGCGAGCGACACCTGGCAGCAGCACGCGCCGATGCTGACGCCGCGGCACGCCGTCGGTGCGACGTCTATCGGCGATTGGATTTACGTCGCCGGCGGCGGCGCGGTGCTGGGCGGCTCCGTACAGTCGGCAGTGCACGAGGCGTTCAGCTTGCAGTAAGCGATGTCGCTCAGTGCGGGACACTGCGCAAAACCAGCCCGCAGGCGCTGCCGGTCAAGCTCGACAAACTAATTGCGCAGTGGGTTGCGCAGCCGCGTCAGCGAACCGCCACGCCGATCAGGTTGCTGAAATCGGCATGCTCCAGAATCTGGTCCGGAAAGACATTGCCATTCGCGCCGGCCGCGAACACGCGTACCGCGCGGGCAGTCGTCACGAAAATTCTGCCGGTCGCGTCAACCGCGATCCCGTACGGATCAATGAGTCCGGTGTTGGGGCCGCGAATGTATTGAACCGGCGCCACATCTCCTGATGCATCCGCTGAAAACACCGCAACGCTTGCGTCTTGCAAATTCGAATTCAGCGAGCCCCGATTTACGACATAGATTCTTTCCTGTGTATCGACCGCAATGTGCACGGGGTTGTTCAGTCCGGTCAACGGTCCTTCGATACGCGAGCCGAGCGTCTGATCAAAGGCATTCGCATGCATCAAGCCCGTCAGAATGGCGTGATGGTCGGGCGTCTGGTCCGACACATATAGCTTTCCAGACAACCCGATGGCAACGCCCGCCGGCGTCCCTAGGTTTTTGACCGAGCCGGTGGCACTTTGCGCCTTGGTGCATTCCAGGACCTTGCGGCGCTCGCGGTCGACGAGCAGCAAGCCATCCGGATTTTCACGCCAGGCGACCGCAACGGGGCTTATAAAAAGCGGCCCGACAAGGCTCGGTGAAATCGTGAACGTTGGTGGCACCGCTCCGGATGCGGTGGCGTCGTAAATCGTGACGCTGGGGGTAAGTTGATCGTCGATGACCGGCTGCCAGCCAAGGTTTGCAACCCATATCTCGCCCGCATCTGTGACGGCGACGTCGAATGGATTTTCGAGGCCCGTGATGGAGTTGTTGAGTCCATCGATCATTCGCCACGGGGTCGATGCGATTCTTCCATCCACCCGAATCTCGAAGCAATGAATGCGGTTGGATCCCATGTCGGCCACATACAGCTCGTGCTGAGGAGGAGCCGCCGGCGCTCGAGGTGGCAGACGATCAAGTCTGAACCCCCAACGCCGCAGCACCCAAACGCTCGCACTGAGCAAGCCGATCAACGCAAAAATTTTTCTCATCATCTTTCCGGGGACGGTGAGCCTCGCTACTCACGCGGTGCGATAGACCTCGCGGCGATGCCCAACCTTGATCACCTCGACGACGACGGCTGCATCGTTGACGGAATAGACCATGCGATACACGCCCTGCCGGATTCGATACAGGTCGCGGCCTGTCAGTTTCTCGCACCCCGCAGGTCTCGGGTCATTGCCTAACGCCTCGATCCGTTTTCAGCAGGCGACGAACTTAAGCCTTGGTATTCCGCGCAGATCCTTGGCGACTGATGGCTTGAACCAAGTTCATACCGTGCCATCGGCTTTGAGCCTCCTGAGGAACACCTCGTACGCCATTGACGGTTCGGCGGCTCGCGACCGCACTGCGGAAAGGTCTTCCTGATCCTCCCGCAACGCCTCGCGCACGGCTTCGCAACGAACTCTGAAACTGAACGGCGCGTACTGGCGGCCTTGAGCCGCAATGCGCGTGTAAATTAGAGTCGAGGTAGATCGGGCGGGTTGTTTACTCATGGCAGCGAACCCATCGGAGCACGGCACTCTAGCAATATGACGCTATAGCGTCAAGACGCCACCCACGTGTTCGCCAGAGCGTGTCTGCGGCGCGGGTCGCAGCGTCCGTGATTCCCCTCGCTCGTCACGCCCAGTGGCGGCGAACGGTTATCCTTTCCCGCAACGGCAACGCATCGCCTAG
>CAVVAI010000026.1:0-220594 GCA_963746085.1 uncultured beta proteobacterium
GTGGCGGGGCCGACCAGATCCACGCCCATTTCGGGCATGGCTCGATCACCTGCGCCTCACCGAAGCCGACGGTCTTCGTCGGCCACAAGTCGCAAGAAGCTCTACAAGATCAAGGGCTGCCCACGAGATGGGCTGCAAGACGGTCGGCCACTCAACGCATGCAGGTCGCTCAGCCGCCGCGGCCGATCGCGCTGGACTGCGAGCTCGCCGTCGAGTACCTCGCCGACGCGCTGACGCGTGAGAACATGAAGATCGGCAACCCGAGGCTCGATGTGCTGCTCGACAGCCTCGTGGCGGTCACCCGCAGCCGTGCCGGATCGGCCCTCGAGACGCTCGAAGCCGACCCGGACGACGGCGCGACGCGGCGCACCGCGCGGGCGATGATCCTCGGAGTGGTCGCCGTCGAGGGTGCCTTCGGGCGCGAGCTCAAGCTGCTGCTGGGAGAAGATCCGGCCGTTTGGCGAAGACGCGCATCCCGTGCCGATCCGCGCGCACTTCGGGATCGTCGGCGACCGCGTCGGGCCGCGGCTGCGCGCCGACGACATCTTCGACACGTGGGTCGAGAGCCTCGTCGAAGCACCGCTGGTGATCAAGCTCAGCGGCGATCCTCGGCTCGATCCTGTTCCTGGGCGGGATCGCGCTCGGTGCTCCTGGCGTGGTCGGAGTCCCCGAGCTTGCGTCGGATGGGCCGCGTTCTACGCCGGGGGTAGGGACATCGGCTTCTGCGGGCTTCGCCAGCTGGGCTATCGGCAACCTGCGGCCGTGACGCGCTAACAGCGCCTCGATGACGACGGGCAGATGGCTGCCGTCGTCGATCGTGCAGGCGCTCGACGCGAGGCGGGGCGACGATCGGGCCGACCGTCGGAAGCGACGCCTCTCCCCAGCAGTCTCGCGGCCTCCTCGCCGGGCAGCGGACCCAGCACGATCGACAGGCTGCCCCGGCGCGTCGTCAGGACGAGATGCACCTCGTCGGCGTTCGCCATGGACCGGATCGGCGAGCAGCGCCTCGAGTTTCGAGCACGGCATCGTCGATGCGGTCGACCGTGAGCCCCGCCTGCGAACACGCTCCGGCGACCGCTCGCCGCATGACCGGCAGCCGCGCGCGACCGCGCGCGGCGGTGACGTGAACGGTCAGCTCGCGTCCGGCGGCATCGATCACAGGCCGGCACCGAGGTCGTCCAGCGCGGCGTCCTCGACCTCCCTCTCGACCGCGAAGGTCATCAGCACATCCGTTCCGCCCCGGGGCTGCCGACGACCTCCATCGACCCCGCCACGTGCCGGATCAGCGCCCAATCCGTGACCTGGCACGGCAAGCTGGTCGGCCGCAGCGATGCCGCTGCCGTGATCGCGGACGAGCACGTGCAGGACGCCGTACTCGAAGCGCGCGAGGAGCGTGATCGTGCCGCTCGGCTCGCCGTAGCCAGCCGGAGCACGTCGTGACGAGGCGATCCGTCCCGGGCCGCGAGGTCGCCCAGCACCAGCTCGGCGCCGAGTCGCTCGACCGCCTCCGCCAGCCCGTCGGCGCGGTCCACCCCGTCCGCCACGGTGCGGTCGGCCAGCACGACATCGATGTGCAGGTCCGGGGCGTGCGCGGCGAACGCGGCCAGGTGCGCGGCCGGGCCGAGACCGCCGGTCTCACCCGGCTGTGGCGCCAGGTTGAGCGTCAGCACCCGGTGCGCGGAGGTCGCGTGCAGCGCAGCGGACAGCTCGGCACCAGCAGGTGCACCAGCACGCTGGTGAACCAGGACCCCGGGGCCGATCACCACGCAGTCGGCAGCGCGGATCGCCTCCAGCGCCTCCGGGCAGGCCGGCGGCTCGGCCGGGTCCAGGCCTATCGACGCGACCTGGCCCGACGTTGAGGCCACCTCGACCTGTCCCCGGACCTGCACCTCGGTGTCCGGGGCGGCCGGGTCGGCGCCGCGCTGCCGGTCGCCCATCGGGATTTGACAACATTAGTTTCTTTGTTCCCGAGCAGCCGCGCGCACTACCGGAACCGGAAACGTGGGCTTTGTTCGCCGGGGCGGGACTTGCATTCCTGGCCACGCGCCGGAGGCCTGGCCGGCAGTAGTTGGCCGTCGTGTAGGGCTTTTCGTGCTTGAGCGTCTAGAGCGCTTGTCTACCGCCGACGAGGTCGGCGCTGTAGCTCAACTGGTGCAGGCATCGGTGGGCACGTTTGAACGCTGAATGAGTCCTCTGTTGTCGTTCCCGTTTATCATTTTGGTAGTGCTAGGACTGTTCTGGCCCACAACCCTGACAATGATTGAAACGTGGCAGCGGTCCTCGACCTACGGGCACTGCTACGTTGTCATTCCGGCAGTAGCAGCGATGGTGTGGGGCAGTCGCGGGTACCGTAATCCCATTGAAATCTTACTGGCCAGGGGCGATTGCACTTGCAGTCGTCGGGCTCGCGTGGCAGGTGGGCAATGCGAGCGGAGCAGCGGTGGTGACTCAGTTTGCTGTTATTGGAATGATCGTGGCTGTCTCATTGACGATCTTGGGTTTCGCAGTGGACCCGTCAATGGCATTTCCCCTGGGCTTCCTGTTCTTCGCTGTACCTTTCGGCGACGAAGCTGTTGCCCGTTCTGACGCCGCTAACCGCTGACGTGACAGTGTGGGCGAACCTGCAAGTGAGTGGGGTGCCAACCTATCAGTACGGCAATGAATTTTGTAACACCCACGGGCAGATGGTCGGTGGTCGAGGCGTGCGGGGGTGTGCGTTATTTGGTTGCTGCTTTGATAACCAGTTATAATTTTCTGTATGATGCAGCCGTGGCAAATCTGCTTCTAAGCGAATGATCTTTGTGTTGGTTGCACTGGGCTCGAATTCGTTGCCAACTGGATACGCAGATGAGTAATCGTGCAGGCGAATTTGAGTACGGATCACAACATGGTTGGATGGATTATTTTCGGAGCAGCGATGTTTGGTCTGCTTTATCTGGGCACACGACTTGACAGAGGCGCGGATCGAAATTCGCCAGCCATATTTAATGGCTGGGATACGTACGCGGCAAATCAGGGGGCGGCAAGGAAAAAATTATGGTGCGCGCAGGGCTTGTCGGTATGTTCGTCGCGCTCGTTTGCAGTACTGCAACCGCCTCCGGTGGGTCGTCTTTTGCGGAGCCGCTCCGCGCGGCGTCAGAAAGCGGGAGTACCGCCGAGTTTATCCCAGCGCACCTCTACTCGAATATTGCCGGGGCACTTCGACGGGAAGCAGCCCGGTGTCGTGCGATTCGACGCAAAACCTGCGTTTTCTTCTGCAAGGGGCCGGACTACAGCAAAGGGTGCGTGGCTCTCACTGCAGTCGACGGCGCCCACACGATAGCTGTTAACGACCCGACAGGTCGCACCGTTCTGCTGGAGTACAACAATTCAACCTTCAGCCGAGTCTGCACAATCAACGCTGCAGGCTTTCGTCCCTCGCTGGATTGCAGCGTGGTCGATTCGGCGAGGCTTGCAGAGTATGGTGTCAGACGGGGCGTCAACGGGAGCTTGCTAATGGTCGAGGCGGTGGACGGAAAATATATATGTGGGGAGCCGTCTGGTTTTCGGCAGTGCTCAAGAGTCTCGGACAAGGCAGGTCGGCCCATACAACAAAGAGGGATACTCAGCAGCGGCAAATAAGTATGCTGGTTAATCCAAAGCCAAAAAGTTGAAGCGCCCGCGATTACACGCGGTGGATTGCCCAATGCGGATTGCTCTTCCTTTCGAGGCGGCTGCCTGCTTAACTGAGGGCTGCCCCAGCATCGCCGTCACACACGATCAAAGCGCAGCTCGCAACCTATTCTCGGCCTCTTCGTCCGAAGGCAATACTTGCTCGATCCGTCTGGGTAGTTAGTCAGGAAGTCGCGAGTTATTGCGAAGTGTTCGGTCTTCGTCTGTCGTTGCGGTCAGCTCGCGACGGGCCGCTACCCGCCAGAAGCGACATGGAGTTGGCTCGCGCCAGCCCCGACCCTTTCACCGTTGACGCGATTGCA
Source organism: uncultured beta proteobacterium (assembly GCA_963746085.1). Lineage (GTDB taxonomy): Bacteria > Pseudomonadota > Gammaproteobacteria > Burkholderiales > Burkholderiaceae_F > JACCZX01. Next base: position 3,975 of record CAVVAI010000026.1, read on the forward strand.
AGGGTAGTAACCCGTTGGCTAGTCGCTACCACGCCCGTTCGAGGTAGCTCTGGAACACCCCGACATGAACGAGCGCGGACTCAGCCGAATCGGGCCAAAGGTCCTCGCTGCGGAAACGCACGTCGTATGTCGGTTCGCTCTCCGCCTCAATCGCGTGTGCGTGGGCGTCGGGAAATGGATAGGCAGGCGACTCGCCCACGACGACGCCGGTCTTTCCGCGGATGTAGCCCGGCATTCGACTATGACCCGGCACGTGTTCGCTCCGCACGCGAACGCGATCGCCGGGTTGGAAGCGCTCGCGCGTGGCCGCATTGGTACGTCCCGGCGCGCTGGGTGCCGCGAGCGGAAAGTGTCCTTGAGTCCGCTGCTCCAGCTCTTCGCGAGTCACGACCCCTTTCTCAACCAAGAGCGTCGCCAAGCTCGTCAGGGAGCGCTCGTAGTAGCTGGCCGCCAGATAGTGACGCGGCTCCATGCGCTCGATCGCGTGACGGTATTCGTCCATGTTAAAGATGCCGCGTCGCACTGCGAAGGCATAAAGCGAATTTGCGCGCACTTCCCAGTCGGCGTGAAACGCCTGCGCGTTCTGCGTGTAACGAACCGCGCCGAAGCCCTGCCTGCCACCCATGTCGTGCACGCCGTCCATCATCCGCCCCGACTAGAGACGCGCGACGCCGATCATCGAATCGCGCGTCACGATTTCGGCGAGCTTGTCCTCCGACCAGCCGATGGTTTCCGGCGGCTGGGTGGGCAGCACCATGTAACGCGTATCCGCGGTCGTGTCCCACACACGGATCTCGACCTCCGGTGACAAGTCGAGTCCCATTTCCCTTAACACCGTACGTGACTCACGAACAACTCGCGACCGATACTCCAAGTCCTTGTACCAATCCGGCGGCAGCCCGATGATCGTAAAGGCGGTGCACGAGCAAAGTGTGCAGCAAATGACGTTTTGGACAGTCGCGGTGTTTTCCAGCACGACCAAGTGTCGATGATGCTTAGGCAACGTGAGGCCAAGCTCGGCGACAGCCTCGCGGCCATTGGCAAGCAGGCGTTCGCGGAACGCTGGATCGACCCACGCTTTCGCTACGACACGTGCACCATTCTTCGGAATCCACTGTTCCTGAGCGAGGTGGTCCAACTCCTCGACTCCCTCCGTCGCGTTCATTCCACGCGCGTCGAGCGCGGCCTGAATCGCTTCAACCCTTTGCTCAACGGAGGCGGTGCGCTGTATGACGCTCTGCATGTCTCGCTCTCTAGCGATTCGTCCGATCTTGCTTATGACCTGCTGACCAAAGTTACGCAATAACTCCAATTACAAGTTGGCTTCACTTTGACGATGTTCAATCCGCCGGAATTAAACGTCGATGTTTCCCGCCGCGAGTGCATTCGACTCGATGAACTGCCGGCGTGGCTCTACTTCGTCGCCCATTAACGTAGTGAAGATCTGATCGGCGCCGATCGCGTCGTCGATTTGCACTTTGAGCATTCGGCGTACCGCCGGATCCATCGTCGTTTCCCATAGCTGCGACGGGTTCATCTCGCCCAGGCCTTTGTAGCGCTGCCGTGTGACCCCGCCTTCGGCTTCGCGCATCAGCCAGTCAATGGCCTCGGCAAAGCTCGTCACGGTCGCCTGCTTTTCCCTGTCGCCCACGCCGCGCACGATGCGCGCCCCGGCGCCGACCATTCCCTTGAAGGTGCGCGCGGCGGCCGCGAGCGTTGCGTAGTCGGCGCCATGCACGAAGTCGGCGTCGATCGCGCTTAACTTCACGTTTCCGTGATGTCGCCGCTCGATGCGAAGGCGGTGCTTGTCGGTGACCGAATCGTGCTGCGCATAAACGTGCACGGTCGAGTTGCCGAGTGCCTCGGTCAATCGCAGGGCAGAAGCTTCGGCGCTTGCCGCATCGTCGAGATCGAGCTCGGTACCCGCCAGCAGGGCTTCGAGCGCCGGCCGATCCATTACGCGCGCGAGGCGCTGTATGACGGCGTTGGCTACCAAATACTGGCGCGCCAGCACCTCGAGCGGTTCGCCTTCGATCGCTGCCGAGGCCAACCCGGCCCCATCGACAGCGATCAGTTTCGCGTCTTTCAACGCCAGCGTGACGATGTACTGCGCGAGCTCGTGATCGTCCTTGATATAGCGCTCATCCTTGCCGTGCTTGATCCGGTACAGCGGCGGCTGCGCGATGTAGATGTGTCCGTGCTCGACCAGCAGCGGCATCTGCCGATAAAAAAGCGTCAGCAACAGGGTGCGGATATGCGCGCCGTCGACGTCAGCGTCGGTCATGATGATGATGCGGTGATAGCGCAGCTTGTCGAGGTTGAAGCCATCCGGCGTATCGGCCGCTCCGATGCCGGTGCCAAGCGCGGTGATCAACGTCGCAATCTGCTCGGACGAGATGAGTTTGTCGAAGCGCGCCTTTTCGACGTTCAGCACCTTGCCGCGCAACGGCAGCACCGCCTGGAATTTTCGATCGCGGCCCTGCTTGGCAGAGCCGCCGGCGGAATCGCCTTCGACGATGTAAAGCTCTGACTTCGCTGGATCGCGTTCCTGGCAGTCGGCCAGCTTGCCGGGCAGTCCGACGCCGTCGAGCACGCCTTTGCGACGCGTCATCTCGCGCGCCTTGCGTGCGGCTTCGCGGGCCCGTGCTGCATCGACGATCTTGCTGCAAATGATCTTGGCGTCCGCCGGGCGTTCGAGCAGATAGCTTTCGAGCGCGCGCCCAATCGCGTCTTCGACTGCCGGGCGTACCTCGGAGGACACCAGCTTGTCCTTCGTCTGCGAGCTGAACTTCGGTTCGGGCACCTTGACCGACAACACACACGTCAGTCCTTCGCGCATGTCGTCGCCGGTGGTTTCGACTTTGGCCTTCTTGTCGAACTCGTGACTCTTGATGTAATTGTTCAGCACGCGCGTCATCGCCGCGCGCAACCCGGTGATGTGCGTGCCGCCGTCGCGCTGCGGAATATTGTTGGTAAACGCAAGCAGGCTTTCGTTGTAGCCGTCGTTCCACTGCATTGCGACTTCGACGCCGACTGGCGTACCGCCTGCGCTCGATTCGGTGCTGACGTAGAACACGTTCGGATGCAGCACCGTTTTCGATTTGTTGATGTACTGCACGAAGCCTTTGACGCCACCGGAAAATGCGAAGTCCTCTTCCTTGGCGTTGCGCTGATCGATCAGCTTGATGTGAACGCCGTTGTTCAGGAACGAAAGCTCGCGCAGCCGCTTCGACAACACGTCGTAGTGAAAATCGATGTTGGTAAAGATCGTTTCGTCGGGCAGAAAATGAACTTCGGTGCCGCGCCGGTCGGTCGGGCCCGTGATCTTCATCGGCGACGCTTCCACCAGCCCCAATTCGGTCGGCATCGTCTGCACGATGCGATCCTGCACGTCGCCGCGCCGAAACTCGAGGTAGTGCATCTGGCCGCTACGCCGAATCGTCAGCCGCAGCCACTCCGAAAGTGCGTTGACGCAGGAGACGCCGACGCCGTGCAGCCCGCCGGAAACCTTGTAGCTGTTCTGGTTGAACTTGCCGCCCGCGTGCAGCTCGGTTAGCGCGATCTCGGCGGCGGAGCGCTTCGGCTCGTGTTTGTCGTCGAATTTGATGCCGGTGGGAATGCCGCGACCGTTGTCGACAACCGAGATCGAGTTGTCGGTGTGAATCGTGACGATGATGTCGTCGCAATATCCGGCCAGCGCCTCGTCGACCGAGTTATCGACCACCTCGAACACCATGTGGTGCAGCCCGGTGCCGTCGTGCGTGTCGCCGATGTACATGCCAGGGCGCTTGCGTACCGCCTCCAGGCCTTCAAGGATTTGGATGCTGCTGACGCCGTAGTCCGCCCTGCCATCGGGCTGCGGCTGGTTCATCGGGGGTTGATCTGGAACTGCGGACATGGGGTAGTTAATGAGCAGAGTCGGGCTATATCCGCATCGGCATCACGACATACTTGAACTTGTCGGAATTCGGCATCGTGATCAGCGCGCTACCGAGCGCATCTCCGAGCGAGAAGCTCACTTCCTCATTCTTCAAATTGGCCAGCACATCCAGTAGATAGTTGACGTTGAAGCCAATATCAAGAGGGTCGCCCTCGTACCCGATCTCTAAATCTTCCTGTGCGTCTTCCTGATCCGCGTTGGTCGAGTTGATTTTCAAGCTGCCCACCGCGAGCAGCATGCGCACACCCTTGAACTTGTCGGTCGTCAAGATCGCCGCCCGTTGCAATGCGTGCATCAGGTCTTCGCGGTTGATCGCAAAAACCTTGGTATTGGCGGCGGGCACCACGCGCTGGTAATCAGGGAACTTGCCCTCGACCAACTTTGAAATCAGCTCGATGTCGCTGAAGCTGAACTTCGCTTGGTTGGCCGCCATTTGCACGCGTACCGGGTCGTCGGTGTCGGGCAGCAGTCGCGATAGCTCCAAAATCGTCTTGCGCGGCACGATCGCCTCTACCTTGGCAGACGCATCAGGCTTGCTGACTTCCGCGAGCGCCAGCCGATGACCGTCGGTGGCGACCGCGCGCACCGTCGTGCCGTCGACTACCAGCAGCATGCCGTTCAGGTAGTAGCGAATGTCCTGCTGTGCCATCGCAAAGTGCACCATGCCCAGCAGATACTTCAACGTTGCCGCGGGGAGCGAGAAATCGGCAGTGAATTCAGCCTGTGCCACCGTCGGAAATTCTTCCGCCGCCAGCGTTTGCAGGTTGAAACGGCTCTTGCCGCTGGCGACCGCCATTTTTTTATTCGCGAGCGACAACTGCACGTCCGCGTCGGGAAGCGCCCGCAGGATGTCGACCAGCTTGCGCGCGGCAATCGTCGTCGCGGCGGTGTCAGTACCGGCGCCGATGTCGGCACTGGTTTGAATCTGAATTTCCAGATCGGTCGCCGTGAACGACACTTTGCCGCCCTCCTTGCGCACCAAGATATTGGCAAGGATCGGAAGCGTTTGTCGGCGCTCGACGATACCGCTGACCACCTGCAGTGGTTTGAGCAACGCATCGCGGTTAGCTTTGACGAGTTGCATTCTTTTATATCCTTTTCATACTCTTCTTAGTAGTTGTTAGTAGTAATGCGGGCACTTTGCTGGGGACAAAGCTAACGAGTTCCAATGTATCAATCACTTGCTGCGCCGACAGCGTTGTTGACAAGCCCTCTGTTGATGTGTGGGCTCGCGGTGGACGAAAAGGACAACTGCGCCGCAATTAATGCAACGTCCACATCTATCCCCAGCCATACAGTCTCTGTCCACAGGTTGCTAGCCCTTGAGCGTCTGCTCGAGCACGTGCAGCGCGTGGTTCATTTCCGGATTCTTGGAACGCTCGCCGGTGATCTTGCGCACCGCGTGCAGCACGGTCGTGTGATCGCGGCCGCCAAACAGCTCGCCGATCTCCGGCAGACTTTTTTGCGTCAACTCCTTGGCCAGGTACATCGCGACCTGCCGCGGCAACGCGATCGCAATCGGACGACGCTTGCTGTACATATCGGCGATCTTGATCTTGTAATAGTCGGCGACAGTTTTCTGAATCAATTCGACCGTCACCTGCGCCGTCGACGCCGACAGCAAATCCTTCAGCGCTTCGCGCGCCACGTCGACTGTGATGATCCGGCCGTGAAACGACGAGAACGCCATCACCTTGCGTAACGCACCTTCCAGCTCGCGTACGTTGCTGCGCAAATTCTTGGCGATAAAAAACGCCACGTCTTCCTTCATCTGCGCGCCTTCGACTTCGGCTTTCTTCAGCAGAATCGCAACTCGCATTTCCAGCTCGGGTGGCTCGATCGCGACGGTGAGGCCGGACGTGAAGCGCGATACCAGGCGATCCTCCATATCCTTCAATTCCTTCGGATACGTATCGCTGGTGATGATGATCTGCTTGCGGCCCGCCACCAGCGCTTCGAACGCATAGAAGAACTCCTCCTGCGTGCGTGCCTTGCCGGCGAAAAACTGAATGTCGTCGATCAGTAGCAGATCGAGCGAGTGGTAGTAGCGCTTGAAATCGTCGAACGCCTTGCGCTGATAGGCGCGCACCACGTCGCTGACATACTGCTCGGCATGGATGTAGCGAACCTTGGCGCCACGGGCGCGTGCGATCACGGCGTTGCCGACAGCGTGCGTCAGATGCGTCTTGCCAAGGCCGACACCGCCATACAAGAAGAGCGGGTTATACGAGCCGCCGGGATTTTCCGCGACCTGCATCGCTGCGGCACGCGCCAGTTGATTGGCCTTTCCCGTGACAAAGGTGTCGAACGTCAGGTTCGGATTCAGCCGCGCGCGTTCTAGCGGCTCATTCGCAACGGAAGTCGAAGTAGCTGCCGCAGCATAGGGGGCTTCCGCTGTATTCAACCCTTCTTCGGCTGGGGCGCCGCTGAGTGGAAAGCGCAGCGCGGGGTAGCCGCCTTCGATCGCGAACACGATCGAGATCGGCCGCTGCATCACGCGCGAAACCGCGCCGGCGATTTGTTCAGAGAACTGCGAGCGAATCGCATCGAGCTTGAGGCGGTTGGGCGCACAGATCGTCAGAGTGGCGGTCGACTCATCGAACTCGAGTGCTTTGAGGGGCTTGATCCAGGCGGAAAACTGTTGCGGCGTGAGCTCGCTTTCGAGAAGCCGCGAGCAGTCGTTCCAAAGATGCGTCATTAACTTAGCGGCCCCGCGGCTAGCTTCTTATTCGTACTGCGAAAGTGCTCATCGGCTGCGCGTACCGGCTCGGTCTTCACGCACGCTTGCTCTCGCCCGGTCGCCGTGCGCTGCATTTCTGCGGTCTGAGAAGGCACAGAATGCAACCGCCAGCGAAGCCCCGAATTCTACTCATGCTGCATCGAGTTATCCACAGTAAATCGCATTTGTGGCGAATCATTTCAGTTGCGGCGCAATGACGAGCGGCTTGCCGTGTTTAGTCGCGGGCGGTGGGCTGGTTTGACAGCGATTCGCTGAATCGCGTCTAATGGCAGGCTGCACGGAGAGTACGTAGAGAGTGTGATGGCCACCAAACGAACTTACCAACCCTCGAAGGTCAAGCGCGCACGCACGCACGGGTTTTTGGTGCGCATGAGATCGCGCGGTGGTCGCGCCGTGATTGCCGCACGCCGCGCGAAAGGCCGGCAGCGCCTCGGGATTTGAGGCAGCCCGCGGCTTTCTAGCGAAAGCGCAACGGGCGGCGGATGATGGCCGCCATTGACGTTAAGGGTGCCGCTGCAGACTACCGATATGGTTTTGCCTCAGCGCGCCGGCTCAAGACACCCGCGGCGTTTGCGGCCGTTCTGCGTGCGCCGCGTGAGCGGTCGATCCGCGCCGCGCGGCAGCTGTTGTCGATTAACGCTGCGTGGGTGGCGGCCGCAATGAGCAGTGCGCCGGCGGGCAGTGTCCGCTTCGGCGTGACCGTCGGCAAGCGGAACGCGCGGCGCTCGGTGGATCGAGCGCTGATCAAGCGCATTGTGCGCGAAGCGTGCCGGCACCAGGCAGCATTCTTTGAAGCCCAGGCGGCGCGAGCTTCGGCGCGCATCGACATTGCCGTGCGGCTGAAGTCGCCGCTTGTCGACGCGGGCGGCAAGGCGCTTGCAATGCGAGCATGGCGGCGCCAGGTGCGTGCCGAAGCGGATGATTTGTTGCGGGACGCTTTGTCACAAGTGGCGCATCGGATAAGCGCGAGGTCCAGTGAATCGGGATGACGTTGTACGAATGATCACGCTATACGAATGATGATCAAACAGATAATGATCGCGGCGATTCGCGGCTATCGATTCGTCCTTTCGCCGTGGATGGGCAACGCATGCCGCTACTGGCCCACGTGCTCGGAATATTCGATGCAGGCCATTGAAATTCACGGCGCGCTGCGCGGGTGTTGGATGATGCTGATCCGATTGGCGCGGTGCCATCCGTACGGGGCTGGCGGCGTCGATCCGGTTCCGCTTCAATTTAGTTGGCGTTGCTGGTGTCATCCGAACGACGCGGGCCCGCCGCTTTCCCTTACTTCAATCAAGTCCGGTCATGAGCACTGATATCCAGCGCACGATTCTGTTGGTGATTTTCGGTTTCACGCTGTTCATGCTGTGGGATCGCTGGCAGATATACAACGGGCGAGCGCCGATGTTCGGCCCGGCCCCCGCATCGCAGACGGTGCCGTCGCAACCGGTAGCCGCAACCCCACCGGCGTCGACCCGTGGCGCCGAGGGGGTACCCGCGCCCAGCGCCACGACGCCGACTGCAGTTCCCTCAGCAGCGCCGCCCGACGCCACGCCCGCCGCAGGCCAGTCGACTCCGGTGGTAATCGAAACCGATTTGATACGGGTATCGATCGACCCGCTGGGTGCAGTCGTCTCGCGAGTTGAACTGCTTGAACAACCGGCCGCGCCCGACTGGACTGCCAGCGGACTGATCGGCCTGGTGACGGGCAAGCGGCACGACCCGAATGCGACGACGGTACTGCTTGAGGTGGGTCCGAATCGCGTTTATGTCGCACAAAGTGGAATCGTAGGTGGCGATTTTCCGAATCATCGAACGCCTTTCAAGGTGATCGACCCACCCAGCTCCCTGAAGGCCGGTCAGGATCGCGTTGACGTTCGCTTCAGCGCCGAGAGCGGCGGGATGCGCGTCATCAAGACGTACACCTTCCACCGGGGGCGCTACGACGCCGACGTAAAGAATGAAATCGTCAATCTCACCGAAAAACCGTTGACCCCGTCCGTCTACCTGCAGCTAACGCGTGACGGCAACAAGCCCGACGGCGAATCGGCGCTGTACTACGTGTACACCGGGCCGGCGGTGTTCACCGAGCAGGAAAAATTCCGCAAGATCGAGTTTTCCGATATTGAGAAGAGAAAAGGCCAGCTGCCCAAGCCTGCGGACAACGGCTGGGTCGGAATCATCCAGCATTATTTTGTTTCGGCATGGGTGCCGCCTGCGGGCGCCAGCCGCGAGTTCTATGCGGAAAAATTCAAAGACAACCTTTACTTCATTGGTACCAAGTTTGCACTGCCCACGCTGGCGCCGAATGCAACCACGACGTCGCAGTCGACTTTGTACGTTGGCCCGCAGGATCAGGACGCGCTGGAGAAAATTGCTCCTGGCCTTGACCTGGTGGTCGACTACGGCTGGCTAACGGTTCTGGCGAAGCCGATTTACCTGTTGCTTGCGTTTCTGCACGGCATTGTCGGCAACTGGGGATGGGCGATCGTGCTGCTAACGGTGCTCATCAAGGCGGTGTTTTATCCGCTGTCGGCGGCGAGCTACAAATCGATGGCCAAGATGAAGGAAGTCTCGCCGCGGTTGATGAAACTGCGCGAACAGTATGGCGACGACAAGCAGAAGATGAACGTCGCGATGATGGAGCTGTACAAGACCGAGAAGATCAATCCGCTGGGCGGCTGCCTGCCGATACTCGTTCAGATCCCCGTGTTCATCTCGCTCTACTGGGTGCTGTTGGCGAGCGTCGAGATGCGCAACGCACCATGGATCTTGTGGGTCAAAGATCTCGCCACGCCGGACGCATGGTTCATTTTGCCGCTGCTGATGATGGCGACGATGTGGATCCAATACAAACTGAATCCAACGCCGCCCGACCCGGTGCAGGCGCGCGTGATGATGTTGATGCCGCTGATTTTCGGCGTGATGTTCTTCTTCTTTCCGGCGGGCCTCGTGCTGTACTGGCTGACCAACAATGTCCTGTCGATTGCGCAGCAGTGGTACGTCACCAAGAAGATCGCAAACGCGAAGCGGCCGGGCTAGGCGCCGTTGCTTCGGCGACGACGAAGCAGCAGAAACAGCGGCCACAGCCAGATGCTCGCGGCCCATAGAAATACTCGGCTGACCGAGAATCGTCTCGCCTCGCCTCGGTGCGCGATCACGAATACCACCGCGGCACCGAGCAAAACCCACAGCACGAAGCCGGCGTAAACGAGCGCACGCTTTTCATACTCGCCCTCAATCTGGCCTGCCACCATCGCAGCGAGCAGAACGGACAACACAAACGCGATGATGACCGCAGCCAGCGGCGCGCCGATGCGAGTCAACGGATCGTCTTCGGACATCGCAGCATTCTGCGCCGACAGTGGCGACCGTAAACTCGCGCTCGATGGCCAACACTGCGGCGGCTGATCCGATCGTTGCGATTGCCACCGGGCCGGGCCGCGGCGGTATCGGCATCGTTCGCGTTTCCGGCGTGGCTATCTCGCCGATCATCGAAGCCCTCCTCGGGTCGCGGGCTAGCGAGTTGGAGCCTCGCTGCGCGCTCTACTCCAAGTTTGTTGCCGGCGACGGCGCCGAGATCGACCACGGGATCGCGCTCTATTTTCCGGCGCCGCACTCGTATACCGGCGAGAACGTCCTCGAGCTGCAGGGCCATGGCGGACCGGTCGTGCTGCGCATGCTGCTCGCGCGCTGTTTGCAGGCAGGCCGGACGATTGGGCTGCGCATTGCACAGCCCGGGGAATTCACGCAGCGCGCATTCTTGAACGACCGGCTCGACTTGGCGCAAGCCGAAGCGGTAGCGGATTTGATCGATGCGACGACCGAGCTTGCAGCCCGCGCCGCGGTCCGCTCGCTCGCCGGCGAATTCTCGCGCCGCGCGCACGCGCTGACGTCAGCGTTGATCGAGTTGCGCGTGCTGGTTGAAGCAACGCTCGATTTTCCGGAAGAAGAAATCGACTTTCTGCAGCAGTCCGATGTTGCGGGGCGTCTGGCGCGCGTTCGCGCCGATCTGGACCAGCTGTTGAAACAGGCACAGCAGGGCGCGCTGCTGCGCGATGGATTGAACGTCGTGTTGGTGGGCGCCCCGAATGTCGGCAAATCGAGCCTGATGAACACATTGGCCGGTGCGGATATCGCGATCGTCACGGCGATTCCCGGCACAACGCGTGATCGCATCGAGCAGCAGATCAACGTAGACGGTATTCCGCTGAACGTGATCGACACAGCGGGATTGCGTGAAGCGGCCGACGAGGTCGAGCAACTCGGGATCGCGCGCACGTTGGCGGAAATCGAGCGAGCCGACGTGGTGGTGCACCTGGTCGATGCCACTCAGTCAGTCAACGATGCCGGCGTGCTCCAGCGCGTTAGTCAGCGGATCGGGCGTGCCGCGCCGTTGTTGACGGTGATTAACAAGATCGATCTAGTCGGCGCCGCGCCGCGCGTGGAAGGCGAGCGCGTCTACTTGTCGGCCAAGACCGGCGTGGGGGTCGATCTATTGCGGGACGAATTGAAACGTGTCGCAGGGTGGGAGCAGGAAACGTCCGGTGAATCCGTGTTTCTTGCGCGTGAGCGCCACCTGCTGGCGATGGAAGTCGCCCGCGATCATCTGGCGCTGGCTGCGCAGCACGCGGCGCAATCCGATTTGCAGCTCGACCTGCTTGCCGAGGAGTTGCGACTGGCGGGCAACTCGATCGGCGAAATCACAGGCGAAGTATCGGCGGACGACCTGCTGGGCGTGATCTTCAGCCGATTTTGTATCGGCAAATGATCTAGCGTTTTGCTGCAGGTCCAAACAATTCCGGCTCTGCCGCGACGACGCCGCGCAGAAAATCCCACACCACCCGAACGCGGCGCCGCGCAAACATATCGACCGGCGCCGCCAGCCACAGCACGCGCTCGATCCACATCTCGTCCGGCAACACTCGGATCAGCGGGCTTTCGGGCTGCAACAGATAGCGCGTGAGCATGCCGATCCCGAGGCCGCAGCGGATCGCCTCGTACTGCGCCTGCATGCCGGTCGCCGCGAATACGCGCTGCGGATCGAGCCCGAGTTCGTCGAGGTAGCGCAGCGAATCGCTCAGGAGATAGTCCTGCACATAGTCGACGAACCGGTGGCCGGCCAGATCGGATCGCTGCTTGATTGGCCGATGCTGCGCCAGATAGTCGGGCGCGGCGCACAGCTCGTAGCGCAGCTGAGTCAGGCGCGTGACATAGTAACGCCCGCTGCGCGGCGGCTCGAGCGTGACGGTCAGATCCGCTTCGCGTGCAGCGAGGCTTGGCGAACGCGGCAGCAGCAAGAGCTCGATGTGAAGCTCGGGATACTGTTCCAGCAGCGGCGGCAAGCGAGGAGTCAACACGCGAGCGCCGAGGACCTCGGGCACGCCAAGCCGGACCGTCCCGGCAACGATCGCGGGACGGCCGGTGAGCTCTTCGGCGGCCGCTATCGATGCTGCTTCCATCGCCTCGGCATGCGCAATCAATTGCCGCCCGGCCTCGGTCGGCTCCCAGCCGTCGCGAGTACGTTCGAGCAGGGGCGTACCGTAGTCGCGCGCCAAGCGTTGCAGTCGGCGCGCGACGGTCGTGTGTTCAACGCCGAGCCGGCGCGCGGCCGCGGTATAACTGCCGGTGCGCGCCGCTTCGAGGAAATAGCGCAAGTCCGACCAGTCGGAAACGATCGGTATAGTGCGTGAACGGGAGCGCCGTCGCATTGTGCATTTTTGCATGGATGCATTGCAGCGCTGCGCCTTCCAGCGTGCCTGCGGGCGGTGTACGGTAAAGGCAGCGTCGGTCACGACCGGCGACATTCCAAGGAGACATCATGAATCGCAGTTCAACGCGCGGCCCGCGCAGCGGCCGCACTATCGCCATTTGTATCGCGCTTTCGGCATCCGCGCTCGCGGCGTGTGGCAGCAGCGATGATCCATCCAACCCCGTTCTGAACGTTCGGCCCACTTTTCTCGGAACAGTGAGCACTGCGAGCTACGACGGCACGAGCGATGACCTATTGACGGCGGGGCTCGGATGGGACGGGTTGCAAAGCGCAACCGCGCCTGCGGTGTCCGCAACGCCGACGGCGAGCGAGTTGCGCCGGCGCGCGATCTATATCAACTACCGAGCGCTGGTCGATCCGACCAGCGCTGGCGGTTACGGTGTTCTTTACGGACCCAACGTGCCGGTCGAAGGCGGCGTTCCGAATGCGACGCCGGGCGCGGGCAAAATCGCCGGCACCGAGTATCTCGCCTACAGCATCGATGCCAGCGGCAAGGCCGCGGCGACGTTGATGGTGCAAATTCCCACCACGTTCAATCAGAGCGCAGCGTGCATCGTAACCGCGACCTCGTCGGGTTCGCGCGGCGTCTATGGCGCGGTGTCCGCTGCGGGCGAGTGGGGACTCAAGCGTGGCTGTGCCGTCGCGTACACCGACAAGGGCACCGGCAACGGCGCGCACGAGCTCGACACCAATACAATCACATTGATCAATGGACTAACGGCCAATGCGACGGCGGCTGGCAACGCGAGTCACTTCACGGCCACGCTGACCGACCCGCAGCGCACCGCATTTATCGCGACCAATCCATTCCGCTACGCGTTCAAGCACGCGCATTCGCAAGTCAACCCCGAAAAGGACTGGGGCTTGTATACGCGGCAGGCAATCGAGTTTGCGCTGTGGGCGATCAACGATCAGTTTGCGGGGCCAGCGCCGGGAACCAGTGACAAGCTGCGCCAGTTTGTGGCGGCCAACACGCTGGTGATTGCTTCATCGGTGTCTAACGGCGGAGGCGCTGCCATCGCCGCGGCGGAAGGCGATACCGCGGGGTTGATAGACGCGGTAGTGGTAGGTGAGCCGCAGATTAATCCGACGGTGCCGGCTGGCCTGATCGTTGCCCGAGGCGGAGTCAACTATCCAGCTACCGCGATTGGCCGCCCGCTGTACGACTACACATCGCTCGGCAATATGCTGCAGCCGTGTGCGGCGTACTCACCGACGGTGGCGGCTTCACCATCATTGGCGAGCGTGACGATGGCCAGTGCGCAAAATCGTTGCGGCGCACTGGCGGCGAGCGGCGATGTGACCGGAGCCGACTTCATATCGCAGTCGAATGACGCCTTGGCGCGCCTACGGGCGGCCGGATATGAACCCGAATCCGACCTGCTGCACGCATCGCACTTCGCCTTTGCCACACCGGCGGTGGCAGTGACCTATGCCAACTCGTATGCGCGCGCCAGCGTGATCGACAACTTGTGCGGATTCAGCTTCGCCACGACCAACGCCGGCGGCATGCCCGCCGCGGCAGCGACGTCGCCGATGCTGACGGTATTCGGCAACGGTAACGGCATCCCGCCGACCAACGGCATCAATCTGATCTACAACAATGCCGCTGGCGGTCCGATCAACCATTTTGTTGCCGACAGCAACTTCGCATTTCTAGGCGCGCAGTGCCTGCGCCAACTGTGGACGACGTCAAGCGCTTCAGCGGTCGCAGTACAGGCAGGTGTTAACGAGGTGCGGGTGACCGGCAACCTGCGCGCGAAGCCGACGGTGATCGTGCACGGGCGGGCTGACACGCTGGTACCGGTTAACTTTACGTCGCGCCCGTACTTCGGCGCTAACAAGCTCGTCGAAGGTGCAGCGAGCCGGCTCTCTTATATCGAGGTGCTGAACGCCCAGCACTTCGAGGCATTCTTGCCGATCGCCGGCTACGACACGCGCTTCATTCCGATGCACTACTACGACAACCAGGCGCTCAACCTGATGTGGAACCATCTGCGCAGCGGAACACCGCTTCCTCCGTCACAGGTCATACGCACGACGCCGCGGGGCGGTGTTCCGGGTGCGGCACCACCGATCACTACAGCGAATCTGCCGCCGATATCGCTGACGCCGACTGCCGGCGACCTAATCAATTTCACCGGCAATACGGTGCAGATTCCGAACTAACCTCTGGTCTTGACCTATCCGTCGTGTCGCACGAGCGCACGGCGGATTTTTTTCGCCAATCGCCGGCGGGCGGCGCCAATCGCCCGGAGTGCGGCAGGCCCTTGCTTTAGCATGCACGGCTCGCTTTCCTCGCTGCCGCTTTCGATCAGCGGTTCAGCTCCCACCTATTCCGCATGGCAGAACAATCACCAACCGCCGCACCGTCGCTGTCTCGGCTGGCGATCGACCGTACCGCCGTGGCGCCGCGCCGGCGCCGCCCCTGGTGGAAGCGGTGGTGGGTCTGGGCACTCATGCTCGTCGTGCTGGCGATGGGCGCGCTGTTTATCGGTCGTCGCAACGCACCGCAGGCGGTCGAGATTGCAACGGTGGCCGCGGCGTATCCGTCAGCGTCAATAGCGGCGCTTAACGCCACCGGGCGCGTGGTTGCGGCTAGGCGCGCCTCGGTTTCGTCGAAAGGCACGGGGCGACTCGAATGGCTCGGTGTGCAGGAAGGCCAGCGCGTTACTGAAGGCGACATCATTGCCCGGCTTGAGAATCGCGACGTCGCGGCCGGGCGCGAACAGGCCGCGGCGCAGGTGCAGGTCGCGCGCGCCAACCTGGCGCAGGGCCAGGCGGAGCTTGAGGATGCCGAAGCTGCGTACAAGCGCGCGCAGGATCTGGCGCGGCAGAAGTTCATCGCCCTTTCGGCGCTTGACACGGCCGAAGCACGCTACAACAAACAGCGCGCTGCGATCGATACGTTGAAGGCGCAGATCGCGGTGGCGCAGGCCAACTATCGGGCGACCGATGTGGCCTACGACCAGACGCTGATTCGCGCTCCATTCACCGGGATGGTGCTGACCAAGAGTGCGAACGTCGGTGACATCGTCACGCCGTTTTCGGCGGCGGCAGGCACCACCGGCGCGGTCGTGACGATGGCCGACATGGAAACGCTCGAGGTCGAAGCTGATGTATCCGAAGCGTCGATTGCGAAGATCACCGTCGGCCAGCCCGCCGAGATCCAGCTCGACGCATTTCCGGATCTGCGGCTGCTCGGCGAGGTCAGCCGGATTGTGCCAACGGTCGATCGGGCGAAGGCGACGTTGCTGGTAAAGGTGAAATTCGTAGAGCGCGATTCACGTGTGTTGCCCGACATGAGCTCGAAGATCGCATTCCTATCGCGCGCGCTGAGGCCGGACGAGCGCACGCCGGTGGCGGCGCTCCGGCCCGATGCGATCGTCAAGCGCGATGGCAAGGACATGGTCTTTGTCGTAGGCAAAGACGATCAGGTCAAGCTCACTCCGGTAGCGGCCGGTGCCAAAGTCGGCGATCTCGTGCGCGTCGATCTGGCGCCCGGAACACGGGTCGTGATCGCGCCGCCCGAGCGCCTGGTGGATGGCGCCATCATCGCCGCCGCCAAGAAGTAACGATGGATGCGCACGCGACGGTCAGTGTGCGCATGGATCCTCCGCGCGAAAACGGACCGCACGACATGCCGCGGGACGAGAACACGCCCCCTGAGCCGCGAGTGCTAGTTGAGATCGAACGTTTGTCCAAGGGGTACGTGCGTGGCGAACAGCTGGTGCCTGTCCTCACCGACATCAACCTGACGATCAACGAACGCGATTTCGTGGCGTTAATGGGCCCGTCGGGCTCGGGCAAGAGCACGCTGCTCAATCTGATCGCCGGCATCGACAAGCCCGATGCGGGATCGCTGTTAATCGCCGGCGAAGACATCACGCGATTCAAAGACAGCGAGCTGGCCGACTGGCGCGCGCGCACGGTCGGCTTCGTCTTCCAGTTTTATAACCTGATGCCGGTGCTCACCGCGTTTGAAAACGTCGAGTTGCCGCTGCAATTGACATCGCTGTCGCGCGCCGAGCGGCGCGAGCGCGTCGATCTGTTGATGTCGATGGTTGGATTGACGGATCGCAGCAAGCACTATCCGAATGAATTGTCGGGCGGGCAGCAGCAGCGGGTCGCGATTGCGCGCGCACTGGTGACCGATCCGCTGATCGTTATCGCCGACGAACCGACCGGCGATCTGGACCGGCAATCGGCAGCGGACATCTTGAGTTTGCTCGATCGATTGAACCTCGAGCTCGGCAAAACGATCGTGATGGTGACGCACGATCCGCGCGCGGCTGAAGCTGCACACCATCTGATCTATCTGGACAAGGGCCAGCTGACCGACACGGCGCCGAGTCACTGAGCAGCGCATTGATGCTGTTCTTCCTGAACCTCGTTTTCCGCAATGTGTTTCGCGCCAAGCTGCGCACGACGTTGACAATCGTCGGCCTGGTGATCGCGACGCTCGCATTTGGCTTGCTGCAGACCGTTGTCCGCGCCTGGTACGCCGGCGCGGAGGCGGCGTCGGCAACGCGGCTGATCACGCGCAACGCGATTTCCTTGACGTTTGCAATGCCGATTTACTACCGCGAGAGAATCCGCTCGGTGCCGGGGGTCCATGCGGTTGCAGTGTCGAACTGGTTCGGGGGCACATACAAGGATCCCAAAAATTTCTTCGCGCAGTTTGCGGTCGATGCGCCGACTTACTTTTCGATGTACCCGGAGTTCATTTTTCAGGCGGATGAGTTTCAGGCGTTCATGCGAGATCGTCGCGGCGCTGCCATCGGGCGGCAGCTTGCCGACTTATACGGCTTCAAGCTCGGTGACACGATTCCGCTGAAGAGCGGCATTTATCCCGGCAACTGGGAATTCAACGTGCGAGCGATCTACGACGCGAAGGACGAAACGACGATCACGCGCCAGATGTACTTTCACTACGATTACTTGAACGAGCAGCTGAAAAAGACGGCGCGCAGCCGCGCCGATTTCGCGGGCGTGTTCGTGGTCGGCATCGACGAGGGACCCTCGGCGCCCGATATCTCGCGCGCGATCGATGCGCAGTTCAAGAACTCGCTGGCCGAAACGCTGACAGAAACCGAGAAAGCATTCACGCTGAGCTTCGTTGCGATGGTCGAAACGATCATCACGGCGATCGAAGGCGTCAGCTACGTCGTCATCCTGATCATCATGGCGGTGGCGGCCAACACGATGGCGATGACTGCGCGTGAGCGGTTGTCCGAATACGCGACGCTGAAAGCGCTCGGCTTCAAGCCCGGCAAGGTGGCCGCGATGATCATGGGCGAAGCATTCTTGCTGGCCATCGTCGGTGCCGGCATCGGCATGTTGCTGACTCCGATGGTCGTGCAGGTATTCCACTCGCTGACGATCGCCGTCTTCGCCAAGATGCCGCTGGTGGCGCAAACGTTTTACCTGCAGGCGGCGTGTGCGGTCGTCGTAGGACTTGTGGCGGGCGTGGTTCCAGCCTATCGCGCTGCGAGCGTCAAGATAGTCGATGGCTTGCGCCATATCGGCTAGTTCGCCGAAAGATGCGCGTTCCGTTCAGCTACATACGACGCAACCTGTGGGTGCGCAAGTTGACGACCGCGCTGACCGCCGGCGGCATGGCGCTGGTCGTCTTCGTGTTCGCTGCAGTGCTGATGCTCGACGCCGGGTTGAAGGCGACGCTGGTGGCCACCGGCTCGCCTGACAACGTCGTGCTGATCCGTCAGGGCAGCCAGACCGAAGTGCAAAGCGGAGTTTTCCGCGATCAGGCGGCGCTGATCGAAACATCGCCGGAGATCGCACGCAGCTTCGACGGCCAACCGCTGGTGTCAAAGGAAGTGGTCGTGCTGAACTCGCTGCCGAAGATCACTGATCCAAACAAGCGCAGCAACGTCGTCGTGCGCGGCCTGCCGGAGATCGGAAAGACCCTGCGGCCGCAGGTGCGCATCGTCGAGGGCCGGATGTTTCGGCCGGGATCTAACGAAATCGTCGTCGGCAGCTCGGTCGCGCGCGGATTTGCGGGCGTCGAGATCGGCCAACAACTGTCGTTCGCCGCCAGGCAGTGGACCGTCGTGGGAATTTTCGACGGCGGCAAGACCGCGTTCGACTCCGAAGTGTGGGGCGACGTGGAGCAGATGATGCAGGCGTTTCGCCGCATCACGTATTCGTCGGTGATCGCGAAGCTCGCATCGCCTGCATCACTGGTGGCGTTGAAGGCGCGGCTCGATAACGATCCGCGATTGAAAGTCGACGTCAAGCGCGAAGCACAGTTTTATGCGGACCAATCGGCCAGCCTGTCGAGGTTCATCACGATTCTCGGCATGGCGCTGTCGGTGATCTTCTCGATCGGCGCGATGATCGGCGCTGCGATCACGATGTATTCGGCAGTCGCCACGCGCACGGGTGAAATCGGCACTCTGCGCGCGCTCGGATTTCCGCGCTCGTCGATACTGCTGGCGTTCCTGATCGAGTCGCTGCTGCTGGCGCTGGTCGGCGGACTGTTAGGACTGTTCGCGGCCAGCTTTTTGACGGCACTCACGATATCGACCACCAATTTTCAGTCATTCTCCGAGCTCGCGTTTGCCTTTACGTTGACGCCCAACATCGTGGTGTCGGCGCTTGTGTTCTCGATCGTTATGGGATTCGTTGGCGGGTTTCTCCCGGCAATCAAAGCAAGCCGAATGAAAATCGTCGACGCGCTGCGCGCCGACTAGCGCAGCGCAGTCTTGCCCAGCGCACTGCCGGTGGCGAAATGGGCGGTTCGTATGCCAACTGTCGCTACACGATGAACAGCGCCACGCAAGGCGCCGGCAGTTGCACGCTTTCCAGCGGCGGGCAGTACCGGTTGCATATCGGCACCTTATAACGGGTTATTCTTTGAGTACGCTCGGGTTAACAGAGCATCCAGCACGAGACCTCAAGGAGATCCTATGAAGCGACGCGACTTTTCGATCGCTGCAGCCGCTGCGGTAGCAAGTCCATTGGGTTTGCTGAGCAACGCGGGTGCGCAACCGCTTGGCACCGTCAAGATGATGATTCCGGCCAATCCCGGCGGCGGCTGGGATCAAACCGGACGCGCCTTGGCAGCCGCAATGCAAAGCGCGAAGACCGTGGGCTCCGTGCAATTCGATAACAAGGGCGGCGCCGCCGGCACCATCGGACTCGCGCAATTCGTCAACAGCGCTAAGGGCGATCCGAACGCGTTGATGATGGGTGGCATGGTGATGGTGGGCGGCATTCTCTTGAACAAGTCGCCGGTCGATCTGTCGATGGTGACGCCGATCGCGCGTCTCACCAGCGAGTACGTCGTCGTTGTCGTGCCGTCGAGCTCGCCGCACAAAACGATGGGCGATCTGGTCAAGGCGTTCAAGGCCGATCCGGGCAAGGTCTCGTGGGGCGGCGGCTCCGCCGGCGGCACCGATCACATCCTGGTCGGGCTGATCGCCAAAGCGGTCGGTGCAGATCCGCGCAAGGTCAATTACGTTCCGTTCAAGGGCGGTGGCGAAGCGATCTCGGCGATCGTCGGCGGGCATGTCACGGCCGGCGTATCGGGTCTCGGCGAGTTTGCCGAACAGATCAAAGCGGGCCGCATGCGCGCGCTCGGGGTCTCGTCGCCCACCAAGATCGAAACATTCCAGCACTGAAGGAACAGGGCATCGACGTGGTGCTTGGCAACTGGCGCGGCGTGTTTGCGGCGCCGGGAATCACCACTGCGCAGCGCGACGCGCTGGTTACCGCCGTAAAGACGGCGACCGAATCGCCAGTGTGGAAGGAATCGCTAGCGAAGTTCGGCTGGGACCCCTGGTTTCTCGGCGGCGATCAGTACAAGGCGTTCATCGACGAGGACATCAAGCGCATCAGCTCGATCATCGACTCGCTCGGCCTTAGAAAGTAAACAATGGCGCGTCGCGTCGCGGGCGCGCCGCAGTGAGCTTGCGCTTTCCGCGGGGGTGCTCGCGCTCGGTTCGTTCGCGCTTGTCACAGCGCTTCGGCTGCCTTCCACGGGCGGGTATTCCGGAATTGGCCCGAACGCAATACCGATCGCTGTTGCAGGGGCCCTGGCCGCTCTTGGGATCTGGTTGCTGATTGAGGCACTGGCCGGCGGCTGGCGCGCGCGCACGTCGGACGATCCGCACGAGCGCGGCGAGCACGCATTCCACGCGCCTGCGTTCGCCTGGGTCACCGCAGGACTGTTGGCTCAGATGGCACTGATTCACACCGCCGGATTCGTACCCGCGGCCGCAGTGCTGTTCGCGTGCGTTGCGCGCGGCTTTGGCAGCCTGCGACCTTTGCGCGATGCGGTGATCGGTCTTGGTCTGGGGCTGGCCGTTTTCCTCTTTTTCGTCAAGTTTCTGAATGTCGGACTGCCCTCCGGCTGGTTGGCACCGGTGCTCGGCGGCGCGGGCATATGACCGAGACGATTGACGCGCTGCTGAGCGGCTTCGCGATCGCGCTGACGCCGACCAATCTGCTGTGGGGATTCGTCGGCGTGACATTGGGCACGGCGGTCGGCGTGTTGCCGGGCGTCGGCCCGGCGTTGACGGTGGCAATGCTGCTGCCGCTCACCGTGAAGCTCGACCCGACCGGCGCGCTGATCATGTTCGCGGGAATTTATTACGGCGCGATGTACGGCGGCAGCACAACGACGATTCTTCTGAACACGCCGGGCGAATCCGCCTCGATCGCGACCGCGCTCGAAGGCAACAAGATGGCCAAGCGCGGGCGCGCCGGACCTGCGTTGGCCACCGCGGCGATCGGCTCGTTCGTCGCCGGCTCGATATCGCGTCGTGCTGTTGACGTTGCTCGCGCCGATCGTGGTCGAGGTGGCCTTGCGCTTCAGCCCGGCCGACTACTTTGCATTGATGGTGTTTGCGTTCGTGACCGTCGCCGCGGTGCTCGGCAGCTCGACGTGCGCGGGCTAACGACGTTGTTCATCGGCTTGCTGCTGGGCCTGGTCGGGATCGACGAAACGACCGGCCAGATGCGATTTGCGTTCGGTGTGCCGGAGTTGCTCGACGGTATCGATGTCGTCGTTCTTGCAGTGGGACTGTTCGCTGTCGGTGAAGCGCTGTATGGCGCGGCTTACCAGAGCCGGGTGAAGGAAGAGCGCGAGCGACTATCGGGTTCGCTGATGATGTCGCGCGACGATTGGCGCCGCTCGTGGCCGGCATGGCTGCGAGCGACCGCGATCGGATTTCCGTTCGGCACGATTCCGGCGGGCGGCGCCGAGATCCCGACCTTCCTCTCGTATGCAACCGAGAAAAAATTCTCGAAGCATCCCGAGGAGTTCGGTCACGGTGCGATCGAAGGGGTCGCCGGTCCCGAGGCGGCGAACAATGCATCGTCGACCGGCGTGCTGGTGCCGTTGCTGACGCTAGGCATTCCAACCTCGGCTACCGCCGCGATTTTGCTGGCAGCGTTTCAGAACTACGGCATTCAGCCCGGGCCGCTGCTGTTCCAGACGCAGGGCGCATTGGTGTGGGGGCTGATTGCGAGCCTTTATATCGGCAACGTGCTCCTGCTGGTGCTGAACCTTCCGCTGATTGGTTTGTGGGTCAAAGTGCTCGCGATCCCGAAGCCGTGGCTCTACGGCGGCATTCTGATCTTTGCCACGCTTGGCGCGTACAGCCTGCACCAGTCGGTGGTCGATCTAGTGACGTTGTACGTGTTCGGGTTGCTCGGATTCGCGATGCGGCGTTGGGGATTTCCGGTCGCGCCGGCCGTGATCGGCCTGATTCTTGGGCCGCTCGCGGAAACGCAATTCCGCCGCGCGCTGTCGATCAGCCAGGGCGATGCGAGCGTGTTCTTGACATCGCCGATATCGGCATCGCTACTGGCGTTGACGGCAGCCTTGATCGTCGTGCCCTGGATCGTGCGGCTGGCGCGCCGCAAGCATCGACGAACCGCGTGAGCGACCTCGAGCCGCCGAGCGCCGCGCCCCGCGCGGCGTTTTCTTTCCTGCGTTCGCTGGCGGCGATAGCGGTCGCGCTTACCGGCGCGCTGGGGTGCGTCTACCTGAAGACGCCGCTACCGTGGCTGATCGGCCCACTGATGGCGGTGGCGGCGGTCAGTATGGCCAACGGCAAGATCGCCGAGCCGCCGGCCGCGCGCGAGGCGGGTCAATGGGCGATCGGCGTTGCGCTGGGTTTGTATTTCTCGCCTGATGTCGTGCGCGAGATCGTGCGTCTTTCGCCATGGATTGCCGCCGCGGTCATCTTCTCGATCATTCTCGGCGGGCTAGGTGGTTGGCTATTGGCCAAAACGGTGCGGGTCGACGCAACGACCGCGTTTTTCGCGATGGCCGTCGGCGGTGCGCCCGAGATGGCGGCGCAGGCACAGCGCAACGGCGGACAGGTCGACAAAGTTGCGGCATCGCACGCATTGCGCATCATGATGGTGGTGTTGATCGTGCCGTTCGCGTTCAACGCGATGAATGTGTATGGGCTCGACCCTTACACGCCGCTGGCGAAAACGTTCTCGTGGACGGGTTTCATCGTGCTGGTGGCGATCACCGCAGGTGCGGCGGCGGTGATGGAGCGCTTCAGATCGCCCAACAGCTGGATGATCGGGCCTTTGCTGGCGGCGGCACTGATCACAGCGACCGGGCATAGCTTTTCGACTTTTCCGGCCGTTGTGGTCAACGCCGGCCAGTTGTTGATCGGCATCTCGCTCGGATCGCGCTTCACGCCGGAATTTTTCAAGGCCGCGCCCCGTTTCTTGTCGGCAGTGGCGCTGATCTCACTGGTTTACATGCTGCTGGCCGCGGGATTTGCGACCTTGCTGGCGCGCGGCTCGGGACTCCCCTGGCCGACAGCGACGATCGCGACGACGCCGGGTGGCATCGGTGAAATGGCGCTGACCGCGCAGGCCCTACAGCTTGGCGTGCCGATCGTGACCGCGTTTCACACGATTCGCCTGCTTGCGTTGTTGCTGACCATCGGCGCAATGTATCGCTATTGGCAAACGTGGATGGGACGCCGTGCGAGCTAGAGCAGGTCTAAAAGGGGCGCGCAGGACGTGGCGCCGGCGATCGAGTTAGCGCCCTTGGTTGCCGCCGCCAAGCACGACGCTGGCGAATTCCTGCAGGCCGTTCTCGAATCGAGGGCTACATTGATGCGCTGGATGCCGTGGTGCCATGCCAGCTACGGCACGGCCGATGTAGATCGCTGGTTTGAAACCGCCGACCAGATGTGGACCAACCAAACCGCGTTTCCGATGCTGATCCGCAGCAAGGCCGATGGCACGCTGCTCGGAGGCGCCGGTCTGCAGGACGTGTTGCTCTACGGTAAGCGGGAGGCGGAGCTCGGCTATTGGGTCAGAAAGAGCGCACGCGGTCGAGGCGTCGCCAGCACCGCTATTCGCGCGATTGCCGCGTTTGCATTCAGTGAATTGAAGCTGGTACGCGCCTCGATGCGGATTCGCCTCGATAACGCATCGAGCCGGCGCGCCGCGGAGCGCGCCGGCGCGAGCTTCGAGGGAGTAACCCGGCACGGCATCGTGCACGGCGAGGCGCGCTTCGATGCGGCGCACTACTCCTTGCTGCCGGCCGATCTGGCGCGGCCGTGGTCGCCGTAACCCTCGGACCGCGTCTAGCTTTTTACCGGACGCTGGTGTAGCGTCAAATCGCAGTCGACCATCGCTGTGGATGCTCTATCTTCGTTCGATGAAATTCGGAAGCCATTGCCAGCGGCTAAGCGTCAACCAGCCGCTCCTGTCGCGGTATCTCCTGCGTCTCCCTTGGAAATCCAACAGCCATCGCTTGCGCGTCGCGGGCGCTTCCCGTGCTTCTCCGGAGTTAGTGAAATGCCGACAGGCACAGTGAAATGGTTTAACGAAACGAAGGGCTTCGGCTTCATCAAGCCGGATGACGGCGGCGCCGATCTGTTTGCGCACTACAGCGGAATCAAGGCCAAAGGGTTTCGTACCCTGAAGGAAAATCAGAAAGTCGAGTATCAAGTTCAGCAGGGCCAGAAGGGCCCTCAGGCGGTAGAGATCGACATCGTCGCCTAACTTCCACTAATCCCCCGGGCCTGCACTGCAGGCCCTTTTTGCGCCGGCTTTCCTGAGAGGTCTGCGGGCTAGAATCACCGGCCCGGCATTTGCAACGGACCGAGAGCGCTTCGCGATTCGACGAAGCGACAATAGGAGGCAGGGCAATGAGCGCAGTGCTTTCTGGAGCCATTACGGCTCCGCCGTACGTCAAGAACCAGAAGCTCAAAGCCTGGGTGGCCGATGTCGCTCGCCTGACCCAGCCCGACCGTGTCGTATGGTGTGATGGATCGCAGCAGGAATACGATCGCTTGTGCGACGAACTGGTGGCCGCCGGCACTTTTCGCCGCCTTAACGCGGCCAGGCGTCCCGGCAGCTTTCTTGCGTTATCTGACCCGGCCGACGTTGCCCGGGTAGAAGACCGCACTTACATCTGCAGCGAGACCAAGGAGGACGCGGGCCCCACCAATAACTGGATCGACCCGGTGCAGATGCGCGCGACGTTAAATGGAGTGTTCGCGGGTTCTATGCGCGGCCGCTCGATGTACGTCATTCCGTTTTCGATGGGGCCGCTGGGAAGCGGGATCTCGCAAATCGGCGTCGAGATTTCCGACAGCGCCTACGTCGTCGTCAACATGCGGATCATGACCCGCATGGGCCGTGCGGTGATCGATGTTCTTGGATCGGACGGCGAGTTCGTGCCGTGTGTGCACTCGGTCGGCAAGCCGCTCAATGGCAACGCGAAGCGAGGCGAGAAGGATGTGCCGTGGCCGTGCAATTCGACCAAGTACATCGTTCACTTCCCGCAGACTCGCGAAATCTGGTCGTTCGGGTCGGGGTATGGGGGCAATGCGCTGCTCGGCAAGAAGTGCCTGGCGCTGCGCATTGCTTCGACGATGGCGCGCGACGCTGCGCGCGTCGATGGCCTCGGCTGGCTGGCCGAGCACATGCTGGTCGTCGGTGTGACTTCGCCTGAGGGCAAGAAGTACCACATCGCGGCCGCCTTTCCTTCAGCGTGCGGCAAGACCAATTTTGCAATGCTGATTCCGCCTGCTGCGTTTGCCGGATGGACCGTGACCACCGTCGGCGAGGACATTGCGTGGATCAAGCCGGGCAAGGACGGACGGCTGTATGCGATCAACCCGGAAGCGGGCTTCTTTGGCGTCGCTCCCGGCACGTCCGAAAAAACCAACCGCAACGCGATGGCGACGCTGCGCGAGGACGTGATCTTTACCAACGTCGCGCTGACCGACGATGGCGACGTATGGTGGGAGGGCATGGGCCCACCGCCAGCGCACTTGATCGACTGGCAAGGCAAGGATTGGACGCCCGAAGACGGCAAGGCCGGTCGCAAGGCCGCGCACCCGAATGCGCGGTTTACGGTCCCGGCGGTGCAGTGCCCCGCGATCGACGACGATTGGGAGAACCCGAACGGCGTGCCGATCGATGCGTTCTTGTTCGGCGGTCGTCGCTCGACCACGGTGCCGCTGGTCACCGAAGCGCGTGACTGGATTGAAGGCGTTTACATGGCCGCCACAATGGGATCGGAAACAACGGCTGCGCAGGCGGGCGCGCAAGGCGTGCTGCGGCGTGATCCGTTCGCGATGCTGCCGTTTTGCGGCTACAACATGGGCGATTATTTTTCGCATTGGCTGGCGCTCGGCGCCAAGCTGGCGAAGAACGGCATCAAGCCGCCGCAGATTTTTACGGTGAACTGGTTTCGTACGGGTAACGACGGCAAATTCGTATGGCCGGGCTTTGGTGAAAACATGCGGGTGCTGAAGTGGGTCGTTGACCGGATCGAGGGCAAAGCCTCGGGCACCGAACATGTCTTTGGCGTATCGCCGCGTTACGAAGACATGGAGTGGACCGGTCTGGACTTTCCGCGCGCGAAGTTTGACGAGATTACATCGATAGACCTCGATGATTGGCGCAGGGAGATCCGTTCGCACACTGAGTTGTTCGCCAGACTTGCAGGCCGGCTTCCGCGCGAGCTCGAAGACACGAAGTGCAACTTTGCACATAGGCTCGGCGAATAAGCACTGAGTGGCGTCCCGGGTGAAAGCTCGGGGATCGCTACTCTTGCCACCCCTTTGCTTTTTACAGATACTCACTTTCCCGATGAGTACGACCGATGTCATTCTCGAAACCCGCGGCCTTACCAAGGAGTTCAAAGGTTTTGTCGCAGTCGATAACGTCAATCTGAAGGTTCAGCGCGGCACGATCCACGCATTGATTGGACCGAATGGCGCCGGCAAGACCACCTGCTTCAATCTGCTGACCAAGTTCCTGGCTCCAACGCGCGGGCACATTTTCTTTAATGGCACCGACATCACTGGTGACTCGCCGGTGCACGTTGCGCGCCGCGGCATCGTTCGGTCGTTTCAGATTTCGTCGGTTTTTCCACATCTGACAGTGCTCGAAAACGTGCGAATCGCTTTGCAGCGCGCCACGAAGCAATCGTTTCGCTTCTGGCGCAGCGAGGCGGTGCTGCATTCGATGAATGCACGCGCGCTCGAACTGCTCAACCAGGTTGACCTCGGCTCGTTCGCGAACGATGAAACCGTCTCGCTTCCGTATGGCCGCAAACGCGCGCTTGAGATTGCGACAACATTGGCGACCGAGCCCGAGTTGATGCTGCTTGACGAGCCAACGCAGGGCATGGGGCACGAAGATGTGGCGCGCGTCACCGATTTGATCAAGCGCGTGGCCGCCGGCCGCACGGTGATGATGGTCGAGCACAACATGAGCGTAGTCGCCGGGATCTCAGATCGCATCACCGTGCTCGCACGCGGCGCGTTGCTGGCTGAAGGGCCGTACGAACAGGTGTCGAACGACCCCGCCGTTAAGGAAGCCTATATGGGCACGGCCGAGACGCAGCTGGAAGGCGTTGGACACTGATGGCCGCCGCGCTCGAAATCAAGAATCTGCACGCCTGGTACGGCGAATCGCATATCTTGCATGGCGTCGATCTGCGCGTAGGCAAGGGCGAAGTGGTGACGTTACTGGGGCGCAACGGTGCAGGGCGCACCACCACGATGCGGTCGATTCTCGGCTTGACCGGCGCGCGCAAGGGTTCGATCCAGGTCGATGGCAAGGAGACGATCGATCTGCGCACGTATCGAATCGCTCATCTCGGAATTGGCTACTGCCCGGAAGAGCGCGGCATCTTCGCCAGCTTGTCGTGTGAAGAAAACTTGATGCTGCCCCCGCCGGTTGGAGGCAAGGGCGCCGGCAGCAATGGCGGGATGAGCGTCGACGAGATTTATGCGATGTTTCCAAATCTGAAGGAGCGCGCGAAATCTCAAGGCTCTCGGCTGTCGGGCGGCGAACAGCAAATGCTGGCGGTGGCGCGCATACTCCGTACCGGTGCGCATCTATTGCTGCTGGACGAGATTTCAGAGGGCCTGGCGCCCGTGATCGTCAACAAGCTGGCGGAGATGATCCGCACCCTGAAAGCCAAGGGCTACACCATCGTGATGGTCGAACAGAACTTTCGCTTTGCGGCGCCGC
This sequence comes from uncultured beta proteobacterium, assembly GCA_963746085.1. GTDB lineage: Bacteria > Pseudomonadota > Gammaproteobacteria > Burkholderiales > Burkholderiaceae_F > JACCZX01. The sequence continues at coordinate 31,932 of CAVVAI010000026.1, forward strand.
TGGCCGACCGTTTTTATGTCATGGAGCACGGGACCATTGTTGAAACCTTCCCCGCATCTCAACTGCGCGCGAAGGAACAGACGCTGCACGAGCTTCTTGGAGTTTGACCAAACCGTCATTCGAAACGCAATGAGCGGTAAACGCAACAAGGGAGAGACGTGATGAAACTGAACAAAGTATGTGCTGCACTCGCGGCGTGTGGCCTGGCATTTGGAATGTCTAGCGCCAGCGCACAGAAGCTTTCGGGCGACAAGATCGTCATCGGCTTTGTCACCGATATGTCGTCGCTGTATTCGGACATCGACGGTCCGGGGGGCGTCGAAGCGATCCGCATGGCGATCGCCGATATGCAGAAGGAATTTCCGGGCAAGAAGATCGAAGTCGTGTTCGCGGATCATCAGAACAAGGCCGATATCGCGTCGGCGAAGGTGCGCGAGTGGATCGATCAAGGCGGAGCCGACGTGATCATCGGCGGCACCAATTCGTCGACCGCGCTAGCGAGTGCGAAGATCGCTGCGGAGAAGAAGACGCCATACATCTCTGTGGGTGCTGCAAGCTCGCGCCTGACGAACGAGGACTGCACTGCGTACACGGTGCACTACGCGTACGACACGATTGCGCTTGCCAAGGGCACCGGCGCAGCAGTGGTCAAGAGCGGCGGCAAGAGCTGGTTTTTCCTGACGGCAGATTACGCCTTCGGCCACTCGCTCGAAAAGGACACCGGCGACGTCGTGAAAGCGGCCGGCGGCAATGTGGTCGGCGCGGTACGGCATCCGCTGTCGGCGTCCGACTTCTCTTCGTTCCTGCTGCAGGCACAGAACAGCAAGGCGCAGATTCTGGGGCTGGCCAACGCCGGCGGTGACACGATCAATTCGATCAAGGCAGCGAACGAATTCGGCGTGACCAAGAACATGAAGCTGGCCGGCCTGCTGATGTTCATCAACGACATCCACAGCCTGGGTCTGCCCACCACGCAGGGTATGTATCTGACCGATGGCTGGTACTGGAATCAGTCGCCCGAATCGCGTGCATGGGCGCGCAAATTCTTCGACAAGATGAAGCGCATGCCGTCAATGCTGCAAGCGGGCGATTACTCGGCGGTCACTCAATATCTGACTGCGGTGAAAGCGGCGGGAACCGATGATGCCGATGCGGTGATGGCACAGTTGAAGAAACAGAAGATCAACGACATGTTTGCCAAAGGCGGCTACATTCGTGCTGACGGCCGGATGATCCACGAGATGTATTTGATGCAGGTCAAGACCCCTGCCGAGTCAAAAGAGCCGTGGGATTACTTCAAGGTGGCGCAGACGATTCCGGGCGACCAAGCGTACCAGTCGCTCGCTGATTCGAAGTGCCCCCTGGTAACAAAAAAATAGTGCACATCGCCGGGCGGCACCAGCCGCCCGGCTTTTCTAGTTCGTAATGGAACTATTCGGCATTCCGCTGCCCGCGTTGCTGAGCCAGTTGCTGCTCGGGCTCGTCAACGGCTCGTTCTATGCGATTTTGTCGCTCGGGCTAGCGGTCATTTTTGGATTGCTGAACGTCATTAATTTTGCGCACGGCGCGCTGTACATGATGGGCGCGATCTTTGCGTGGATGGGCCTGACGTACTTCGGGCTCAACTATTGGGTGATGCTGATAGTGGCGCCATTGCTGGTGGGCGTTTTCGGCATCGTTATCGAGCGGTCACTGTTGCGTCATTTGTACAAGCTCGATCACCTGTACGGCCTGCTGCTCACCTTCGGCTTGACCTTGCTGATTGAAGGATTTTTTCGCTCGTTCTACGGGGTGTCGGGCTTGCCTTACTCGGTGCCCGAGCAGCTCGCTGGCGCGACCAACCTCGGTTTCATGGTGCTGCCCAATTATCGAGCGTGGGTCGTTTTCGCTTCCTTGATTGTTTGTTTTGGGACGTGGTACGTCATCGAGCGCACGAAGCTTGGCGCCCTGCTTCGTGCGGGGACCGAAAACCCGAAACTGACCGAAGCATTCGGTGTCAACGTGCCGCTAATGGTGACCTTGACCTACGGTTTCGGAGTCGCCCTTGCCGCATTTGCGGGCGTACTGGCAGCGCCCATTTTGCAGGTGCAGCCGCTAATGGGAAGCAACCTGATCATCGTGGTCTTCGCGGTGGTAGTGATCGGCGGAATGGGATCGATCCTGGGTTCGATTCTTACCGGGCTGGGCCTCGGAGTCATCGAAGGCTTCACTCGCGTGTTCTATCCGGAAGCTTCGGCGACCGTCGTGTTCGTAATCATGGCGATCGTCTTGCTGCTGCGCCCCGCCGGCCTGTTCGGCAAGGAGAAGTAAGGTGAAGCTGTGGTGAAAGTGAATAAGGAATTCACCATTTTTCTGGCTTTGCTGGTGCTCGTCGCCTTGCTGCCGGCGCTCGGTGCGTACCCGGTGTTTGTGATGAAGGTGATGCTCTATGCGCTGTTCGCGTGCGCATTCAACCTGCTGATCGGCTACACCGGGTTGCTTTCGTTCGGCCATGCTGCATTTCTCGGCGGCGCTGCGTACGCGACGGGGCACGCGTTGAAGGAATGGGGTGTGCCGACCGAAGTCGGCCTGCTGATCGGCGTTCTGGCCGGCGCTGTGCTTGGTTTGGTAATGGGCCTGCTGGCAATCCGCCGCAGCGGCATTTATTTCTCAATGATCACGCTGGCGTTAGCGCAGATGCTTTACTTCTTTTTCCTGCAGGCGCCGTTTACCTATGGTGAAGATGGCTTGCAGAGCGTTCCTCGCGGGACGCTGCTCGGGTTCATCGACCTGAGCAGCGATCTGACGATGTATTACGTCATTCTCGGCATCTTCGTGCTGTCGTTTCTTTTGATCTATCGCACGGTGCATTCGCCGTTCGGTCAGGTGCTAAAGGCGATTCGCGAAAACGAGGCACGTGCGACGTCGCTCGGTTACGACGTGGCGCGCTTCAAGCTGCTCGCGTTTGTATTGTCGGCGGCGTTGGCGGGATTGGCGGGCGCCGGCAAGACGCTGGTGTTGGGCTTCGCGACCTTGACCGACGCCCACTGGAGCACATCGGGCCTCGTGATTCTGATGGTGCTGGTCGGTGGCATGGGAACAATGCTCGGTCCGATCCTCGGCGCCGTGATTGTGGTCGCGCTCGAAAACAAGGTCGGCAATATCGGCGCGTTTATCGGTCGCACTACCGGCATCGACTGGTTCAACGGATTGGGCGAGTCGGTGACGATCGTCATCGGGCTTATCTTCGTCATTTGCGTGATGGCGTTTCGGCGCGGCATAGTCGGCGAGTTCCAGGCGTGGTGGTCGCGCCGCCGGGTAGCGGCGGCGGCCAGTTGAGGACACGCATCGCCTGTTTGTGTCGGTAGGCTTCAACAGCCGGCAAGTAGGGCGTTATCGCCTCTTATCGGCTGAACGGAGTCTGTAAAGACGACACCTTCGTCGATACAATCGATCGATCCGGGCCATTGCTCCGCATCGACCAGCACTTCCTGCACGGTCTCAATAAAACGCATGGCATTAAACGTTTCGATGATGTACCGGCGCACCGATCGTGGCGTGCGCGAGGTCTATGAAAAGTCGCATAAGTTCACCCAGAGCGAGCGACTGATCCTGATCCTGTTGGACGGCCGGCTCAATGTCGCCGGCTTGAAAACTCGGCTGCCGAGCCTGAACGACGATCGCATCGAGCGCGCGTTGCGCAAGCTGCAGGATGCAAGTCTGGTCGAGCAGATCAGCTACGAGGCGGGCAAAGGCAACGGGTCAGTAACGCCAGATACGGCGCCGCTGGAGCCTGAAGCGGTCGCACATTTCCTGGAGCAGACCGACCTCGATCCGATCACGGTCTTCGGCGATTCCGAAGAGGCGATTGCAGCCGAGATGGTGCGTGCCAGCGTGGAACAGGCCGCGGCGCAACTGGCCAAGGAAGTCACGATAATGGGCCGCTCGATCAGTTCACCGGAGCCGAAGGCGAAGGCGAGGCCAGACGCGAGAAGCGGAGAAAGTAGGCGCTCACATAAAGGACGCGCGAAACGCCGCGACACCACCACTTCGCACGGCCTGAACGGTGCCTCGACCCATTGGGCGATTACCACCGTCAACGTTCCTGATCGGCTTGACCTGCAGGAAGAGCGCGACCGCGCCGAGGAGGTCGAGTACTCGGACGGCAGGCGCCGCGAAATCCTCCGCGTTTGGATGAAGCGGCTGCTGATGGTGGCGGTGCTCGCGGTCATTGCCGCGGGCGTCTACGCGACCTTGGCGCCGCTGCGCGAAGAAACCTCAGCCGCCCGTGTGTCCGAGCGATTGACTGCGGTATTCAAGCGGCCCGTTCGAGTGGCGGAGACCGATTTCAGGTTCTCTCCGACGCCGCGCCTGCTCGTGCGCACCATCGACGTGGGCGGCCAATTCCGGGCCGATGAGATTTCGCTGCTGATCAATTGGAAGGATTTGTGGAGCGCGATACGCGGGGGCAACTGGGTATGGAGCGAAGCGTTGATCGCTCCGATGACGGTTACGCCGGCACAAGCGGCATATATCGTTCGCACGCTGCCCGGCGGCGCGCGCGAGCTGCCGAGCAAGATTTCTACAATCCGCTTTGCGTCGGTTCGCATCGGTGACTCTCGGTTGTTTCCGGACGCGTTTGAAGGCGTCCTGCGTCGTACTCCCGATGGCACATTCGGCCCACTGGTGTTGCGCCCGCTCAACGCAGACGGAACGATGCAGCTATCGTTTCGCCCCGGCCGGCTGCAGGACGGCCGTGAATCAATCGAGTTCCGCCTGGAGGCGGACCGGTGGACGCCGCCGTTTGGGCCGCGCGTGCGCTGGAACGAGATTCAGGCGACCGGGCGCATCTTCGACAACGTTGTCGAAGTCTCGGAGTTCACACTCGCAGGATTTTTCGGGATGACGAGCGGCACGGTGTATGCGGCCACGGATGTCGAATGGGCGATCACCGGAATCGCGGGAGCTTCCAATATCGACGTCGAATCGGTATTGCAGACGTTGCGGCCGGCGGCGCAGGTTGCCAGCGGGGAAGGGCCGCCAACGGCCGTGCAGGGCACCGCGACGATGAGCCTGACGATGGCCGGACGCGGACCCTCATTGGACGACGCAATCGCCCGCACTGCTATCGCGGGTCCCTTTCAAATACGCTGGGCGACGCTGAACGGAATCAACTTGGGGCTGGCAGCGTCGCAGGGTGCGATGGCGGCGGGTACGACCCGCTTTACCGAATTCAACGGAATGATGGCGGCCTCCGCCAGCGGCGTGCGGTTCGAAGATACGGGCGGCCGCGCTGGCGCAATGGCAGCACGCGGCGACTTCACTGTCGACCCCGATCTGGCGCTCGCCGGTGGTGTGCGAGTCGAGCTTGGCGCTCAGCGCGTACAGGCGCCGGTCAGCCTGCGCGTGCGAGGCACTGTCTTGGAGCCGCGCTTCAGCCAGTAGCTCCGACCTTGCATGTTTCACGTGAAACACGCCGGACTGTGGACGTGTGATCCACGTGAAACATCTCAACGCCGGTTCAATCAAACGCGCTGCGTATACTTCGGCGCGGTCTTGCATTGCACTGCATGTAGCGTCAGAACGTGCGCTTAGATTGAATTTTTTGACACCGTAATTCGCAAATCCGATGGATTTTCCCGAGCGTTTCGATGTGATCGTGGTCGGTGGCGGCCACGCCGGAACCGAGGCGGCGCTGGCGGCGGCGCGCATGGGCGCCAAGACGCTGCTGCTGACGCACAGCCTGGAAACGCTGGGCCAGATGTCCTGCAATCCGTCGATCGGCGGCATCGGCAAGGGCCATCTCGTCAAAGAGATTGACGCGCTCGGCGGAGCGATGGCTGCCGCCGCAGACAAAGCCGGCATTCAGTTTCGGATCTTGAATCGTTCGAAGGGGCCCGCCGTTCGCGCGACGCGTGCGCAAGCCGATCGAGTGCTATATCGCAACGCGATTCGTAACCGGCCTCGAAACCCAGCCCAACCTGTGTCTGTTTCAGCAGCCGGTCGACGATCTTGTGCTCGAGGGTGGCAGGATCACCGGCGCGGTCACGCAATCGGGTATCCGCTTTCGTGGTGCCACGGTGGTGCTGACCGCGGGAACATTCCTGAACGGCCTGATCCACATCGGCATGAAGCACTACGCCGCGGGCCGCGCAGGAGATCCGGCGGCCATCTCCCTGGCTGCGCGGTTGAAGGAGCTGCAGCTCCCGCAGGGCCGGTTAAAAACGGGGACGCCGCCGCGCATCGACGGCCGCTCGATCGACTTTGCGGCCTGCGAAAGGCAATTGGGCGAGACCGATCCGGCGCCGGTGTTTTCGTTCCTTGGGAGCCCGGAGCAGCATCCGCGGCAGGTGCCATGCTGGATCACGCACACGAACCAGCAAACGCACGACATCATTCGCTCCAATTTGGATCGTTCGCCGATGTATTCCGGCGTGATCGAAGGCGTGGGCCCGCGGTATTGCCCATCGATCGAGGACAAGATTCACCGATTTGCCGGCAAAGCGAGCCATCAGGTATTTCTGGAACCCGAGGGCCTGACCACGCACGAGGTGTATCCGAACGGAATTTCGACCTCGCTGCCGTTCGATGTGCAACTGCAGGTCGTGCGGTCTATCGCAGGCTTGAAGGGCGCGCACATCGTTAGGCCGGGGTACGCGATCGAATACGACTATTACGACCCGCGCGCGCTGAAGAGCTCCCTCGAAACAAAGGCCATCGAAGGTTTGTTTTTCGCCGGCCAGATCAATGGCACCACCGGCTATGAAGAAGCCGCCGCCCAAGGGCTGCTCGCTGGCATCAATGCAGCGCTGGCCGCCAGCGGACGCGAGCCTTGGTGTCCAGCGCGCAGCGAAGCGTACTTGGGTGTGCTGGTCGACGATTTGATCACCAGCGGGGTGGCCGAACCGTATCGAATGTTCACCAGCCGCGCCGAGTACCGGCTATCCCTGCGAGAGGACAACGCGGATGCGCGTTTGACCGAGATCGGCCGTGCAATGGGCTGCGTCGACGATGCGCGCTGGGAGTCCTTTTGCCGCAAACGAGACGCCGTGGCGTGCGAAGTCGAGCGCTTGAAATCGACGTGGGTGAATCCTCACTTACTTACACAGGCCGAAGCTGTGCGAGTCTTGGGTCAGGGGATCGATCGGGAGTACACGCTGGCAGAGCTGCTGAAGCGACCGGAAGTCACGTATGGCAGGCTGGCCACGTTGCAGCAGGCGGACGGAACGGCCCTCGGAGGGCCACCCGTTATCGAGGCGGCGGTCGCCGAGCAGGTTGAAATCTCGATCAAGTACGCCGGCTACATCTCGCGCCAGCAGAATGAAGTCGCTCGGCTGGAGTCGCAGGAGACAACGCGCGTTCCCGCGGCGCTCGACTACGACGGCGTGTGCGGATTATCTTTCGAGGTTCGGCAGAAACTGCGTGAGCAGCGGCCGGAGACGATCGGCCAAGCCTCTCGCATTTCCGGCATAACGCCGGCGGCAATTTCGCTCTTGCTGGTCCACATCAAGCGATTAGGCAGCAGCGAAGGCCGGCTTGCGGCCTAGGACGTTTTGCAGTCGCATCTTGTGCAACGCACTGTCGCCGCACCGGTCGACGCCGAAGCTATCGCTAGCGCGGCGCGCGAACTCGGATTGCCCTTGAGCGCATCCCAATCGCAAGCACTGGCCCAGTATGCCGCGCTGCTACAGCGCTGGAACACGGTGCACAACCTGACCGCGATCGAAATGCCGTCGCAGGTGCTGACACGTCACCTGCTCGATTCACTGGCCATCGTGCCCGAGGTGCAGCGTGTGGCAGGGGGGCGCTCAGTGCGGGTGCTTGACGTGGGGGCCGGTGGTGGTCTGCCGGGCATTCCGCTGGCAATCGTGGCGCCAAACCTGCATGTGACGCTGGTGGACAAAGTGCGGAAGAAGATCGCGTTTGTGACGCAGGCAAAACTTGAGCTCGCTTTGATGAACGTCGAGGTGCATCCACGCCAGAGTCGAAACGCTGCAAACCGAGTCGCCCTTCGAGGTAATTACTGCGAGAGCGTTTGCGTCGTTGGCAACGCTAGTCGGCTTGACCCGGCACTTGCTCGCTCCGAATGGCTGGTGGTGCGCGATGAAAGGGACGCTGCCGAGCGCCGAACTCGAGGAGCTGCAACGCTCAATACCGGACGTGCGCGTAGTGAACACGGTCAAGCTACGCGTGCCGCGCCTGGACGCCGAGCGCCATCTGGTCTGGATGCAGGTCGCTCCGCAGTAGATGGCGCGCATTTTCTGCATCGCCAATCAGAAAGGTGGCGTCGGCAAGACGACGACTGCGGTGAATCTGGCCGCGGGAATCGCATCGCATGGCCAGCGTGTACTGCTGGTCGACCTCGATCCGCAGGGTAATGGCACGATGGGGAGCGGAATCGACAAGCGCGCACTATCCGCCACGGTGTACCAGGTGCTGCTAGGCATGGCCGATGTGTGGACCGCGCGCCAACATGCTGAACACGGCGGGTACGACGTACTCGGCGCCAACCGCGAATTGGCCGGCGCTGAAATAGATCTGGTCGATCTGGATCATCGCGAGACGCGGCTGAAGGACGCTCTGGCTGCAGTGAACGATCAGTATGAGTTCATTCTGATCGACTGCCCACCCTCGTTGTCGCTGTTGACGCTGAATGGGCTTTGCGCAGCGCACGGCGTCATCATTCCGATGCAGTGCGAGTATTTCGCCCTCGAGGGGTTGGCCGATCTGGTCAACACGATTCAGCGCGTTGCGGCGCACCTGAATCCCGATCTTCGCATCATCGGCCTGCTGCGCGTGATGTTCGATCCGCGAATGACGCTGCAGCAGCAGGTGTCGGAACAACTCGTAGCCAAGTTCGGCGATAAAGTCTTCGACACGATCATTCCGCGCAACGTCCGGTTGGCGGAAGCGCCCAGCTATGGGCTGCCAGGGGTTGTCTACGATCGTTCATCCAAAGGCGCGCAGGCATACGTGTCGTTTGGCGCGGAGATGATCCGTCGCGTGCACGCGCTCGAGCGAGACGCTTGATGCATGTTTGATCCGGCACAGATTCCCGCGCATTTGCGTGCCAACGAAGGGTGGATCGGAGACGCATTTGCCGCTCGCATTGAAGATGCGTCACTCGCCGTTGCGCAACCGGCGCAGCAGAGTTTCTTTGACGGCTGGCTGCTCAGATACTCGCCGGGCAAATCCAAGCGCGCGCGTTCGATCAACAGCATCGGCGCCGGTGTCTTGCCCTTCGCCAAAAAGCTTGCGCATTGCATCGATTTTTACCAGCAGCACCGCCTGCCGTGTCTGTTTCGAATGACTCCGTTCTCACAGCCGCACAACTTGGACGCTGACCTGGCTGCCGCTGATTTCGGAGCGCATCAAGACACACGCGTGATGGCGGTGTCGCTCTCGAACATCGATCAAAGCGTCCCGCCATCGGCGGCGCAACCGGTCACAGTCGAGCAATTCGCCACAGCGTTTTGCCTGTTGCATGGGCTCGACTCAGGCAAGGCGGGCGCCGAGCGCGAGCGATACGCGCGAACGGCCAACCGCGGCGCCTTTTTCGTTCAATTCGACGGTGACACGCCGGTTGCGTGTGGCAGCCTCGCCCTGGAGAATAAGTTCGCAGGTATTTTCGGCATGGTCACTGCAGCCGAATTTCGTGGCCGTGGAGTAGCCACTGCGATCGTCGCCAAACTGTTGAACGAGGCGCGTGCCGCTGGCGCGGAAACCGCGTATCTGCAAGTCGAGGCCGACAATGCGCCCGCGCGTCGGGCATATTCGAAGTTTGGTTTTCGTGATCGCTACGCTTACTGGTACCGGGCTCCTGCCGGCTGCGATGACAATCTATAGGCGAGCAGCATCATGAAGCGAAACAAGGGCCTCGGGCGTGGGCTCGATGCGCTGCTGGGCGGTGACAGCACTTCGACTGCCGCTTCCCCCGGCGTGTTGCCGCTCGAGCAGCTACGGCCCGGCAAGTACCAGCCACGCACGAGGATGAACGCTGAATCCTTGCGCGAGTTGGCGGACTCGATCAAAGCGCAAGGTGTCATACAGCCGGTGCTTGTGCGAGCCGTCGGTGACGGCTACGAAATCATCGCGGGCGAGCGTCGTGTGCGTGCCGCTGCCATTGCAGGCCTGCACGAAGTACCGGTCATCATCAAACAGGTGCCTGATAACGCGGCGTTGGCGATGGCGCTGATTGAAAACATCCAGCGCGAAGATTTGAACCCGCTGGAGGAAGCGCACGGAGTCCAGCGGTTGATCCGCGAATTTCACTTTACGCACGAACAGGCAGCGCAAGCGATTGGCCGCTCGCGCAGCGCTACGTCCAATCTGTTGCGGCTGACGAATCTCGCGCAGCCGGTGCAGCAGATGGTGCTGGATGGAAAGCTCGACATGGGGCACGCGCGCGCGTTGCTGGCTTTGAGCGCTGCGCAGCAGATTCAACTGGGCAATCGCATAGCAGGCGAACAACTTTCAGTGCGTGCAACCGAAGCGCTGGTTGCGCGCGGCGGAGTAACGAAAACTCGGAAGGCATCGAGTAAGGCGCCGGCCCGCGCCCGCGACATTGTGCGGCTCGAAGACGAGCTGGCCGATACACTGGGCGCCGATGTGCGGCTGCAGGCGGATGCGCGCGGCAAGGGCGACCTGACGATCAAGTTCGCCAGCCTGGACCAGCTCGAAGGTATCGTCGCCCGGCTCAGGCGCTGAGGCAGCGCATCTGGTGCCGCGCTTTGACCCGGCTTATTGCGCCGCAGTACAATGCGCAGCTTTTTTTATTTGCGACTTGCTCTAATTCCCGCTTAGTCAATTCATGTCTTTCGCACTGAGCCAGCCGATTCGAACGGTGCTCAGGTGGCAACTTCTCGCCACCGCGTTAGCCGTCGTCGTGCTCGGTTGGATTGCCGGCACGCACGGTGCGATCTCAGCAGCGTTGGGTGGCGCGATCAGCATCACGGCCGGATTGGCGGCGGCGTGGTACGCGTTGCGCAAGCCGGCGGGTGATCCGGCAACTGCGGTCACCAGCGCATTGATCGCAGAAGGTTTGAAAGTTTTTCTGATCGTCGCAGGCTTGGCAGCGGTTTTCATTTTGTACAAGAGTGTGGTGGCCTTCGGCTTCATCGCGACGTTTGCGATAACGACGGTCTTGTTCTCGATGGCCCTTTTTGTCAGAGAAACCTAGCGCCGTGGCGACCGAAGAACAGCTAACACCGACTTCCTACATTGCCAATCATCTGACGTTCAATGCGTCGGGCGAAGGTTTCTGGGCGGTGCATTGGGACACGATCGCGGTGTCGGTGCTACTCGGCGTGGTCGCGCTGGGCTTCCTGCGCTGGGTCGTCAGCGGCGCCACCGCCGGTGTGCCTGGGAAGCGTCAGGCGTTCGTCGAGTGGTTGATCGACTTCATCGATAATCAGGTCAAGGGCATCTATCCACGGCGATTCGCATCGCTTCGTCGCTGCTACCGCACTCACCGTGTTCCTGTGGGTGTTGCTGATGAATGCGATGGATTTTCTGCCGGTCGATCTCGATGCACTTGTTTCATAAGTACGTGCTGGGGCAGGAACACTTCCGCAACGTGCCCACTGCCGACGTCAATACGACTTTCGCGCTGGCCCTGTCGGTGTGGCTGCTGATGATCTACTACTCGATTGCAGTCAAAGGGTTCGGCGGCTGGATGCACGAGCTGTTCTGCACGCCGTTCGGCAAGAACCCGCTGCTGTGGATTCCGAACCTGCTGTTCAATCTGGTCGAGTTGATTTCGCGACCGCTGTCGCATTCACTGCGGTTGTTCGGCAACATGTACGCGGGTGAGATTATTTTCCTGCTGCTGTGGACGATGGCCGCGGCGGGGCTGGTCGGTACCGTCTGCGGCATTGTGCTTGCGCTCGGCTGGTCGATCTTTCATATCCTGATCGTCGGACTGCAGGCCTACATCTTCATGATGTTGACCGTCGTCTACATCGCGATGGCGCACGAACACTCATTGACTTTCTAACAAGGGCGACAACTATGGAAAAGCTTCAATTGCTGGCGATGGTTCAGGCGTACACCAGCATCGGCATCGGACTGATGATCGGCCTCGGCGCCCTCGGCGCCTGCGTTGGCGTCGGCATCATGTGCAGCCGCTTTCTCGAAGGCGCCGCGCGCCAGCCTGAATTGATGCCGCAGCTGCAGGCCAAGGTGTTCCTGCTGCTCGGCCTGATCGACGCGTCGTTCATTATCGGCGTCGGCCTGGCGATGTTTTTCGCCTTCGCTAATCCGCTGCTGACGGTGCTGAACTCAGTCGCGAACGATGAACTTCAACCTGACCTTGATCGCGCAGGCGATCACGTTCGCGCTGTTTATCTGGTTTAGCAACCGGTTCGTCTGGCCGTTCATTACCCGAGCGATGGAGAGCGACAGAAGAAAATCGTCGCTGGCCTGGCTGATGCCGAGACTGCGCGCGTCACGCTCGAAAACGCATCGAAACAGGCGGACCTGTCGGTGGGTGAAGCACGCCAGCGCTCAGCGCAGATTGTTTTGCAGGCCGAGCAGCGCGCTGCGCAGATGATCGAAGAAGCCAAAGGCGCAGCGCGCACGGAAGGTGCGCGCGAAAAGGCGGCCGCGCAGGCCGAAATCGAGCAGCAGATGGCGAGCGCAAAGGATCAACTCCGCGAGCAGGTCGCGCTGCTAGCGGTTGCGGGTGCGGAGAAGATTTTGCGGCGAGAGGTCAATGCGCAGGCGCACGCTGACTTGCTGAAACAGCTTCGTGAACAGTTGCGGTAACAGGGATGGCCGAGAACCTGACCATCGCCCGCCCGTACGCGGAAGCCGTTTTTGCCTCGGCCGACGCGAGCGGAAAGCTGCAGGCGTGGTCGCAGGCGCTACAGCGGCTGGCGATGATCGTCTCCGATCCGGATATGCATAACGCGATCGGCGATCCGAAGGTCGGGCCGGAGCAGCTGTACGGCCTGGTCGCAGCGGGCGCCGGTGATATGTTGAGCGCAGAGGCGCAGAGCTTCGTGCGCGTGCTTATAGAGAACGATCGCCTGGCGGTGTTGCCGGAAATTGCGACGCTGTTCGAGGCGCTGAAGGACGAGCGTGAGGGCGTGATCGAAGCGCAGATCGAAAGTGCGTTCCCGGTCGACGATGCTGCTTTGGCGCAACTGGTCGGCGATCTCGAGCGGCGCTTCAAGCGCAAGGTGCGGCCGCAGGTCACGGTCGATCGCGCGCTGATCGGCGGCGCCCTGATTACCGTCGGCGATGAGGTGATAGATGGCTCCGTGCGGGGCCGGCTCGCCAGCATGGCGTCGGCGCTGCGCGCGGAATGAGTCACACACACAGGAAATTTCAATGCAACAGCTAAAGCCTTCCGAGATCAGCGAGCTGATCCGCAATCAGATTCAGAAGCTCACGCTGACGGCGGATTTCCGCACGCAGGGGACGGTCGTGACGGTCACCGACGGCATCTGCCGCATTCACGGTCTGGCCGACGTGAGTCAGGGCGAGATGCTCGAATTTCCCGGCGATACGTTCGGCCTGGCGCTGAACCTCGAGCGCGATTCGGTCGGCGCGGTAGTGTTGGGTAATTACGAGCACATTCGCGAAGGCGATCCGGTCAAGGCAACCGGCCGCATTCTCGAAGTGCCGGTCGGCCCGGAGCTGCTCGGTCGCGTCGTCAACTCGCTCGGGCTGCCGATCGACGGCAAGGGGCCGATAAACGCGAAGATGACCGACGTCATCGAAAAAGTCGCGCCCGGGGTGATCGCGCGCCAATCGGTGTCGCAGCCGGTGCAGACGGGATTGAAGGCGATCGACGCGATGGTGCCGGTCGGCCGCGGACAGCGCGAGCTGATCATCGGCGACCGCCAGACCGGCAAGACCGCGGTCGCGGTCGACACGATCATCAATCAAAAGGGCAAGGACCTGATCTGTGTCTACGTCGCGATCGGTCAGAAAGCGTCGACGATTGCCACCGTGTTGCGCAAGCTCGAGCAGTACGGCGCGATGGACTACACGATCATCGTCGCAGCGTCGGCGTCGGACTCGGCGGCAATGCAATATATCGCTCCGTATTCGGGCTGCACGATGGGCGAGTACTTCCGCGACCGCGGCCAGGACGCTCTGATCATCTACGACGATCTGACCAAGCAGGCGTGGGCGTATCGGCAGGTTTCGCTGCTGCTTCGCCGTCCGCCGGGACGCGAGGCGTATCCAGGAGACGTGTTCTATTTGCACTCGAGATTGCTGGAACGGGCCGCCAGGGTGAACGCCGATTACGTCGAGAAGTTCACCAAGGGCGAAGTCAAAGGCAGGACCGGTTCGTTGACCGCACTTCCGATCATCGAGACGCAGGCCGGCGACGTGACGGCATTCGTGCCGACCAACGTGATCTCGATTACCGACGGTCAGATCTTTCTCGAAACGGATTTGTTCAACGCTGGCATTCGTCCTGCGATCAACGCCGGCATTTCGGTGTCGCGCGTTGGCGGCAATGCGCAGACCAAAGTCATCAAGAAGCTCGGTGGCGGGATTCGGCTGGCGCTCGCCCAGTATCGAGAGCTCGCTGCGTTTGCGCAATTTGCATCAGACCTTGACGAGGCCACTCGTAAACAACTCGAACGCGGGCGTCGGGTGACCGAGCTGATGAAGCAGCCGCAATATCAGCCGCTGCAAGTGTGGGAAATGGCGATTACGTTGTTTGCTGTGAACAACGGAGCGTTCGACGATATCGAAATCAAGGACTGTCTGGCCGCCGAAAGGGCACTTCGCGACTTCGTTAAGACCAAACACACTGCGCTCGTCGATCGCATCGAGGCGACTAAGGATTTGTCGAAGGACGACGAGGCCGAGCTTACGAAGGCCATCGAAGAGTTTAAGAAGTCGACATAGTCTTATGCCCAGTACCAAAGAAATCCGCGGCAAGATCAAGAGCGTGCAGAACACACGCAAGATCACCAAGGCGATGGAAATGGTCGCTGCGTCGAAGATGCGCAAGGCGCAGGAGCGGATGCGCCAGATTCGACCGTACGGCGACAAGGTTCGCAACATTGTTGCGCATCTGGCGCTGGCGAATCCGGAGTATCGGCATCCGTTTGTCGTCAAGCACGAGGGCAAGAAGGCCGCCGGCGTGATCCTGATCACCACCGACAAAGGGTTGTGCGGCGGATTGAACACGAATATTCAACGCGCAGTGCTGGCGAAGGTGAAAGAGCTTTCGGGGCAGGACGTGCAGGTGCTTGCCACTGCGATCGGCAACAAAGGCTTCGGTTTTCTGCAGAGACTGAATGCGAATGTCGTGTCGCACTATGTGCAGATGGGCGACCGGCCGCATATCGAGAACCTGATTGGGCCGGTCAAGGTGCTGCTTGATCAGTACGCCGAGGGCAAGCTCGACACGGTGTTTCTTGCGTACACGCGGTTCGTCAATACGATGAAGCAGGAGCCGGTGATCGAGCAACTGTTGCCGCTGACGGCCGACCGGCTCGCACAAACCGAAGAGGAAAAGCGCGCGTACTCGTGGGACTATATCTACGAGCCCGATCCGCGCGCCGTGATTGACACGTTGATGGTGCGCTACGTCGAGGCTCTGATCTACCAGTCGGTCGCGGAGAACCAGGCGTCCGAGCAAAGCGCGCGCATGGTTGCGATGAAGGCGGCGTCGGATAACGCGAAAAAGTTGATCGAAGAATTGCAGCTCGTCTACAACAAGACGCGGCAGGCAGGGATTACGAAAGAGATTTCGGAAATTGTCGGTGGCGCAGCTGCCGTGAGTTAAACGTGGAGAGCCGGATCGCTTCGCGACCGGCGACAGGAACTTATGAGTCAGGGAACCATTGTTCAATGCATTGGCGCAGTCGTGGATATCGAATTCCCGCGCGATCAGATGCCGCACGTCTACAACGCGCTGACGCTCGATGAAGACCAGACCAACAAACTCGTCGAGCAGGGGCTGACGTTCGAAGTGCAGCAGCAGCTCGGTGATGGCGTGGTGCGCACGATTGCAATGGGCTCGTCGGACGGCTTGCGGCGCGGGATGTCGGTCACGGATACCGGGGACAACATCATGGTGCCGGTCGGCCCGGGCGTTCTAGGTCGAGTCATGGACGTGCTCGGTCGTCCGATCGACGAGCGCGGCCCGATTCAATCGGACGAGCGGCGCGGAATTCATCAGCAGGCGCCGAAGTTCGACGAGCTGTCGCCCTCGGTCGAGCTACTCGAAACCGGCATCAAGGTTATCGACCTGATGTGCCCGTTCGCCAAGGGCGGCAAGATCGGCTTGTTCGGCGGTGCAGGCGTCGGCAAGACCGTGACGATGCTCGAGCTGATCAACAACATCGCGACCGAGCATTCGGGGCTCTCGGTGTTCGCCGGTGTCGGCGAGCGT
Source organism: uncultured beta proteobacterium (assembly GCA_963746085.1). Lineage (GTDB taxonomy): Bacteria > Pseudomonadota > Gammaproteobacteria > Burkholderiales > Burkholderiaceae_F > JACCZX01. The sequence goes on from CAVVAI010000026.1 coordinate 48,277, forward strand.
ACGCGCGAAGGTAATGATTTCTACCATGAGATGTCGGATGCCAAGGTCATCGTGCAAGAAGACCTGAGCAAGTCGAAAGTTGCCATGGTGTTCGGTCAGATGAACGAACCGCCGGGCAATCGCTTGCGCGTCGGGCTGACCGGATTGACGATGGCCGAGCGCTTCCGCGACGAAGGCCGCGACATTCTATTTTTCGTCGACAACATTTATCGCTACACGCTCGCAGGCACCGAGGTGTCGGCGCTGCTGGGCCGCATGCCGTCGGCGGTCGGATATCAGCCGACGCTCGCCGAAGAAATGGGCAAGCTGCAGGAGCGCATCACGTCGACCAAGGTTGGATCGATCACGTCGATCCAGGCCGTATATGTACCGGCCGACGACCTGACCGATCCGTCACCCGCAACAACGTTCGGGCACCTGGATGCGACCGTCGTGTTGTCGCGCGATATTGCCTCGCTCGGCATTTATCCAGCAGTCGATCCGCTCGATTCGACTTCGCGCCAGATCGACCCGAACGTGGTCGGCGAAGAACACTACGACACGACCCGGCGCGTGCAATCGACGCTGCAGCGCTACCGCGAGTTGCGCGACATCATCGCGATTCTCGGCATGGACGAGCTGTCGCCCGAAGACAAGCTCGCCGTGTCACGCGCGCGCAAGATTCAGCGCTTCTTGTCGCAGCCGTTCAAGGTAGCCGAGGTCTTCACCGGCTCGCCGGGCAAGTACGTGACGCTGAAAGAAACGATTCGCGGCTTCAAGATGATCGTCGACGGCGAATGCGACGCGCTGCCCGAGCAGGCGTTCTACATGGTTGGCACGATCGACGAAGCGTTCGAGAAGAAAGTGCAGTAATGGCAACGACGATTCACGTCGATGTGGTCAGCGCGGAGGAAAGCATCTTCGCCGGTGACGCGGAGTTTGTCGCTCTGCCCGGCGAGGCGGGCGAGCTCGGCATCTATCCGCGTCATACGCCGCTGATCACTCGCATCCGTCCCGGCGTGGTTCGCATCAAGATGCCGGGCAATGCCGAGGAAGAGCAAGTGTTCGTGGCGGGCGGCATTCTCGAAGTGCAGCCACACGTCGTGACGGTACTGGCGGACACCGCCATTCGCGGCCATGACCTCGACGAAGCCAAGGCGCGCGACGCGCTGGCCAAGGCCGAAGAAGCGCGCAAGAACGCCGGCAGCGAGCTCGAAATCGCAAAGGTCGAGGCGGAAATGTCGGCGCTCGCGGCCCAGTTGGCTGCGATACGCAAGCTGCGCGGCAAGTAGCGCAACGCTGATTACGCAGGCACGACGAGTGAAAAGGGGCAGCCGCATGGCTGCCCCTTTTTGCTTCTGGCGCTTCTATTACCATTGCACGCACTTCGATATGCGCCGCCTTTCGCTATTCCTGTTGCTGCCGTTCTTTCAAGCTCATGCGCAGGACAGCGTGCAAACGCTGGATCGCGTTGTCGTGACGGCGACGCGCACTGAGCGCGCGCAACTCGATGTCCCGGCGTCGATCGACATCCTCGATCGCGACGAAGTGCGCGATACCCACCTCAGGGTGAATCTGTCCGAGTCGCTGGTGCGCGTGCCCGGCCTGGTCATTCTGAACCGGCAAAACTACGCGCAGGACCTGCAGATCTCGGTACGCGGCTTCGGCGCGCGCTCAACGTTCGGCGTGCGCGGCGTGCGCATGTACGTCGACGGTATTCCGGCGACGATGCCCGACGGCCAGGGGCAGGTGTCGCACTTTGCATTGAACGCGGTCGACCGCATCGAAGTGCTGCGCGGTCCATTCTCGGCCCTTTACGGAAACTCGTCAGGAGGTGTGATCGCGATGACGACGCGTCTCGAGTCCGGGGTAAATGCAGGTCCTAATGAGTTTGAGCTCTCCAGCGCAGGCGGGTCGTACGACACCTGGCGCGCGGGGATCAACGTCAGCGGCGGCACCGCCCCTTATGCCTACGCACTCGATGCAAGCCGCTTCTCTACCGACGGTTATCGCGATTACAGCAGCGCGCAACGCGATGTCGTCAATCTGCGCGCGGCGGCACTCGATACGCCGCTCGGGCGCTTGCGTGTGACGTTAAACGCGCTCGACATACCGGAAGCCGAAGACCCGCTCGGACTCACGCGCGCGCAGTGGCAGGAGAATCCGCGTCAGGCATCGCCACAAGCACTGCAGTTCAGGACGCGCAAGTCGACCGAGCAGCAGCAGCTCGGCGCGCAGCTCGCGGGTGATCTTGCAGAGCGCTGGACTTACCAGGCGGGGGCGTGGGCCGGGCGGCGCGGCGTTACCCAGTTTCAGGCAATTCCCGTCGCGGTGCAGGCTCCTCCGAATCATCCCGGAGGCATCATCGACTTCGATCGAACCTATGGCGGCGTCGATGCACGGGCCCAGCTCGCGCTCGACGCTGTGACTGTGACGCTGGGCGTCGACGTCGAACGACTCAACGAAGATCGTCGTGGATTTGAAAATTTCACGTTGCAGCCGGCGCTGGTGCTCGGTACGCAGGGCAGGCTGCGGCGCGATGAGCGCAACGTCGTCGAATCGCGCGACGTCTATGCGCAGGCCGAGTCCGACATCGCGCCTGGCTGGCGCCTGCTCGGTGGCATCCGCGCCTCGCAAGTCGAATTTCGCGGCGACGATCGTTTTCTCGCCAACGGCGATGACTCGGGGAGCGCGCGCTACGACGCCATCAATCCGACGGCGGGTGTGGTGTTCAGGCCTTCGTCGTCGAGCAGCCTCTATGCGTCCTATGGTCGCGGCTTCGAAACGCCGACTCTGAACGAGCTCGCTTATCGGCCCGATGGCAGTGCCGGTTTCAATACCGCTCTCGAGCCAGCCCGCAGCAACAACTACGAGATCGGCGCGAAAGCCGCCTGGTCGCGCGCATTGCGCGGTACGGTTGCAGTGTTCACGATCGATACCGAAAACGACATCGTCGTGCGCACCAACGCCGGTGGCCGCTCGACGTTTGCCAATGCAGCGGCGACGCGCCGGCGCGGCATCGAGGCCAGTGCTAGCTGGGATCCGCTTCCGGCATGGTCGATGTACGGTTCGGTGTCCGCGATACGCGCGGAGTTCAGCGAGCCGTTCCTGATCTGCACGGCAGCGCCCTGCACGCAGCCGACGGTCGTCGTGCGGGCCGGTAATCGTCTGCCGGGAGTGCCGTCCTATACCGCCTACTTTGAGACGAAGTATCGGCTGCACGACACTGATATCGCGCTTGAAATGCGCGCCCAGTCGAGCCTGCCGGTCGACGACCGCGGTACCGACGCCAGCCCGGGCTTTGCGTTGTTTAACTTGGCTTTAGCCCGCACGTTTGTGGTCGGCCCGGCGAAATTGCGCGCTTTTCTGCGGATCGACAACCTGCTGGATGCGCGATATATCGGCTCGGTGATCGTCAATGAAGCGAACGGGCGCTTTTTCGAGCCGGCTCCGGGGCGCTCGTGGTTGATCGGGCTCGATGCGAGGCTGTAATGAACCGACCGTTCCGGTCCGGCTTACCGAGTTGTGCGCTCATCGCGACACTGATTCTCGCTGCCTGCGGCTCGCCCGCTCCGGCGCCGGCGCCGACCCCTCCGGTGGCGAGTGGCACGCAGCCGGCGCCGATTGTCAGCCCGCCCTTCGAGATCATCGACGTTCGCCCCGCAACACCCAAAGTGCGGCTGGCGGCACTCGATCCGGCACTTGAGGATTGGAAGCGCACCGCTGCGGAAAAGGTATACGCAGTCAATCGCACGCAACTGTTCGACGGCCGCCCGGAGCATCTGTTGCGAGCGGTCATCGTGGTCGAAGTCACGGTCGACCGCGAAGGCCGCGTGACGCGCTCCAAGATCCTGCGCTCGCCGGGAATCGCATCGCTCGATAGCGCCGCGCTGGGTTCTCTGAAGGCAGCTTCGCCCTTGCCGGCACCTCCGTCGAAACTGGTCACCCGCGGGCCGCTCGTATTCTCTGAAACTTGGCTGTTCCGCAAAGACGGGCGTTTTCAGCTGCGCAGCCTCGCGCTGGCGCAGGAGTAGCAGAAAAGCGTCATCGACGGGCGAGATCGCCCGGAATGGCTCGTGTTTGCTGCGCAAGCACTTAGCCAGCGGTCTGAATGTGTCAACCTGCACTTCGGCCAAGCGTTACCGCTGGCAAGCCATTGCGCCGCGCCCTTTTTTTGGGCTGGGCTAACGGCCTCAACCGACCACCAACGTGTCAGGACCTACTATGAAAACCCTGCTTGTTGCCTTGATCACTTGCGCGTTCACCACCGTCGCATTCGCGCAGGACAAGATGATGAAAGACGAGAAAAAGAAAGCCGAAGCTACCAAGCCCTACGGAAACACACCCGCCGAAAATAAGGCACCTGCTGCCGCTGCTGCGACGAAGGATGCCGCCCCGGCAAAGGACGCAATGGCCAAAGACGCGCCGATGGCCAAGGACATGAAAAAAGACACCAAGGCCATGACAGCGGAAGAGAAGAAAGCCGCAAAGGCCGAGAAACGCAAAATGCGCGCTGACAAACAAAAAGAAGAAATGAAGAAGGATGTCAAGAAGCCGTAATTGATAGTCCGACTTTGACGATCGAGCAGGCCGCTGTGCCTGCTCTTTTTTTGCCCGCTGTGTTCCAATAAGTTGTGAAACCAAAAAACGATACTTTGCTGCGTGCCCTGTTGCGCCAGCCGACGGACTACACGCCGATCTGGCTGATGCGCCAGGCCGGGCGCTACATGGCGGAATACAACGCAACGCGCAAGCGCGCCGGCAGCTTTCTCGGACTCGCCAAGTCCCCGGCATTCGCGACGGAAGTGACGCTGCAACCGGTGGATCGGTTTGCGCTGGATGCTGCGATTTTGTTTTCGGACATTTTGACCGTGCCCGATGCGATGGGGCTCGGACTGTATTTCGTCGACGGCGAAGGCCCGCAAGTTCGAGCGCCCGATTCGCGACCGAAGCCGATGTCGACCGGCTCGCGTGTCCCGATCCGAATGTCGAGCTGCGTTATGTGACCGACACCGTGCGCGAAGTACGTCGACGCGCTCGCGAATCGCATTCCTCTGATCGGTTTTTCCGGCAGCCCGTTCACGCTGGCCTGCTACATGGTCGAAGGCGGCGGCTCCAGCGATTTTCGTTTGATCAAGACGATGTTGTACGCGCGGCCCGATCTGCTGCACCGCATGCTCGAAGTCAACGCGCTGGCAGTGGCTGCCTACCTGAACGCGCAGATCGAGGCCGGTGCGCAAGCGGTGATGCTGTTTGATACGTGGGGAGGTGCGTTGGCCGACGGCGCGTATCAAACTTTTTCGCTGGCTTATATGCGCAAGGTGCTGGCCAGACTGAAACGGGATCACGCGGGCGAGCGCGTACCGTCGATCGTCTTCACCAAAGGCGGCGGGCTGTGGTTGGACGAAATCGCAGACTCGGGCTGCGACGCGGTCGGGCTCGATTGGACGGTCAATCTAGGGCAGCGCGCGCAAACGAATCGGTGGCCGCTGCGCATTGCAAGGCAACCTCGATCCGATGGTTCTGTTTGCGGGTCGAACGAGATCAAAGCCGCGGCAGGCGCGGTGTTGACATCGTTCGGTCCTCCTCGAAATGCCGACGGCGAGTGGCATGGTCACGTGTTTAACCTCGGCCATGGCATATCGCAGTTCACCCCGCCCGAAAGCGTCGAGATCCTAGTGGATGCGGTCCACACGAGAAGCCGCGAATTACGCAGGTGAGCGGTCACTCCGAAAAGGTCGCCGCGGGGCAATAAAAGCGCGGGAGCGCTTTGACTTATGCACAAAACGCTGCGAGTCCAGAATTGGCGCGGCTGTCCAAGTCGTTTAGCGCGGAAACGCTGATAAAGATTGCGTAAACCTCTGATAAGTCTAGGAGTTCTTATTGCCGGCGTATTACAGTCGCCTAGCTATTTGAACTGACTATCTTGGCGGCAACCCCGCTGCATAGGTTTTCCACAAAATTATCCACAGGACTGACCGCCTGCTAGCCTAGACGTGAAATCAGGCACTTAAGCCTTTCTCTTCGAGTCGCACCTGGAATGAGTACCGCCGAAGACGAGCTGCATTATGGCGCAGGTGATCGTCGACCTGCCCGGCTCGCCGGCTTTCGACTACTCGTTCGACACGACTGTGGTCGCACGCATTCAGATCGGCGTCCGGTGCGTTGTTCCCTTCGGCCGCGCTTTCCGTGTCGGCATCGTCGTTGCGCTGAAGAATGAGCCATCGATCGAGCGCGGCAAGATCAAACCCATCGCACGTGCCTTGGACGAGGTCGCACCACTGTCCGAGCATTGGCTGCAGCTCACCCGCTTCGCTGCCGAGTATTACCAGCACTCGTGGGGTGAAGTGGCACTTCCGGCGCTACCGCGCGCAATGCGCAGCGTGCCCGGACCGCGCTACGCGCAAGCGATTGCGCGTCTACGAGCGCGCCAGCAGCCACGCTGGGTTGAGTCCAACGTGCCGCACGTGGGAGCCGACGGCGCAGCAGTTTGCTGCGATTGACGCGCCGGTGAACGCAGACGGGGGTTCGCGCCGCATCTGTTGTTCGGTGTCACCGGCAGCGGCAAGACCGAGGTCTACCTGCTGCGATTGCCCGCACGCTGCGTTGAACGCGGCGGCGCAGGCGCTGCTGCTCGTACCGGAAATCAACCTGACGCCGCAGCTCGAATCGCTATTGCGCGCGCGCTTTCCAGGCGAACACGTGGTGGCGTTGCACAGCAACCTGGCGGATGCCGAGCGCGCGGCCGCGTGGCTCGCAGCGCACGAAGGGCGGGCGCGCATCGTGATCGGGCACCCGGCTCGCGGTGTTTTGCTTCGCTGCCGCAGCTTTCGATCTGATCGTGGTCGATGAAGAGCACGATCCGTCGTACAAGGCGGGCTGGAAGGTGTGCGCTACTCGGCGCGCGATCTCGCCGTCAAGCGCGCGCAGTTGCTGGAGGCTCCGATCGTGCTCGGCTCCGCGACGCCGTCGCTCGAAAGCTGGGCGCAGGCGCCGGCACAGGGCCGCTATCGGTTGCTGCAGCTCCCCGAGCGCGTCGGATTGGGCGAGTGGGCCCGAGCGCGACCGGCGCTCGAGCTGATCGACGCTGCGCGCAAGCCCGCCGCAGAACGGATTGCTCTGGCGCCGATCTGCGCGAGGCGCTGCGGCAGACACTTCGCGCGGCGAACAGTCGCTGGTGTTCCTGAACCGGCGCGGCTATGCGCCGGTCGTGACAGTGCGAAGCGTGCGGCTGGCTATCGAACTGCCCCCACTGCTCCACCTTTGCGGTGTTTCACAAGCCGGACCGGACGTTGCGCTGTCATCACTGCGGCTACGCGGCGCCGGTGCCACGCGCTTGCCCGACGTGCGGCAATTTCAACAGCTAAAAGGCGTGGGCCAGGGGGACGCAAGCGCATCGAAGAAACATTGCGGGCGCTGCTGCCGCTCGCGAGGTAGCGCGCATCGATCGCGATTCGACGCGACGAAAGCGGCGCGCCAGCCGAAGGCGCCGTGCATGCCGGGAAGTCGATGTGCTGGTGGGCACGCAGATGATCGCAAAAGGGCACGATTTTCAGCGCGTGTCACTGGTGGTTGTTCTCAATCCCGATGGCCAGTTGGGCGTCGCATGACTTTCGCGCCCCGGAGCGTTTGTTCGCGACGCTGATGCAGGTGTCCGGTCGCGCGGGCCGTGCTGGCCTGCCAAGCCGCGTGCTGGTGCAAACGCGCTTCGCCTCGCACGCATTGTTCGCCGCACTCGCGCGGCACGACTATGCGCAGTTTGCACAGGCGCAGCTGGCCGAGCGCGAAGCTGCGCGCATGCCGCCGATCACGCATCAAGCGCTACTGACTGCAGAGGCCAGGACGATGGATGCGGCGCTTGAGTTCTTACGACAAGCGCGCGATCAGGCGTTAGGCAATTTTGCAGAGGCCGCGTCACACATCCGCCTGTTCGATCCAGTGCCGATGTCGTTGCAGCGGCTGGCTGGAGTGTCGCGTGCGCAATTGCTAGTTGAGGCGGACCAGCGCACTCAGTTGCACGCCCTGCTGAATGTCTGGCTCTCAGCGCTCCGCGAAAAACGCGCGTCGATACGCTGGAATATTGAAGTGGATCCGCTCGAGCTGTAGCGCTACTTCAACGCTGCCACCATGTATTCGACAGCCCCGCGCAGCTGCGCGTCGCTGGCATTGGCGACAGCGCCTCGTGGCGGCATGGCGCCCTTGCCTTTGATGACGGACGCGGTTAACCCCTCGATCCCCAGACCCATGCGCGGTGCCCACGCAGTCTTGTCGCCGAGCTTCGGCGCGCCGGCGACACCCGCCGCGTGACAGACATTGCAACCCGATGCATAAACTGCGGCGCCATCGACTTTGGCGCTGCTTGCGGGCGCCTTGGCAACAGCGGCGGGGATAGCGACTGCAGCGATCGGCACACCGGCAGCAGCACTCGGCGGAGCCGAAGCGGCAGCGGCGGGCGCCGCAGTACTGGCCGGTGCCGCGGGCTCCTTGAACTTTCCGCCCGACTGATTGCCGATAAACGCGACCGCGCGCGCCACTTCGATCGGATCAAGGTTCGGATTCCCGCCCTTGGCAGGCATCGCCTTGAATCCTTCGACGGCGTGCTTGACCAGCAGGTCGAAGCCTTGTTTGATGCGCGGCGCCCAGGCAGCGACGTCGCCCGTACGCGGCGCGCCCGCAATGCCGGCCGCATGGCAGGCGCTGCACGCAGCCGCGTTCACGGCTTGTCCGGTTTGCAGCGACTTCGGAGCGCTGGAGTCCACGAAGGCCACGACGCCTACCTGACGCATGCGTTCGGCGATGGCCTTTTCGGTCAACGCATCGGAGCCCGCGTCGCCCGCGGTTGTGCTGCGAACTACATACGTCGCAAGCAGAATGATCAGGATCACCGGCACGATGAACGCCAATGCGACGACAGTGATGAGTTGGCGCGGTGTCTTGATCAGGGAATTGCTGTGTTCCGACATCGAATGCTCCAAAGCGAGGCGCGAAAGTATAACGGCGGCGTTGGAGCGCACGGCAGCGGCGCTGCGCTCTGCACGCTACCATTGCGTCCCTATCCGCGCCCGTAGCTCAGTGGATAGAGTACTGGCCTCCGAAGCCAGGGGTCGTGGGTTCGAATCCCGCCGGGCGCGCCAACTCGCTACGACGGCCATGGCAACGAGCTCGCCCTCCCCCATCAACATCACGCTGCACGCCGCATCACGCGTGTTCGAGATCGAGTATGACGACGGGCGTAGCTTCAGGCTGCCTTTCGAATTCATGCGCGTGCACTCGCCCTCGGCCGAGGTGCGTGGTCATGGCCCGGGGCAGGGAACGCTGCAGGCGGGCAAGCGCGAGGTCACGATCACCGAAGTGCAGCCGATCGGCCACTACGCAGTGCAGCCGCTTTTCTCGGATGGGCATACGAGCGGCATCTACTCGTGGGATTACCTGTACGAGCTGGGCGTCAATCAGAGCCGCTTGTGGGATGAATATCTGAAGCAGTTGCAAGCGGCAGGTGCCAGCCGCGAATCGGCGCAGACTAGTGTCGCTGCGCCGAACACGACGGGCTGCGGTCATCGTGGTTAAGCGTTCTACGACAACGCATTTCGGGTTTGCCGAGGTGGAAGAGTCGGACAAGGCGCGGCGCGTGGCCGGCGTGTTCGATTCGGTTGCGTCGAAGTACGACGTGATGAACGATGTGATGTCGGCCGGGCTGCATCGCCTATGGAAGGCGTTCGCCGTGCGTGAAGCCAATGTGCGTGCGGGCATGAAGGTGCTGGACATCGCAGGAGGAACAGGTGACCTGGCGCGCGCGTTCGCGCGGCGCACAGGAGCGACCGGCGAGGTGTGGTTGACCGACATCAACGCGGCGATGCTGGCGGAAGGACGCGACCGCCTGCTCGACCGCGGCCACATGATTCCGCTGGCTCAGTGCGACGCCGAGCGCCTGCCGTTTGCCACGGGTTATTTCGACGTAGCAACAGTCGCCTTTGGGCTGCGCAACATGACGCGCAAAGAGGTGGCGTTGGCCGAGATGCAGCGCGTGCTCAAGCCAGGCGGGCGGCTTCTCGTTCTCGAATTTTCTCGTGTATGGCGGCCGATCGCCCCCATATACGACGCCTATTCGTTCAACGTGCTGCCCTGGTTGGGAGAGAAAGTTGCCAAGGATGCAGAGAGTTACCGTTATCTTGCGGAATCGGTGCGAGTGCACCCGCCGCAAGACGAATTGGCCGAAATGATGGAACATGCCGGATTCGACGGCGTCCAATGGTTCAATCTGACCGCTGGCGTATGCGCGTTGCACGTCGGCACGAAGTACTGATGGGATGTGGAGGTCACATGACAAATCTATTCACGGGCAAGGCACTGGCGGCATTGATGATCGGCATCGTTGCCGCGACGTTTACGTTCGATGCCGACGCTCAACGCCGCTTTGGTGGTGGCAAGAATCTCGGCCGGCAATCGGCACCGGTGCAGCAGCGGCAAGCCACGCCGCCGCAACAGCAAACACCGCAAGCCGGTAATCCGCAACAGGCCCCGGCCGCCACGGCGGCGGCACGTCCGGGTGCGGCCGCTGCAGCCGCGCCGCGCAGTCCGTGGCGAGGTGCGTTGATGGGACTCGCCGCCGGCCTGGGCATCGCCGCATTGGCTTCGTATCTGGGCTTCGGAGAAGCGCTGACGATGTTTCTGACGGTCCTCCTGGTCGGCATGGTGCTGCTGACGATTGCGGGCTTCGTTCTGCGCCGCATGCGCGGCAGTACGCCGCAACCCGCCTATGGCGCGTCGGGGCGCGCGGCACCGGCTCCGAATAATTCGCCCGGCACCTATAAGCATGTCGGCTACGAAAGTGCTCCGGTGCCGGCGTCGCGCGCCGCCGACGCCTTCGCTGCAGGTGCTGCACGTCCCGGCTCTGCGATGGATCAATTCGCGCGCGGGAGTGCCGCGGCGGGCGGGGCGTCCTGGGGCATCCCGGCCGGTTTCGACAGCGCGGGTTTTCTGACTGCCGCAAAAGCGAACTACGTCAAGCTGCAACAGGCGTGGGACAGCGGAGATCTGGCCGAACTTTCTGAGTTCACCAGCAACGACATGTTCATCACGCTGACGCACGAGCTACGCACTCGCGGCGGCAAGTCGAAGACTGAAGTTGTCACTCTCGACGCCGAATTGCTGGGAATCGAGTCGACCGCTGATGAGCACATCGCGAGCGTCCAGTTTGACGGCACGCTGAAAGTCGATGGCGAAGTCGAACGCGTGTCGGAGGTCTGGAACTTGTCCAAGCCGGTGCGCGGCGGCGGTTGGGTGCTCGCGGGCATTCAGCAGCTCGCGTAACGCGTACAGCTGAAATTTCGAGGGCGCTCTGGCGCCCTCTTTCTTTTCTGATGATCGACCAGTTCGCGAGCTCGGCGGCCATTGCGGTCCTCAATCGCATGCTGGCGCGCGAGCAGTGGGCGCGCGACAAGCTCGCGCCATTTTCCGGGCGCAGCGTGCGCTTCGACGCCCCACCCTTCACGTTGACGCTGCAAGTCGCCGATAGCGGCACGCTCGCAGCGGCGGACCCGGGCGAGCCGGCGGTCATCATCGGCGTGGCCCTGTCTTCACTGCCGCTGGCGATGCTTGATCCACAAGCCGCGATGAAAGACGTGCGGCTCAGCGGCGATGCCGAATTCGCACAGGCACTCGCGTTCGTGCTGCAGAACCTGCGTCCCGAGCCCGAAGAAGAACTGTCGCGCTTCATCGGGGATGCCGCGGCGCAACGCCTGGTCGGGTTCATGCGCGCGAGTGCTTCACAGTGGAAGCAAATCGCCGACAACATGCTCGACAGCACGGCCCATTACGTCGTGACAGAAAATCCGATGGTCATGGGCCGCGACGACCTTGATGTCTTCAATCAGGACGTCAATCGTCTACGCGACGCGGTTGCGCGCGTTGAAAAGCGGATCGACCGGTTGGTAAGCGTCTAGGCTTTCGCCTCGTCGGCCGAGGTCAACCCCTACAATCGCCGCCCATGCGGCTCCTGCGCTTTATTCGCATCCTGGCGGTCGTCTGGCGCTACCGGCTCGATGAAATCGTCGTCACCAGTTTGAAAAATCCGGCGCTGGTGCGGCTGGTCGGGTGGACGACTTTCGGCGCACCTCGCGAGCCGCGCGCCGTTCGCCTGCGGCGTGCGCTGGAGGATCTGGGCCCGATCTTCGTCAAGTTCGGTCAGGTGTTATCGACGCGGCGCGATCTATTGCCGCCTGATATGGCCGACGAGCTGGCGAAACTGCAAGACCGCGTGCCGCCGTTTGCCTCCGACATCGCGATGCGCGAGATCGAGCGCGGATTGCGCCGCCCGATCGACGCGGTGTTTTCTTCGTTCGACCGCGAGCCCGTGGCATCGGCGTCGATCGCGCAGGTGCACTTCGCGGTGCTGAGGAAGGCCCACACGCCGGCCAGGAAGTCGCCGTCAAAGTGCTGCGACCGAACATGGTGCAGGCGATCGAAAAAGACTTGTCGCTGCTCGATGCCGGCGCGCGGCTGATCGAAAGACTGTGGCGCGACGGCAAGCGCTTGCGCCCGCGCGCCATAGTTGCCGAGTTCGACAAGTATCTGCACGACGAGCTCGACTTGATGCGCGAAGCGGCCAACGCATCGCAGTTGCGCCGCAATTTTGCCGGCTCGCCGTTGTTCGTCGTGCCCGAGATGTATTTCGATTACTGCAGCGACAACGTGCTGGTCATGCAGCGTATGACCGGCATCCCAATCAGCCGAATGGACCGGCTGCTCGAAGCCGGCATCGACATCAAGAAGCTGTCGCGTGACGGCGTCACCATCTTCTTCATGCAGGTCTTCGACCACGCGTTTTTTCACGCCGACATGCATCCGGGCAACATCCTGGTCGGCACCGAAGGCGATCAGTTCAACAAGTACATCGGACTCGACTTCGGCATCGTCGGTACGCTGAGCGAGAGCGACAAGAATTATCTGGCGCAGAACTTTCTCGCGTTCTTTCAGCATGACTACAAGCGCGTCGCGGAGCTGCACATCGAATCGGGCTGGGTGCCCGAAGACACGCGGGTTGACGAACTCGAGAACGCCGTGCGCGCGTGCTGCGAACCGGTGTTCGATAAACCGCTGAAGGACATTTCGCTCGGGCAGGTGCTGATGCGGCTGTTCCAGGCGTCGCAGCGCTTTAACGTCGAAGTGCAACCGCAATTGGTGCTGCTGCAGAAGACGCTGCTGAATATCGAAGGCCTCGGGCGTCAGCTCGACCCCGAGCTCGATTTATGGACGACGGCGAAGCCGTTCCTCGAGCGCTGGATGGAAGATCAGGTTGGCTGGCGCGGGATGGAAGCGCGACTGAAGCGCGAAGCGATGCAGTGGACCTATCTCTTGCCGCAGCTGCCGCGACTGGTCCACGCTGCGCTGACCCGGCATCACGACGACGGCCGACTGATCGAGGAAGTGCGCATGCTGCGTCGGGAGCAACGGCTGACCAACATCTGGTACGCGGTTGCGACCGTATTGTTGGCCGTGGTCATCGCGTTTGCGGGCTGGACGGTCTGGCGCGCCTGATGCGATGTTCCCTGTCACTGGCCCCCGCAGATTAGGGCAAGCGCGGCATTGACCGCGCTCGCATCGTCGCTATTGTGGTTCGTCGCCAATAATCTACGAGAAGCATGAACGTACCCACTGCATTGATTCGCCTGACGCTCGTTGCGTTGTCGGGGCTTGTATTGGCGGCCTGCGGCGGTGGTGATTCGAACAGCCCGCCTCCCGCGCCGCCGCCGGTCGCGCCGCCGGCAGTCGGGCCGGCGCCCACCTGTACGGGGGCCGAGAGTTTTTCAGTCGTTGCCGATGCGAGTGTGGCCGTTGGGAAGACCGCGGGTGCCGTGCTCGCAGGTTGCACCGGCGCATTGAGTCGTGTGCAGTGGACGCAAACGGCGGGGCCTTCGGTAGCTCTCATCTCGGCCCAGTCGCAAGTGATCAGTTTCGAGCCGCCAAGCGCCGGCACGTACGCTTTCTCGGTGACGTTTTTCGACGCGGCCGGAACGCAACAGACCGGAAGCGTCAGCGTCAACGCGGTTGCGCCTTCGGCAGCCGTCGCAGTGCTGGTGCGGGTCGATCACGCTGTACGCGAAGGCGGCAACGTCTCGTTGCGCGCGTGGCCGGCATTGGCCAGTGGCGAAACCAATACGTGGACGCAGACCGCCGGGCCGCAGGTCACGCTTGATGCGAGTGATCCGAACCGGGTGTTGTTTACCGCGCCACAGGTCACGCGCGACACGGCACTGACGTTTCGCGTTTCTCGGCGCACGGCCGGCGGTGCGACCGATACCGACGACGTGTTCGTATTGGTCGAAAACTATGCGCAGGCGCCGTCGGACCCAACCGGCACATTGCCGTTTGTGTTCAGCGATCTGCATGTGTCGCGCACGTATCCGTATCGCGCCGCAGGGCCGTTCGCCGCTGCGCTGGTCCGCTGCACATTCGAAGCCAATCTGCAATACACCGGAGGATCGACCAATCTGTGTCCGCTATCGACGCTGCCGTTTTTGGATCAGACGACGATGGGTGCGGTACCGACGGTCGACCAGATCATGGATCGTGTGGTCGTGTCGCACGATTGGATGGGTGAGGTGTTCGAGCAGTTGCTGCGAACGCAGGCCTCGCAGGCCGATATCTTGCGGCTGTTCAACGGCGTGACCGCGATCGTGATCGGCGCGCAGGTTCGGCCGAGCTTTTATTACGCGCTGACCGGCGCCATCTATCTGGACGCCGACAATTTCTGGCTGACGGCGGCGCAGCGCGATGTGATCAATGAAGCGCCTGACTTCCGCTCCGACTTTGATCGCGACTTGATGTACTCGGGCGTGTGGCGCTACACGCAGAACAATCAGAATATTTTCCTTGCGTTTCCGGCAACCTCCAGGCTCTCGCGCGATTTGACGTATCTGCTGGCCGAAGCGGGATGGCTGCTGTATCACGAGCTGGCGCACGCATCGGACTTCATGCCGCCTGCCGCGCGCGGGTCGCTCAACAATTCGCTTTCAGCCTGGGGCAATATTTCACCGCGCTTTCAGTCCAATCAGCTGGTGTCGGACCTGATGGTGGCCAGCTTCCCGCTGCAGTCGGCCCAGCTTGCGGGGCTGGCGCAAGTGAAATTCTTCGGAGCCACCGCCGATGCAACGCAGCGCGCTTACACGCCGAACGACGTCGCGAATTTCTTTTCGAGCGACCGCGCGACCGATGAATACAGCTACTCGACCACGCGCGAAGACCTGGCGATGACGTTCGAGGAGTTCATGATGTTTCGCAATCACACGTGGCGGCGCGACGTTGCGATCACCGACAAGATCGGGCCCGCGACCACCAGCGATACGCTGATCGTTCGCTTCGGCCAGCGCGGCCGCGTCGGCGAAGCGGCCATCAAGCCGCGTGCGCGCTATGCGGTTGGTGAGCTAGCACCGTGGGTCAATCTGGCCGAAGTCGATAATCTGCCGCCGCCGATTCCTATGCGTGCAGGCGATTCATGGGCAGGCAATCTCGTTGTCCGGCACCGCCGGGCGGGTTGGCAAGCCCGCTGAGACTACGCACGCCGCGCGACGTCGCTATCGATCGCGAGCTGCTGATTCGCTCGCTCACCGGTAATCGCGGCGAACGTTGGACGCCTAACGACGGCTGGCTGCATCGGCGCGGCATGTCTCGTTGAGCATTCGCAACCGTGCCGCGCCGCACCGCCGCCGTAAACCTTGCTTCATAATGCGCGCCGTTTGGCCGCGCGCATCCCGATGACACGAACTCAATGACCCTGCTCGGCTTCATCGCGCTGTATTTGCTTGTCTCGGCCGCAATCGGCGTGTATGCCGCGACGCGGGTAAGGAACACGGCCGACTACGCGCTGGCGGGGCGCTCGCTGCCGCTGTTCGTGATCGTTGCGACCACGTTTGCGACCTGGTTCGGCTCGGAAACCGTGCTCGGCATTCCGTCCAAGTTCGTCGAAGGCGGCTTCCGCAACACGGTCGAAGATCCCTTTGGTGCGGGCCTGTGCCTGATCCTGGTCGGCATGTTCTTCGCGCGCAAGCTGTACAAGATGGAGCTGCTGACGATCGGCGATTTTTACCGGCGCCGCTTCGGACGGGGCGTCGAAATCTTCAGCTCGATCGTGATTCTGATTTCGTACCTCGGCTGGGTCGCTGCGCAGATCACCGCACTCGGGTTGGTGTTCAATCTGCTGTCCGCGGGCGGCATCAGCGTGGTCGCCGGCATGGCGCTTGGCACTGCGATCGTGCTCGTCTACACGCTGTTCGGCGGGATGTGGTCGGTCGCGCTGACCGATACGTTCCAGATGGTGATCATCATCATTGGTTTGTCTCTGATCGCCGTGTTTGCGGCCGATCAGGCGGGTGGCGCCGGCCGCGTGATCCAGTACGCGCAGACGCGCGACATGTTTCAGTTTTTCCCCGACGGCGGCGTGCGCGAGTGGCTGTTCTGGACCGGCGCCGCCATCACGATCATGATCGGCTCGATCCCGCAGCAGGATGTGTTTCAACGCGTGATGTCGGCGAAGGATGCCGACACGTCGGTCAAAGGACCGATCATCGGCGGCATCTCGTACTTGGTGTTCGCGATGGTGCCGATCTTCATCGGGCTGTCGGCATTTCTGGTGATGCCGGATGTCGCTAATGCGCTGTTGAAAGAAGATTCGCAAAAGATCCTGCCGACCCTCGTAATGGAGCGCATGCCGGTCTGGCTGCAGGTCGCCTTCTTCGGTGCGTTGCTGGCGGCCATCATGTCGACTGCTTCGGCCACGTTGCTCGCACCCTCGACCACATTCGTCGAGAACGTGCTGAAAAATTTCGTCAACATGAACGACCCACAAAAACTGCTCTACATGCGCATCACGGTGATCGTCTTTACCGTCTTGGTACTGATCTATTCGATCATCATGGAAGGCACGCCGATCTACGAATTGGTTTCTAAGGCGTATCAGTTCCCGGTGGTCGGTGCGTTCTGGCCGCTGGTGTGCGGGTTGTACTGGCAGCGCTCCACGACGCAGGGTGCGATCTGGTCGATCGTGCTCGGCATGGGCGCCTGGGCGCTGCTTGAATTCACGCCGCTTGGACAGGCATTCCCGCCGGTGCTCGGCGGGTTCCTGATGGCGGCGCTTGGAATGTTTGGTGGCTCTTTGTTGTCGTCGCCCGAGCCGCGCGCGGAGCGTACGGCGTAGCGATCACCGCGCGCAGAGTTCACGACGACAGTTCAGCGGATCATCGGGTACAGCGCCGCCAGCACCGCGATCAGCGCGGCGAGAATCGCTATCCAGCGGCTGACAGAAGCCTCGCGCGCGCTGCTGCGAGCGGCCTGCGCCGCTATCTCCGCAGCACTTGTCGCACGTGCACGGCGACCGTCCCGGTTCAGCCGCTCGGCGATCTTTAGCTCTTCGCGCTCGACATAGCGAAGCGCGGTGCGGATCGACTGCGCATCGGTTCCAAAGACACCTCGGGCAAGCGCCGCATTGACGGCATCCAATCCGCCGTTCTCCTTGGCCCACGCCTCAACTTCCGAAAGAGTGTTGAACGAGCTCATCGAACCCTTGCCAAGATACCGCCAAGCATCGCGGTCAGCAGCTGCGCGCAAGGCAACCAGCCGCATTTTAAGCATCGTGTCCGGCGCAAGCACCCGACACATGTTCCTGCGCGATGGATCGCCTGCAAGCGTTAAGCCATCGGTTGGCATATGGCTTGCCAGCGACGTGCGCAAATGGGCAAGAGGCCGTCGTTTAGCGAATGGTGGGCGCTGATCAAGCGCGCCTTTGGTGCCTGGGTAGAGGATTACGCGCCCAGCATGGGCGCCGCACTTTCCTACTACACCGTGTTCTCGCTGGCGCCGGTGCTGTTGATCGTTATCTCGATCGCCGGTTTGATCTTCGGCGCCGAGGCCGCGCGCGGTGAGATCTTCGGTCAACTCCGCGGCTTGATGGGCGTCGACGCTGCGAAGGCGATCGAGGACATCCTGACCAGCGTGAACAAGCCGACCGAGGGGATTACCGCAACCATCATCGGTGTCGTGCTGCTATTCGTCGGCGCCACCACGGTCTTCGGCGAATTGCAGGACGCCCTCGATCGCATTTGGCGCGCTCCGGCGCGCGACAAAACGAGCGGGTGGTGGGGCCTGATCCGGGCACGTCTGCTTTCGTTCGGCATGATTCTGGGCATTGCATTTCTGCTGATCGTTTCACTCGTTCTGAGCGCGGCGATCGCAGCAATGGGCAAGTGGTGGAGCGGCGCGTTCGGCAGCTGGGAGGTGTTGGCCCAGTTCGTCAACCTGGTGTTCGGCTTCGCCGTCACCACCGTCGGCTTTGCAATGATCTACAAGATCATGCCGCGCGTGAAAGTCCGTTGGCACGATGTTTGGATGGGCGCGGCGGTGACGGCGCTTCTGTTCACGATCGGCCGCTTCCTGATCGGCCTGTACATCGGCAAGAGCGGCATCGCATCGGGCTATGGCGCAGCCGGGTCGCTGGTCATCGTATTTGTCTGGGTTTACTACTCGGCTCAGATATTCCTGCTCGGTGCCGAGTTCACTTGGGTGTACGCGCGAGCCTTCGGCTCGATGCGTGAGACCGCCGCATCAGTCAAGACAAGGCGGGTGCGCCGGTCATTCCGGCGCGAAGCGAGGCGGGCGGAGCCGCAGCCTAAGGGTGACTGGCTCCCGGCGTACTGCGCGCCACGTTTTCATGGGCTTCCTGCAAGTCCGCCGCATCTGCGTGAGGCGCTTCCTGTTCCGCCGCCGCCTGCGGTTCGTAACTCAACACAATATGAACCGGGAAGTGATCGGATCCGACGTATCCCAGGCGCCGCATTCGAACCAGGCGAAAATGGTCCGAGTGGAAGACATGGTCGATCGGCACTCGAAAGCCAGGATAGCGTGCATGAAACGTGCTGACGAAGCCTCGTCCTTTGCGCGGCTCCAGTAGCCC
This sequence comes from uncultured beta proteobacterium, assembly GCA_963746085.1. Taxonomy (GTDB): domain Bacteria; phylum Pseudomonadota; class Gammaproteobacteria; order Burkholderiales; family Burkholderiaceae_F; genus JACCZX01. Next base: position 67,199 of record CAVVAI010000026.1, read on the forward strand.
GCTGATTTTTTGAAACAGCCGGGTGCTGCGCGACCAGGCCACATCGTTCAGGTCACCGCACACCACAACCGGTCCCGTCGCGTCCGACACGCGCCGGCCTACAAGGAGCAGTGCCGAGTCGCGCTCGGTCGATTCGTCGCTTTCGCCCGGCACCGGCGGCGGCGGATGCACGCAATTGAGCCACACTCGAACCCCGCTGCGCAAAACAACCTTGGCCTGTATCGATGGCCTCTCTGGCTGGACCAGGAAGTCGACCATGGCGTCCTTCAACTCGAGTCTTGAGCGCAGCACCAATCCGTACGTGTTCGACAACGGATGCCGCACCGCATACGGATGGGATACGGTCAAAGCATCCAGTTTCGAGTCCCACCAATCGTCCGTCTCGCAGAAAAGCATGACATCGGGATCTGCTTCACGAATCACCGACAACAACCGATCCACCTGCCGGTTGGTCTGCAATACGTTGGAAACCACCAACGACAGCTGCGTCGACGTATCGGTTGATCTGCTCTGCTGGACTTCGCGCGGGGCAAACGGCGTGTAGCGCCAGACGAGAGCAGCTTGAAACAGAAGAGCCGCCGTCAGCGCAACGGTGAACAGGTTGTGCGGCCACGCCAGCCAATCTGCACTGATCGCCCAGAGCACCAGGGCGCCGAAGGCCAACACGCAAAGTTGCAGACGCGGAAAGTCCCAGATTCGGATCCACCAGGCCTTGGAGCGTGAAAAGGACAGCACCGTCGCGGCGATTGCGATGCCACCGGCCAACGTGGCGAGGATTGTCAGCATGCGGCGGTGAACGGGAAGGCAGTCGTTTCCCTCATGTGCTCAGGCCCCAGTGGCAAGAACTCGCATCAGCGTCGGGACTTGTGCGGACAAATCCCGCGCGAGATAACCGAGCGGGCCGGAGCGGGTAGCCAGTTGCTCCCCTGCGCGCGCGTGCAGCGCGACCCCCCACACCGCAGCTTGCGCTGCGGATGCGTTGCGCGCCGCCAGGCCAGCGATAAGTCCAGCAAGCACATCGCCCGAGCCGGAAATCGCCAGCCCCACGTTACCGCCGGCGTGGCGCCACAGCGAACCGTTCGGCGCCGCGATGAAAGTCGTCGCGCCCTTCAGTGCAACGATCGCGTTCCAACGACGTGCTGAGTTGATCGCAGCCGGCGCAGGTTGCGCGCAGATACTTTCTTTGTCCTCGCCCGTGAGATGCGCCACCTCACCGGCATGCGGAGTCAGGATGGTCGGGTAACGGAAGTTTGCAATTCTCGCCGCCGGACCGCCCACCACACCCATCGCGGCAGCGTCCAGCACCAGGGTCGAAGTCGACAGGTAGTCCAGCAAATCGGCGCAGAACTCACAGACGGCCGGTTCGTCCTGCATGCCCGGCCCGATCAGGACCGCATCGACGTTCGGCAACAACTCTCGCACGCGCCCGACCGCACTGCGATTGATGCCGCCCGCTTCAGTCTCGGCCAGTTCAATGACGCGCGCTTCGGGGAGCGCCGTCGCGACGAGCCGCGCCACACTCGCGGCGGTGGCCACCGTCAGCTTGCCCGCGCCCGCGTTCAGCGCCGCATTCGCCGCGAGGATCAACGCACCGGGCATCTCGCGCGAGCCGGCGATCACAAGCACACGGCCACGTTCCTCCTTGTCGCCATCGGCATCGGGTTGCGGCAGGGGCCAGCCGCGCAGGCATGCGTCATCGACCTCGACAGCGTCCGCGCCGACCGAGGCGGTATGCATCATGGCTTCGGTGCTGCCGGCACGTCGGCTTCAGTTGTAATCGGCGTGCCGGTTTCGGCAAGCGGCGCGACAAAGTGAATCAAACGGGTCACGAGCTTGCCGTTCTTGCCCTGCGTGCGATCGAACTCGTACTGCATCAAGGCACAGTTCGGGACGTCGGCGGCACGGTCCAGATCGAGTATCTGCGCTTCGTCCATCCTTTCGAGCAGATAGCGGAAGCAATTGACGATGACCTGATGCCCGACGATCAACACCCGCTCGCCGCGATACTCGCGCGTCATCGTGTCGATCACGCTGCGCAGCCGCAGAATCACGTCGCACCAGCTCTCGCCCCCCGGCGGGCGAAAATAAAACTTGCCGACGTGCGCGCGCTGCTCACTCAACTGCGGATGTCGCTCACGGATGCCGAAGGTCGTCAGCCGGTCGAGGATTCCGAATTCCTTTTCGCGCAGGCGCTCGTCCGCGTGCAGGATGTGCGAGTCAGCGCCGATGCCGGCTGCTTCGAGCACCAGACGCGCGGTCGAGCGTGCTCGCACATATGGCGAGCACAACACGACGTTAGGTTGCGAAACGCGCGGCAGCGTGCCGAACCATTGGCCCAGCGCGATGGACTGCTGTTCGCCCAGTGACGACAACGGTACATCGATGTCGCGTTCGGCGATGTCGATCAGCGGTAGACGCGCAGCCTCAGCCGAATCGCGCGCGACGTTTCCCGCGCTTTGGCCATGACGGACGATCCAAAGCTGCTGCGGCCACTTCTGTTCCACGCTGATCCCTCGTTAACCAGGCAGTGGCTCAAGCCAAAGACGTGCCCGCGACCTGCCCCGGCTTTGCGTTGGCGGACGCCGTTTCTGACGACACCATCCTGCCAGTGAAAAGCGCCCCTTGAAATTCTGGCCCCCCGAACCTAACTTGGCCCTGCGGCTTCTCCACAGGAGTCGAACCCTCACAAGTTAACGACGAAAGGAGGATGAGCGAATGTTTGCATCGATGATGACGTACCCCGGGCTGTTCGGTGATTTCGATCGGCTTCGCCGGGAGCTTGACGAACTTTCGGGCTGGTCAGGATTGCCAACGAACATCCGTTCCACCGGCCCCGGCGCATTTCCGGCGATCAATATCGGCAACACGGCTGGCAGTGTTGAGATTTACGCGTTCGCGCCGGGCATCGATCCCAAGCAGATCGAGCTGACGATCGATCGCGGCGTGCTGTCGATTTCGGGTGAACGGCCCCCTGGGTTGCCGCTTGATGACAACAAGGTCAATGTGTACGGCAACGAGCGCTTTTTCGGGCCGTTCCGGCGCGCGATCAGCCTGCCGGACGATATTGACACATCGAAGGTGAACGCCACCTACCGCGACGGGGTGCTGCATGTCAGCATCAATCGTCGCGAGTCCGCACTGCCGAAACGCATAACTGTTCAATAAGTGAAGAAGATAGGAGGTCGATGATGCAAGACAGTTTCGTAGCTGAAGCGGCGCGCACCGATGCCGCTCGTCAGGAGGTAAATCGGACGACCGGCAGGCCGCAGGAATCGCGGCAGGGCACGTCTAGGCCGGACAGCGCGCGCCGGGACACGCAAGCGATGACACCTCGAGTCGACGTACTAGAAGACGACACCGGAATCACGGTGATTGCGGACATGCCGGGGGTATCGAAGGATTCACTCGACATAAGGGTGGAAAACGACGCGCTGGCGATCGAAGGCGGCGTGTCGGCCGCTACTCCTGAAGCCATGGAGGCAACGTACGCCGAAGTGCGTATTCCGCGCTATCGACGCAGTTTCACGCTTAGCCGCGAACTCGACTCAAGTCGAATCGAGGCGCAGCTGAAAGATGGCGTGCTCAGAGTGCGAATCCCCAAACACGAACAAGCTAGACCGCAGCGCATTTCGGTCAAGGTCAGCTAAGTCCAGAGAGCGCGGCCTCCGGTACGTCACTGACGTGCCGGAGTTGCCCCGGTCGCCGAGCAGCCGGAGGAAGTGCATTGGGTTGACGACATTCACGGTGCGTCGAACAAGCGAACTAGGCCGCGACGTTCCGAGATCTTTGCGCATCCATCTGAGTGCGCCGGTATTCACCCTGCCTCTCGAACATCCAGCCCGGGTATTCGGCGGGCAATGCACTCACTTCGTCGAGCTGCTTGAGTTGCTCCGGGTTTAGCGCGACCTGCGTCGATGCAATGTTGTCAGCCAGCTGCTCGGGGCGTTTCGCACCAATGATGACGCTGGTGACCTGCGGCTGGTGCAGCAGCCACGCAATAGCGATCTGCGCGACCGACACGCCGTGCGCCTTCGCGATAGGGGTCATCGCGTCGATGCACGCGTAGGCGCGATCGCGGTTCGCCGGCGGGAAGTCGAAGCTGGTGCGACGGCTGCCTTCCTCGCCCTGTCGGTCGCGACCGTACTTGCCGCTGAGCAATCCGCCCGCCAGTGGGCTCCAGACCATCAGCCCGATGCCTTCGCTGCGCAGCATCGGAATGAGCTCGCGCTCCAGGTCCCGCCCGGCCACCGTGTAATACGCCTGCAGCGATTCAATCCGCGTCAGATGCAACCGCTCGGCAATGCCGAGCGCTTTGACGATCTGCCATGCGGCCCAGTTGGAAACTCCAACGTAGCGAACCCGGCCTTGCTGCACCAGATGATCGAGCGCGCGGACAGTTTCTTCCATGGGCGTCGCCGGGTCGAAACCGTGAATTTGATACAGGTCGATGTGGTCAAGCTGCAACCGCTGCAGGCTGGCCTTGACGGCGTCGAGAACGTGATGGCGCGAAGCACCCCTCGCATTGGGCCCGGCTCCTGTCTCGCCGAAAACCTTGGTAGCGACGACCACCTGCTCGCGCGGCACCTTCAGATTCTTCAGTGCCTGCCCGGTAATGGTCTCTGATCGACCGCCCGCATAGACATCGGCCGTGTCGATGAAGTTGATGCCTGAATCGAGCGCCTGTCCGATCAAACGCTCGGCATCGGACTGCTGCAGGTCACCAATCTTGCCCCAGATGCCTTCGCCGCCGCCGAAGGTCATCGTGCCGAGACACAGTTCGGAGACGAAGAGGCCGGTCCGGCCGAGAGGAAGGTTGCGCATAGAGTGGATGGCTCCGTTAGCAGTAGGGCGTCATCGGTCACGGGAACCGAGCAGCATAGCGATGCCGTTCAGTCGGCTTCGCGCAATACCGAACATTGGCACTTGTACTGAGTGCCGGCACAGGTAGTGTGATTCATGGTGGGAGGCGCGCTGGCAGCCCAGGAGAGACAATTTGAGCTACGCAGATTTGCAGCGAAAGCAATTCCAGTGGCAGCGACTGTTCCCGTTGCTCGACAAATTGCCCCTTTGGGCCGGCTACGTGTTCGCCATTCTGTGTTCCGTCGGGATGGGATATAGCCTGGGTAGCGCGAGGTCCAGTTTCCCCGATCCGCGCCAGGATCAGATCACCCTCATTGCCGTAGCCGCCGGCGCCTTACTCTTTATTCTGTTTTTGGATCTGCAACTGCGCAGCGAAGAGCGCCGCCGTGCGCAGCGTGCGGAGCAGCTCAGAATCAGCAAGGAGGCGATTGCGGTTGAACTGCTCGACCCGGTGGACCGTCACGTGCTTGACGCATTGGACGAGATTGCGAGCGGTAAAGGGATCGATCGAGCCACCCTGATCCCGGCAGTGCTGCAGCAGTACATCGCGCGCAAGTCGTACGAGGCGGCTCTATTGGAGCGCGCCGCGCAAGACAAGGCAAGCTCACCCGGCCGACCGGAGGCACCCCCCGGTTGGCTGAAAACGCTCCCCGCCTGGCTAGAAACGCTGCCGGGCTCGTTGGACGTAAAAACTCCCTGATCCGCGGCAGATCCTGTTCATCAGTTCACGCTGCTGCCGGCGATCGGTGCCAGCGCCGCATTGATACGCCCGCTCTGGGCGGCCGTAATCTGCGCGCCCTGTGACATTCCGAACAATGGAAACCGCTTGAGGCCAAGCGAGTCGCGCTGCCGCGATAATGAACGCCGTGAATGAGCAGCTCGCCCGCGACGTCGTGCTGGTCCGCGCCATTGAGAGCGCAGATACCGAGCGCGCAATCCTCACCAACGAAGACCGCGCGCACGCCAGCCGTGCCGCGGCCGAACTGGCGCGCTGGCGCGCTGGCGAGCAACGCCAGCCTGCAACGGCAGAGTCGTTCATCGGCCAGCGCGCGGCGCTGCTCGCTGAAACGCTGCCGCGGCGTGCGCCGGCAATCGCGCGCGCAGCGAGTGCATTGGATTGGCCGTCGTGGTTCGGCGTCGCTTTGCCGATCGTGGCGTTTGCACTGGGCGCGCTGCTTGAGCACATCGCCGACCGGCAGCACGTCAATGTTCTTGCCTTTCCGCTGCTGGCGATCGTTGTCTGGAACGTGATCGTGTATGCGCTGTTGCTGGTGCGCGTCCTGATGCGCGCCGGCGGCGCAAAAATCGATCTGCGCGGCCCGCGCCGCTGGCTCACTGCCGGTAGACAACGCTCGCTACGTAATGTCACGGGCACCGCGTCGGCGTCGATCGGCACTTTCGTTGCGCAATGGAGTGAGCTGGTCGCGCCGCTGATGGCGGCGCGTGCTGCGCGCGTACTGCATCTTGCAGCCGCGATGTTTGCGCTGGGCGCTGTGGTTGGGTTGTACGTACGCGGGCTGGTGTTTGAGTACCGAGCCGGCTGGGAAAGCACATTCCTGGACGCACCGGCCGTACACGCGATTTTGTCGTTCTTTCTATCTCCCGCCGCTCAGTTGCTCGGCGTTGCTTTTCCGTCGGTCGAGGACATCGCCGCATTGCGGTTCACGAGCGGCACGCCCGGCAGCGCGAACGCGGCGCTCTGGATTCACCTGTACGCGGTCACGGTCGGAGCTGTTGTGATCTTGCCTCGTTTGGTGCTCGCGTTATTCGCGGTGTGGCAGGAGCGGAGTCGCGCGCAACGTTTCGTATTCGACATGAACGAGCCTTACTTTCGCCGCCTTGCGGGGTCGTTCGTCAAGGGCGCTCCGCGGTTGCGTGTAATTCCATACAGCTACACCGTCGACGAAGCGGCACTGAGCGGGTTGCGCGCCGCGGCGGTCGTGCTGCTTGGTGACGACGCCGACGTTGCACTGCATCCGAGCGTCACGTTCGGTGCCGAGGCCAGCGTGAGCCAGATGCTGACCAGCGCCGACGCGAACGTGGCGCTGACCGTGGCGCTGTTCAGTCTCGCTGCGACGCCCGAGAACGAAAACCACGGCGCGTTCCTGAAAGCGCTGCGTGCTGCAGCGCCAGCCGAACGCCTGGCCGTGCTGATCGACGAGTCCGGCTATCGACGCCGGCTCGGCCTACAGGCGGGGGCTGCCGTGCGCCTTGAGGAAAGGCGTAACGCATGGTTGTATTTTTGCCGCGCGCTCGAACTCGACGCCCAGTTCGCCGATTTGTCGGCGCCCGACCTCCCCGCACTCGAGCGCGATCTGGAGCGCGTGCTGGCCGCACCTGCCGCGTCGTGATGAGCGCGGACGCTGCAACGATCGAGATCACGCTGATCTCGCACACCAACGCCGGCAAGACGACGCTCGCCCGCACGCTGCTCGGGCGCGATATCGGCGAAGTCAGAGATGCTCCGCATGTCACCGAGATCGCAGAAGCACACACGCTGCTGCAAACCGACATCGGCGACGTGCTGCGGCTATGGGACACACCTGGCTTCGGTGACTCGGCGCGACTGGTGCAGCGGCTGCGTCTGGCCGACAACCCGATCGGCTGGTTATTGCGGGAGGTGTGGGACCGTTATCGCGACCGGCCCTTCTGGTGCAGCCAGCAGGCGGTGCGCGCAGCGCGCGACAGCTCCGATGTCGTGCTGTACCTGGTCAACGCCGCCGAGGACCCGCGCGATGCCGGTTACGTTGCCTTCGAGGCGCAAGTGTTGCGCTGGGTCGGCAAGCCGGTCGTCGTGCTGCTGAATCAGGCCGGGCCGCCGCGCCCCGCCGACGAAGAGCGGGCCGAGGCGCAGCGCTGGGCCGCTCATCTCGAATCGCTCGGCGTCGCGAGCGAAGTGCTGACGCTCGACGCATTCGCGCGCTGCTGGGTGCAGGAGCGCGTGCTGCTCGATGCCGTCGGCCGCCGCCTTCCGGAAGACAAACGCGCCGCCCACGTGCGCCTGGTCGCCACCTGGACTGCACGCAACGTCGCGCGCTTTGATGCGGCAATGACCTTGCTTGGCGAGCACTTGTCGGGCGCCGCAGCCGATGTCGAACCGGTCGACACGCCCGTGGCGTCGACTGCGCAAAAGGTGATGCACTCGGTCGGCATCAAGCGCGACGGGCTCGACGCAGCGCGCGAGCGCGCGATGCAGGCCCTGGCCAAACGCCTGGACGTGCGCATCCGCGAAGTGACCGATCGTCTGATCGAGTTGCATGGACTGCAGGGCCACGCCGCCGAGGCCGTGATGGAGCGGATGCGAACCCACTTTGCCATACAAGAGCGCGTCGATGAGACGCGCGCCGCGCTCTGGGGCAGCGTTGTCACTGGCGCACTGGCGGGACTAAAGGCCGATGTCGTCGCGGGCGGTCTGACGTTCGGCGGCGGCATGCTGGTCGGGGGTCTGATCGGCGGCCTGACCGGCGTGGGTGTCGCACGCGAGATGAACCGGGTGGCCGGGGCCAATCAACCCGAAGTGCGCTGGTCGGCCGAATTTCTGAACACGCTGGCGCGCACGAGCGTGCTGCGCTATCTGGCCGTGGCCCATTTTGGACGCGGCCGCGGCAAGTACGTGCAAGGCGAAGCTCCATCGTTTTGGCGGACCGAAGTCGAGCAGCAGTTCGATAGACACGCTGCGGCGTTCCGCGCGCTGTGGGATGCCGCTCTCCAACCGGGTGTTGCCGAGAAGCTCACGCCGGATCTTAAATCTGCCACGGCTCAAACGACGGTTGGCGTACTCGAGCGTCTTTACCCGGCTATGGTGCCGGCAGAGCTCCATCGCCCCTAAGACGTTGGGCATATCGCTTGCACTCATCCTTGTCTCGGGATGGACCCGAACGACGGAGGCTGTATGAACAAGGACCAAGTCAAAGGGCGTACCAACACGGTAACGGGCAAGATCAAGGAAGGTGTCGGTAAGGCGACCGGAGACAAGGATCTGCAAGACAAAGGAACCGCAGAGAAAGTGGGCGGCAAAGTTCGCTCGACGTTTGGCGACGTCAAAGACGACATCAAGAAGAGCACACGATAAGACTCGGCCGGGCGGTACGGCGTCAGCGCGCCGCGCTAGTGAGCGACGCCAGTCCGTTCGCCCGGTCACTTTCCACCCACGCACACAGGGCGATGCGTTCGATTTTGCGCAGCGCGCGTTGCTGACGTCCGACGCACCGTAGATATTGGGCAATCACCGGATTTTTCTTCGCCAATTCAATGAGCGGCGTTGCGTCGCGCAGCGTCACCTCTCCGTAGCGCAACTCGACTTCCCCGAGACCCCGCCGTGCACGCTCCAGTGCCCACTGTCCGTACAGATGGGCCAAAACGACCGTTAGCGCGAGAGGGATGCTGGCGACTCCGAACAAGGTCGAGCCGTCGGCGCTGCCAATCTCGAACGCCGCGCCTACGTCCGCGGCCCACGCTAGAAACATTCCTACGCCCAGGAACACGGCTACGCGGGCGCGCCGCTCCAATTCGAGCCAACGCCTGGCGTCACTCAGCTGCAACCGCTGCAACTCTGCTTGATCTGGGGGAAATGCCAGAACATCAATGGCCGGGGCGCTTGCCGCCGCTGCAGGTGCCGCGTTGACTGCCAGATCCATCTACGCCGGAGAATCGTTCGAGATCGAGATCGAGAACATTCGACTTGCGCTACAGATCAGCGTTCGCCGAGGTGCCCGACCACACCTAAACCGGTTAGGGGAAAACAAGCCCCTGCCAGCTGTCTGCCCAGGCGCGAACCGCCCGGTAGCCGACGGCCCCGGCAGCGCCCGACAGTGCCGCACCCCACGCGATGTCCATCATCGAAGACATCTGGCGCGAGCTGACCAAGAACGACGAGCCGCAGGCCGCGATATCTGAAATCGGTGATCGAGAACGGGCGCCCGACGTTGGGCACACGCATCATGTACGCGCTGATGGACCGCATGACGTTCGTGCTGCCGAAGCGCTGTTGCGCCGAGGTGTGGCCGCTCTAATGCGAGCAGTTGCTCGCGGGAGGCAACACTATTCCACCGTCACCGACTTCGCCAGATTTCTCGGCTTGTCGACGTCGGTCTTGCGCGCTACCGCCGTGTGATACGCAAGCAATTGCAGCGGCACGACGTGCAGGATCGGCGACAACGGCCCGTAGTGCTCGGGCAACTTGATGACGTGAATGCCGGGCGCTGATTCGATTTGAGTGTCCGCATCGGCAAAGACGTACAGCTCACCGCCGCGCGCGCGAACTTCCTGCATGTTCGACTTCAGTTTCTCGACCAGAGCGTCGTTAGGCGCCACGGTCACGACCGGCATCTCGGACGTCACCAGCGCCAGCGGTCCATGTTTCAGCTCGCCGGCCGGATAGGCCTCGGCGTGGATGTAGCTGATCTCCTTCAACTTGAGCGCACCCTCGAGTGCGATCGGATAGTGCAGCCCACGACCGAGAAACAGTGCGTGCTCCTTGCGCGCGAACTCCTGCGACCATGCAATCACCTGCGGTTCGAGCGCGAGCACGGCCTGCAATGCGGCGGGCAGGTGGCGCAATGCGCGAATGTGCCCCCGTTCTGAGGCTTCATCGAGACCCCTGCGCTGTTTCGCGATTGTCAGCGTCAACAAAAAAAGCGCCACTAACTGCGTCGTGAACGCCTTGGTCGACGCTACGCCGATCTCGACACCGGCACGCGTGAAAAATTGCAGCCTGGTTTGGCGCGCCATTGCACTGGTTGCCACGTTGATAACGCCGAGCGTGTGCTGCATGCCGAGCGATTGCGCATGCTTTAGGGCCGAGAGCGTGTCGGCCGTCTCACCCGATTGCGAAATCACGATCACCAGCGTGTGCGGATTCGGCACACTGTCGCGATAGCGGTACTCACTGGCAACCTCGACTTGCGTCGGCAGACCGGCGATCGATTCGAGCCACACTTTTGCGATGAGCCCGGCGTAGTAGCTGGTCCCGCACGCGAGAATCAACGCGGAGTCGATGGTGGCGAACACGTCTGCCGCCCCTTCACCGAACAGGGCGGGCGTAATCGATTCGATGCTTTCGATCGTGTCACTGATCGCGCGCGGCTGCTCGAAGATCTCCTTTTGCATGTAGTGCTGGTACGGGCCCAATTCGGCGCCGCCCGCGACCGCCTTGACCATGTGTACCTGCCGCTGCGCCGGTGCACCCGACGCGTCGACGACCTGCACCCGCTGCAGATCGATGTCGACGACGTCGCCGTCTTCCAGATAGATGATTTGATCGGTGGTGCCGGCGAGCGCCAACGCGTCCGACGCCAGAAAATTTTCCTTGTTGCCGAGTCCGACCACCAATGGCGATCCGTTGCGCGCGCCCACCAGCCGCTGCGGCTCGCCCTTATGCATCACCGCGATCGCATACGCACCCTTGAAGCGCGCTACCGCGCCGCGCACCGCCGCCAGCAGGTCGCCGCGATACAGCTGATGAATCAGATGCGCGATGACTTCGGTATCGGTCTCCGTAACAAATTCATAGCCGGCGTTCTTTAGGTCCGCGCGAATCGCTTCGTAATTTTCGATGATGCCGTTGTGCACGACCGCGACTTCATCGCGCGAAAAGTGGGGATGCGCGTTGCCGGTGATCGGTGCGCCGTGCGTCGCCCACCGCGTATGCGAAATGCCGAGGTGGCCCGCCAGCGCCGACTGCTTGATCTGCACCTGCAGCTCGGCAACCCGCGCCGTGCTGCGCGACCGCGTCAGCGCCCCGTCCTGCAGCAGCGCGACTCCGCACGAGTCATAACCGCGGTACTCGAGCCGGCGCAGGCCTTCGACCAGGATTGGGGTGATATCGCGCGTGGCAACCGCGCCTACGATGCCGCACATCAGATCGCCTTAAGGTTTCTTTTCTTTCGAGGGCCGCGTCCAGCCCTCCACGGTCGCCTGCTTGGCGCGCGCGACGGTCAACTTGCCCTCGGGCACATTCTTGGAGATCGTCGAACCACCCGCAATCGTCGCACCCTGCCCGATCGTGACGGGCGCGACGAGTACGGCGTTCGAGCCAATCGACACGTCATCGCCAATCACGGTGCGGTGTTTACGCGCGCCATCGTAGTTGGCGGTGATCGTACCCGCGCCGATGTTGACGTTGGCGCCCACCGTCGCGTCGCCGACATACGCCAGATGATTTGCTTTCGACGCACGGCCCAGGGTACTGGCCTTGACCTCGACGAAGTTGCCGATGTGAACTTCATCACTCAAATGCACGCCCGGGCGCAGGCGTGAATACGGTCCGATGCGCACCGCGGCACCGATCGTTGCACCGGTCAGATGCGAAAAAGGCAGCACTTCGGTGCCGGCGCCGACCGAACAGTCGCGCAGCACGCAGTAGGCGCCAATGCGCACGCCGTCGGCAAGATCGACCTGGCCTTCGAAGACGCAACCGACGTCGATCGACACATCGGCGCCGATGCTCACCTTGCCGCGCACGTCGATACGCGCCGGATCGGCCAGCGTTGCGCCTCGCTCCATCAAATCGCTTGCCACCCGGCGCTGCGCAATACGCTCCGCCGCGGCCAACTGCTCCTTGCTGTTGACCCCGAGCGTTTCATCCGGATCGCTGCACGCGACCGCAACCACGCGACAGTGCTCCGCAACGGCCTGCGCAATCACATCGGGCAGGTAGTACTCGCGCTGCGCATTGTCATTCGATAGCGCTTTGAGCCAACGCTTCAACTTGCTCGTCGGCGCGATCAGCATGCCGGTGTTGACCTCGGTCAATTTCCGCTCATCCTCGTCGGCGTCGCGCTCTTCGACGATGCGCAACACGTTGCCGTGCCAGTCACGCACGATGCGCCCATATCCGGCAGGTTGCGCCAGCTGCACCGTCAACAGCGCGACATCGCCGCTGGCGGCAAACAAGCGTTGCAGCGTGGTCGAGCGGATCAACGGCACGTCCCCATACAGAACCAAAGTGGGCGCCGCATCATCCAAAAGCGGTTCCGCTTGCAGCACCGCGTGCCCGGTTCCCAGTTGTTGCGACTGCTCGACGAATCGCAGGTGGTGGTTGGTGGGGCTCTTGGAAAGGAACGTTTCTTGCACGAGTTGTGCGCCATGGCCGACGACAATGACTATATTGACGGGCATTGTGTGGGTGGCGCCGCCAACGGCATCCAGGACGTGCGCCAGCATCGGACGGCCGGCAACGGAATGAAGCACCTTCGGCAGGGATTTTGCAAGCGACGGGCCCATCCGCTTCCCTTGTCCTGCAGCAAGTATCACGATGTTCATGCGCGTTTGTGCACGTTGATTACGCCCAGCAGCGGAGGTTCGATTGCGCAACGATTCTAGTTCACCGATAACGGACGCTTCCGCGGGTCCGTTCGCGCGTCTGGTCGCGATCACCACTCTCGCAGTCTCCGTTGCCGGCTGCGCCGCGGTGAAGATCGGCTACAACAACGCCGATACGCTGGCATTGCTTCAACTCGATAACTATGTCGACCTCACCGCCGATCAGGAGCTGACTGCCAAGGAGCGAATCAATGCACTGATGGCTTGGCACCGCGCCACGCAGTTGCGCGATTACGCCGTGTTCATCGACAAGATGCGCGCAAAGGTCGCCGGCCCCGTGACCGCCGCCGACGTGATGGACTTCAACCAACAGCTGAACGCGCGGATGATGACCGTCGCCGACAAAGCGGCGCTCGACATAGCGCACCTCGCGTTGACTCTTGAGTCGGAGCAGATCGACCGCGCTGCGAAGAAAATCGCCAATGACGCCACCAAAGCGCGCCGCGAGTTTGTGCGCGCCGAAAAGGACTCCGGCGCGGAGCGGATCAAGAAGTACGGTGAGCGCGCCGAATCGTGGTTCGGCAAGCTCACCGACGAACAGAAGGACATCATCCGCAAGTCATTCGCAAGCCGGCCGACCGATGCCACGTGGTGGATCGACGAACGCGAGCGTCGCCAGCGCGAGTTCATCGTCCTGCTGCGCAAAATTCAGGCGGATCGTCCGACCGAAGAAGTGGCGGCACGCTGGCTGCGCACCTATTTCACGCAGCTCAACGTGGCGCCCGAATCCGAGCGTCGCGTACGTGCCGAGTCGTATCGACGCGGCAGCGCCGAGCTGGTCGCGCAGCTGATCAATACCGCAACGGCCGAGCAACGCATGATGCTCGATAAGAAACTCAACGACTACGCGCAGGATTTCCGGTCGCTTGCGGCGCAGAACGGGTAGGGCCAGCCGGATCATTCGCAGTTTGGCCTAATACGGAAAGACGCGTCCACGCAGTGCAGGTACGTAATTGCTCGCGCTCCGTCGACCACCTGAGGGGTTCGGTTTTCGGCTGAGGTCGGCCCAACAGAGTTATAGATCACGTGCATAGCCGGCCCAGCAAGAGTCGACATTTAAGGGCCCGCTGTTTCTTGCACACCCAGCACATACTGTATACATTAACAGTATATCGCACACTGGAGATGGGGCTGATCGCCGCCGCTGCCTTGAACAACGCTTATGCGGTCAGAACTTGTTTCGCTGCTGCGGACGATGGGCGGCACACCGATCTGGTGTGCTGAAGAAGTTGCCGCTCAGGCAATCGACAGCTCGACGATCAGCAGTACGTTTACGCAGTTAGACAGGGAATTGCCCGGGCAGGGATGGCCGCGCGGCCAACTGGTCGAGCTTCTGGTGAGTCACGCGGGAATCGGCGAGATCTCCTTGTTGACGCCTGCGTTCGCGCAACTCGCACACACCGGGCGCACCAATGTATGGATCATGCCGTGCGACAGTGGGCGTGCATCACACGCACATTTGATTCCCTATGCGCCGGCGTTGGCTGCCGCGGGCGTTGATCTGGCGCATACGATTTTCATCCAACCTGCGACTCCGTCCGAGGGCCTGTGGGCTTTCGAGAAGGCATTGCGGGCCGAGCATCTGGGCGCGGTCATCGGCTGGGTCTCCGTCAACCACCGCAGTGACCATGACTTCAAAGCACTGCAGCGTTTGCACGTGCTGGCACAACGAAATCTCGCGCTGGCATTCGTGCTCCGCGCACCGCTGGATGCCTCAGCTCCGTCGCCGGCGGCGCTGAGACTGCAACTGTCGGCTGACAGGGCGCACTTAAAAATCGATCTGCTCAAGCGCCGTGGCCGGCCTTTGTCGGATCCCATTTTCGTGCCGCTGCATCCGCTGCATTGGTCAACGTCGATCGTTTCGCTCGATGATCGAAAAGCGCCGGCCCTGACGATCGGCTCCCCATCGTTGGCAGCAACGGCTGTCTAAAGTGCCCATGCTTTGGCTCGCACTTGTATTACCCGCACTGCCATTGCAATTGGCGGCGCGCGGAATCGAACATGCAGTCCCCATTGCAATTATCGAAGGGCCCGCGCAGCGTCCGGTGGTGATCCATTGCAACAAGCTCGCGCGGTCGGCCGGTGTTGCACCGGGCATCAAGCTCGCGGCCGCGCAAGCGTTGAGCGCCCAGCTGATTGCAGTCGAGCGCAATGAAGAGCGAGAGCGTGCAGCGCTCGCCGAGCTGGCGGCATGGGGTTATCAGTTTTCTTCGCACGTCATCCTGCAAGACGACGGCGTGCTGATCGAAATCGGCGGCAGTCAACGCCTGTTTGGTGGCCGCACCACGCTTGATCGCCTGATCAGACAGCAGCTGGGCGGCATCGGCTATCGCGGCGTCACCGCGCAGGCAGCGACGCCGCGCGCCGCGCGCGTGGTCGCTCTGGCACGTCTGCGCGGCATTGAGGTCGAGAACCTGGCCGGCCGGCTCGACATCGAGCGCGTGCTGGCGCCGCTTCCGCTGGCGTTGCTGGAGTGGGATGCAGTCACCACGTCCACGCTGCATTCGCTCGGCCTGGCCACCATTGCCGATGTGTTGGCCCTGCCGCGCGACGGTTTGGGCAAGCGCTTCGGTGCTGCGCGCCTCGACCAGCTCGATCGCGTATTCGGCCGTCGCGCCGATCCGCCGCTGCTTTATGAACCACCGGCGCGGTTCGCATCCAGCATCGAATTGCCGGCGGAGTTGATCGAGACCGAACAGCTGATGTTTCCGGCCAGGCGTTTGCTCACGGCCCTCGAAGGATTTCTGCGCGGGCGCAACGCTGGCGCGGTTGAGCTGACGTTCCGCGTTAAGCACGCCGATCGACGCGGCGAGCCGATCCCCACCACCGTGTTCTCGATCGCGCTGGCCACACCGGAGCGGAATGCGACACGGCTCGCTGCTCTGCTGGCGGAACGAATCTCGCGTGTGACGTTGCCGGCGCCTGGCACCTTTTTGTCTTTGAGTGTCGAGCGCATCCATGCGTTTGCCGCGATCAATGCGAGTCTGCTGCCGCAACCCAGTGAGCTGAGCATGGACTGGCTGCGGCTGGCTGAGACGTTGCACGCGCGTCTTGGGTCGGAGCGCGTGTTTCAACTGCAGGCCGTCGACGACCATCGGCCCGAGCGCGCCTGGATGCAGCTTCCGGTGACGCCGGATGCCAGTGCCGGACGCGCGCCCGCTTCTCCACGCACTTTCCCGCCGACTTCCCCGCGGCCTTTGTTTGTATTGCCAACTCCGCAGTCGTTGAGTACATCGAGCGATCAGCCCGAGTACGAAGGGGTGCTGCACTTGATCGCGGGGCCCGAGCGGGTCGAAGCCGGCTGGTGGGACGCTCACAGCCCCGCGGCCGGACGGCCGGAGCTGGCGGTGCACCGCGATTACTTCGTTGCGCGCAACGATCAGGGGCAAGTGCTTTGGATCTACCGCGAGCTCATGGCGCCGCGCAGCTGGTATCTGCACGGGTTTTTTGCTTGATGGTGCGCGATGCTGGCGTCGTACACAGAGCTGCATTGCCTTTCGAACTTTTCGTTTCTGCGCGGCGCGTCGCATCCGGGTGAACTGGTCGAGCGTGCCCTGGCGCTCGGTTACTCCGGCCTTGCGGTAACCGATGAATGCTCGTTCGCAGGCAGCGTGCGCGCGCATCTCGAACTGGTCGACACGCAGGAAAGCGACGCGCTATCGCGCTCGTTCCGGCTGATTCATGGGACCGAGATTCAATTGATCGAAGGCAACGCACCGGGCGCCAAGCTGCTGATGCTCGCCGAGAACCGCGCCGGCTACGGCAATCTGTCGCAGCTGGTGACGCTGGCGCGCAGACAAGCGGCCAAAGGCTCCTACCGGCTGTCTCGCGCCGACCTGGAAAGCCATGCCGACTGGCTGAACGACGTGCTGATCATTCTGCTGCCGCATCGCTGCTGGCGCGAACAGCTCGACGTCGACCGCATCAGTTCGGAAGCTCGCTGGCTGGCCGAATTCAAGCCCGACTCAAGCTGGATGGCGTGCGAGCTGACGCGCAGCGGAGACGACGCGCACCATCTGGCGACGCTGCACTCGATTGCCGATCGGCACCGTTTATCGCTGGTGGCGTCGGGTGACGTGCATATGCACGCGCGCGGCCGCAAACGTTTGCAGGATGTGCTGACCGCCGTGCGGCTGAAAACGCCGCTGGCCCAATGCGGCCGCTCGCTGGCGCCCAACGCCGAGCGCTATCTGCGTCCTTTGTATCGATTGGCGCGCATCTACCCGCCGCAGCTGCTGATGCAAACGCAGGCGATTGCCGAGCGGTGCAATTTTTCGCTCGCCGAATTGCGATACGAATACCCGGACGAGCTCGTTCCTGCGGGACAGACGGCGGCGAGCTGGCTGCGGCGGCTGACGTACGACGAATCAGTGGCGCGCTATCCGGACGGGATGCCCGAGAAAGTACGCGCGATCGTCGAGTACGAGCTGAAGACGATCGCCGAGCTGCGCTACGAGCCGTTTTTTCTGACGGTGTACGACATCGTGCGGTTTGCCCGCTCCAAAAGCATTCTGTGCCAGGGCCGCGGCTCGGCTGCGAACTCGGCGGTCTGCTACTGCCTCGGCATCACCGAGATCGACCCCGCGCGGATGAACGTGTTGTTCGAGCGCTTCATCAGCAAGGAGCGCAATGAGCCGCCCGATATTGACGTTGACTTCGAGCACCAGCGGCGCGAAGAAGTCATGCAGTACATCTATCAAAAGTACGGCCGCGATCGGGCCGCGCTGACGGCCGCGCTGCACACTTATCGGCCGAAGGGCGCTTTGCGCGATATCGGCAAAGCGCTCGGGCTGTCGCTGGATCAGGTCGACCGCCTGGCGAAGTCCATGACGTGGTGGGATGGACGCAAAGTCATTCCGCAGCGTCTGCAGGAAGCGGGCTTCGATCCGGACAGTCCCGTCATAACGCAGTTGGCGGAGCTGACACGCGAAGTGATCGGGTTTCCGCGCCATTTATCGCAGCACTCGGGCGGGTTCGTCATTGCGAGCGATCGGCTGGACCGGCTGGTGCCGATCGAAAACGCAGCGATGGTCGATCGCACTGTTATCCAATGGGACAAGGACGATCTCGATGCACTGGGATTGTTGAAAGTCGACGTGCTTGCACTGGGCATGTTGTCGTGCATCCGGCGTGCGCTCGACCACATCGATCGTTTCAAGACGCGCTCGAACGCGACTGTCCGTCCGATGCAGCTGCAGGACATACCGGCTGAATGCCCGCAGGTGTACGACATGCTGTGCCAGGGTGACTCGCTCGGCGTGTTCCAGGTCGAATCGCGCGCGCAGATGAATATGCTGCCGCGCCTGGCGCCGCGCTGCTTCTACGACCTCGTCATCGAAACCGCGATCGTTCGGCCCGGCCCGATTCAGGGCGGCATGGTGCATCCGTATCTGCGCCGCCGGCAGGGACTCGAGGCCGTCACGTATCCGTCCGACGCGGTGAAGTCGGTGCTCGAGCGCACGCTCGGCGTTTCGATATTTCAGGAGCAGGTGATGCAGCTCGCAGTGGTCGCAGCGGGTTTCACTCCGGGTGAAGCCGACAAGCTGCGGCGCGCGATGGCGGCGTGGAAACGCAAAGGCGGCCTCGGACCGTTTCGCGATCGGCTGATCAGCGGCATGCTGGCGCGCGGCTATTCGAGCGAGTATGCAGAGCAGATTTACCGGCAGATTCAGGGCTTCGGCGAATACGGTTTTCCTGAGAGCCACGCTGCAAGTTTCGCGCTGCTGATTTACGTTTCCTCGTGGCTCAAGTGCCACGAGCCTGCTGCGTTCTGCGCAGCGTTGCTCGACTCGCAGCCGCTCGGCTTTTATGCACCGGCGCAGATCGTTCGTGATGCTATCGATCACGGCGTCGAGATGCTGCCTATCGACGTGACGGTCAGCGATTGGATTTGCACGCTGGCACCCTCCGAGGCTGAGGCCTGCAAACCCGCAGTACGACTGGGACTGGAACTGGTCAGCGGGCTCTCGGAAGCAGCGGGCCAGCGAATTGTCAGCGCTCGAACTTCGCAGGCGTTTACAAGTGTCGAAGCGCTGGCGCGCCGCGCTCAACTGAATCGCGGCGAGATCAATGCGCTGGCCGCGGCCGATGCACTGGCAACGCTCGCAGGGCATCGGCGGCGCGCGCTCTGGGCCGCGCTCGGCGTCGATGCCGAAGCGCCGCGCACGGCGCCGTTGGCGGCCGAGCTGCCCGGTGAATCGAGAGTTGATCTGCTGCCACCGACCGAAGGGCAAGACATCGTTGCCGATTACCAGCACACGGCACTGACACTGCGCAGGCATCCGCTGGCGCTGCTGCGGGATCGATTCAATGCGCAGGGCTTTGCCAGCGCTATCGACATACGCAACGCGCGCAACCGGCAACGCGTGCGCACCACCGGCATCGTCACCTGCCGGCAAAGACCGGGAACTGCGAGCGGGGTGATTTTTATAACGCTGGAGGACGAAACGGGGACCATCAATGTCGTCGTGTGGCGCTCGACGGCTGAAAAGTATCGAAGCGCGATGCTGCAATCGAGACTGTTAACGGTCTACGGCCATGTTGAGCGTGTCACCACCGGCGTCGCACCGATCGTGCACCTGATTGCAGCGCGGCTGGAGGATCACTCGCCGCTTTTAGGCAGTCTGACGGTGCGAAGTCATGATTTCCACTAACGGCACGCAACACCGCGGGATGGCTGAGTCTCGCGGACCGGGCTGACAAGCACGAAGCGCAACTCGCGGCGCTCGGGGAAAAGACCCACGACTCGGAAGTGCCGATTGGAGACGAACCAGGTTTCGTTGCGGTCGTTGGCAAGAATGAAGTAGCACTCGCTCGTTTCCGACGGACTGTGAATACCCAACGCCCGATACGCGTAGTCATCCGAAAAGCCGTTGTCCAGCGGCAACGGATGAGGCCGCTGCGCAAGTTGCTGCACCCTCAGATAAAGACCAGGTTCGAGATAGATCATCGCAAGTGACTCGCACCAGCAAGCGATTCGCTCACACCGGCGGCGGATCCATTTGCCGTTCGAAATGCCGATGACGCGCGATCGCTTTGATGAACGCGTCGGCGACCGTAACGTCGTCCTGCCCACTGACGGACAGCAACCCCGGATCGGCGCTGCCGTCGGGTAGCCGCGGCGAAATGCCGGCGCCCTCGAGCAACGCACTCGCCCCTTCGAACGCCAGGATCGGCTTGCAGTGGCGGTATTGAAGTTTGATGAATTCCATTGCCTGGCCGCTGCCTGCCAATGCATCGATTGCGGTCTTTCCACTCGGCAGAACCAGCGCGTCGAACACCACCGCCGGTGCCGTTTCCATCGTGACCTCGACTTCGATGGGTGCGCCAGAACCCGGTTGCACCGCACCGAGCCGATGCCCGACGTAATTGGGGACCGCGCCCTGCTCTGCCAGCGCGTCATAGATCGACTGCAGTGCGGTCGCATCCACACCGTCTGCGACGAGCAAAGCGATGCGGCGCGTGCGGATCGAACCATCACCGGGCCGGGCGAACAATGAAAGCGACTCAGAGCGTGTCACCTCGGGTTGCGCCGGCTTGGCGAGCACGCGCGGTAACGCCTTCGGCAAATCGATTCCCAGTCCCTGTGCAACCTTCGATGCGAGGTCGCGATCGACGTTCATCAGGCCGGCGACCATGCGGGACCGAATCGCCGGTGTCTGCACTTTGGTCAGTTCGAAGCGGAAAGCTTCGACGATGTGATTCTGCTCGACCGGGGTCTGGCTGTTATAGAAGAGCGTGGCCTGCGTGTAGTGGTCGGCGAATTTTTCCGGCTTGCCACGCAGCTTGTCGTCCTGTATCGGTTCTGGGAACGAAGTAAATCCGAGCTTGCCGGCCTGAAAGGGACAGCCGCCGCCAAGCGAGTTCGGCTCGTAGGACACGCGCCCGCGCGGTATCGCGTGACGGAACATCCCGTCGCGCTGATTGTTGTGCACCTGGTTGACCGAGGCGTTGATCGGCAGCTCATGAAAGTTGGGACCGCCGAGCCGGCTCAGCTGTGTGTCGAGGTACGAGTGGTTGCGTCCTTGCAGCAATGGATCATTGCTGAAGTCGATCCCAGGCACGATGTGGTGGGTCGCAGAACGCCACTTGCTCGGTCTCGGCGAAGAAGTTGTCCGGATTGCGGTCCAGCACCATCTTGCCGACCGGCCGCAGTGGCACCAGTTCTTCCGGCACGATCTTGGTCGGATCGAGCACGTCGAAGCTGAAAGCCTCGGCTTGTTCCTCGGTGAAGATTTGCAATGCCAGTTCCCATTCAGGGTATGCGCCGGCCTCGATCGCTTCCCACAAATCACGTCGATGGAAGTCCGAGTCGGCGCCGCTGATCCTGACCGCTTCATCCCAAACCACCGAGTGCGTGCCGAGCACCGGATTCCAGTGAAATTTGACGAACACCGCTTCGCCCTGCGCGTTGACGAGGCGAAACGTATGCACGCCAAAGCCCTGCATCATTCGATAACTGCGCGGAATCGCGCGATCCGACATCACCCACATCAGCATGTGCGTGCTCTCTGGCATCAGGCTGACGAAATCCCAGAAGGTGTCGTGCGCGCTGGCCGCTTGCGGCATCGCATGGTGCGGCTCGGGCTTTACCGCGTGAACTAGGTCCGGAAACTTCATCGCATCCTGAATAAAGAAGATCGGAATGTTGTTGCCGACCAGGTCCCAGTTACCCTGATCGGTGTAGAGCTTGACGGCGAAGCCGCGCACGTCGCGCGCCAGGTCGGTGGAGCCGCGCTCGCCAGCGACGGTCGAAAAGCGCACAAACACCGGCGTGCGCTTTCCGACTTCTGCAAACGGAGCGGCCATCGTCAGATCAGTCAGCGCTTCGGTGCACTCAAAGTAGCCATGCGCCGCGGAGCCGCGTGCGTGCACGATGCGCTCGGGAATTCGCTCGTGATCGAAGTGCGTGATCTTCTCGCGCAGAATGAAATCTTCGAGCAGCGTTGGCCCACGCAGGCCTGCTTTGAGCGAGTTCTGGTTGTTGGCGATTGCCACGCCCTGATTGGTCGTCAGGGCACGCCCGGCCGAGTCGACCCGCACTTTTTCGAGCGGTGCGTTGTTGGGATTCTGGCCAGCTTCGGCCGGGTCACCCGTTTTATCGCTGCGGTTCGTTTCGGTGATGGTGCTGGCCGAAACGTCGCTCGAAGGCGCGTCTTCGCTCTGCCCCTGCGGCGGATTCACCGCGCCCTTGCGGCCGAATTCGGCAGCCTTAATGGCGTTCCAAGCAAATGCCCGCGCGAGTTCGTCGGTACCTGCCATTTTCTGCGCCGCGCGCGACGCCGGACCATGGCCGGCACGCGCGGGTGTGCGAGCGGATGGACCGCTTGCCGTTTGCTTGTCCGATCCGCTGCTGCTCGGATTCTTCGGTTGCCTGGAAGTCGCAGGCGGTGACTTACTGCTCGAACGCTTGGTGGCCATCGGTATTCCCTACTTGTTAAAAAAAGAGCGGCAGCACATGAGTGCCGCCGCCGGGCGTCCTGACTGAGGTCTAGGCCATACCCTTCTTCTGCATGATCTGCGCCTTCCGCTCAGCAATTTGCTCGCCCAGTCCGACCGTATCCAGTTTTGCTTTACGGACCTTCGGAAACATTTCGCCTTCTTCTTCCTGCACGTGGTGATCGATGTATTCGCCCAGCACCTTCACTTTCGCGTCATAGTGATCGTCCGCCGGCGACGAGCCCTCGATCTGAGCGATCAGGTCTTTCGCGCTGGCATGCTCGACGTCGGCCTCGTCGATCAAATCGGGCTTGTCGATCGCGTCGCGTGCGGCCGGGTAAAAAATCTCTTCCTCGGCGGTCGCGTGCGCGGTCAATTCCGCGCAGATCATCGTGGCCAGCTGTTGCTTTTCGCGGTCGCCGGCGTCGCCTTTGGCCAACCGGTCGTATTGCTTGAACATTTTCTTTACGCGTGCATGGTCTGCGGTCAGCTGCGCGATCGCCTCGTTCTTCCGAACCTTGCCGCGCGCCACAGAGGCACGCGCGCCACGCTTGCTCGCCGGTCTTTTGGCGGGCCTCCCTGAAGCCTTCTTGCTTGCTTTCTTTGCTGCCATCGTTCTCTCCGCTTGGATACCAGAAATAAAAAGCCCCGCCTAAGCGGGGCTTCATGGGCAAAACTTGCGCCTAGTACTCGGTATCCCAACCCGCGCGTGCGGAACGCTTGGCTTTGTCCCAGCCCAAACGCGATTTGCCTTTGACGGTTTCGTAGTCGCGAGCGAGTGAGTGTTCGACTTCTTCAAAGTTAGCGCTGGTACTGCGCGCGCGTGCATCTGCGCCCAGGCGGTAGCTGGGGGCATAGTCGTCGTATGTCATGCCGCGCTCGAAGTACGGCTCTTTTTCGTAACGGCCGCGCCAATGCGTGTCGACCACCGTTGGATCGATGCTTTCGGCGACGGCTTTTCCAGCCAGGCCGCCCGCCACCGCACCAATTGCTGCACCGACGACCGTGCCGACGGGTCCCGCCGCCAACGTGCCGGCTGCTGCGCCGGCGGCTACGCCGCCTGCCGCCGCACCAATGCCGGTACCGACCGGATGCGAACCGGGTGCGCCGGAAATCGGATCGCGATTTGCATCCGGCTTCTTATCGACAGTATCTCGATTCATCTTGTCTCCCTTGAAATTTTTAACGTACTTTGCCGCGGCGGAACAGGTTGACGATCGCGAGCAGAATGATGGCGCCGATCAGTGATACCACTAACGCACCGATGCTGAATGCGTCCTGATTGATAGTGGGAACGCCCACCAGCGGACTGATCAGCCATCCGCCCAGCAATGCGCCGACGATGCCGACTACGATGTTCAGGAAGATGCCTTGCTGTGCATCGGTTTTCATAATCATGCTGGCGACCCATCCAATCAGGCCACCGATGACGATCCAAATAATGAAATTCATGTTTTTATCCCTCTCAGTACTTCGATTGTTGAGAACAGCAGGAGCGGTAGTGCAATCGGTGTGCCTGGGGTGTTCCCCTATCCGGTGGGAGTGCTCACTTGCGCGTTGAACCTTGGGACACCATCATCATAGGTGGTGGGCCGGCGGGCATGTCGGCGGCACTGGTGCTCGGGCGCTGTTGCCGAAGCGTGCTGGTTTGCGATGCGGGGCGCCCGCGTAACTGGGCTGCTGAGCGGATGCACGGCTATCTGACGCGTGACGACATCGCGCCTTCCGAATTTCGGGCGCTGGCAATGAAAGAATTGGAACGCTACGACAACGTGAAGGTGTGGGGCGGCGAAGTTACGGACGTCGCGCATGAGGCGAACGGTAGGTTCCGAGTGTTGCTGGATGATGATCGTTGGGACGTCACGCGCAAACTGTTGATCGCCACAGGCGTGCGGGACCAGTTGCCTGACTTGCCACGAATCGAAGAGTTTTGGGGCAAAAGCGTCCACCAATGTCCTTATTGCGATGGATGGGAGCTGCGCGGCGCGCCGCTTGCCGTCTACGGCAAACGATCGCGCGGCGTGGAAATGGCGCGCGCAATGACAGCGTGGACATCTGACATCGCGCTCTGTACCGATGGCCCCGCCGGATTGAAGGGGATTGACCGGGAACACCTGGCGCGCAACGGAATTGAATTGATCGAAGACCGCATCGTTGAACTCGGCGGAACGAAGGGGCAACTGGACGCCGTGATCTTCGAAAGCGGACGCAGGCTGCCGCGGCGTGCGCTCTTCTTCGACACCCCATGCATCTCGCACACGGAAATTGCACGCAAGCTTGGGTGCCAACTGACGAGGAAAGGCGGCATTCGGTGCGGGCGTTACGAAGCGACGAGCGTTCCAGGCGTATTTGTCGCCGGCAACATCATCAAGGACGTTCAACTGGCGATCGTCGCCGCGGCGGAAGGCACGCGCGCTGCATTCGGCATCAACCGCTCACTGACACGCGAAGACTATGAGCGTCGCGCGACCGGCGCGCAGCAGGTCGAACATCCGTCGGTTGACGATCCGGACATGGCGCGTCGCCGGCCCGCCGCGCGCGGAGCCGCGTAAATGCTCGAAGAGCTGCTGCAGCAGGTGTTGAAGGCCCTGGCGTACTACGTGGCGCTGATCGTCATCATGCGGCTGGCGGGTAAGCGTTTGGCGGGGCAGACGACGACGTTCGATTTGATCGTGTTGATCACGCTGGGAGTCGTGATCCAAAGTACCGCATTGCAGGAAGGATGGCCCAATGCGCTGGTATTCGTCGTCACCGTGTTCGCGGTGCACCTCGCGCTGGCGGCGCTGTGCGCCCGGCTGACCTGGCTTCGCCACCTGGTGCGCGGCAAACCCAGCGTATTGGTCCGCGACGGTCGCATCATCGAGAAAGCGCTCAAGCGCGAAGCCATCAGCCGCGAAGAATTGCAGGCGGGGTTGCGCAAGCTCGGCTACGACTCGCCGGAGTGTGTGAAGTTGGCGGTGCTTGAAGAGACCGGACACATATCGGCGGTCGGCATCGAGGATGCCGCCGGCCCAGCGGCGGTCACAGCGGAGCCGGCGAGGCGATAACGTCCGCCACCGCTTGTTCAGGCGTCGCGTGTTGATAGAAAAACTGCAGCATTGCGTGCGTCGCGTCGGGCCCACTGTCATCTGCAAACGAACCGGCCGCATTTCCGCCAGACCATGAATGACCCGCGCCTTGCAGTTCCCAGTGTTCGATCACGCTGACCGCGTTCACGGTCGTGTATCGAGTCCGGCGGTAGGCACGGTGCCCGTCGGCGGCATCGACCGACTGCACATCCGTCTTCAGTGGCGCGTTCGGATTTATCAGCAGGCAGGTTTCGACGGCGTTTTGAACCAATCGAGCTGCGTTGGCCGGGTCGACCGTCTTGTCGGCATCACCATGCATCACGATCACCGGCAGCACGCGCTGATCAAGAGCAACCGTCACGGCACGCGGTGTATGCACGGACTGGCCCGTCTTCATCAACATCAACGCCGACGCGACGTCGTGTGCAACGCCGACCGGCAGACCCGAATGAATGCCGACAGCGGCAAACAGCTCGGGATACTCACGGCCCATGATCGCGGCCATCGCGCCGCCCGCCGACAGACCGGCGATGTACACACGCCGCGTATCGATCTGATACTCGTCGATCACCTGCTTCACGATTCCGGCAATCAGCGCTGGCTCACCGCGTCCCGCGTGCTGATCGATGGGGCGGAACCAGTTCCAGCAGCGGTGCGAGTTGGCGCGCTGAATCTGCTCAGGGTAGACAACCAGGCAGCGTTTGCTCTCGGCCCAGCGGTTCGCCCGCGTGCCGGTCGCGAAATCGCTCGGATCCTGCTTGCAGCCATGCAACATGACAACGAGGGGCAGCGGTGTCCCACTGTAGACCGACGGTACGTACAGCTTGTAGTTGCGCGATCCGGCCGGACCGGAATAGGTTTGATTCAAGAACTGGCCCAGTTCGCTGGGCAAAGTTGGCGGTGCCTGCGGCTCGCGCGAGTCCGGTGCCGGCAGCGGGTCGAGAACCTCGATGACGGTTTCTTCGGAATCCCGCGCGACAGGAACGTTAGGCGCATTCGTGGTGGTCCCAGCCCGCTCCGGCCGAAACAATCCCTGAATGAAGCGCGTCGCGGCGGCCGGTCCGCGGCTGCGGACCAACTGCGTTGCGTGGCGCATGGCGTCTAGAAAAGGCTTATCTACTTTCAAACTTCCTCCGTGCTACTTAATACGGGATGCGAGCGCGCGCTTAACGCCCGCGCTTGCTTGAAGCGTGCCCAGTACAACGATCGATTCGATAGTTTTCAGGGCCAGTGCAGGCGTGACGTCATCGGCAATGCTGGCCAGGCCGAGCACTTGAATTTGTAGTTGCTCGCCCCGCGCCCGTGCGTCTTCCAGATTCTTGCGCGAATAGTGATGAATTCCGAGCACCAGACTGCGCCGACTGACGGTCTGGCGCAGCGTGTCCGCATGCGACGCAATTTGGTTGCGGATCGCTGTTCGGATCAAGTCGGTGCGGTTCGAATAAAAACCCTCCCGAACCAACAGGTCAATGTGCCCAAGGTCGACGTAGCCGACGTTGATCGTGATTTTTTCGGACTCGGATTGCCTAACCTCTCCCGACATGGCGGACCATCCATAAACCATCTGTGTGGATGGCGAATCTTAGCACGCGCAGGGACACCTATTCCTGCGCGGGCACCTTCGAGCCCAGTCCACCTATCGAATACAGCAGGTTGCCCAGTGCCAACGAGTCTCGAACGCGCACCGTATGCAGCCGGCCTTTGTACTCGAGCTGCAGCCGTCCCACGATGACGGCGAACCCTACGCCGGCGAGAAAATCATCCATCGGTGAATCGCCGGCACCGATGGAGTGCAGCAGATCGATTCCCAGGTGTTTGGCGATACGCTGCGCGCCGTAGTTCTTGTCGACACCGGCGTGCGTAAAAAAGCTGTTGCGGTGCGTGTGCTGATACGCCATCGCGCGGTCCTGCGGCAGATCGAGCAACTGGAAGACCATGCAAATCTCTTCCTTCTTTAAAGCGCGTTCGAGGACGCGCACGCCGCCGCTGATGACCTGCGACGCGCTGCGATACTTACCCGCGATGTGGCGCGCGCGCGTCGTATCCGGGGTCCAGATGACTTCGCCGCGAGTCCAGTCGCGCGGATAGAAGAAGATCAGCAGCTCATTTGCACCCGCGTCGACCAAGGCCGAGGCGCCGGCAACAATTGCGCGGATGTGGTCAGGTTCAAGGCAGATAGCCTCGATTTCTTCGAACCCGATTTCGCCGCCCTTTGTCAGCACCATGCGGCCGCACAGGCTCCCACGCATCGACACCACCGGTACCGGCGCTCGCGCGATCTGGTACCACGCTTTGCCGAACGTGCGGATCACCGACAGCGGAAAGCGCAGCGAATTGATAACGACCGCACGTCCCAGCTCGTGCATTCGCTTCAGCCCCATTTGCATCGGAACAGACACGTAGACGCGGCCACTTTCCTCGAGGACCGCCGTGCCATCGATATCGGTCATCACGCCGCCGTGGCGCATGAAGTCGGATTGCGCGAGAAATTCGCGCAGGGCCGAGTGCGGGTCGCGCAATGCTGGGTCGTTCATATTGGAGCGGTCGGATACGCGGGCGGTCAGGCAGTGAGCTGTGCTTAGCGCAGGTCGTGCCTGCCCCTACAATGCTTAGCTCGATTTCGGTGGTGCATCCGGCGCCCCACCGGATTTCCCGACATGAATCGCACACAGATCATCGACGAAGAACTGAACGCCGTCGCGGCGCATTTGCGCGTGCGCCGGGAGGCCATACTGGAGGCTTGGCGCGCGTCCGCCAACGCCGACCCGCAGTTGACGACGGCCAATGCACTGCCACGGTCACAATTTAACGATCACATTCCGGACGTGCTCGATCTGCTCGAGCGAAAACTGGAGGCGTGGCCGCAGGAGCCGCAGCGCCTTGAGCAGGAGCGCAGGAACGATGCTGCCGCGCACGGGCTGCAACGCTGGCAGCAGGGCTATCGGTTACGCGAAGTCACGCGCGAGTGGGGGCACCTGCAGCTGGCGCTGCTTGATGAAATTGAGCGGTTTGCGAGCGGGCACGCGCGCGGTTCGAACGAAGCGATGACGATCGCGCGCCGGGCGCTGAGCGAGTTGTGCGTGTCAAGCGTCAGCGAAAGCGTGTCCGAGTATTTCGAGTTGGAGCAGCTCGAAGCGGCAGGCCATGTGCGCGATCTCGCCGGAGCGCTGAACGAAGAGCGGAAATTGCAGCGGGACCGGTCCGAGCTCTGGCGGCAGGCCGCGCACGACCTGCGCGGCCACGTCGGTGCCGTCGTAAACGCGACCACCGGTCTCAGTTCCAGTGCTGCTCCGCCACCGGTACGTGAGAAGTTTCTCGTGTTGCTGCAGCGAAGCACGGCATCGCTGCACATGATGCTGGACGACGTAATGAACTTGGCGCGCTTGCAGGCGGGCCAGGAACATCTCGAAATCAAGCGTTTCGATGTGGCGCGCCTGCTGCGTGAATTGTGCGAGGAAATGCATGCGCAGGCCAACGAGCGCGGCCTGTATCTCAGGGCCAGCGGTCCCGATTCGCTGAACGTCGAGGGCGACGCAGTCAAAGTTCGCCGTGTTGCCCAGAACCTGTTGATCAACGCGCTCAAGTACACACGCGTCGGCGGCGTCACGGTCGATTGGGGCGATAGCAAAGAAAATGATGCCGACCGCTGGATGTTTTGTGTGCGTGATACCGGCCCCGGTTTCCACGCCGGCCCGGGCGCTCCTCTGGTCAGCGCGCTGAAGGCAGCGACCGTCGCCTCGCACGATATCGACCGCAAGGCCGGTGTGGACCCCGAATCAGCCGAGGTTAGCGGATCGGCCGCGGACATCGATGAGCGCGCGGTGAGCCAACAACGCGGAGAAGGCGTTGGACTGTCGATCGTCAAGCGCTTGAGCGACTTGCTGAACGCAACCATCGAGCTCGAATCCAATGCCGAGGTCGGGACGATCTTTCGCGTGATATTGCCGCGCCACTATCAACCCGAACCTTCTGCATGAATCGCCTTCAGGCGCTGGGCGCGCTGCTGGTGGGCTGCATCGCTTGTCCGTCGGCGGCACATGACACCTGGCTGCAACCGCGCCGCAGCGCTGTACTGCCCGGCACGATCGCGCAGCTCGATCTGACCAGCGGTGACAAATTCGCGGCGTTCGATACGGCGATCAAGTCGGATCGAGTCGCGACGGCGCGCGCTCGCCTGAACGGCAAGACGTTCGATATTCGTCCGGGCGCGCCGGAGAAAAAGTCGCTCGAGCTGCGCGTCCCGTTGTCTGATCCGGGCGTTGCGACATTGTGGTTGTCTCTGGCTCCGCAACCGATCGAACTCAATCGGAAACAGGTTCAGCATTATCTGGACGAAATCGACGCACCCGCATTGCTGACGCAAGCGTGGTACGCGGGCAAGACAGCAAAGCCGTGGCGCGAGATCTACAGCAAGCACGCAAAGACTTTCGTCCGTGTCGGCCGGCCCAAGGCCGATCGTTCATGGAGTGAGCCGGTGGGGATGGCGCTCGAGATCGTTCCGGAAAAAGATCCGACCGCCTTGCGAGCCGGCGACGATTTTCCGGTACGCGTGTTCAGAAACGGAGCGCCACTGGCTGACTTCTCACTCGGCATCGTGCGTGAAGGTAAGACCAATCGCTCTTTCAAGAAAACCGACTCTGCGGGGCGAGCCGTTTTCAAGCTGCCGCGCGCCGGCAAGTGGCTGCTGCGCGGCACCGAGCTGCGGTCCTCTCAAAAACCGGCAATCGATTGGGAGAGTGATTTCACCACGCTGTTGTTCGAGGTGCAGTGATGCAAGGCGTTGCGTTCAGCGCCCGCTCCGCGTACGCCGCACTTGCCGTCGTTTCGTTCGGCCTGATCGGTATCGCGCTTGTGCTCCAGTATGCGGTGGGGCTTGACCCATGCCCGCTGTGCATCTTTCAACGCATTGCGTACTTCGCGCTGGCACTATTCGCGTTGATCGCTGCTGCTCTTAGCCCGCGAAGGGCAAGCCGCTGGTTCGGCGTGCTGGCGCTGGCTTCAGCGCTGGCGGGTGCGGGCATTGCGGGCCGCCACGTGTGGCTGCAAATGAATCCGCAGGGGATGTCGTGCGGCCCGGGACTGGAAGCGATGCTGGAGAACTTTCCACTGACCGACGTACTGCCGAGAGTATTTCGCGGCAGCGGTGATTGCTCGGAGTCCGCATGGACCTTGCTCGGATTGACTATTGCCGACTGGTCGTTGCTGTGGTTCGTGATCCTGGCGGCGGCAACGATCGTCATTCTGTTCGCGCGGCGATTTCGACCGCTTATCAGGCATTAGGCGCGCTTACATCTGGCAACAATCCTCGCAGTTCGGCAAGAGACGGTTGTAGGCACCCGCGCTTACGCTGTCGTTAAGCGTGAAGCGTCAACGGACGCTCTCAAATAAACCGAACTGGAGCGAGAGATGAACAGAGTTCTAAGAAGGGTGAGTGATTTTCGCTTGATCACGCTCGCAGTCGCGAGTGCGCTGGCGATTGCAGCCGCGAACGCGGATGCGCGGACAGGCGACAGTCAAGTCAAAGCTCAGAAGAGCGGGACCACCAGCGTGCAGCGCAGTCGCGGCGCCGACGGTGCGGTCGATGCTGCGCGGACGAATCGCAAAGGCGGAGTGACGACGGTTGATCGCTATAAAGATGGCAGCGGAACGACGGACGCAACAGTTACTGGCCCACGCGGTGGCGTGACACACGTGGACCGTACGCGCGGCCGCGATGGCTTGGTCGACAAAACGGTGACCGGTCCAAAGGGCGGAGTAACGACCGTCGATCGCGCGCGCGGCGCGGACGGCGCGGTCGACAAGACCATCGTTGGCCCCAAGGGCGGCGTCACGACGGTTGACCGCACGCGTGGCGCCGATGGCGCGGTCGACAGGACGACTACCGGCCCGAAGGGGCAAACGTCCACAATCGACCGCACGCGCGGTACCGACGGTGTGGTCGATGCCACGGTGACCGGACCGAAAGGAAATACCAGCATGATCGACCGCAGCCGCGGTGCAGACGGCGCCGTCGACAGCATGCGTACGCGGGCGAACGGCAGCACCACATCGGTCGACCGCACGCGGGGCGTCGATGGATTGACGGACAAGACAGTCGTGGGCCCGAAAGGTGGAGTCAGCACGGTGGATCGCACGCGCGGTGCCGATGGCGCAGTCGATTCGGTCACCACCGGGCCCGGTGGTGGAACGACGACAATCGATCGCAGCGTAAACGCCGACGGTACGGTCAATCGCACGGTCACCAAGACGCCCGCACCGAAATAGTTTCTCCCGGCAGCAAGATTGAGCGCGATTTATCGCGCTCTTTTTTTGCCCGCTCCCTGTTCTCTAAACTCGCACGATGCATATCTGTGTCATCGGCGCCGGTGTGATCGGCTTGACGTCGGCTTACTTCCTGCAAAGCGAAGGCCATAGCGTCACCGTCGTTGAGCGCGAGGCTGCAGTTGGTCAAGGCGCGAGCGCCGCCAATGGAGCGCAGTTGTCGTATGCGTTCGTCGCGCCGCTGGCCGATGCTTCAGTGCCGCCGCGCTTGCCGGCTTTGTTTCTGACGCGCGACTCGCCATTGAAACTGCATTTCCGTTTCGATCCGGTGCAATGGCGCTGGGCCTTCGAGTTTCTGAGGCACGCGAATACCAGGGACGCGCGGCGGACTACGGCCGGGCTTTTGAAATTGGCCGAGCTGTCGCGCGAGTTCATCGAGCCGCTGATCGAAGGCGAAGGAATCGACTGCCACTTCACGCGCGGCGGCAAGCTTGTCGTGTACCCGGACTCTGGCTCACTCGCTTCTGCTCACGCGCAGGTTCTGTATCAGGCAGGCCTGGGCAGCAAGCAAACCGTATTGACGCGAGCGCAGTGCGTGGAGCAGGAGCCGGCTCTCGAGGCGTACGCGCAGCGCATCGCCGGCGGCGTATGGACTCCCAACGACGCCGCCGCAGACTGCGGCGAGTTCTGCGTGCAGCTCGCGCAGCGCATCGTGCAACGCGGCGGCGACTTGCAAACGCATCTAACCGCGACGCGCTTCGACACCGACGGATCAGGCGTGCGTGCGTTGCTGACCGACCATGGCTCGCTGCGCGCCGACGCGTATCTGTTGGCGGCCGGAGTCGGCGCGCCCGCGCTTGCGCTGACCGCCGGAATCCACTTACCGATTTATCCGCTGAAGGGCTATTCAATCACCGTGCGCCCCGCATCGGACGCAGTGCGTTTGCGAACGTCGATCACCGACGCACGGCGCAAAGTGGTGTTTGCCCCGATCGGCGACCGCGTGCGAGTGGCCGGATTCGTCGAAATCGGTGCGGAAGGCAACGAGATTCCGCCAGCGCGCACCAGTGCGCTGCTCGATGCCGCGCGTGAAGTACTCGGCTATGCGGTGATCGACGGCGATATCCGTCCGTGGGCCGGCCAGCGTCCGGCGACGCCGAGTGGGCGGCCGATCATTGGCCGCACTCCCGTTGAGCATCTGTATTTGAACGTCGGCCACGGCGCACTGGGCTGGACTCTGGCAGCCGGCAGCGCTCGATTGATATGCGATGCAATCGCCGGCCGAACTCCTACAATCGACGTCAAGCCATACGCCTATCTATAAAGTAAGCATGCATCACGAATCGCACATCCTGCATCGGCAACTGCGCGGCAGCTACCCGGTCGCTGTCAGCGCACAGGGCTGCTGGATCACCGATAGCGCGGGCAAAAGGTATCTGGACGCTTCCGGCGGCGCCGCGGTGTCGTGTCTGGGTCACGGCCACCCTGACGTGCGGGCCGCGATGCACGCTCAGGTCGATCTCATCGCTTATGCGCACACAAGTTTTTTTTCGACGGAAGTAGCAGAGCAATTGGCAGACACGTTGATCGCATCGGCGCCCAGCGGGACCTCGCACGTTTATCTGGTGTCTGGCGGCTCGGAAGCGATGGAAGCTGCGCTGAAACTCGCGCGCCAGTACTTTGTAGAGAAAGGTGAACCGCAGCGTGCGCGCTTTATCGCACGCCGCAACAGTTATCACGGCAATACGCTCGGCGCGCTGGCGGTGGGCGGCAATCAATGGCGCCGGCGCCAGTTCGCGCCGTTGCTGATCGACGTCGAGCATGTCGCCCCGACTTACGCGTATCGCGACCAGCGCGCTGCGGAATCGCTGGAGCAATACGGCGAGCGACTCGCGCAGGAACTGCAAGCTACGGTCGAGCGGATCGGTGGCGAAAACGTCATCGCATTCGTGGCGGAAACGGTCGGTGGAGCCACCAGCGGCGCTCTGACACCGCCACCGGGATACTTCAAGCGCGTTCGCGAAATCTGCGACCGGCACGGCATGCTGTTGATCCTCGACGAAGTGATGTGCGGCATGGGCCGCACCGGCACTCTGCACGCGTGTCAGCAGGAAGGAATCACGCCTGACCTGATGGCGATCGCGAAGGGGCTCGGCGGTGGATATCAGCCAGTGGGTGCGGTGTTGATAGGCGCCAAGGTAGTCGACGCGATCGGCGTGGGTTCAGGCTTCTTTCAGCACGGCCACACGTACCTTGGCCACCCAATCGCATGCGCGGCAGCGCTAGCGGTGCAAAAAACTCTCGCGCGTGACAAATTGGTCGAGCGCTGCGCACGACAGGGTGCGCGCTTAGGCGTCGGTTTAAGCGAAGCGTTTCACGACCATCCGCACGTCGGCGATGTGCGTGGGCGCGGGCTGTTCCAGGCGATCGAGCTGGTGGCCGATCGTACGAGCAAGCAACCGTTTGACCCGGCGCTGAAGCTGCACGCGAAAGTAAAGAAGGCCGCGATGGAAGCCGGACTGCTGTGCTACCCGATGGGGGGCACGATCGACGGCGCGCAGGGCGATCACGTGCTGCTCGCGCCGCCCTTCATCATCACGGACGACGAACTCGAACTGTTAATCCGGCGGCTGACTCAGGCGGTCGACAGCGCGGTGCACTCGGTCGCAGTTGCGCCGCTTCCCTCGAAAAAACACGTGTGATTCTTCGCCGCTGCGAGCGGTAGGGTTTGTCAGTGGTGCCGCCAAGCTGCCCGGCCTTGCGCCACACAGCGGCGGCGCGTAACGTGGCCTATTCCTCTGCGGGGAATACAAGGAGACAGTCAATGAAGTTCAGAATTTCAATGTGCGCAACGGCATTTGCCGTGGCGTTCGTGACCACCGCAACGCTTCCAAGCGTCGCAACAGCACAGCAGCGCTTCATAACGATCGGTACGGGCGGTGTCACCGGTGTCTATTACCCGGCTGGGGGTGCGATTTGCCGGCTCGTTAATCGCGACCGCGCCAAGCACAACATGCGCTGCTCGGTTGAATCGACCGGGGGGTCGGTAGCCAACGTCAATCTGCTGAAATCGGGCGAGCTCGAATTCGGCGTTGCGCAATCCGACGTTCAGTTTTTTGCCACCAAGGGCGACGGCGCCTTCAAGAAAGACGGCGCGTTTTCCGACATTCGCGCAGTCTTCGCCTTGCATCCCGAGCCATTTACGGTGGTTTCGCGCAAGGAATCGAACATCAACAGCTTCCAGGACTTCAAGGGGAAGCGCTTCAACGTCGGCAATCCGGGCTCCGGTACGCGCTCGTCGATGGAAGAGCTGCTCAACGCCATGGGATGGAAGCTGGCCGACTTTTCGCTTGCTTCCGAGTTGCGTCCGGACGAGCACGGCTCGGCGGTGTGCGATGGCAAGATCGATGGCTTCTTTTACGGTGTCGGCCATCCTTCGGCCAATATCCAGGACCCGACGACGATCTGCGGCGCGAAGCTGGTGTCGTTGACCGGCCCCGCGGTTGACAAGCTGGTCAAAGATCGGCCGTACTACGCAGTGGCCACGATTCCCGGGGGCATGTATCCGAATAACCCGAACCCGACGACAACATTCGGCGTGCAGGCAACGGTCGTGTCGTCGGCCAAGGTGCCGGCCGACGTGGTGTATGCGGTGACCAAGGCCGTGTTCGACAATCTCGATGAGTTCAAGAAGCTGCATCCGGCGCTGGCGAATTTAAAGCCGGAAGACATGATCAAGAACGGGCTGTCGGCGCCATTGCACGAAGGCGCGGTACGCTACTACAAGGAAAAAGGCTGGATTAAATAAAGCGGCCACTCGACGGGGATAACGACGGGCGGCGAGACCGCCCGTTTTCGCTGTCTGGGGGGAGCGATGAAAAAAAGAAGAGGCTGAAAGACAAGGTCGCGCCAACCGCCGAAATGGAGCTGGGCGAAGACGCCATCCAGCAACTGGTGGTAGACGCCGATCTCGGCGGGCGATCCACGCAAGGCTTTCACGGCAAAGTGATGCTCGCAGTTGGCCTGGCGTGGGTGTTGTTTCAGCTGTGGTATTCCTCGCCGCTGCCGTTCGCACTGCGTTTCGGCGTGTTCCTTGATACCGAGGCGCGCTCGATCCATCTGGCGATAGGACTGTTTCTGGCGTTCATCGCATTTCCCGCGAGCAAACGCTCGCCGCGCGATCGTGTGCCAGCGCTCGACTGGATCTTTGCCGCCGTCGCCGCGTTTGCCGGCGGATATCTGTTTCTGTTTTACCGCGAGCTGGCGACGCGGCCGGCGGCTCCTACCGAGTTCGATGTCGTCGTTGGCGTCGTCGGCATTCTGATGTTGCTGGAAGCCACGCGGCGCGCGGTCGGGCTCCCAATGGCCGTGTTGGCCACGATCTTTCTTGGGTATGTGCTGTTTGGTGCGTATTTGCCGGATGTAATTGCGCACAAGGGGGCGTCGATCCCTCGCACGATCTCGCACATGTGGCTGGTGACCGAAGGCGTGTACGGCATCGCTCTCGGCGTGTCGGTGTCGTTCATTTTCGTGTTTGTCTTGTTCGGCACGTTGCTCGATCGCGCCGGTGGCGGCAATTACATGATGCAGGTGAGCCTCGCGCTGCTTGGCCATATGCGGGGCGGCCCCGCCAAGGTAGCCGTGGTGTCTTCGGCGCTGAACGGGCTGATCTCGGGCTCGTCGGTGAGCAACGTCGTCTCGGGCGGTATCTTCACGATTCCCTTGATGAAGAAAGCTGGCTACGGCGGTGTCAAGGCGGCCGCGATCGAGACATCGTCGTCGGTCAATGGCCAGATCATGCCGCCGGTGATGGGCGCCGCGGCGTTCCTGATGGTCGAGTACGTTGGCATTCCCTATTCGGAGGTCATTCGCCACGCGTTCGTGCCGGCGGTGATCAGCTACATCGCACTGTTCTACATCGTGCATCTAGAAGCGCTGAAGCTTGGCATGGAGCCGATCGCGCACGTGCGCGACCGCACTGCCAGTGCGGCGCTGCTATCTTGGGGGCTCGGCTTGGCCGGCACCATTGCCGCGTGCGGCGCGATCTACTACGTCGCGATAGGCACGCAGGCGCTCCTTGGCGATGCCGCGCCGTGGATCCTCGGCGCGCTGCTGATTGCCGGTTACATCGCAAGCGTATGGGTCGCGGCGCGCGAGCCCGATCTGCCAATCGACGTCGACGTCGATAACCCGGTACTGCCGCCCGCCTGGCCGACGGTCAAGGCCGGTTTGCACTTCCTGATACCGATCGGCGTGCTGCTGTGGGCGCTGATGGTTGAGGAACTCTCGCCGGGACTGTCCGCTTTCTATGCGATCGTGGCGCAGATCATGTTGATGGCAACACAGCGGCCGCTGACGGCGCTGTTTCGCGGCAGCAAGGACATCGGCGCACAAGCCAAACGCGGGTTCGGCGACGTGATCGTCGGCTGCGACGGCGGCGCGCGCAACATGATCGGCATTGCGATCGCCACCGGTTGCGCCGGCATCATCGTCGGCGCCATCACGTTGACCGGGCTCGGATTGCGGATGACCGACTTCGTCGAGTTCGTGTCGCAAGGCAATGTATTCGTGATGCTGCTGTTCACTGCGTTTGTCTGCCTGGTGCTTGGCCTGGGCGTGCCGACCACCGCCAATTACATCCTGGTGGCAACGCTGATGGCGCCGGTCATC
Source organism: uncultured beta proteobacterium (assembly GCA_963746085.1). Taxonomy (GTDB): domain Bacteria; phylum Pseudomonadota; class Gammaproteobacteria; order Burkholderiales; family Burkholderiaceae_F; genus JACCZX01. The sequence continues at coordinate 104,818 of CAVVAI010000026.1, forward strand.
GTCGAGCTCGGCGCGCAATCCGGGTTAGTGATCTCGCTGATTGCGGTGCATCTGTTCGTTTTCTACTACGGGATCATGGGCGATATCACCCCGCCGGTGGGACTCGCCAGTTTCGCTGCGGCCGCAATCGCGAAGGAAGATCCGATCAAGGTCGGCGTGCAAGGCACGGTGTATGCCGTGCGCACGGTTGTGCTGCCGTTTATCTGGATCTTCAATCCCGCACTGTTGCTGATCGACGTGCACGGGTGGGCGGAGGCTACCCTGGTCGGCGTTATGGCGACGATCGCCTCGCTGACGTTCGCCGCCGCCACACTCGGCTGGTTCCGAACCAAGTGCCGCTGGTGGGAAGTCGTGCTTCTGCTTGTTGCCACCTTCACGTTATTCCGGCCCGACTGGTACGCCGACCGCCTCGCACCCGAATACACGGACGCACCTGCTTCCAAGTTCTACGAAGTGGCAAGCCAACTCGATGAAGGTGACCGCTTGGTGTTCGTGATCAAAGGCCAGACGCTTGAAGGCGACGACTTGAACAAGACCGTCGGCGTGCAACTCGGCCCGCGTACCGGCGACGGGAAAAACCCGGCACTCGATGCACGGAAACGATTGGCCGACGCGGGGTTGACCGTCAGCGGTCTCGGCGAGCAAATGCAGGTCGGTGCGGTGCGCTTCGGCAGCCGCGCAGCGAAGGCGCGCATCGAACAGGGCTATGACATCGTCTCGGTCAAGTTGCCCAACGAACGCATCAGCCCGCACTGGTTCTATCTGCCGGGCCTGGCGATCGCCATCCTCGTCTGGTTGGTGCAGGGCTGGCGCTTGCGTAAATCTGGTTCGCACTCCGACTTGGCGCAGCGCGGCGCACGCGCGGCTTGAGAATGCTGAAGATCGATATCGCGCAAGTCGAAACGGTCGCCAAAGATCTGTACGTGCGGGCGTTGAAGCAGTTGCCGCCCGATATCAAGGCAGGATTCGCGCGGCTTTCCGCAAGCGAAACGGAGTCGACGGCGCAGCGTGTGCTCGGCACGATGGTGTCGAACATCGCGGTGGCGGAGCGCACGGATAACCTGCTGTGTCAGGACACCGGCATTCCGATCTACAACGTAACGATCGGGCGGGGTGTATCGGTGGACGGTGCGCAGCTGAAGCAAGCAATCCGGCGTGGCTGCGAGCGCGCCACGCGCGAGCTTCCGTTTCGCTCGTCGATCGTGCACCCGATTACTCGGATCAACGAGCAGACATCGTGCGGACCCGGAGTGCCGGTGATCCACTTCGACTTCAACTCCAGCGAAGAGTTGTCGATCGAAATGATTCCGAAGGGTTCGGGTTCGGAGAACAACTCGTTCCTGAAGATGGCGATCCCTGCTGACGGCGTCGATGCGATCAAGACGTTCGTGATCGACTGCGTGCTAGGTGCCGGCGGTAAAACGTGCCCGCCGACGATCGTCGGCGTCGGTATCGGCGGCACCGCTGATTTGTGCGTGCATCTGGCCAAGCGTGCTGCCGTGCGGCCGCTGGGGTCCGCATGCGCGGACCCGGAAGGAGCGAAGCTCGAGACGGCGTTAAGCAGCGCGGTGAACTCGCTCGGCGTTGGGCCGCAAGGCCTCGGTGGCGACAGCACCGCGTTTGCAGTCCACGTCGAGCTCGCGGCGACGCACATCACGATGAATCCGGTGGCGGTCAACATGCAATGTCATTCCGCGCGACGGGCGCGCGCCACATTCAGTTCGCGTGGCGTCGAATACGGTTTCTAGGGCATGGCGCATCACGAGCTCGTTACCCCGATCACCGAGCAGCAGGTGCGCTCGCTGCGTGTCAATGACACCGTCACTCTGCAGAAGACGCTGTTTGGCCTGCGTGATGCGACCTTGATTCATCTATTCGATCGCGGCCGCACGACACGCTTCGATCTGCACGGGCATGCGGTGATTCACACTGCGCCGAACGTCAAGCAAGTACCGCGCTCGTCCGAGCATCCCGCGGGCTATGCACCGCTCTGTGTCGGCACCACGACGTCGGCACGGATGGAGCGGTTCACGCGTGATTTGATGTCGGACTATGGCGTGCGCATCATCATCGGCAAGGGTGGTATGGGCGACAAGACGCTCGCCGCCTTCTCCGAACTGGGCGGGTCTTATCTGGCCATCGTCGGCGGTGCCGCCGCGCTCGAAACGACGTGGATCCAGTCGATCGAAGACGTTGACCTCGACGACCTGAATCCCGAATCGCTGTGGCGCTTTGCGATCCGCGACTTCGGACCGCTGCTGGTCGCGATGGACAGCCATGGCGCGAGCCTCTACGACTCGGTGGCGAGCGCCGCACAGTCGCGGCGCGCGGATGTGCTGCGATCACTCGGCGTCAAAGCCTAAGACGATTGACGCCGGGTTCTAACTTGCGCAGACTGCAAACCGACATCCTGATTCTCGGGTCGGGAGGTGCCGGATTGTTTGCCGCACTACATGCGAAGCAAGCCGCTCCCGAGTTGTCGATCACCGTCGCCGTCAAAGGGCTGCTCGGCAAGTGCGGCTGCACGCGCATGGTCCAGGGCGGTTACAACGTCGCGCTTTCTGCCGATGATTCGATCGAGCGCCATTTCATGGACACGATCGAAGGCGGCGCCTGGCTCTCCAATCAGGACCTCGCGTGGACGTTGGTGTCGACCGCGCCCGAGCGCGTGCGTGAGCTCGAAAACGAGCTCGGGTGCCTCTTCGATCGCAATGCCGACGGCACGATCCATCAGAAGGCGTTTGCGGGGCAGACGTTCGATCGCACCGTCCACAAGGGTGATCTGACCGGCATCGAAATCATCAACCGGCTTGCCGAGCAGGTGTGGGCACGCGACATCGAGCGGCTCGAAGAGCATCGGGCGATCGAGCTGATCAAGACACCGAGCGGCGATGCGATCGCCGGCGTGCTGCACATCGACATGCGCACCGGCGACTACGTGTTCGTGCAGGCGCGCGCAGTCTTGCTCGCCACCGGCGGCGGGCCGACGATGTACAAGTACCACACGCCGTCGGGCGACAAGAGCTGCGATGGATTGGCGATGGCGCTGCGTGCGGGCCTTACGCTGCGCGATATGGAGATGGTCCAGTTTCATCCGACGGGGTTGCTTGCGGGAAGTGACACGCGCATGACCGGTACTGTGTTGGAGGAGGGTTTACGCGGCGCTGGCGGTTATCTGCTGAACGCTGCGCGCGAGCGCTTCATGCAGCAGCACGATGCTCGCGCCGAGCGTGCGACGCGCGATATCGTGTCGCGCGCGATCTTTGCCGAAATGCGCGCGGGTAACACCACGCCGAACGGCGGCGTCTACCTGGCGATGAATCATCTGGGCGCCGCGCACGTCCGCGCGGCGTTCAAGGGCATGGTCGAGCGCTGCGCCGATTGCGGCTTCGATCTGGCCGGCGGCATGGTCGAAGTGGTGCCGACTGCTCACTACATGATGGGCGGCGTGCTGTTCAACGGCGATTGCGGCACGTCGCTGCGCGGATTGTTCGCCGCCGGCGAAGACACCGGTGGCGTGCACGGCGCCAATCGCCTCGGCGGTAACGGCGTGGCAAACTCGACCGTATTCGGTGGCATCGCCGGCGACACGATGGCCGCCTGGATGCGGGCCGAAGGCGCGTGGCACGCGCCGGATGAAGCTGCGCTGCAGGAAGCGGTAGCCTTTGCGGAGCGGCCATTCAATCGAAAGCCCGGCAATGTTCGAAGAAATCCGCGAGGCATTGCTCGAATGCATGTGGGAAGACGTTGGCATCGTGCGCGATGCCGCCGGACTGGCACGCGCAGCGCGAAGGTTGAGCGAGCTCGACGACCAGCTGAGCACGATTGGAATGGCGAGCCACGAGCGCGCGTTCAATCTGACGTGGCACGACTGGCTGAACCTTTCTAACCTGATTCTCGTGAGCCGATCGATTCTGGCTGCTGCTACCCGGCGAGAGGAATCGCGCGGAGCGCATTTCCGCGAGGACTTTCCACAGCTCGGTCCGCTGGAACAGTCTTCGTACGTCACCGTTCGCTGGGAAGGTGATCAACACGGCGAGTTTCAGCTCAACGAGCAGCCGGTCCGCTTTTCGCGCGTCAGCCCTGGCGAGACGCTATTGACGTCATGATCGTGATCAGCGAGTTCATGAACGAGTCCGCGGTCGAGTTTCTGCGCGCGGACTTCGATGTTCGTCATGAGTCTTCGCTGGTTGATCGGCCGGCGGAGTTGCATGCAGCTATGCAGTCCGCCGATGCGTTGATCGTGCGTAATCGAACGCAGGTCGATGCCGCGCTGCTTGCGATTGCGCCGAAATTGAAGGTCGTGGGCCGGCTCGGTGTCGGGCTCGACAACATCGATACGTCTGCGTGTGCTGCGCGTGGCATCGAAGTCATCGCCGCAACCGGCGCCAACGCGCGTGTCTGTTGCCGAATACGTCGTCACGACGGCAATGATGTTGTTGCGCGGCGTGTACGGTTCGTCGGCCGCGGTCGCTGCCGGCGATTGGCCGCGCGCTCAACTATCGCAGGGTCGCGAGATTCGCGGCAAGACGCTCGGCTTGATCGGATTCGGCTCGATCGGCCGCGTGACTGCACGGCTGGCGCAGAGCCTTGGCATGCGCGTCATTGCGCACGATCCGCTGCTCGCGGCTGACGACGTGGCGTGGCGCGAGCGTGACGTCGCACACCGGAGCCTCGAGGCGCTGCTTACAGACGGCGATGTGGTTTCGCTGCACGTGCCGCTGAGCGCGCAGACACGCGGGATCCTGAACGCTTCCCGTATTGCACTGATGAAGCGCGGCGCCATCGTGATCAATACCGCGCGCGGCGGCATCGTCGACGAAGGCGCCGTGATCGATGCGTTGCGGGCCGGCGCGCTCGGCGGCGTTGCACTTGATGTGTTCGAGCACGAGCCGCTTGCAGCCAGCGCTGGCTGGGCTGGCGTCCCGAACCTGATTCTTACTCCGCATGTCGCCGGCGTGACGGCGGAGGCCAATGCGCGCGTCAGCGCGTTGATTGCGCAGCGAGTGTCGACATCGTTGCTCGCACTGCGAGCGCGATGACGATAGTTTCGTTGCAACAGCTTGAATCTCTCGCCCGGCAGGCGCTGTCGCACGCAGGCGCCAACGATCATATGGCTGATTCGACCGCACGCGCGTTGACGGCGGCCGATGCACAAGGTCTCGCCTCGCACGGTGTTGCGCGAGTCGCGCAGTACATCGCGCATCTGAACAATGGCCGTGCCAATGGGCGGGCCACCGCTCGCGTGGTGCGCGAGAAACCCGCCGCGTGTTTGATCGACGCCGAAAACGGGCTGGCGTTTCCGGCGTGCGCGTTGGCGGTGGATGAGGCGATAGCGCGCGCCGGGGCGCTGGGTGTCGGCTTTGCGGTGGTCACCAACAGCCACCACTTTGGCGTGGCGGCCTATCACTTGTCCAAACTTGCAGAACACGCAATGGTCGGCCTCGCATTCGGCAACTCTCCGGCCGCGATGCCGGCGTGGAGCGGCAAACGTCCGTTGTTCGGAACCAACCCGATTGCGGCCATCTTTCCGCGCCGAGCCGAGGCGCCTCTGACCATCGATTTGTCTTTATCGGAGGCGGCGCGCGGCAAGGTCATGATCGCCGCGCAGCAGGGCAAAGCCATTCCGCCCGGGTGGGCGCTCGATCGCGCCGGGCGTCCCACGACGGACGCCAAAGCAGCGCTGGACGGCATGATGCTTCCGGCTGGCGGGGTGAAGGGCGCGATGCTTGCGCTGATCGTCGAGTTGTTGTGCACGGCGCTGACCGGTGCGCATTTCGGGTTCGAAGCCGATTCGTTCTTCGTCGACGAAGGCAATCAGCCGCGACTGGGGCAGGCATTTCTGGTGATCGATCCCGCAGCCCTGGCGGGCGTCGACCTCTATCACTCGCGGGTCGAAACGCTGATCAGTGCGATGTGCGCGGATCCCGAAGTACGATTACCGGGTGAGCGGCGCACGCAACTGGCGCAACAGGCGAGTCGCGACGGTGTCGAAATACCCGACGCGGTGTTGGCTCGATTGACACAGTTGGCTGCACCTGAAGCGAAGTCTTAACGACCGACATGCCGGCAACCCCTTTGCAACGTGCGCCCCGATCGATGCTGTTTGTATCGGGCGAGAAGTCCGAACGCTTTCCGAAAGCAATGGTCGCGGGAGCCGACGTCGTATGCATCGATCTCGAGGACGCCGTACACGCTGCGCGAAAACAAGTGGCACGCGAACAGGTGCTTGGTTGGTTAAGCAGGCAGCAGGCATCGGAACGTCCGTCGATTGCGGTGCGCATCAACGGCCTACGCACGCTCGAAGGACTGCGCGACGTGCTCGCGCTGAGCGAATCGCAAGTACGTCTTGACTGGTTGTTGGTCCCCAAGGTTGAGGACGCTGCGGATCTGCAGGCGCTGCATGCGTGGGCCGGCGCTCGTTACGAGCGGCTTACCGCGCTGATCGAGACACCGCGCGGAGTCGAAAACGCACTCTCGATCGCGCAGGCCGGCGGCAAGCTGGCCGCATTGATGCTCGGTGGTGCGGATCTGGCGGCCGAACTCGACGCGCAGTTCGGATGGGACGGCTTGCTGCACGCCCGCGGCCGGCTGGTCAACGCAGCGAAAGCAGCGGGACTGCAGGCGTGGGATGTGCCGCATATCGATCTGGCGCGGCCGGGCAATCTCAGTGAGGAGACGCGCAAAGTTCTGGCGCTTGGGTTCAGCTGCAAAACCGCGATCCACCCACAGCAGATCTCGATCATTCATGCCGCATTCGCCCCCCTGCCCGATGAGCTGGCGTGGGCCAAGGCATTGTTGCAGGTGCTGCCTAATGGACCAACTGACGGCGCATTCATTTTCGAAGGGCGCATGGTCGACTCACCCGTGTTACGTAAAGCAAGGCGCATCGTCGAACTGGCACGCCTTTCTGAATAATGAAGGCGAAGGAGAGCAGTGATCGACACCGCGCGCTTCGCCCGTGTTGCGACCTACCGTCCCGGCGATCAGCGGCCGCCGCCTACCGGGCGCTTGGAAGAACAACGAGCGGTTCATGCGGCGGTCCGCTGCATCGCCTTGTTAGGTTGCACATCATTGTGCGTACACGAAGCCCTCTTGTCGCTAGTTCTCGATCCCGCTGAAGTGAGGTTGTCGCGCCCATTCACGCGCGAACAGCCCGCGTGATGAGATACTCACGGCCCCAACGCACCTTTCCGTCCGCGGCGCGGTAGCCCTCGAGGTACGAGAGCAGTTCGCTGCTTAAATGCCTGCAGCGCGCCACCCTGCAGGCTTGCAACGGCGCGGACGGTTGGCCCGTAGCGTGTCGAGAACAACTCCCAGATGTCCTCGGGTGAAGCGCCGAACTGCGGGCAATCCCCGCGGGTGAAAGCGAGGTCGCGGAACGCGCTTCCGAGGAGCTGGCGCACCTTTTCGGGATCGCCCCAGTTGAAGGGACTCGCCAGACCCGCCGGCGGCGGGACGTGCTTGTTGGTAATGCGGAACCAGCCACCCAGACCGCCTTCGGGAGTCCACGCAAGGAATACGACGCGGCCCCCCGGACGCGTAACACGCGCCAGTTCGGCCGCAACCTTGGGCTGGTCCGGCGCGAACATGTGGCCACACGTGGAGAGCACGACATCGAAGCTCGCGTCCGCAAAGGGGAGTGCCTCTGCGTCGCCCTCCCGGAAATCGATGTCGCCGAAGCCCTCGTCTTTTGCCTTCTGCCGCGCGACCGCGAGGAGCTCGGGCGTAAGATCCACGCCCGTCACGTTCGCGCCGCGCTCGCGCGCCGCGATAGCCGTAATACCCGTGCCGGTCGCAAGGTCGAGCACACGCTCACCGGGACGAATCCTGGCAACGCGCAGCGTCTGGTCTGTCGAGACCGTCAGGCCATCCGCGATGCGGTCGTACTCGCCAAGCGCCCACGTAGCGCGCTGCTTCTTCTTGAGCTCAGTGAAGTCCGTCATGAATCCACCTCGTCGTGACTGAAGCGCTACATCGGCCTCGCACGGATCTCAACTCGGGTTCTACGGATGGCATTCTTGTGCAACCTAACTCGTGTTCAGCGAATTCGGCTCGAGCGCGTATTTCGGCCCACATACGAGGGCACGTCATTGACAGCCTAGTGCGAGCCACAGACACGCTGCTTGAGGAGCGCCTCAACGGACAAGCTTGATGTTTTCATTTTGAATCGCTGCGAACGCGCGGGACAGGTCGCGCGCAGGTCGTCGAGCGCCTCGACACCCACTGACAGCCGCACCAGCGCATCGCCGATGCCGAGCTGCGGCGCGTGGGTTCGGCGGGATCGTCGCGTGGGTCATGATCGCCGGGTGCTCGATCAGGCTTTCGACGCCGCCCAGGCTTTCGGCCAGGGCGAAGATCTCGCAGCGTTCGAGGAAGCGCCGCGCGCCGGCCAGGTCGGTGTTCGAGGTCGAGCGAGATCATGCCGCCGAAGCCGTGCATCTGCTGCTTGGCCAGCGCGTGCTGCGGATGCGATGGCAGGCCCGGATAGATGACCCGCGCCACCTTCGGCTGCGCTCCAGCCACTGCGCCAGCGCCAGCGCGTTCTCGCAATGGCGCTCCATGCGCAGCGCCAGCGTCTTCACGCCGCGCAGCGCCAGGAAGCTGTCGAACGGCCCGGCGATCGCGCCGACCGCGTTCTGCAGGAAGCCGAGCTGCTCGCGCCAGCGTCGGCGGTTCTCGCCGCCGACGACGGCGATGCCGCCGATGACGTCGGAGTGGCCGTTCAGGTACTTGGTCGTCGAGTGCACGACGATGTCGAAGCCGAGCTCCAGCGGGCGCTGCACCCACGGGCTGGCGAAGGTGTTGTCGGCGACGGCAGATGATGCCGCGCTCGCGGCAGAGCGTCGCGATGGCGGCGAGGTCGGCCAGGCTGCAGCATCGGATTGGTCGGCGTTTCGACCCAGACCATCCGCGTGTCGGGCCGCAGCGCCGCTCGAAGGCTGTCGGGTTCGGTCAGGTCGACGAAGCGTGAACGCGATGCCCGGCGCTGCGCCGGCGCACGCGCTCGAACAGGCGGAAGGTGCCGCCGTACAAGTCGTCGCCGGCGACGATGTGCGAGCCGGCGTCGAGCAGCTTCGAGCACGGTGGCAGATCGCGGCCAGGCCGGAGGCGAAAGCGAAGGCCTGCGTGCCGCTTTCCAGGTCGGCCACGCAGCGCTCGAGTGCCCAGCGCGTCGGGTTGTGCGAGCGGCCGTAGTCGAAGCCCTTGTGCACGCCGGGGCTCTGTTGCACGAAGGTGGAGGTGGCGTAGATCGGCGGCATGATCGCGCCGGTCGACGGGTCGGGCGCCTGTCCGGCGTGGATCACGCGCGTCGCGAAGTGCGTGCTCGTCTCATCGTTGTTGTCTCATGTCAAGGGTTCTTCCGCAAGTGGTTCAGCAGGTCGAAGCGGGTGATCAGGCCGTGGAACTCGCGCCGTCGGCGATGATCGCGACCAGGCCGCGGTCCAGTATGCTCGCAGCGTCTGCAAGGCTGGCATCCGGGCGCAGGGTTCCAGCTTCGTCGGTCATTGCTGTCGCTGACGGGCGAATGGAAGCGCGCGCGTCGTTGTGCACGTCAGCAGCAGGTCGGATTCGTCGATCACGCCGACCAGCTTGCTTCTTCCTCGAGCACCGGCAGCTGCGACACGTCGGCCAGCGCGCATGCGCTGGAACGCGGTCAGCAGCGTGTCGTCCGGGCCCGACGCTGACCACGCGCCGTCGTCGAAGCGGCGGGCGATCAGGTCGCGCAGGTCGCCGTAGCGCTGGCGCTGCAGCAGGCCCTGGTCGTTCATCCACTGTCGTTGTAGACCTTCGACAGGTAGCGCGTGCCGGTGTCGCAGACGAAGCTGACCACGCGTTTGGGCGTCGGTTTGCTCGCGGCAGTAGCGCAGCGCCGCCGCCAGCAGCGTGCCGGTCGACGAGCCGCCCGAGAATGCCTTCGGCGCGCAGCAGCGCGCGCGCGGTGGCGAAGCTTTCTTCGTCGGTGATCGAATAGGCGTGCTTGCACGCCGCTGACAGGTCGGCGATCGGCGGAATGAAGTCTTCGCCGATGCCTTCGACCGCCCACGAGCCGGCGGCGCCGAGCGTTGCCGGTGCTGGATGTAGTCGGCCAGGATCGAGCCGACGGGATCGGCCAGCACGAATTCGAGCGTCGGGCGCGACGCTGCGGAAGTAGCGGGTCAGGCCGGTCAGCGTGCCGGCCGAACCGACGCCGACCACGATGGCGTCGAGATCGTGCTCGCGTCTGCTCCCAGATCTCCGGCCCGGTGTCTGTCTCGTGGCGCCAGCGGGTTGGCCGGGTTGTTGAACTGGTCGGCGAAAAAGGCGCCGGGGATCTCCGCGGCCAGCCGCGCGCCGACGTCCTGGTAGTACTCGGGATGGCCCTTGCCGACGTCGGAGCGGGTGATGTGCACTTCGGCGCCGAGTCGCCTTCAGGTGCAGCACTTTCTCGGTGGACATCTTGTCGGGCACGACCAGCACCACGCGGTAGCCTTTGGCGCGGCCGACCAGGGCCAGGCCCAGGCCGGTGTTGCCGGCGGTGGCCTCGACGATGGTGCCGCCCGGCTTGCAGGCCGCCGTCGCGCTCGGCGGCCTCGATCATCGAGAGGCCGATGCGGTCCTTGATCGAGCCGCCGGGGTTTTGCGATTCGAGCTTGAGAAACAGCGTGCAGGGCCCGGTATCGAGCCGCGTGACTTGGACCAGCGGCGTGTTGCCGATCAGATCGAGCACGGCCGGGGCGGAATTCGAATCCTTGCGGGGCATTTCGTAATTGTGCACTTCACGCGATGCGTTCACGCGCGCTTCACACATGCTTCATTCCACTCGGCACAAGGGCGCCACGTCGGAGACCTGGCCATTCGAAGTCGGACGTTTGCGCTTGCGTTGCTGCTGTCGTTGGTGGCGACTGTTGCCGCGCAGGACGCAGCCAAAGTCGAGTCCGCCGATCTGGCGCGAAATCGCCGATCACCTGCATGCGAGCCAGCCGAGCCGTGCGCCGAAGGCGCATCCGTGGTGTAAGTTCGCGCCTCTCGTGACGACTATTGCGATCCGTCGATCGACACACCATGGCCGCTGTTTCCATAACATCCCCCACGCCGCGGAGCTATCTCTACTACCGTCATACGCTGCCGGTGCGGATCATGCACTGGATCAACGTCGTCGCGCTCACGATTCTGTTCATGAGCGGGCTGCAGATCTTCAATGCGCATCCGGCGCTGTACTGGGGCAAGTCGTCGTACACCGGCGCGCCGCCGGTGCTCGAGATCGCGACCGCGCGAAGGCGCCGACGGCGAAGCCGTCGGCGTCACGCGCGTGTCTCGGCCGCGAGTTCGACACGACCGGCGTGCTCGGGCTTCCGAGAATCGCCAACGGCGAGCTGATCGACGCGCGTTCCCGTCGTGGATGACGCATTCCCGGCGGATCAGTGGCTGTCGATGGCGCGCGCTGGCACTTCTTCTTCGCGTGGCTGTTCGTGCTCAACGGCGTCGCGCTACGTCGCTGTACTCGATCGTTCAGCCGTCACCTGACGCGCGACCTCGCGCCGACGCGGCAACGAGCTGCGCGGCATCGGCGCGTCGATCGTCGATCACCTGCGCTTCAGGCATCCGCAGCGGCGAGGCGGCGAAGCGCTACAACGTGCTGCAGAAGCTCGCCTACCTGGTCGTGATCTTCGTGCTGCTGCCGCTGATCATCCTGATGGGCTGGCGATGTCGCCGTGGCTCGAATTCGCATCCTGCCCGGCTGGGTCGATCTGTTCGGCGGCCGGCAGTCGGCGCGCACGATGCACTTCATCGTTGCGTGGCTGCTCGTCGCGTTCGTCGCGGTGCACGTGTTCGAGGTGATCATCAGCGGGCTCTGGAACAACCTGCGGTCGATGATCACCGGCCGTTATCGAGTCAAGCCGGAGGCGCGTCATGAAATCAAGCCGATGAGCGTCGCCACGCGCCGGCGGCGTTGCTCGCGCGCGCTCGCCGGCGCCGGCGCGCTGGTGCTCGCCGGCTGCGAGCGGCTGTCGCGAGACGCGAGTGGTTTCCGAAGCGTGCTCGGCGCGGGCGAGACGGCTGAACTACGCGCGTGCAGCGACGCTGCTCGGACGCGCAAGGCGATGGCGCAGGAGTTCACCGAGGCCGACCTGTCGCCGTACTTTCGCAGCAACGGCACGTCGATGCCCGACAGCCGACGAGTACCAGGCGCTGGCTCAACGAACGGGTTCGCCGACTAGCAGCTCGAAGTGGGCGGGCTGGTCGAGCAGCCGCCAAGCTGTCGCTGGCGGAGCTGCGGCGCATGCCGAGCCGCACGCAGATCACGCGCCACGATTGCGTCGAAGGCTGGAGCGCGATCGGCAAGTGGAAGGGCGTGCCGCTGTCAGCGCTGCTCGAGCACTGGTCGAAGCCGAAGCCGGAGGCGCGCTACGTCGTGTTCCATTGCGCCGATCCGATGGAGGCAGCGACGGCACCGAGTCCTACTACGAGAGCATCGACATGGACGATGCGCTGTCATCCGCAGACGATCCTCGCCTACGACCTGAACGACAAGACGCTGCCGGTGCCGAACGGCGCGCCGATACGGGTGCGCGTCGAGCGGCAGCTCGGCTACAAGATGGCGAAGTACGTCATGCGCATCGAGCTGGTCGAAAGCTTCGACGAGCATCGCGCGGCGGCAAGGGCGGCTACTGGGAGGACCAGGGCTACCAGTGGTACGCCGGAATCTGAATTTGCCGGTTCGCGCCGACCGTTATGGCGATGACGCTGCTGCCTCGCAGGAGGCAGTTGCATGACGGCGTTGTCGGTCCTGATCATCGGGCTGCTGCTTGGGATGAAGCACGCCACCGAGGCAGATCACCTCGCCGCCGTGGCGACGCTCGCGACACGGCAGAGCTCTGTCGCGCACACGCTGAGACAGGGTGTCGCATGGGGCATCGGTCACACACTGACACTGATGCTGTTCGCGGGTGCGGTGCTCGCTTTGGGTCAGGTCATTTCACCGACTCTCGAGCAGGCAATTGAGACCGCGGTCGGAGTCATGCTCGTCGTGCTCGGTACCGACGTGCTGCGCCGCCTGGCGCGTGACCGCACGCACTTTCACGCGCATCGCCATGGCGTGGAAACCGAACATGTTCACGCGCATAGTCACCGCGGTGAAGGGCGCCATGCGGCGTCATCTCACCGCCATGAGCACGCGAAGCACTGGCCGTTGCGAGCTCTGGCAGTGGGCGTGATGCACGGACTGGCCGGTTCCGCAGCGTTGGTCGTGTTGAGCCTGCAGGCTGTTCCATCCATCGCACTCGGCCTGGGCTACATCGCCTTGTTCGGCGTGGGCTCCATGTTCGGCATGGCGGCGCTTTCGTGGGTGATTGCGATCCCGCTGAAATTTTCGGCTAGCTACCTTGCCAGCGTGCACTCCGCGATGACTGCGCTGGTGGGCATCTCGAGTTGCGCCTTGGGTGTGTTCATCGTGGTCCAGATTGGGTACTTGAAGACCCTGTTGCTCGCGTAACGCTCGGGCAGTCTGGTGCGCTCTTATCATTGCGGGCCGATGGGAAGACATAGCAATGCCTGGCTCGTCACCACTTAATTGAGCGCCTCTCTCCTGTTTCAGGCCGGAATCTCGCTAACGCCGTCTTTCTTGCGAGTTCGGACTCGCCGGCGCCGCGCTAGCGTTGTTGCATGCACTGGCAAGCAGTAGAAACGACTCCGATTCGAATGGGCGCACGTGTGCCGCCAGCGCGTGCCAACGCGATTCGCGATGCGTTACTGAAGCGCGCGGTGCCGTTGTCGCGAATGGATCAGGGCCGGCTTCAGCCGCTGGCGACCGCGGGACTGGTACGCGACGGCGATCGAGTCGGGCTAGTGACGGCCGCGCACATATTCGAGCGTGCTCATTGGGGCGATCTTGCCGTGCCACTGCCGCGCGACGGACGCGTTGCCCAGCTACATTCGGCGCGCGTTCGCTTGGTTATGCATCCCGACAACGACGTTGCGATTATGTGGGTCGGCAATCGATCGCTCGCGCAGCGACTGTGCGCAAATTGGGAAGCCAGCTCAACAGGGGGCGCGACGGTGGCGGATTCGAAGTCGTCGACGTTTGTCCTCATCGGCTATCCGGCGTGCAATGCACGCCGCGTCGACGGCTGCGTCTTCAGCAAGCCCCTTGTCTTGTTTACGGAATCGATCGACTCGCAGCGTTATCTCTATGCGCGTACCGCTGAGCGAACCGACGGCGTAACGATCTGGACGCCGGAGCTCGACGGAGTATCAGGTGCGATGCTGTGGAGCATCAGCGACGAAGACGACGACGATGTCGCGTGCGTTCTTCGCCCGGCTGCCATTCAGGTGGCCTTCACGCACAACGTCCACTTGCGAGCCGAATCGATAACGTGCGTTCTTGAATTGTTGAAAACGTCGCGACCGCAATAGCTGCGGGTATCCTGCCGGCTCCCGTTTTGGTCAGTGAGGGTTAAACATGCGACTGCTTCACACGATGCTGCGCGTTGGAGACATGCAGCGCTCGGTCGATTTCTATACCAAGTCGATGGGCATGCAACTGCTGCGTACCACCGACCGCCCGGATCAAAAATATTCACTTGCATTCGTTGGCTATGCCGATGAATCGGAGCAGGCGGTCATCGAGCTGACCTACAACTACGGTGTGACCAGGTACGAGATTGGTACGGGCTACGGACACATAGCCATCGGAGTTGACGATATCCACGGCACCTGCGAACGCGTCAGAGCCGCCGGCGCATTGGTGACCCGCGAGCCGGGCCCGGTCAAAGGCGGCACCACGGTGATCGCGTTCGTTCAGGACCCGGACGGATACAAGATCGAGCTTATCCAGCGCGCTTAGCGGCGCTCGAGCAGCCGGCTAGGCAATGCCCTTCGATTCCCCCTGGCCGGCCAGCGGCGGAATCGGGTCGAGGTCAGGCTCCACAAAAGTCGCACGAGCATCCGGAGAGAAGAGAACGCTTGCTGAATAGTGAGTGAGCATGATCTTGCTGTCGAGCAGCTGGGGATTCTTTGCGATGAAGTCGGCAGCCGACGTGCTTGTCGATCTGCCCATAAAGTGCCGAACCGCAAGCACCCATGCGCGGGTAAGCGTCTCGTGAAACTTCGAGCGCGGAACGTTGTTGTGTTCGAGAAAGCTCAAAAGCGCATCGCGCATCTTCTGAACGGCCGAGTCAACGTCGCCCTCGGCGAGATAGACATACGCCAGCCGCACGTGAGCCTCGTGATTGAACTGCGCGGGCGCGACGGTGCAAGCCTCGAAAGCCAATAGAAAGTTGCGATCTTCTACCGAGGGTTTATGCAATTGCATGGCGTACGCCCCGCCGGTCACGCTTGCCCCGCCGCAGCATTGACCGCGCCGGGGTCAACGCCAAGCTTGCGGGCTGCATCGAGAATCTCGTTCCACGTCGTTGCATCGACGGGAATTCCGTTCGCAGTGCGCCGCGCAAGCTTCTCGCGCTCGGGTTCGCCCGCGATACGCACAGAATCGAATCCTTCGCGCGCCGGTGATGCCTTGACCCAGTCGATGAAGGCAAGCGTCTCGCGCTCGAAAGTTGCGCGGTCCGCAAGCGCCGCAGGGTCGATCAGCACGGTCAGCATGCCGTTCAGAATGCGCCGCTGTGTGAGGTCTTCCGAATGGTGCGTCATGCCGGCAGCGAGCGCGCCGCCGAGTAGTTCGCATAGCAAAGCCAGTCCGTAACCCTTGTGCTCGCCGAAGGCGAGCAGTGCGCCGAACGGCGGGTTGACGCCGAAGCGCGGTTCGCGTGTAGGGCGGCCCTGGTCATCAAGCAGGCAATCGGGTGCAACGAGCTCTCCCTTGTTGAACGCCACCCGCGTCTTGCCTTGCGCCAGCACGCTGGTTGCGAAGTCGAGAATTATCGGGTCGCTTCCCGTGATGGGAATGCCGGCGGCGAACGGATTGGTGCCGAAGCGTGCGTCGGCGCCGCCATACGGTGCGACGATGCTGCGTGTGATCACGTTGACGAGATGGAGCGAAACCAGGCCGGATCGTGCGGCTTGCTCAGCCCACGCGCCGATACGGCCCAGATGATGCGAATTGCCGAGTGCGACGATGCAACTGCCATGCTGCAACGCGCGCTCGATGCCAAGTTCCATCGCCTCGCGGCCGATGACCTGGCCAAATCCCGCGCCGCCGTCGAGCCGCAGCAGCGTGCCCGCATCGAGCACCGTGCGCACGTGCTGGTTCGGCACCAGGCCGCGTTGTTGATACGCATCGACATAGCGCGGCAGCATGCCGATACCATGCGAGTCGTGACCGGTGAGGTTGGCCTCGAGCAGATTGCCGGCGACCGCCTCGACCTCAGCGTCGTTGCTGCCAAAGCCGCGGACTACCAGGCGAATCGCGGCGCCCAGGCGCGTAACGTCGAACGTGTAAGAGTCCATCTTTTGCGTTTCACAATTTGGTTGAGCCAAGCGAGGCGCGATCGTAGACTGAGATCGGCCCATCACGGAGGAGCGATGAAAAAGCATCGACGCGCCTTGATCCATGGAATCGCCGCTGCGCTCGCACTGGCCACTGCCCCCGCCCTCCCTATCGCGGCAGCGGACAGATGATGCCGGAGCTGTGGGGGGCACGGTACCGGTGGCGTTCGACAACATTCCCACCGCGGTCCAGCACTTCAACGCAGGCAAGCTGCGCGCACTTGGGATGACGAGCGCCACCCGCTCCATCGTGTCGCCCGATGTGCCGACGATGGTCGAAGCAGGACTCGCCGGCTATGACATCAGCTCGTGGCAGGCAGTGTTCGTTAAGGAAACTGGGGCGCGCGCGGATTGAAGCCGTCGGCTTCGCGGGCGCTGACGATTCGAGTCTCTGCGGACAAAGCAGTCTCGGCATTGTTGTGCCGCCCGGAGCCGTCGCGCGCTTGCTACGTTCTCGCGCACGGCGCCGGGGCCGGGATGAATCATTCGTTCATGGCTTCCGTGTCCGCCGGGCTCGGCGAACGCGGCATCGCGACGCTGCGCTATCAATTTCCGTTTATGGAGCGCGGCTCCCGGCGTCCGGATGTTCCTCGAGTTGCGCAAGCCACGGTACGCGCGGCAGTTGCGGTGGCCTGCAGCCTGATGCCTGGAGTCGCATTGTTCGCCGGCGGAAAGTCATTCGGCGGCCGGATGACCTCGCAGGCGCAAGCCGAAGCGGCGCTGCCGGAGGTTCGCGGCCTGATCTTTCTCGGGTTCCCGCTTCATCCCGCCAAGCAGCCGTCGCAGAAGCGCGCGGAGCATTTGGCGCAGGCCGGTTGTCCGATGCTCTTTCTGCAGGGAACCCGTGACGAGCTGGCGGACGTGGCGCTGATGCGCACCGTGACCGAGCGGCTTGGCGATCGAGCGACGCTGCAATGGTTCAAGGACGCCGACCACTCTTTCCACGTGCGCGCGCGCAGTGGACGTACGGATCAGCAGGTGCTCGTCTCAATGCTGGATGCAATCGTCGCGTGGATGATGACGCAGTGACCGCTTCCTAGCGCGGCGGCTTCAAGCGTATCCAGGCAGGAGCGTGGTCGCTTGCACCGACCTCGCCGCGAATGGTTTTGTCGACGTTGGCGTCTGCAATACGGGCAGACAGGGCCGGACTGATCAAAAGATGGTCGAGGCGTAGTCCTGCATCGCGCCCCCAGCGCCCGCGCTTGTAGTCCCAGAATGTGTACATCGGTTCATGGGGATGGAGGGAGCGGATCGCATCGATCCACCCTTGCTCGATCAGCTTCCTGAAGCGCTCGCGGCTCGCGGGCTGCACCAGCGCATCGTTGTCCCACGATCGGGTCGGGTAAATGTCAAACGGCGTCGGAACAATGTTGTAGTCGCCGGCGAGCACGACCGGTACCTTGGCCTCGATCAAACCGCGAGCGTGTTCGATCAGCCGCTCGAGCCAGGCCAGCTTGTAATCGAACTTCGGTCCAGGCTGTGGATTGCCGTTCGGCGCGTAGATCGACGTCACCAGCACACCGTCGATGGCCGCTTCGAGGTAACGGCATTGCGAATCGGACGAATCGCCGGGCAAGGTTCGATGCGTGACGACCGGCTGCGCATCGCGCGCCAGAATCGCGACGCCATTCCAGGTCCGCTGCCCGCACCAGGCGGCGCCGTAACCGGCGGATTCGATCGCGGCGATCGGAAACTCGCGGTCGGCAGCTTTGAGTTCCTGCAGGCAAACGACATCGGGTTTCGCAGCTTCGAGCCAGGCCAACAGGTTGGATAACCGGCGGTTGACGTTGTTGATGTTGAAGGTCGCGATCTTCATGGGTACTGCGTCGACGTGTGCTCGATCCCACTTTTCGGTGGTTCTTCATCGCGCGCAGCGTCGCGCAACCCGCCTGCAGAAGCAAGAGCGTCCGAGCGCGGTGATCCTGGAAGGTGACACTTTTCTCTGCGTCTATAGTCGAATTTCGCTGGAGATCCAACATGAAATGCGGCTGGCTGCTGGCATCGGTTTTGGGCGTGATTCTTCTGGGCGGATGCGCTACGCCGACAGGTGAAAGTTTGCAACCCGGTCTGGCGGACGCCATTGCAATTCCCAAAGTGAGCGTCGCAGCCGACCGATGTCTGGAGTCGTTCCGCTTCCGTAGTTCGATGCAAGGCACTTTCCTGCGTGAGCTGATCTGTTAGACGTTTGCCGGTTTGTCTATGCGGATTGCAGAAAATTTTTCCACTGACTCGCAAACGCAACGCAGGGCCTGGAAAAAGCGGCGCCGGGGGTTGCGTTGCGGCTGGATGCTGCACCCCGTTCGTGCGCAAATAAACCGTTGTGGATCCAAATGCTACGACGCCCCCTTTTGCACCCGACAGACGGTCGGTGCTTTCCTGTAGTACTGGCACTGTTCCTGATTGTCACTGTGCGGGTCGTGTGGGATCTTGATCGCGTACAAAACCAAGGAGAGTTACCGTGATATTCAAACCGAGTATGAGTGCGGAAATTTTGGATTGGCTAACTCCGCCGCAGGTACAGGTCGTCAAATTCGCGACCGCTGCAGATCAGCTTGAGCGTATTCAGCAACGCGCCAAGGAGTTGAAGGAAGCGATGGGGCCACGCTATCTGTGCCACGAAAAAAATCGCGTGCGGCGCCTGGATGAACGGACGTACCGGCCGCGCGGCGCTGCGAACAGCAACGTCAGGGCCATCAAGCGCGCGGCGTAGTCTGTCATCGGCGTGATTACAGCCCGGCGATTGGCGCTTCACCAATCGCCGGGGCCGCAACGGCTAACACCGGGAAAACGACCGGGAAACGGCCACATCAGTCCACCGGATCTACGGACCAGCCGCCCCGTTTAACATCAGCCAATGGGCGGACAAACGTTGGCGGCTTGGGTGCAGGCTACCGGATCAATCCTTGCCGTCGTTGCAGCGTTCGTCGTGTCGTATCTGCTGCACAGGTCCAGTCTCAGGGTTCTGACAACGCAGCGCCGCGACGCGCGCATCGGCAAACTGCAGGTGTTATTTGCGCTCGCCGAGCAGGCGCGAATGCTCGTTGAAAAGGCGAACGCCGGAATACAAGGCGACTTCCCCACGTACCATGAACGCGAATTTGACTCGAGTGATCTGCGCGGATTGCACGAAGCCTTCACTGCCGTAGTTCTTCCCGATTTGCCCACCGGTAATGCCGTTTTTGCGATCTTGCGCTTGAAGGAAGTGACGCGGCAAATGCCTTATCTGGTGCAACGGGCCGTCGATGAGTTCGCAGAACAGGGAGAAGTAAGCGCTCTCACCTGCAGTGACTCGGAAGACCTTCGGCAGACCGCCAACTGGGCTTTTTTCAAACTGCGCGAAGAATGCGCCGCGGCCGAACAGTCGCTGTGATGCTGCCTCACACGGCGGCCGTCGATGGTGCGGATGTCTGATCGATCCACGTCTTCAGAAACGTGTACGCCACCGCGAGCACGACGGGCCCAACGAAAATGCCCAGCAGCCCAAAGGCAACGAAGCCGCCAATCACCCCGACGAAGATCAACAATAGCGGCAGGTCGGCGCTGCGGCTCACCAGCACGGGACGAAGCACGGTGTCGAGCATGCTGGCCGCGAGTGACCAGATCAACAAGAAAATTCCCCACGTCAGATCACCGCTCCAGAAAACCCAGATCACGGCAGGGATCAAGACGACGAGCATGCCGATCTGCGCAATACACAAGACGAGTAGCACGGCGGTAATGAATCCGGCAAACGGAACGCCGGCCGCCGCCAGGCCCAACCCGCCGAGTGCTGCTTGAATGACGGCGGTTAGACCTACGCCGAGCGCGACGCCGCGGATCGCCTGAGCCGCGAGGTTGATCAGAGCTTCGCCCTGCTGCCCGGCCAGGCCGCGTCCGAAACGCAATAAAGTGGACGCGTATTTCTCGCCGTTCAGATACATGAACGCAGCGAACACCGGAATCAGAACGAGCTGAACGATCACGTAACCGGCATTCCCCACTTCGGCAAACAGCCACGCCGTCAGCCCTCCGGCGTAGGAGACCAAATGGGTTACGAATCCTTCGACGCCGGCCGCGCTGGCGTCCAACCACGCGGCAGCGAGCGCCGCGCCAACAAACGGAAGTTGTGCGAGCCACTGAGGTGGCGGAGGGATCGGCATACTCGTGATCGAACGGACCCGATCAACGATCTCACCGGCGTTCGCAACGATGGTGCCTACCGCCAGCGTCAACGGAATGACGAACAACAACACCAAGATTACGATCATCGAAGCGACCGCCAGTGCGCGGTAGTTCCACAAGCAAACCTGAACGCGAAGCATCACTGGCCACGTCACGACGACGATCATGGTGGCCCAGATCGCCGCTGCCACGAATGGTCGAACGATCCATACGGCGGCAACGATCAATACGCCGATGCACAGCACACCCAGCAAGGTTCGGGTGAGATCACGCGGCGGCGAGACCATGGTGGTGCGGGACCTAGTCGTCAAGCTTGCGGTAATACAGGGTTGTGTCGCACAGCCCACCGTCTGGGAGCAGCGCATAGCCGGGAATGACGCCCACACGTTGCCAGCCGAGGCGTTCGTAGACGCGCTCGGCCTCCTCGCTGGCGGTGTCGAGCACCAGCAGTGTCTTGCCGCATTCGCGCGCTGTGCTTTCCGCGGCAAGCGTCAGTGCCGCCCCGAGTCCTTGGCAGCGTGCGCGGCGATGCACCAGCAACTTCGACAGATCGGCGCGGTGCGGTTGATTTTCGGGCTGGTCGAGTACCAGTTGCACCGTGCCGCACACGCCTTCTGCGTCCTCGGCGATGAGCAGCGCGCGAGTGCCTGCGGCCACGCCTTGCGCGACGCCACGCCAGAACGCTATCGCGCGCTCGGGCGGCAGCGGCTGCATAAAGCTCACCGACGCCCCGCCTTCGACGCAGTCGATCAACACGTCCGCGAGGGCCTTGATGTGCTTGTCATCGAGTGTGTGCAGACGGCGCACGGCCCACGGGGTGCCGCCATCGGCGAGCATCGCAAACTATCGCCTGAGATCAGCTCACGCGTTCGCGCTGCGGCCGAGCGTTCCCGATGCTTTCGCGGCATGCGTCGCAATCGCGTCCATCAGCGGCGGCGACAGGCAGTCGTAAGGCTCCAGGCCAAGCGCTTTCAGCCGGGATCTGACCGCGCCCATATTGGCCGGATCGGCCCCCGACTCGATGATCGACGAAACAAATGCCGCAAATTCCGGCGGCGCCCATCCGCGATCGCGCGACAGTTCGGTGTGAATGAAGTCGACGCCGAACAGCGGATGGCTCTTGTTTTCGATACGGCCATACATGTGTACGCCACACTCTCTGCACGCGTGCCGTTTGATCGTCGCACTTTCATCGACTACCTTTAGCTTGTCCTGATTCGCAGTGACGCTTAGCTTGTCGCGCGGCACGACGGCTACCTGCGAAAACAGCGCACCGCTGGGCTTCCAGCATTTCGTGCAGCCGCAGACGTGGTTATGCGCGCACTGGCCGCTGATCGATACCGTGACCTTCTTGTCGGAGCAACGGCATTGCAGAGTTCCGCCGGTGAAATTTTCGGCCGCCGGTTTAAGGCCCTGATCGACTTCCGGATGAATAGAGACCGCGTTTGCCATATTCGATTCCTCCTTTTTAGTGAGACAGTCATGCAGCGCCGTGTGCCTCAACGTAAAGCGCATACAGCGAATGGGAGCTTGCCATGTACAGACGATTCCTCTTCGCGCCGCCAAAGGCCAGGTTCGCGCAGCGCTCGGGCAGCTGAATGAACCCGATGGCCGTGCCCTGCGGGTTGAACACCATCACGCCGTCCAACTCCGCCGAGCTCGCGCCGGGCGCGCCACTCCAGCCCCAGCCGCACCAGAGATTGCCATCCGTGTCGACCTTGATGCCGTCGAGTGCGCCGGGGCCGTTGGCATCGACCACTTTGGATTTGTTCGACACCGCTCCATTTGCGCCGAGGTCGTAGCTCCAGATCAATCGGTTCGGCTGCGCACGGCTTTCAACGACATAGAGCTTCTTCTCGTCGGGAGAGAACGCGAGCCCGTTCGGGCCAGCCAGTTCTGCGGTGACGAGCCCGAGCTTGCCGTCGGGCGCAATGCGATACACGGAGTGCGGCAGTTCGGGCGCTGCCTTGTCGCCTTCCCAGTTACCGCTGATGCCGAACGGTGGGTCGGTGAACCAGATCGAGCCGTCGGACTTGCACACGATGTCGTTCGGCGAGTTCAGCCGCTTGCCATCGAACTTGTCGGCCAGCACGGTGATCGAGCCGTCGTACTCGGTGCGCGTCACCCTGCGCGTCAGATGTTCGCAGACCAGCAGCCGCCCCTGGCGGTCGCGCGTCATGCCATTCGAATGGTTTGCGGGCTGGCGAAACACGCCGAAGGCGCCGGTGGCTTCGTCGTAACGCATGATGCGATTGTTCGGGATGTCGCTGACGAGCAGGTAGCGACCGTCGCCGAACCACACCGGGCCTTCGGCCCAACGCATGCCTGCACCCAATTGCTCGACGCTGCTGCTGTAGATGCGATATTTGCCGAAGCTCGGGTCGAGAATTTGAACCGACGGATCCGGGTACCGCTGGTTCGGTTTGAAGTCGAACTTTTCTGGTTGGCGTGCTGCCATGTCCTTGACCAAGCGCGCCTCCTGATGTTCTTTACATTTTACGGACATAGAATAGCCAGAAATTGCAGTTCAACGGCCGGAAGGGGACTCTGATGATTCTCGGTATGTCTGTTCCGACATTTACTTTCGTTCACACCGCCTTGAGTTTGGTAGGGATCTTCGCGGGCCTCGTTGTGCTATTCGGTATGTTCAGTTCCAGGCGGCTTCCAGGCTGGACCTTGGTGTTCCTTGTGACGACGGTGCTGACGAGCGTGACCGGTTTCTTTTTCCTCGGCACTTCGCGCGGCGCACTGCCCGCATGAGTTCGCCGATGCGAACTACACCTGCGCCGCCTTTTCCGCCGGAAATACTTGCCCTGCCCAAGTTTCGCGGTCAGTTCGACGCGTTCAAGCTGGAAGCCGCAGCGTGTGACGTGTTGTTCGCTTCCTATCCGGCAGGGACCTCCATACCGCCGCACCAGCACGACACCGCGAACGTCGGCGTAATAACTCGTGGAGAGCTCTTCTTGACGGTGGACGGCGCCGAGAAACGGTACGGTCCCGGGGATTGGTACCACGTTCCTGCGCGAGCGGAGCACTCAGCACGCTTTGAAGACGAGACCTCAGAAATCGAATTCTGGTTTCATGCAACTTGATTCAAGTCCCTGCAGTCACTCTCACAGCGATTTGCCGGCGGACTGACTGAAGTGGATGCAACTTGTTGAGCGCGATGCGGTACTGCAGGCGCTTGAAGATCGCCTGCAGTCCACCGCACGCGGCAGCGGTCACACTGCGCTGATCGCGGGCGAGGCGGGCATCGGCAAGACCAGTGTGCTGAAG
This sequence comes from uncultured beta proteobacterium, assembly GCA_963746085.1. Classification (GTDB taxonomy): domain Bacteria; phylum Pseudomonadota; class Gammaproteobacteria; order Burkholderiales; family Burkholderiaceae_F; genus JACCZX01. The sequence continues at coordinate 128,683 of CAVVAI010000026.1, forward strand.
ACGCTGGCGGACCGGCGCGGCCAGGCCAACCTCTGGTGGGGCGCATGCGACGCATTGCAAACCCCGCATCCGCTTGCTCCGCTGCACGATATTGCGCGTACAGCTGAAGTCCAATTTCGCTCGCTGCTGGGCGCCGATGGCAATCGCGCGGCCCTGTTTGAAGCGGTGCTTGCCGGGCTGCAGCAGAGCCGTCGTCCGACCTTGTTCGTTATCGAGGACGTGCACTGGGCGGACGATGCGACGCTGGATCTTCTCAAGTTTCTCGGCCGCCGCATCGATCGAGCGGCCTGCCTGCTGGTCATCTCCTATCGCGACGATGAGTTGACGCCGGCACATCCGCTGCGCCGCCTGCTCGGCGAACTGCCGGTCAGCCTCGTCACGCGAATGGAATTGCCCCGGTTTTCGCCGGCGGCGGTCGAGCTGCTCGCGCGCAATGCGTTGCGGTCGTCCGCTGGCATCCACACCGCAACTCACGGCAATCCCTTTTTCGTGACCGAGTTGCTCACACACGGCCTCGACGAGGTACCGCGCAGCGTGCAGGACCTCGTACTGGCAAGGTTCACGCGACTCAGCGACGGCGCACAAGCCATCGTCAAGCTTGCCTCGGTCGTCCCAGCAAAAACCGAGCAGTGGCTGGTCGAGCAGATTCTCGGATGGAACGTCGCGTTAGTCGACGAATGCTTGAACTCCGGACTGTTGCTGACTGCGGGCTCCGCCTTGGGCTTTCGCCACGAGCTGGCGCGTGCCGCGATCGAAACGTCGCTGTCCGAGCCGGTCGCACAGTCATTGCACGCGCGGGTGCTGCAGGCGCTAGTGCAAGAGGACAAGATGCCGGTCCCGCTCGCGCGCCTGGTGCATCACGCCACGCGGGCCGGCAACCGAGCGGCGGTGCTGCGCTATGCGCCCGAGGCGGCGCGCCAGGCGCAGCAACGCGGCGCGCATCGTGAGGCCGCAGCCCACTACCGCACAGCGCTCAAGCATGCGAATGACGTCGTCCACGTCGACCACCGCGCTTCATGGCTCGCCGCTTACGCGCGCGAGTGCCAGGCCACCGATCAGTTGAACGAAGCGATCGACGCGCGCATGCGCTTGGGAGAGCTGTATCGACAATCAGCCTGCCCATTGGATGAAGCCGAAAACCTCAGCCAGCTCGCGCTCGTGTACGTGCTGGCATTGAGAAATGCCGACGCCGACGCCGCAAGCCGCAGGGCAATCGAACTCGCCGAAACACAGCCACCGGGGGTGATACTGGCGAGCGCGTACCGCGTTGAATCGCAACTGCGCATGCTCAATCGCGACTACGAGGCTTCGATGACGTGGGGTAACAAAGCGATTCAGCTCGCCGAGCGGCACGGCGATCGTGAAATTCTCGCTGCTGCCTACAGCGCGCTTGGCGCCGCTACAACGTTCATCGATTACCCGACGGGCTGCTCACACCTGCGGCATGCGCTCGACATTGCGCTTACCGACGGGCAGCACTACATCGCGGCAAATATCTACAGCAATCTCGGCTCGGCGGCGGGCGAACTCTTTCGTCTGCATGAAGCGCGGAAGTTCCTCACGCAGGCGATCACGTTCGCGCAGCAGCACGAGATCGATTTCTATCGCAACTACTGTGTGGCGTGGCTGGCACTGTGCGAGATGTATCTTGGCCACTGGGCCGACGCAGAAGAGCACGCGCTCGACATCGTCCAGCACACGACTCATCGCACCACCAGTCGCGTGATGGCGCTCGTCGCACTGGGCCGCCTACGGGCGCGGCGCGGAGACGATGGCGTCGCTGATGTCCTTGATGAGGCATTGGAGCTCGCCCGTGCCAGCGCCACACTGCAACGCATTGCTCCGGTACGTGCGGCGCGTGCCGAAGCCGCCTACTTACGCGGCGACATGGGCGCAGTCAGCGAAGAAGCAACGCCGGCGCTGACGCTCGCCAAGAATCACAAACACCCGTGGTTCGCCGGCGAGCTTGCGTATTGGCTGCACCGAGCAAAAGCGCTGAACGCTGCGCCGGAGCCGTGCGCGAAACCGTTTGAGCTGCAGATCAGTGGCCGGGGGCGCGAGGCGGCGACCGCGTGGGAAGAGCTGGGCTGCCCCTATGAGCAGGCGCGCGCGCTCAGCGAAGGCGACGTTGGCGCTCGGGTCGAAGCGCTCACGCGGTTCGAGCAGCTCGGGGCGCGTCCGGCCGCGGACCGGTTGCGTCGGGAGTTGCAAGCGGACGGTGTACGTGGCCTGCCCCGCGGCAAACGAGCCTCCACTCAAACCAATCCCCACCAGCTCACCGCACGCGAGATCGAGGTGTTGCTGCTGCTGTGCGAAGGGTTGAAGAATTCGGAGATCGCCGAGCGCCTGTGTCGATCGGTGCGCACGGTCGATCACCATCTGGCAGCCGTTTTCGACAAACTCGGCGTCGCATCCCGAAGCGAAGCGGTGGCGGCGGCACTGCGTGCAGGGATCCACCCGCAATATGGGCAAGCGGGAACAGCAATCTAGGCAAGCTCGCTGTAGGCGCCAGTGGCGTGTCCGACTAACTTGGCGTTGACGGCTCATTCATGCCGTTTCACTCTAAGGAGATAGACATGCCTCGCTATATCGTCGAACGCACCTTCCCCGATGGCCTGCGGATTCCCGTCAATGATCAAGGCGCGCAAGCCTGCGCTTCAGTCGTAGAAAAGAACGCCAAGAGTGGCGTGAGCTGGGTCCATTCATACGTGAGCGAGGACCTGCGCAAGACGTTCTGCGTCTACGACGCTCCGGCGCCGGAGTCGATTCGCGAAACGGCCCGTAACAACAACCTTCCGATCGACCGCATCACGCCGGTCAGCGTGCTCGATCCCTATTTCTATCGAGGCTGAGGGAGCCGCTGCAGGACCGGCATCGATGCCGGTCCTACAGCGACACTTCAAGTTTGGCCCACAACTAATGGTAGGGACACACCTTTTTCTTGCTACATCTTGCGGGTGCGCATAAAGTGCCGGGTCACGCAATCGGCCGCACGGAGTACCGCGAATGTTTGACATCACCACGAAGTCGCCGCTCGCTGCGGCGTTGAACGTCACACAGCTCAATCGCGCTGCGCTGCTCGATCCGGATGCCCGGAAGGCCGTCGAGCACATGCAGTGGATCGATGCACAGGGCGCCGCGGCGCGCATTCTGGGTGCGCTTGCCGACGGCGTAACGCCCATCGCCGCCTCGCAGTCTGCAGGCGTGACGATGACTGCGTCGTCGTTCGCCAACATGTGCGAGTTCGTCACGTTGACCAATGCCGGCCTGGATCCCGAGGTCGGCCGGGCGCGCGTCGGTGAGTTGCGCAAGGACGACGCCGCATCGGCAGTCGAGCTGTGGGCCAGGGAACATCACCGCATCCGCGGCCTGGCCCGCATTCTTTGTAGCGGACGAAAGTTGGACTACGTGTGGTTCGCGAAGCTCGCCGCCTACAACCCGGAAGCGACGCGCGCCGATTTACACGCGGCGATTTCAAAATGGGCCGACATCTCGTTCGAGCGTATCTATTCCGCTCGCAAGCTGATGCCGACGCTCGCCAACACGGCGCCTTTGCGCGAAGCCGGCACTATCGCCGCCTATTTGCTCGCTGGTGAAGTGCCACAACTGGCGACGCTCGAGCCCGTCGACGTCTTTTTGGAGATGGGCGGTCATGTCCAGGCCGCGGAGAAAGCTGAAACCAGTCGGGCGGAGCACGAGGATCTGGAAAAGTTTGCGCTGACCCGGCTGGGAGGCTTTGCCGCCGAGCGGCTAGTCGGCGAGATACCGCGCGACGTAGCACTCGTACGCGCTGCCCGCAGCATCGCGCAGTTCGACACGCTGCAGCGGAACATGTTCGGCAGCATGCAGCCCAAGGAAGTTTTTGAGATGTACGAGCGCTATGTCGCCGAGTGCTTCAAGCCGTACGAGGACGCGATTCGCACGATCGCCGCGGAATTGGAAAAGCGCGGCCGCTTGGAATCGGTCCATCTGTTCGCACTGGGCGTACGCCTTGGTTTGTTGCCAGCCGAGCAGAGTATAGAAGGGACCTCAGCGACGCAGTGACGACTGCCATCGGGACGAAAGCGGTGCTGTACTAGACGAGTGTTCTTCAGCAGATGCGAAGCGCGGTAGAGTCACCTGTAAATGACCACGACTCTTCTGATGCTGCCGCCGCAGACTCTCATCACGCGCGAATGGGCGAAGCGTCTTGCCGCCGCGCTACCGAACGTGTCGATCATCGTCGCCGAGAATGAAACCGAGACGGCCGCCGCCATCGCACGGGCCGACGCGGCATTCGGCACCGTCGCGCCGACTCTGTTGCGAGCGGCTTCACGGCTGCGATGGATTCAGGCGCCGCAGGCGGCCCCACCCGCCGGCTGGTACTACCCCGAGTTGATCGCGCACCCCGCGGTGGTGACGAATTTCCGAGAGATCTTCAATGATCACATCGGCGCGCACATCCTGTCATTCATTCTTGCGTTCGCGCGCGGACTGCATCTGTACCTGCCGCAGCAACTGAATCGCGAATGGCGCCCGGCGCCGCACGACACCGGCGTCATCCACCTGCCCGAGGCCACATTACTGATCGTCGGAGTCGGTGGCATCGGCGCGGAGACTGCGCGTCTCGCCGCCGCCTTCGGAATGCAGGTGCTCGGAGTTGACTCGCGCCGCCGTGAGGCGCCACCGGGGGTGGCAGAGTTGCATCAGGAAGGCGCGCTGGATTCACTGCTGCCGCGCGCGGATTTCGTCGTTCTGACCGTTCCGCATACGCCCTCGACAGAAGGCTTCATGAATCGCGCCAGGTTCAAGCAGATGAAGCGCAGCGCCTTCTTCATCAACATCGGTCGCGGCATGACCACGCGTCTGGACGATCTCGTCAGCGCGCTGAACACCGGCGAGATCGCCGGCGCCGCGCTCGATGTCTTCGAACAGGAGCCGCTGCCTTTGGACCATCCACTGTGGACCACACCCGGCGTGCTGATCACGCCGCACACCGCGGGGTACGGGCCGTACCTCGACCAGCGGCGCTACGACATCCTTTCGGATAATTGCCGCCGCTTCCTGGCTGGGCAGCCGCTGCGAAACGTGGTCGACAAGTCCAACTGGTTCTGAGACGGTGCCGCCTCAACGTATGCGCGCGATCAGTGAACTCCCGGGTCCGCGCGGCTTGCCGCTGCGCGGGAACGTGCTGCAGCTCAACACCGGGCGGATGCACACGATCCCCAGCGCATGGGCCGACGAATTCGGTCCGACGTATCGCTATCGCATAGCCAATCGGGATGCATGGGTCGTCGCGGACTCTGAATGATCAACGAAGTACTGCGGAATCGCCCGGATGGTTTTCGGCGCGGCAAACGAATGCAGCGATCGTCCATGAGCGTGCCGAGCCGCGTGTCCGTCAGGTGCGCCGGCGCGTGCCGTCTTAGCCGGTCTTGGCCGAGATATGACATCGAGTCGCTGTCGTCGTCCATCCGCTTCTATCGCAGTCGGATCGCGCTGGCTCCCCGCCCGTCGCAATCAGGTGGCACGCGGGCCTCGCGGAGCCTAGTGTCTTGGGTTCAATGCCCCGGGGGGAGAACATGTTGAAGATATCGAAGGATTGCTTGCGTTTTTTGATCGCAAGCTGCGTCCTCTTCGTGCAGCCCTCGCTGGCCGCCGATGGCATCAAGGGCAATCTGGTCAGTGTCAGCTGGTTGCAGCAGAACCTTAACAGTGCCGATCTGCTGATACTCGATGCGTCGCCGCCGCCGATGTACAAGGCGCAACACATTCCCGGCGCAATTAATGTCGACGTGTTCAGCTACGGCGGTCAGGAGCTTTCGGTGTCCGAGATGGAACAGCGCTTCCAGTCCTGGGGCCTCCATCGTGGCAAGAAGATCGTCATCTACGACCAAGGTGGCTCGTTCATGGCCACCCGGGTGTTCTACGACCTGTACTACTACGGATTTCCGGCACAAGATCTTCTGGTGCTGGACGGCGGAATGTCCCAGTGGCGGGCCGCCGCTGGATTGGTAACGAAAGACCCGACACCGCTCCCGCAGAAGGGCGCGTTTCGCATCACCACGGTCAATGAGCATGCGAGAGTCAAGCTGCCCGAGTTTCTTGCCGCCAGCGGTGACCCGAAGAGCAATGCGTTGCTGGAGGCACTGGATGCCAGCTGGCACTTTGGAGAGACTGCGTTCTTCGACCGCGCGGGACATGTCCCGAACGGCATCATGGCTCCCAGCACCGATTTTTTTAACGCGGATAAGACCTTCAAGTCCGCTGAAGAAATTAGACGGATGGTGTCCTACCTCGGGGTGAAGCCCGACCAGCAGGTCTATACGTATTGCGGTGGCGGAATCGCCGCCAGCGTGCCGTTCTTCGCGCTGAAGTTCATTCTCGAATACCCGCAGGTGAAGCTTTACGAAGAGTCCGAGCTTGGATGGCTGCAGGATGAGCGAGGTCTTCCGTTCTGGACCTACGACGCGCCGCTGCTGATGCGAGAAACAAATTGGCTGAAAGCGTGGAACAGCAAGATGCTGCGGATGTACGGCGTATCGCAGGTGAGCGTGATCGATGTGCGCCCTGCCGAGGTGTTCAAGCAGGGTCACCTGCCGTATGCGTTGAATATTCCGGCCGATGTGTTCAAGAGCCATCTGAAGAATCCCGAGAAGCTGGCTGAAATTCTGGGTCAGGCGGGCGTAAATGCGTCTCACGAAGCGGTGGTGATTTCGGACGCCGGCTTGAACGCAAGTTCGGCCCTTGCGTTCTTTGCGCTGGAGAGCCTCGGACAGAAGCGAGTCTCCGTCTTCACCGACTCGATCGATAAGTGGCTGGAGTTGGGTTTTGAAGTCACCAAGGAAGCCACGGCGGTCGGCCCGAGGAAAGGTCCGGGCGACTTGTCCATCGTTCCGACGGCGTATCCAACGACGGCGCGCAAGAACACCGCAATCTCGGATCCGAGGAGCACGCAGGGCTTCTATCCCAAAGTGTTCATTGCTTCCGGGAAGAAAGTCCCTGCCAAAGCGCCGGACGGCAAGGTTGTTCACGTGCCGTACACCGATCTTCTAAGTGCTGACGGCAAACCGAAGGCGGCGAAGGACATCTGGAACATTCTCGTAAAGGCTGGGGTTCCGCGGTACGCCGAACTGGTGAGCTTCTCCGATGATCCGGGTGAAGCGGCGGCCAACTATTTCATCCTGAAGTTGATGGGCTATCCGGATGTGAAGGTGTTGTTGCGGTAACGCTGCGAAGCACCGCCGAAGTCGCGCGCCGAGTGCGCAAGCTACTCCGTTCGGCCGCCGCGCCCAGCCGCCAACGCCTGTAATTGGTGCATTCGGCGCCGCTTTTCGGCCCGTGTAGCCTTGGCTGGCAACGGTAGAAAGCGGAATGTCGAGTCCCGCTCCGCGTCCTTCCAAATCGAGTCCGCCCGCGGCGGATACTCCCACTGCACAAACGCGTCCGCGCGCGCCGCTCTTTGAACTGCCGCGGCTACGCCACGTCGAGCCGGCGCAGCGGCTGCAGTTGATCACTGTCGGCACCGTCATGGTGCTGTGGTTCGCATTCACCGTCTGGGCGTCGTCGTTCTGGTTTGACGCGCTGGCCGATGTAGTGGGGCTGATTGCCGCGATGTTCTTCGTCGGCGGCCTGGCGCTGGTGCCGAGCGCGATGAACATGTTCGTCGCCGCCAGCCTGCTGATGGACCGGCGCCCGCCACGCCGCGCACTCGCCAAATATCCGGCGCTGTCGGTGCTTATGTACGTGCGCGACTCGGCCCAGTCGATTGCCGAGACGATCGAAAGTATTCGCCGCCAGGAATATCCGGGACCGTTCGAGGTCATCCTGATCGATGACGCCTCGACCGACCGCACCGCGTTCATCGTTCGCGGCATGGGCTACCGGTGGATCAAGGTGCTGCGTCAGACCAAAGGCCGCGGCAAGGCGGCGGCGCTCAACCGTGCACTCGAATCGGCACAGCACGACTTGATCGTCACACTTGATGCTGATGCCATTCTGTTCGGCGATGCGCTGTGGAGCATGGTGGAGCGATACGTTGCCGCCGAACCCGACGTGCGAGCAATCTCAGGCTGCGTGCTGGTCCGCAATTCGCGCGAGAACTGGCTGACGCGCGCGCAGGAGTGGGACTACTTCCATGGCCTGGCGTCGATGAAGCGGATGCAGTCGCAGTACCAGGGAACGGTCGTCGCCGAAGCGGCGTTCACGATCTACGACCGCGCGGCCGTCAATGAAGTCGGTGGCTGGCGCTCCGACGTTGCGGAAGACGTGTTGCTGACGTGGGACCTGCTGCAGCGTGGCTGGCGCGTCGGCTTCGCCGAAGACGCCTGCTGCTTCGTCATCGTACCGGCCAAAGTGAAGTCGTTTATCCAGCAGCGCGTTCGCCACGCGCGGGCAACGCTGCGCGCGCTGCGCGAGATGCCGGGCGAACTCGTCAAGCGAAAGAAATCGATGCTGTTCGTCGTCTGGCACCTGCTATTTCCGTGGACCGACCTCGCATTCACGATGGGCTTCGTCCCGGGCGTCATTCTGTCGGTGGCGTACAGCAGCCACCTGCTGGTGGGACCGATGGCGGTCACACTGTTGCCCGCCGCTCTACTGTTGAACGTCGTGATCTTCTTCGTGATGCGCTCGATGTTCCACGCACACGGGCTGAAAATCCGGCGCAACATCGGCGGCTTCATCGTCTACCTCTTCGGGTATAGCCTGTTGGTGCAGCCCGCGCGCGTCGCCGGCTACCTGGCCGGGCTAATGCGGCCACGCTCTAAAAAAACTGAACCGAAGTCTTTGTAAACGCGCGCGAGCTATGAGCCGCGCGTTCCCACGTAGCCACAAGCAGCAGCAGCCAGGAAGCCGTGCAGCATCGCCAGAGCGATGGGCGGCTGTTGATTAGGCTTCCTGCAGCGCGTCTTCCGTTTCAGAATCGGTCTTCAGGATGCTGCCGCGGTGCGAAACAGCAGCTGGTTATGCCGCCGCATGATCAGCTCGAAGGCAAGCTTGTCCCCTTGAGCGGCGCTCTCGGCAAGCTCGGCGTCGGTGGTCCCGGAAGTCACGCTGGATTGTGAAAGCCGCTGCGTCGACGTGTGCGCGCTTTTCATGGTTCTCTTGTCATCAGATGCAGTGGCGTCCCGTCACGTTCCCGTTTTTCGCAAACTACACTTTGCTTCGTATGGCACTCGGTTCAACGGTTTACAAGGCTGAGCTCTCGGTCGCCGACATTGGGAGGGGCTACTACGCGGAGCACGTCCTCGCGCTGGCACGCCATCCGTCCGAGACCGAAGAACGACTGATGGTGCGTTTGCTGGCGTTCGCACTGCACGCTCACACGGACCTCCGGTTCGGGCGCGGGATATCGGCGGAAGACGAGCCTGACCTGTGGCAGAAAGATGCCACCGGAGTGATCGATCTGTGGATCGATGTCGGGTTGCCTGATGAGCGTTCCGTTCGAAAAGCGTGCGGCCGCGCCCGTCGCGTTGTGGTGCTGGCCTATGGAGGCCGAAAGCTCGACATGTGGTGCCAACAGAACGCCGTCGCGCTGGCGCGCAACCGAAATCTCGAAGTCATCACCGTCTCGCCGGAGGAGACATCGCAACTCGGTGCGCTGGCGGAGCGATCGATGCGACTGTCCTGCACTCTCCAGGAAGGAAGTGCGTGGATCGGGTCGGACAGCGCCGGCTGCAGCGTCGAACCGAAGCATCTGCAGCGTGCTAAAGACTAGCGCTGATGGCTTGTTGCGCTCGGCGTGCTACGCGCGTTGGCTCAACCAAAGCTTTAGTTCCAGCATTGCGGCGTCCAGATCGAGCGTACGCCCGGCCGCTTCGGCCGCTTCGAAGGCGGCGTCGCCGAGCGCGCGCCGAGCTTCCGCCATCTGCCGCGCCATCTGTTCTTCGTCGACCCTCGGGTCTCGATAGCCGGCGTCGGTGAATCGCGGCTGGCCGGCGCCCCAGAAGCGCGCCGCGAGCGCGTGCTCGCCGCGGCTGCCTGTCAGGCAGGCCACCACCTTGAGCAGTTCGACCTTGAGCACCTTCTCGCCGATGCCGCGCAGCAACTGCTCGGACTCGACCGCACAGGCGCGCGCGTCTTCGAGCCGGCCTGCAGCTACGAGCAACCGCACCAGGTTGTGCAGGACGATCGCGGTTAGCAGGAAGTTGCCCTGCGCGCGGCTAAGACTGAGGGCCTTGCGGTAGCCGCGCTCAGCCGATTCAAGCTCGCCTCGGGCACGTTCGATCTCGGCGATGTTGTTCGACAGGGTGGCGACGTATTCGGCGTCGCCACTGGCCTCGGCGAGTTGCAGCGCTTCGCGGTCGTGCGGCAACGCCGCGTCTGCCTCGCCCAGCGTGCTCAGGGCGCTGGCGATGGCGGCGAGCGCCTTTATCTGCCATTCGGCTGATGCGTGGCGTCGTGCCATCGCCAGCGCCGCCCGGGCGTGCGCCAACGCTGCCTGCGCGTCACCCCGGTGCATGTGCATCGCGGCAAGGGCGTGCACGGTGTAGAAGCGCGCCTCGCTGCGGGCGCCGTCGAGGTCGCGCTGCAGCGCGGCCTCAGCGAGGCGGCAGCCGAGATCGATTTCGTTGAAGAGCCAATAGCGCGAGGTCGCCGCTGCCAGCCGCAGTCCCCATCGCGAATCGACCGGGCTGTCGGCCTGCACGCACCAGGTCATCGCGGCGACCAGGTTCTCCTGTTCTTCGCGCAGCCGCGCCATCCACTGCGGCTGCTCGCGCCCGCGCAGATGCGGTGCGGCGCTTTCCGCCAAGGCCAGGAAATACTCGGCGTGGCGCGTGCGCACGGCCTCGGCCTCGCCGCTTTCGTCGAGCTGCTGTTGCGCGTACTGGCGCACGGTCTCGAGCATCCGGTAGCGCGGCTGGCGCTGCGGCCTTGCCTAAATCGCCGCGGCATTGCGCTCGACCGCGAGCAGCGACTTGTCGTGCAGCGCGGTCAGCAGCGCCAGCGCCTCGTACTCGTCGCCCGCTTGCGCGACCGCGGCGGCCGCATCCAGCGTCCAGCCGCCGGCGAAGACCGCCACCTGGCGCAGCATGCGCTGCTCGGCGCGTTGCAGGTGTCGTAGCTCCACTGCATCGTCGCGTGCAGCGTCTGCTGGCGCGGCGAGCGCACGGCTGCCGCCGGTGAGCAGGCGAAAGCGGTCGTCCAGCCGCGCGGCGATGTCGGCCACCGAGAGCATCGTCACGCGCGCCGCCGCCAGCTCGATGGCCAGCGCGATGCCGTCGAGCCGACGGCAGATCTCGCCAATCGCGCTGGCGTTGTCGGCGTCGACCTCGAAGTCGGGCAGGGCGAGCCGGGCGCGATCGACGAAGACGCGCACCGACGTCGGCCTCGAGCAGCGCATTGCAGGTCCGTCCGTCGCCGGCAGCGACAGCGAGCGCACGCGGATAGAGCTGCTCGCCCGCCACGCGCCAGTGCCTCGCGGCTGGTGGCGACGATCGCGGCTGCGCCCGGCGTGCGCCAGCAGCGCCTCGACCAGCGCGGCCACGCCGTCGACGCACGTGCTCGCAGTTGTCGAGCACGAGCAGCGTTCGGCGCTCGGCCAGGTGATCGCGCAGCCGCTGCGCCAGCTCTGCGTCGGCACCTTATCGCGAGCCCGAGCACGGCCGCGCAGATGCCGGGCCACGCGCTCCGCTTCCTGCAGCGGCGCCAGGTCGACGAACCACACCCCATCGGCGAACTCGGCCAGCTGCTGCTGCGCGAACTGCAGCGCCAGCCGCGTCTTGCCGCAGCCGCCGATGCCGGTGAGCGTCAGCAGCCGCGACTGCGCCAGCAGACGCGCGAGGTCGGCAAGCGCCGCCTCGCGGCCGATGAAGCGCGTGCGCGCTCGGGCAGGTTGTGGCGCGGCGGTGCCGGCGACAGGCCGTGCCTCGCACCGGCGCTGCGATCAGCGCGCCGCCGTCGAACCGGTAGCCGCGGCCCGGCACGGTGGCGATCGCGTCGGCACCGAGCAGCTTGCGCAGGGTGCTCGATCTGCGCGGCGATGTTGTGCTCCTCGACCACCAGGCCGGGCCAGACCAGGTCGAGCAACTCCTGCTTGGTCGACCAGCCGTTCGTGCCGCTGGGCCAGGGCGAGCAGCAGGTCGAAGGCGCGACGCGCCGAGCGCGCGCGGCTCGCCGTTGACGACGCGCAGCGCCCGTCGGCCGGGTGGAGCTCGAAGCGGCCGAAGCGCAGCGCGTCGTGCAATGCGGATGGCATGGGTGCTCCCGTGGCAGCGGCAGTTGCCGCTTGACAGCGTTTTGAGAACGCTTTGAGCCGCGCTTGAGGACGCGGCGCACCGCTCGGCTCGCAGAGCTGACGGCGTCATTTCAACCAACCGACGAAGGAGAGCCCTCATGTCACATGCTTCACACCAGCACCACTGATTCGAGCCCGCTACGCCAAGTGCATCGAAGTCTCCAAGCGCATCCGCTGGGACACCGACCGCGACGTGATCCGCGGCCGCCAGTTCGACTTCGGCAAGACGTTCCTGCCCGACGGGCTGTCGAAGGTCGACGCAGCTGCCGTTCCTCAGCGCCGACGAGAAGCGCCTGTTCTCGCAGGTGCAGGGCCGCACCTACGCCAACATGTTCGCGCTGGTCGAGCGCTTCATCGGCGCCAAGGTGCTGGAGATCAGCCGCGGCCACTGGCTCGGCGACCAGGTCGCGCTCGAAGCGCTGGTGCGCCTGACCGACGAGGAGCTCAAGCACCAGGAGATGTTCCGGCGCCTGGAGACGATGATCGCGCCCGGCATGCCCGCCGGCTACCGCTTCCTGCCGCAACCGAACGACGTCGCCAGGCGGTGCTGGCGGCCTCGACCTGGGCGGTGCTCGGCGCTGACCTGCGACATCGAGCTCTTCTCGCAGGCGCACTACCGCAGCAGCATCGATCCCGAGACGCAGATCGACCCGCTGTGGAAGGACGTGTTCCTGTTCCACTGGAAGGAGGAATCGCAGCACGCGATCCTCGACGAGATGGAGTGGATGCGCGAGGACGAGCGGCTCGACGCCGCGCAGCGCGACCAGGCGGTCGACGAGCTGATCGGCCTGGTCGGCGCGGTGGACGGCATCTGCCAGATGCAGGCCAAGGCCGACGCCGAGTACTTCGTCGCAAGTCGCCGGCCGCGCATTCGACGCCGGGCAGTTGCAGGCGATCCACGCGACGATGCTGGGCGCCTACCGCTGGCAGTACATCGTGAGCGGCGTGCAGGATCCGCGCTTCCTCGAGCTGCTCGGTTCGATGATCAACGCCGAGCAGGGCGCGCGCATCAACGCGGCGCTTGGCGCCGATCGTCGGCGCGGTTCACTAAAAGCTGGCTCCGCGGCGCGTGGATGTGTGACACCCACGCGCCACTAGCTTGCAAGCCCCGGGAAAAGCTCCTTCAGTCCCTCGGCCATCGTCTGCACCGCCATCGCCGCCAGCAGAAGTCCAAGGATGCGAGTGGCGATGTTAAGGCCCGAGACGCTAAGCCGCTCCGCGATTGTGTGCGCTCGCGATAGCACCGCCCACGACACCAGACAAACGAGTGCAATGCAACCGATGACGGCCAACTGGTGAGCGAGCCCGCCGCGCTCCACGGCAATGATCGAAGTGCTGATCGCGCCCGGACCTGCGAGCAATGGAAACGCGAGCGGCACGATGCCGCTGACATCTCTGCTTTCCAGCTCGTCAGCTTCCGCCTTGGACTGCCGCACACCGCCCACTTGCGCGTTCAACATCGCCAGCGCCATCAGCAGTAGCACCAATCCGCCGCCGACGCGGAAGGCCGGCAAGCTCGCTCCGATCAAACCCAACAGCGCCTCGCCGACAAACGTTGCGCTCGCGAGTACGACGAATACGGTTAGCGCTATGACCCGCGCCAGCCTGGCGCGCTGTGCGGCGTTGTCAGCAACCGTGAACTGAAGAAAGAACGGAACCGCGAGAAACGGATCGACGACTGCGGTGAGAGTAACGAAGAACCTCAGGTATTCGGTCAGGCTGCCCACGACGTCATCGCTCCGATGCCGATACGTATCGAGAATTCCGCCGCATAAACATCAAGCTTGTGCCTAGGGAACATCCAGCACCACGTTTCCGACGGCTTGGCCGCTTTCGACCAGCCGATGCGCTTCGGCCGCCTTCGACAAAGGCAGGCGCGCAGCGATTTGATGCTTGAGTTTGTTTTCCCCAAGCAGGCGCGATACAGCGGCAAGATCGCTCGCCCGGTCTGCTGCACTCAGGTTGTAAACGATAAAGAAGTGATAACGCGTGTTCTTCAGGATGGAAGCAAAGAACGGCACCGCGATTTCCGGCGCGCCGCTGCCGTAGACAACGATCTCGCCGTCGCTTCGCAGCGCTGCGAGATCGGACTGAATATTCGCCGCCAGATCCATCTCGATAATGCGATCGACGCCGCGCCCGTCAGTGAGTGCGAAGCAGCGCTGTCCGACGTCTTCGGTCTTGTAGTTGACAAAGGTGTCGGCACCGGCCGCGAGCGCGATCGCACCCTTGGCCTCACCGCTCACCGTCGCGATGACGCGCTGGGCGCCGCCCAGCTTTGCAAACTGAATCGCATAGTGGCCCACGCCACCAGCACCGCCCGTCACCAGTACGGACTTGCCGCTGACGCCACCGCCCACGACGACCGCGTGATACGCGGTCAGCGCGGGAATGCCGAGGCACGCACCGGCAGTAAAGTCGATCGGGTCGGGCAACCTAACCGCCTGTTGCGCGGGCAGCGCGACATACTGCGCGGCAGTGCCCATCGGTCGCTGCCACGCTGCGTTCCACACCCAGACTCGCTCACCGATACGCGCAGAATCGATGCCGCTGCCCACCTGATCGATCACGCCCGCGCCATCGCTGTGCGGGACGATTCGCGGGAAGGGCAGCGTCTTGTTGCGCACACCGGCGCGCGATTTCACGTCTGAAGGATTGACGCCGGAACTCGCAACCTTGACGCGCACCTCGCCCGCTGCGGCCGATGGCGTTTCGATCTCGGTGAAGGAAAGGACCTCATCAGCGGGCCCCACGCGTTGGTAAGTGATGGCAAGCATTCGACCTCCTGTGCGCCGCTGTCAGCATATCGCTCAATGGCACCGCCGCCTTCGGGAGGTACCAGGCATCAGTCTCCGAGCAACCTAAGCAGTCCTTGCCCGCATTCGGCGAGTCCTGATACTTCACGGCGCTCGACCGGGACCGTTCTGTACCGCGGCCGCTTCGACTGCGGGTGACGGTAACCGTTTTTCAATCTCCTCATCCAGCCGCACCTGTTCCACACGGTCGTGGCCGATGCGGCCAGCGCGCGCTTCGTTGATCGCGGCCGCCTCGCTATCTTTCACCAGCAGCAGTTCGCTGCCGGCCGCGCGCACTTCGTCGGCGATGCGTCCTATCTCTGCGCAGCGCGCGGGACCGGCCGACACGCTGCGGATGTAGATCGCCTTAATACGCCCGGGAAATTCGCGTACGACTCCACGGTAGATCTCGGGATCCTGCTCGCCGCTATCCCCGACCAGTATGAAAGGCAGATGCTCGAATGCAGTCAGGACTTCGCGGATGCTCGCGAGCTTGTGCGTGCCATGGTCACGCCACTCGTAAAGGGTGTGCCTGCCCCAGTCTTTCAGGAACAGCGGCCCGCGCGGAACGCCGTTGATACGCAGAAAATCGACCAGCGGCGAGTACAGGTTCCACGGACCGCTCGACACGTAGAAGATCGGATTGCCTTCGTCACCCGCGATGCCGTCGTGCAGCGCGCGATACAGCGCCGCGACTCCGATGAATGGCTTGCGCGTCGCTGCGTTGGACCGCGCGAGTGTCCACAGCATGCGACGACGGTTGCCGACATAGGTCCAGACGATCGTGTCGTCGATGTCGCTGATCACGCCAAAGCGAGCGCTGACGGGCGGCACACAGATCGCCGCACGGGTCACGATCGGCTCGCCATCAGCCGCCTTGGGCGTGACCAGCCGCAAGTCGATCTCGACTTCGCGCTCGAGTCTGCGATCCAGCGCGATGTCGAATGCGAAGTAGCCCTCGCGATCGGTGACGGCCTCGTGATCATGCGACCTGAAGTGCGCGCACACCGTGGCTCCCGGGATCTCTCGTGAGTTCAGCAGCCGCACCAGCGCGACGAAATTACGCCAGCCGCTCGTGTGAGGCTCAAGCAAAGGGGACTTTCGCTCGCGGATCACGCGGCCACGGAAGATGAGTCGGCTGTCGTTGGCGTAGCCGGTGTAAGTCATCAGCATCAACCTGCCGATGCGTGGCGACTTGCGCACGAGCTTGGCACTTGCCGTTGCGCCAGTGTCACTCACTTCTTGCGCTTGACGCGAGCCGCTAGCCCCGCAGGTGGCACGACACCCAGTGCCCTTCGCTGCTTTGTTTCAGCATCGGCACCTCCGTCTCACAGAGCGGTAGCTGACGGATCGGGCAGCGCGTGTGAAATGGGCACCCGGAGGGGGGGTTGATCGGGCTCGGTACGTCGCCCTGCAGCGTAATGCGTTTGCGCCTGACGGCGGGATCGGGAATCGGCACCGCGGACAACAGCGCTTCCGTGTAGGGATGCAGCGGTTTCGAATACAGCTCGCGCGCCGATGCGATCTCGACGATGCGCCCGAGATACATCACCGCGACGCGGTCGCTGATGTGCTCGACGACTGACAGGTCGTGCGCGATGAACATGTAGGTCAGGCTGAACTTGGCCTGCAGGTCTTCGAGCAGGTTGATTACCTGCGCCTGGATCGATACATCGAGTGCGGACACTGCTTCATCGCAGACCACGAGCTTGGGGCTCACCGCGAGTGCGCGCGCAATGCCGATGCGCTGGCGCTGGCCGCCGGAAAATTCGTGCGGGTAGCGCCGCATGTGATCGGCGTTCAGGCCCACGGTTTCAAGCAGCTCGACGATGCGATCCTCGAACTCGCGCGCGGTCTTCGTGAGCTTGTGAATGATCAGCGCCTCGCCGATGATCGCGCCCACCGTCATGCGCGGGTTCAAGCGAGGCGTACGGGTCCTGAAAAATGATCTGCATATCGCGCGCGAGCGCACGCAGCTCGTTTTTGCCCAGCGCCGTGACATTCTTGCCCTCGAACCACACTTCACCCGAGGTCGGTTCGATCAGGCGCAGGATGCAGCGGCCGGTCGTGCTCTTGCCGCAGCCTGACTCGCCGACGACTCCGAGCGTTTCACCGGCGTCGATAGCGAAGCTCACGCCGTCGACCGCGTGCACCTTGTCGACCACGCGCCCGAACATCCCGCCTGAGAGCATAGAAGTGTTTGACGAGGTGGTCGACCCTTAGCAACGGCTCGGTCATGCCGGCACCAAATCGAAGATGCACGCGACCTTGTGCCCGGGCGTCGCTTCGCGCAGCGGCGGCGTCGCCTGCGTGCACTCCACGACGGCGTGTTTGCAACGCGGCGCGAAGCGGCAGCCTTCAGCCGGTTCGATCAGCTTGGGCACGACGCCGGCAATCGCCTCGAGCCGAACCTTGTGCGTTGCGGCCATGTCAATGCGCGGGATCGAGCGGATCAGCCCCTGCGTGTAGGGATGGCGTGGACGCGCGAACAACTCGGCCACGTTCGCTTCTTCGACCACCTTGCCGGCGTACATCACGACCACCCGCTGCGCAGTTTCAGCCACCACGCCCATCGCGTGCGTGATCAGCATGATCGACATGCCCAGGCGTGCTTTCAGCTCGTTCAGCAGCTCGAGAATCTGCGCCTGGATCGTGACGTCGAGCGCGGTGGTCGGCTCGTCGGCGATCAGCAGTTTTGGGTTGCACGACAGTGCCATCGCGATCATCACGCGCTGGCGCATGCCGCCGGAGAACTGGTGCGGGTAGTCGTTGACCCGCCGCTTGGCGGTGGGGATGTGCACGAGCTTCAGCATCTCGACCGCGCGGTCCATCGCACCCTTGCGGCTCAAGCCTTCGTGCAGACGAAGCGTCTCGGCGATCTGCTCGCCCACGGTGTAGACCGGGTTCAGCGAGGTCATCGGCTCCTGGAACACTATCGCGATTTCCTTCGCCCGGATCTTGCGCATTTCTTCCGGCGGCAACGGAACGAGATCGCGTCCCTGCCACAGCACTTGCCCGGCGACGATGCGCCCCGGTGGCATCGGCACGAGCTTGAGCACCGTCATCGCCGTTACCGATTTGCCGCAGCCCGACTCGCCAACGACACCCACCGTCTCGCCGCGCTCGACCGTCAGGTCAACGCCGTCGACCGCATGCAGCCAGCCGTCGTCGGTCTTGAAGTGGGTCTTCAGTCCCTTGATTTCGAGCAGCGCCACTACATCACCCTGCGTGGATCGAGCGCGTCGCGCAGGCCGTCGCCGATGAAGTTGATCGTCAGCACCGTCAGGAAGATGGCGAGTCCCGGGAACAGAGCCCAGTAAGGCGCGATGTCCAGATAGTCCTTGGCATCGAACAGGATCCGGCCCCAGGTCGGGATATCGGGTGGGAAGCCGAGTCCGAGAAACGACAGCGTCGACTCGGCGATGAT
Source organism: uncultured beta proteobacterium (assembly GCA_963746085.1). Lineage (GTDB taxonomy): Bacteria > Pseudomonadota > Gammaproteobacteria > Burkholderiales > Burkholderiaceae_F > JACCZX01. The sequence continues at coordinate 147,122 of CAVVAI010000026.1, forward strand.
GGCTGCCGCGACATCGATCGTGCCGGCCACGATCACCGGTCCGAGCGAATTCGGCAGTATGTGCCGCATGACCTGGCGCGGCACTGACGCGCCGAGCGCGCGCGCGGCTTCGACGAACTCCTTTTCGCGCAGCGAGAAGAACTGCGCGCGCACCAGGCGTGCCACCGGCATCCACCGAAAACCACCGATCACCGCGACGATCAGGATGAAGGTGCCTACTTCGGGTCCGAACATGCCTTTCAGGCTGTCGCGGAACAGATAGATGATGACCAGCAGCAGCGGCAATTGCGGCAGCGACAGGAACAGATCCGTCAGCCACATCAGCGCAGTGTCAATGCTGCCACGCGAGATACCGGCGATGGCACCAATCAGCACACCGACGCAGATCGCCATCAGCATCGCTGCCAGGCCCACCGCAAGCGAGATCCGGCCGCCGTAGATCACGCGCGCGAGGATGTCGCGGCCCAGGTCGTCGGTTCCAAGCGGGTGCCCGAGCGACGGTCCACCAGCCGCGCCGTGAAGTCGATTTCTTCGATCGAGTGCCGCCACACGAGCGGGCCGAAGACCACTGCTGCGACCATCAGCCCGAGCACGATCAGGCTGACGAGCGCCATCCGGTGGCGGCGAAAGCGGCGCCACGCCTCGGCCCACGGCGAGCCGTCAGAACGGCGAGCGGCCGCCGCCTCAGCGATAGGAGATGCGGGGGTCGAGCCAGCCATACAGGATGTCGGCAATCAGGTTGAAGACGATCACGAGGCACGAGAACACGAAGGTCACCGCCATGATGACCGGCGTGTCATTGCGGAGAATGGCATCGATCAGCAGCGAGCCGATGCCGGGTATGCGAAAGATCTGCTCGGTCACGATCGCGCCGCCGAAGATCGCCGGCAACTGCAGCGCTACCAGCGTGACGACCGGAATCAGCGCGTTGCGCACGACGTGTTTCATCAGGATCACGCGCTCCGCGAGTCCCTTGCTACGCGCGGTCGTCACGTAGTCGAGGCGGATAACGTCGAGCATCGCCGAGCGCACGTAGCGGGTCCAGCTCGCCGCCTGAAAAAGCCCGAGCACAGTGACCGGCATGATCGACTGCTTGATGTGCTCCCACCACCATTGCCAGCCGGTCGCGCTGATGTCGGCGCGGAAGACGAAGGGCAGCCAGTCGAGCGTGATCGAGAACAACAGGATCAGCAGGATGCCGGTGAAAAACGTCGGCAGCGAGAAGCCGATGAAGGCGAGCGTGCTGGCGATGCGGTCGAACCACGAATACGGCCGTGCCGCCGACAGGATGCCGACCGGCAGCGCGATCGCGAGTGCGAGCAATTGCGACGCGCCGATGATCACGAGCGTGACCGGCACGCGCTGCCAGATCAGCGTATCGACATCGACCCGGCTGATGAACGAGTAACCCCAGTCGCCACGAAACATCGCAGCGATCCAGCGAAAGTAGCGCTGCCAACCGGGATCGTCGAGACCGAAGCTCTTGCGTAGTTGTTCGCGCACTTCGACCGGTACGTTCGGATTGAGCGCGAGCTCCTCGAACGGATCTCCCGGCGCCAGCGCCAGCACCGTGAACAGGACAACGCTGATGCCCAGCAGGCTGGGCACCGCGATCAACAGGCGCCGCAGGACGTAGGGACCCACGGCCGAAACCTGCGGCGCCTTTAGCTCAAGCCTGTGGTGGGCCGCCTTCGCGGTACCAGTGATGCAGGCCAGAGAAGTCCAGGTCCCAGCCGGTCAGAGCAGTCACCAGCCTGGTTGAGGACCCGCTGACCCGGTGCCGGCTGATCAGCGGAATGATGTGCCCGCCGCTGATGACCAGGTCGTTCATCCTGATAAACAGCGCGGCGCGCTTCGACCGGGTCCATTTCGGACTCGGACGCCAGGTGAGCCTTGTCGTACTCCTCGCTGCGCCAGCGCGAAATGTTTCGCCCTTGCCACTTGTTGGCCTTCGACGAGATCTCTCGTGTCAGGTACTGATCCATGAAGCGCTCGGCATCGGGCTGCGTCATCGTCGTCGTGTACATCTGGATGTCGCTCCAGAACTTGCCGTACGTATCCGGATTGGCAACGTCGGACGAGAAGAACACGGATGCCGTGACCGACTTCAGCTCGAGGTCGATCCCTGCCTTCTGGCAAGCCTGCTTGAAGACCGCCTGTGCCTTCTGGCGCGCCGCGTTGATCGACGTCTGATACACGAACTTCATCTTTTTGCCGTCTTTTTCGCGCACGCCGTCAGCGCCGCGTTTCCAGCCGGCGGCATCGAGAATCTGATTGGCCTTGTCGATGTTGAACTCGAACTTTGTGTTCGGCGAGCGAACCTTCGACGGTGCATTCAGAAAATTACTTGACGCCGAGCCGGTTCGTCCGAAGATGAAATCTTGAATGCCTTTGCGATCGGCCAGAACGGCCATCGCTGCGCGCACCTGCGGATCGCTGAATGCGAAGTGTTTCGACTTGATGCTGGAGCGTTCGCCGTCGACTTCGTTCCAGGGATCGGTGACGCTCAACTGAATGAACTCGACATTGCCGCTCGGAACGATGTTGGTGCGACCTTTGCCGCTCGCCTCCATCCGCTTGAGCACTTCATCTTCGACCTGCAGGTTCCACGCGTAGTCGTACTCGCCGGTCTGCAGGACCGCGCGCGCGGCCGACGGCGCGTCGCCGCCGCCCTTCATCTCGATCGCATCGAAATAGGGGCGGTTCGGCATGTGGTAGTCGGTGTTGATCGCGCCACGGACCATGTCGCCCGGCTTGAAGTCGACGAACTTGTAAGGGCCGGTGCCGACCGGCTTGAGGTTGGTCGGCGCTTCGCGCGACTTGGCGCCGACGTATTGAGCAAACAGATGCTTGGGAATCACCATCCCCTCGGCCGCGCAGAACGCAGTAGCCCAGAACGGTGTGGCCTTCGGGAACGACACCAGGATCGTGTGCGAGTCGACCTTGACGACTGAGACGTCCTTGTAGACGCCGCTGGTGACCGCTGCGGTGGCGGGCTCGCGCGCGAACTCCCACGTGAAGACGCAGTCGTCGGCGGTAAATGGCGCGCCATCGTGCCACTTGACTCCCTGCTTGAGCCGCCAGCGCACGATCTTTCCGCCTTCCAGCACGCCTCCGTTCTGCGGGGTCGGAATCTCGGCCGCCAGAATCGGCACCAGGTTGCCGTCCTTGTCCCAACTCGCCAGCGGCTCATAAAAGATACGCGAGCCTTCCTGGTCCTTGGTGCCGTTGGCGAAGTGCGGCTGCAGCAGCGTCGTGCCCTGCCACCACAGCGCCTTCAGTGTGCCGCCACCACCGCGCTTGGTCGGCTTGTAGGGCGGGCTTGCCTGCGCCTGAGCCACGCCCGCGTTCAGCAGAAGCATCGACGCCATCGGCGCGGTCAGCCCAAGCGCGCCCATGCGCTGGACAAACGAACGGCGCGATACCCCGCCGCTCCTCACATCCTCGATCAAGGCACGCAGCTCATGCTCTTTCATCGTTTTCCTCCCTCAGCCCTGGTGGGTCAATATCGATGGGCATGATCGTCGCGAACGGTGTTTTCCGCAATCCGTTGCCACACTACGCTTACCCTTTCTGAAGGACAGTCCGCATGAAGCGCTCAGACGCGATCAGCCACGCCGAGCAACACTTTGATTCAGGTGAGTTCCGGCGAACGCTGGCGCGGCGGATCGCGGTGCCCACCGAGAGCCAGAACCCCGAACGCGCGCAGGCGCTCGCCGATTACCTCGAAAGCGAGATGCGCCCCGCCTTCGAAGCAATGGGCTTCGACTGTCAGTCCTTGACCCATCTCAAGGCGCATGCACCTTTCTTGTTTGCGCAACGGTTGGAAGGCACGACACTTCCCACCGTCTTCGGCTACGGCCATGGCGATGTGATTCGTGGCCTCGAGAAGGAATGGAAAGACGGTCTGTCGCCATGGCGGCTCACCGAGTCGAACGGCCGTTGGTACGGCCGCGGCATGGCCGACAACAAAGGGCAGCATTCGATCAACATGGGTGCGCTGCGCTCGGTGCTCGAGACGCGCGGCCGGCTCGGCTTCAACGCCAAGTACCTGATCGAAATGGGGGAAGAAACCGGCTCGACCGGGCTGCGGGACATTTGCAGCGAGCACAAGGAACTCTTCGCAGCCGACCTGCTGCTCGCTTCCGACGGCCCGCGGCTACGCGCCGACCGGCCTACGATTTTTCTCGGTACGCGCGGCAACATGAATTTCGATCTGACCATCGAGGCGCGCAAGGGCGGTCATCACTCGGGTAACTGGGGCGGGCTGATCAGCAATCCCGGAATTCAATTGGCGCACGCGATCGCCAGCATCGTGTCGGCCACCGGCCAGATCCGCATCGCCGAATGGGTGCCGCGCGAGTTGCCCGCTTCGGTGCGCCGCGCGCTGGCCGACTGCGAGGTCGACGGCGGAGCCGACGGTCCGGCGATCGAGCCGTGGTGGGGCGAACCCGATCTGTCGCCGGCCGAACGCGTGTTCGGTTGGTGTTCGTTCGAAGTGCTCGCCTTCAAGACCGGCAACCCGGACACGCCGGTCAACGCCATTCCGCCGCGCGCGTGGGCGCGCTGCCAGCTTCGCACCGTGGTCGGCATCGATGAGAACGACATCCTGCCGGCGCTGCGGCGCCACCTCGACCGCGCGGGGTTTTCGATGGTGCAGATTGCGACGACGCGCGAAGAAATGTTCCGTGCCACGCGCCTCGATCCCGACGACGCGTGGGTGCAATGGGCGGCGGCCTCGATCGCGCAAACCAGCGGAAAGAAACCAGCGGTCCTGCCAAATCTCGGTGGATCGTTGCCCAACGACATCTTCACGGACGTGCTCGGGTTGCGCACCGTGTGGGTGCCGCACTCCTACCCGGGATGCTCGCAGCATGCACCCAACGAGCATCTGCCGCCCGAACTGCTGCGCGACGGACTGCGCATCATGGCCGGTTTGTATTGGGATCTTGGTGCTGGCGGGACACCGGCAACGTCGGCGTGACGGCACTTCTTGCGGCCCTATGATGCCGGCATGACTTCGCTGCTTTCGTCACAGGGCCCGCTCTCCGATGCAGGTCGCGGAACTCTGACGTGGTTCGCAGGTTGGTGGCGAATCATCCATTTCGGTGCCTTGATCCTGGTGCTGGCGCTTTCGCCGTCAAGCTATGCCGGGCCGAACCGGTCAGCGCTGGCGCGGCACGTCTACCACGACACCGCGCCAATTCTGTTCTGGTTCACCGTGTTGTCGTCGCTGATCAGCCTCGTGATCATCCGCATCGTGGTTGTGACTGCCGTGAGCTACGGCCTGTCGAAATACGCGCTGGAGATGGTCGTGCGCGTGCTCGTACTCGAGTTGATTCCGCTGACCGCGGCTGTGTTTGCCGCGCTGCGTTGCGCGCTCCCCAATGCCGCGGAGATCGCACAGATGCGCATGCGCGGAGAATTCGATGCGCTGGCACAGCAGGGCGTGGATCCGCTGCAGCGCGAAGTGCTGCCGCGCGTAGCGTCGGCGATGTTTTCCACGCTGATGCTTGCAGGTGTGAGCTGTGTCGTGACGGCCGTGCTGGCTTACGTGTCGGTCTACGGCTTCACGACCGGCGCGTTTGCCGGCTACACGCGCACGTTTGGACAGATATTCAATCCGGCGGTGTCGATGATCTTCGCGCTCAAGGTGTTCTTCTTCGGCCTGGCCGTCGCGTTGATTCCGATCGCTTCCGTTCTTTACGATCGCTCCCGCGCGCGACTGCGAACGAGTGTCGAATTGCAAAGCCTGGTGCGTATTTTTGTGGTGATCCTGCTGATCGAAGTGGCATCGCTGGTCGGTAACTACTACTGAGCATGCAAGAAGAACCGTCAACAGCGCCGCAGCGGGCGGCGAACGTGGAGTTCAAAGCGGCGCTGCTGCTAACGCTGCTGTTTCTTCTCATCGCCGGCACCGTCGTGTACCTGCTGTACGCACGCGGTGCGTTCGAGGAGTCGCAGCGTCTGGTGCTGATAGCCGATGACTCCGAAGGCGTGACGGTCGGCATGGACCTTACGTTCTCCGGCTTTCCGATAGGGCGCGTGCGCCGCATCGAACTGGCCGAAGACGGAATTACCCATATCGTCATCGACGTGCCGCGCAAGGACGCCCGCTGGCTGCGCGAGTCCAGCGTCTTCACCCTCACCCGGGGCCTGCTGGGCAACACCGCGCTGAAGGCGTTCAGCGGGATTCTCTCCGACCCGCCGCTTCCGGATGGCGCGGAGCGCAAGGTGTTGGTGGGCGACGCGACGGCTGAGATTCCGCGCCTGGTGGCCGACATGCGTGAGCTTGTCGCCAACCTGAGGGCGCTCACCGCGCAGGGCTCGTCGCTTGCCTCGAGCCTGAGCAACGTGCGCGACGTCACCGAAAAACTGAAAGGTCCAGGCGGCGCGCTCGGCATGCTGCTTGGTAACGAAGCCGACGCCAAGAAGTTGATCACTGCGCTGGACCGCGCCAACTCGTTGCTCGCAAGAGTCGACGGCCTGGCCGCCAAGGCTGACGCGCAGGCGTTTGGCCCCGAGGGGCTGGTGCCCGAAGCGCGCGCCGCGATCGTGCAGCTGAATGCGGCGCTCAGCGACGCGCGCACGAGCTTGAAGAAAGTCGACGGCATCCTCGCGGACGCGCAGATCGCTGCCGGCAACGCGCGCGATGCGACCGCGGACCTCGCCACCTTGCGCGCCGAGGTCGACACGAGCCTGCGCAAGGTGAGTCGCATGATCGACGAGGTCAATCGACGCTGGCCCTTCGCGCGTGACCCGAAGTTGAAGCTGCCATGAGACACGCACTCGCGTTGGTCGCCGTCAGTGCATTGATCGGGGCGTGCGCAAGCGGTCCGCCGGTTCCCGACTGGGAGTCCAACGCCAAGACCGCGATGGACCATGCCGTCGCGGCCTACCTCACCGGCGATACGCGCCTGGCAGACAGTGACCTCGAACAGGCACGCCGCCAGATTGCACGCACCGGTCGCATCGACCTGCTCGGCCGTGCTGAGCTTGTGCACTGCGCCGCCCGCGTGGCGAGCCTCGTGTTCGAACCGTGTGAACGCTTCGAGAAGCTCAGGACCGATAGCGCGGCACCGGAGCGTGCATACGCCGACTATCTCGCCGCGCGTGTGCAGCCGCAGGACATTGCGCTGCTTCCCCCGCAGCACCGCGCCGTCGCCGCTACGAACCTGAGCGCGGAGAGTGCGGTCGCCGCGCTGCGCGGGATCGAGGATCCGCTGTCGAGGCTGGTGGCGATCGGTGTGTTGTTTCAAGCGGGGCGTGCGCACCCGACGGCGATCGCGCTGGCCGCCGACACCGCGTCCGCGCAGGGTTGGCGGCGGCCACTGTTGGCGTGGCTGAATGTGCAGCTAGCGCTTGCAGACAAGGCGGGAGATGCGAGCGAAACCGCGCGGCTACGCAGGAAGATCAGCGTGGTGCAAGGCGACAAGTAGAGCGGCAACCAGTGGAGCATCTCAGCCCTGCGGGACGAAGCACCAGGCTGTTCGCAGCGGAACCGCGACCTACGCCGCCGCTCGCAATGGGCGCCGCTCACTCAGGCTCTGCGCCAGTGCGCTGAGCAACGCCGCGCCGTCGCCACGGAAAGCGCTGCCGTGCATGCACGCAAGCGTCGTTGGCTGCTCGCGCGCGAGGCGCTCGAGGATCGCGGTGGTCTCCGGGGCGTGCGAGTAGTAGTCCATCGGCCCGCGGAACGCCTCGCTCGGGCCGAGGATGTCGGATTCGGTCAGTGGCGTTTCGCCGGCGCCGCCCTGCGTGAAAAGGTCACCGCAGAGAAACGTGCGGGTCGACGTTTCCATCATCAGTCCAGAGTCCCAGCCGTGGGGTATGTGCGGCGTGTCGAACCAGCGCACAGCGTGCTTTCCGAGCGAAAGCACTTCGCCGTCGGCGAGCGCTCGTGCCGGCCGGTCGCCAACGTCGTTCGCCGACACCATCGCGGCAATCTGCCCGCACACCGTTTCCGCCCGCGGTGCCGCCGCAAGCCACTCGTTCAGCGCACCGCATTCGTCGGCTTCGAAGTGCGAGAACCCCACGTAGCGCAATCGCTCGACCGGCATCACGCGCGCCATGGCTTCGCGCACCAGCGGAAACAGTCGCCGCGGACCGGTGTGAAACAACAGCGGCGCGTCATCGACGATCAGATACTGATTGAAATTGAACTGGTCGGGGCCGCCAGGGATCGCGACCGGCGTATTGATGCGATAGATGCCATCGGCGATCTCATGAACGTTGGTGCCGGACTGCAAATTGGTAATCATCGAAGTCTCCGTATGTCGTGTTAACGCGTCTTACGTAGCTGCTATTTGGCTGCAACCGGCTGCGTCGGAGGCAACGGCTCAGGAACGCGGTTCTTCACCAGCGGTTGAATTCTCTAGGTTTTTGCAAGGTTCCCGGAGCTAACCGGTCATACACAGTGTTGTTAGTGTCATGACCGATAAAACCAGGCTTCTTTACAGTTGTCGGATCGTATTTAAGGCCTCGAACCTTAAATAGCTTTCTGTAAAAGTCGTTCGGGAATGTTTTTGCCCACTTTGCTTTCTCGGCATTCAAGTATTTATCGAGAATTTTTTGCAGAGCATCGCGATCTCGTATTTCCTTATAACCCGTCGCCTCATCGACTGGAGCGACGATTCCAGTCTCGCGAGTCCTCGTATTACTGCATCACAAGCGCGGACGATGTGCGGCAACGTCCCGCTCGATCGATGGATCGCAGTCGACCCTTGACGCGGCTGCATTCCTCGCAAGGCTTCGCAACGTCCGCTGTTGGTCAAATGCGGCAACGCTCGATGACAGCTAACGACCCCAAAGCGGATTTGACCGAACGATCGGCAACTAACTCCTGAGCGCCTGCGCCACGCGGCTCACGAAACCTGCCGAATGCGCCCCGTCGAGCCAGCGTGCGACGACCACCGCTTCGTTCTCCGGATCGATCCACACCATGTGGCCGCCCGCGCCGAACATGAAGCAGCTCTCGCGCGAGGCATCGGCGAACAGGCGCCCGTCGCCGATTGAGCCACGTGAGCCAGCCGTAGAACGGCGCCACCGCGCAGGGCGTGTGCATGCGCTGCACCCACTCGCGCGGGATGATCTGCCGGCCCTCGTGCACGCCGCCGTCCAGCAGCAGTTGGCCGATGCGCGCCTGGTCGCGCGCGCTGATCGACACGCCGCCGCCCCAGTGCGTGCCGCCGGGAACCGACTGCATGCGCTGGCCGTCGATCTCGACCCAGGCGTCGTCGTAGCCCTCCCAGCGGAAATCGCGGCCGCCGCCGATCGGCTGCAGCACGCTCTCGAGGAACACCTCGCGGCAGCGGCCGCTTGAAGAGGTGCAGCAGCGCCAGCGAGAGCTGGTTGATGCGCACGTCGTTGTATTCCCAGTAGCTGCCCGGCTCGCGCAGCGGACGAAGCTCGCCTTTCTTGCCCGCGGGTGGCTTCGGGTCGTGCGACACGCGCCGGTAGTGCTCCACCTGGTCGGGCATGCCGAAGCACTCGCCCTGCCATTCGCTGGTCTGCGTGAGGAGGTGCTCCCAGGTGATCACGCGGTTGTGCGCTGAATCGAAGCCGATGCCCGGCAGCCGATCGCTCACGCGCTCGCCCGGTTCGAGCAGCCCGCGCGCATGGGCGATGCCCGCGAGCAGCGCGAGGTAGGTCTTCGCGACGCTGAAGGTCTGGTCCGCGCGATCGGGCTCGCCCCAGGCGGCGACTTCCTCGCCGCGCACGCGGATCACGCCGGAGACGCCGCCGCGCGGATGCACCGGCCCGCGCAGGCGGTTGAACGGCGGCGGGTCATCGTGGTGGACGCCCCAACTTGCGCAAGGTCAGCGGCGGGATCGCGCGGCCACGGAATCTCGTGCGACTGCGCGAAGGTGACTGCTTCGCTCAATTGCTCCATCAACTGCTGCATGACGCGCATGGTAGCCAGCGCAACTATCGGGCGCGGCAGGGTGGTGGCGCAAGTGACGCCGTTGGCTACGTTGTCACTGACTCCTGAAGCTCGCCGCTTTCGTAGAGACGCTCGCGGATGTCGTTCTTGGTCACCTTGCCGTAGCCGGACTTCGGCAGCGCGTCCCAGAAGAAGAACTGGCGCGGCCAGCGGTAGCGCGCGCAGCGGCCTTCGAGATGCGCGAGCAGCGCCTCGGCGTCGACAGGTCGGCGCCGTCGCTGCGCGACGACCACGGCCACGCCGACCTCGCCCCACTTCGGGTCGGGCACGCCCAGCACGGCCACTTCGGCGACGCCCGGGTGCGTCAGCAGCACCTCCTCGACCTCGCGCGGGTAGACGTTGGAGCCGCCGGAGATGTACATGTCCGACTCGCGGCCGGTGATGTAGAGCAGGCCGCGCGCGTCGATGCGGCCGAGGTCGCCGGTGTGGAACCAGCCGCCGCGCAGGGCCTTGGCCGTGGCTTCGGGGTTGTCGTGGTAGCCCGCGAACACGCCGGGCCCGCGGCAGCAGATCTCGCCGACCTCGCCCGGCGGGCACGCGCTGCAGGTTCGCGTCGAGGATCGCGACCTCCATGCCGGTGCGCGGCCGGCCGCACGAGCCGACGTTGGCGTTGGGCGTCGTCGTCGTCGAGCGCGCGTGCATCGCGGCGGCAGCACCGTGATGCAGCCGGTCACCTCGCCCAGGCCGAAGTACTGCACCAGCACCGGGCCCAGCTTGCGCAGCGCGCGCTGCTGGTCGGCGCGGTACATCGGCGCGCCGGCGTAGATCACGTAGCGCAGCGAGGAGTGGTCGTGCGCGATCGACGGCCGGATGCTCGACCAGCATCTTGACGATGGTCGGCACGGTGAACAGGTTGGTCACGCGATGGCGTCTCGACGAGTTGCCAGAACACCTCGGGATCGAGCTTGTCGCGTGGGCAGCAGCACTGTGGCCGCGCCGCGCGCGACGTTGAGCAGCGCGTGGATGCCCGCGCCGTGCGACAGCGGCGCCACCGCGATCGAGCACGTCGTGCTCGGTCGTGCCCGGGATCAGGTCGGCCAGGTGGTTGGTGACGATGAAGGCCATCTGGCCGTGCGTCAGCATCGCCGGCCTTGGGCCGGCCGGTGGTGCCCGACGTGTAGAAGAACCACAGCGGGTCGTCCGCGTCGACCGTGGCCTCCGACGGCGTCGGCGCCGGCGGTTCGTCCGCGACCAGCGTCGGCGAGTCCGATCTCGCCGCGTCGCGGCTGGCCCATCGGCGATCACGTGCGCAGTGCGGGCGACGCGCTCGCGCACGGCGTCCACGTGCGCGTCGAAGCCGTCGTCGACCAGCATCGCCACGGCGCCGCTGGAGGCGCCGAGGTACGCGACCTCGGGCGGCGTCAGCCGGAAGTTGATCGGCACCCAGACGGCACCCAGGCGGAACGCGACCCAGCAGCTCTCGAACATCGCCAGCGTGTTGCGCGACTGCACGAGCAGCCGGTCGCCGCTTGCGGATGCCGCAGCGCGCGCAGCGCCGGCGACCAGCGCGTCGACGCGCGCGGTCGATCTCGCGCCACGTCCAGCTGCTGCTCGCCCTGGATCAGGCCGGGCCGGTCCGGGAAGCAGCGCCGCGGTCTGGCGCAGCAGCGTGCGACAGGTTAGCGGACCTGGGCGGCTGTGCTCACGCGGCCTCCAGGACGCTCAGGTAGTTGGCGACCGCCGCGCCGCCCATGTTGAACACCGCGCCCAGGCTTCGGCGTCGCGGCAGCTGCATGTCGCCGGCCGTGCCGGTGAGCTGCATCGCGGCCATCACGTGCTGCGACACGCCCGGTGGCGCCGATCGGATGGCCGCGCGACTTCAGGCCGCCCGACGGATTGACCGGCAGCTTGCCGTCGCGCTGCGGTGTCGCCGTCGAGGATCGCCCGCGCGCCCTGGCCGTGCGCCGCGCAGGCCCATCGCCTCGTACTCCAGCAGCTCGGCGATCGTGAAGCAGTCGTGCGTCTCGACGAAGTGCAGGTCGGATCGAGCGTGACGCCTGCGGCGTCCAGGCCCTTGCTGCCAGGCCAGCGCCGCGCCTTCGAAGCTTCGTCGGGTCGCGGCGCGACAGCGGCAGGTACTCGTTGACCTGCGTGCGCGAGCGCCAGCGCACGGGCTGACACGCGCGCGCCGCCACCGGCTCGCGCGAGATCACCAGCGCGGCGGCGCCGTCGGAGACGAGCGAGCAGTCGGAGCGCTTGAGCGGCCCGGCGACGAATGGGTTCTTCTCCGAGGGCGTTGCGGCAGAACTCGAAGCCGAGGTCGCGCTTCATGTGCGCGAGCGGGTTGCGCACGCCGTTGCGCGTGGTTCTTGGCGGAGATCGTGGCCAGCGCGTCGCTCTGGTCGCCGAAGCGCTCGAAGTAGACGCCGGCGATGTCGCCGAACACGCCCGCGAACCCGCCGGGGGTATCGGCCTCTTCCTTGACGTACGAGCACTTGAGCAGCGTGTCGCCGATCTGCTGGCTCGGGCAGCGTGTTCATCTTCTCCATGCCGACCACCAGTGCATGCTTGACGCGGCCCGAGCCGACGGCGTCGAGCGCGGCCCAGATCGCCGGCCGAGCCGGTGGCGCAGGCGTTCTCGACGCGCACGGCGGGCACGTGGCGGAACTCGGGGATGGCCACGCCGACGAGCGCGGCGCTGAAGTCCTGCGGCACGAAGCCGCCGTTGAAGTGGCCGACGAAGATGCCGTCGATGTCGGCGCAGCTGCAGGCCGGCGCTGGCCACGGCGGGCAGCGCGGCGTCGCGGATGAGCTGCTCCATGTCGAGCGGCGTCGAGCTTGCCGAAGGGGGTGTGGCCCCAGCCGATGATGTAAGAGTGCTTCATGTCAGTTTCCTTAAAGGGCCCGCTATTGCCCCGGCTAACCGTGGGCTAGGTTTCCGGAAGGCCAGCGGCCAGATAGCCACCGTCGACCGCCAGCACCTGGCCGGTGATATAGGAACTCTCGCGGGACGTCACATATGAAACGGCAGAAGCTATTTCCTCGGGCGTGCCGTAACGCGAGAGCGGAATATTGCGTGTGTATTGCTCTCGTGTCGTCGGGGTATGGGCGGCACGTGCCATTGGCGTATCCACAGGGCCGGGAGCGATCGCGTTGGCAGTGATTCCGTAAGGTGCTAGCTCGATCGCCATCTGGCGGGTGAGTCCGATGAGGGCAGCTTTCGACGTTCCATAAGCGGTGCGGCCACCGCTCGCGCGAATTCCCGAAACCGACGCGATGTTCACGATGCGCCCCCACTGCCTGGTTCTCATCGAGCGCGCGGCATGTTGGCCGCAGAGCATTGCGCCAGTGACGTTGATAGTCATCGTCAATTGCCAGATGTCGAGCGGGAAATCCAGAAACGGAAATGTTTTCGCAATGCCGGCGTTGTTCACCAGCACGTCGCAACCGCCGAACTCGGTCTCGACGCGATCGAACATCCCAGCAATGGACTTGGCTTCGGCGGCATTGACCTCGATCGGTGTCGCATCCAATCCGGAGGAACGGATCTCGGCTGCCGTCTGAGAAGCTGCGGCAAGGTTGACGTCGGCGACCAGGACGGTCATGCCATCGCGCGCCAGGCGGCTTGAAATCGCTTGGCCGATGCCGGCGGCACCCCCGGTAACGAGCGCGATCAATTTGCGCTGCTCCTCATTCATGCTCATGGCGCACTCATCATTTTCGAGACGTCGAGCGTTGGGTTCCGCCATTGCGTGCCGAATTACGCCCTCGCCCGAGCGCGCGATTCGACAACACGGTCCGCTTCAGTAGCTGATAAATTTTCTCGGCCTCCTCGTGCAGAATCTTGGCGAGTGTCTCCTGCCGGGCCTTGTTAAGACGGCTCTCCGCTGCGCCGATCGCGAGCGCCGCTGTAGGCTGGCCATACTCGTCACGCACGGCCACGCCGATCCCGCCGACGCCTGGATACCCCAATCCACTGTGACCGCAGAAGCCACGTTTCCTCGTATCGCTGACCAGATCCAGAACCAATTCAGGCGTGATGCCAGAGTACCTTTCCTTGTACAAAGGGGCGTTTGCTTTCACGATGCTTCGCACGTCGCCGTCGGGCAGGGCAGCAAGCATGGCGATACTGCCGGTGCCGACTCCCAGCGGATGCCTTGCACCGGCCGGCCACACCAAGGCCCGGATCGGATAAGTCCCCTCCTCCCGATGCAGACACACGGAGAAGAAGCCGCGTCGAACGGTCAGGAAGGCGGTATCTTCGGAGAGGTGTGCCAGGCGTGCCACGCTGCCTTGCGCTATTACGCCGATGCCGAATCGGGGTGCTGCCAGAATGCCCAGGACGTAACTTTCATAGCCGAGGTAGTACCGCTTTGTCTCATCGTCCTGTTCAACGAGCCCCGCGTGGCCCAATGCCGTCAAGAGTCGGTGTGTGGTGGGCTGCTTGAGACCGCTGCGGATGACGAGTTCTGTTAGCGAAGCACCGGTCACGCCAGCCGATGAAACAAGTGCTAGCAGCGAGAGTGCCCTTTCGATGCTTTGCGTCCCTTCCGGCTGCTCGAACTTTCCCTGGATTCCCATGTGGACCTCGTCGACCCGATCATCCATATTGTGAACTAGCATTGCATCTAGCTCAAACGATGATGGTTGATCGTGGAAGACTTTCGTGCGCGTAGGATCGCGAAGCAGGCGCGGGAGTGAGTCCACAATATGGATTGAATACGAAGGGCAATACCATGCAAAAGCAACTTGACGGAAAGAACGTGATCGCCTTCGGCGCGGGATATCTGGGCGACGGCTGGAGTAACGGCAAGGCCGCCGCGGTCGCTTATGCCCGGGCGGGCGCGTCCGTCGCTTGCGTCGACATCAACCTTGAAGCGGCAAAGGCCACCGCGCAGTGCATTGAGTCCGAAGGCAACCAGGCGGTCGCCCTCCAAGCAGACGTGACCGATCTGGCGTCCGTAGAGGCGGCGGTTGCGACTGCACTGAAAAAACTCGGTGTCATCGACGTGCTCCACAACAACGTGGGGGTCACGCACATGGGAGGGCCCGTCGAGCTCGACGAGTCGACCTACGAGCTTTCCATGCAGCTGAACCTCGGGTCGGTCTATCGGACCGCGAAGGTCGTCATCCCGCACATGCTTGAGCGACACCAGGGCGTGATCATCAACATCTCGTCGCTTGCATCGTTGCGCTGGACCGGCTACCCGTACTTCGCGTACTCGGCGTCGAAGGCAGCCGTCAACCAGGCCACGGTGGCGATCGCGATGCAGTACGCCCGCCAGGGCATTCGAGCCAACTGCGTTGTCCCTGGTGCCATCGACACGCCGTTGATCTACCAGCAGATCGCGTCCCAGTATTCGTCCGTTGAAGCAATGATCGAAGCCCGCAACCGCATGGTGCCGTTGGGCCGCATGGGAGATCCGTGGGACGTTGCGCACGCGTCGGTCTTTCTCGCGTCGGACCAGGCCAAGTTCATCACGGGCGTGTGCCTGCCCGTCGATGGCGGGCAAAGTTGCGCGATGGCGGCGTTTGGATAGCCGACAGGACAAGCACCTCGGTGGCCGATGAGATCGCCATCTTGATTGACGCGGAGGGCGGGCTAACGCCGCCTTCCGTGCGCTCGACAGACCGTAATCGATCGCACGCGGAATAGCCGACTCGACCGCGACAGAAACTTCACACCGCATGATCAGCGCCTTAAATCAAGTCACTGCCAGCTTTTGATACTGCTGATCATGGCTTTCTTGGAGATTCCATACCGGTCTTGAAGAACCGACAGCGTGCCCGCAGCCAAGAATTGATCCGGCAAAGCGATCTGATGAAACTCCGGAGCAGCCCCGCCTCGTAGAAGCGCCGCTGCGACGGCTTCGCCAAGTCCACCGATTGTCGTGTGGTTCTCTGCCACAACAACCATGCGTCCCGAGCGCTTCGCCTCCTTCACGATGTTCGCCTCGTCGAGCGGTTTGAGCGTCGGCACATGCAGAACTGCCACGTCGATGCTGTCGTGCTTGAGTTCCTTGGCTGCATCCAGTGCGCGCATAGTCATGAACCCTGTCGAGATGATCAACACGTCCGAGCCGTCACGCAGAAGCTTGGCCTTGCCAATCTCGAAGCGATAGTCGTACTCGTCAAGTACGAGTGGCACCTCGCCACGCAGGACGCGCATGTAGACGGGTCCCGGATGGTCAGCAATGGCGGGAACGATCTGCTCGATGTCGAGTGCATCACAAGGGTCGATGACCGTGAGATTGGGCATCGCACGGAAGATCGCCAAATCATCCGTAGCCTGATGGCTCGGTCCATACCCTGTCGTCAGACCCGGCAAACCGCCAATGAGCTTAACGTTTGCATCTTGTTCCGCGACGGCCTGCGAAAGGAAGTCATAACACCGCCGCGCGGCGAACGTTGCGTACGTCGATGCGAACGGAATGAATCCCTCTTTCGCCAATCCGCCCGCAGCTGTCGCCATCAACTGCTCAGCCATTCCCACCTGGAAGAAGCGCTCCGGGAACGCCTGGGCAAAGATGTGCATATCGGTGTACTTGGCGAGGTCGGCGCTCATGCCAACAATCTCGGGTCTGACTTCGGCCAAAGCGACCAGCGCCTTGCCGAAAGGGGTGGTCTTGGTGCGGTGACCCTCATCAATCGAGGACGCGATCAGAGCCGGCGCAGACGGCGCAGGCTTTTCAAGGGTGGCTACCGATACTGCCTCTTCGGGAATCGTGTTCGTGCTCATGCATTCCTCCCAGCTTCAAGCGCCGCGTACGCCCGCTTCCAATCGTGCGGTTCCAAGCGAATGAAGTGGTTCTTCTCTCGCTTCTCGAGAAAGTCGACACCACGACCCATTTTCGTGTCGCAGATGATGATTCTGGGAACGGGTCGCGGATGATTCCGTGCGTTGTCGAACGCGGCGGTCAGTGCACCGAGATCATTGCCATTGACGCGCTGTACATAGCAGCCGAACGCTTCAAATTTGGCAACCAGCGGTTCGGTGCGCAAGATGCTCATGGACGGCCCGTCCGCTTGCACGCCGTTGAAGTCAACGAGGCCAATGATGTTGTCCAACTTGTAGTTCGTGGCCACTGCTGCGGCCTCCCAGGTCGGACCTTCGGCCATTTCACCGTCGCCCATCAAGGTGTAAATGAACGAGGACGAGCCCTTCATCTTTAGGCCGAGTCCCATGCCGACAGCCATTGGCAGCCCCATGCCGATAGAGCCCCCGGACATTTCGGCCCCAGGTGTGTAGCTCGTCATTCCCGACATCGGAAGGCGACTGTCGTCGCAGCCATACGTCACGAGCTCGTCCTCAGGAAAGTACCCGGCTTCCGCCAGGATCGCGTAGTGGGCGATCGCGTAGTGGCCAACGGACAAGAGGAAACGATCGCGCCCTTCCCACATCGGGTCCTTGGGACGTACCTTCATGGCATGCAAGTACGTGACCGTCAATACGTCGGCGACCCCGAGAGCCTGCGCGATATACCCCTGACCCTGCACTTCCGCCATGCGTATTGCGTTTCTGCGCACTTGATGCGCGCGCTCCGCCAACGTTCGACTGCGCTCGCGTGGCGCTTCTCTTACAGCTTCCATTTCTAACCTCTACTCTTCAATTGGTCGCCAATGCATAGGAGTGTCCGTCCGTATTCAAGCGTGTTTACAGAGTCGCGCCTGAGCTCTTCTCAAGAAGCTTCCAAAGATCCTCGCCAAACTTCGCCTGCCACTCTTTGTAGAAGCCGGCGGACTTAAGCTTGGCTTGGAATGCCGCGGTGTCGACGCTGTTGAACGCGAGACCCTTCGCGGTGAGGTCTTTCTCAAGCGTCGAATTCAGACGGAACGTGTCCTCCCGCTGCTTGAGTGCCGCAGCGTTCACGTGCTTCTCAATCACTTGCTTCACGTCGGCTGGCAGCTTGTCCCAGACGCGCACGCTCGAGAGGAACCAGAAGCCGTCCCACATATGGTTGGTTTTCGACACGAACTTCTGAACTTCGAACAATTTCGCGGAGTCGATCGTGACGAGTGGATTCTCTTGCCCATCTGCCACCTTGGTCTGGAGAGCTGAATAGACTTCGGCAAAGTTGATCGTCAAGGGTGCAGAGTCAAAGGCCTTGAACATGGAAGTCCAAAGCGGGGATGGCGGTACGCGGATCTTGAAGTTCTTAAGATCGTCTGGTGTCTTGATTGGACGCGTGGACGACGTGATCTGGCGAAAGCCGTTGTCAAAGATTCTTTCGAACGCGTACAGATTGGCCTTCTTGATCTCTCCGCGGACAAAGGCGCCCAGCGGACCATCCATCGCTGGCCATACCTTTTCATAGCCAGACCAGGCGAATCCGATCCCGCTGACTGACGCCTTTGGTACGAGTGTCGAGAGTATCAGCGGAGAGAGCGTGAAGAACTCAATGCCACCCGCGCGAAGCTGGCTCAGCATGTCGGTATCGGCGCCAAGCTGATTGTTGGGAAAGACTTGGATGTCGACTTTGCCACCCGTCTCTGCGCGAATCGCGTCGGTTGCTTCCTTGATGCGCACCGTCAGTGGATGGCTGGTGGGCGCATTGTTCGCATACTTCATGGTGAAGTCGGCACCGTGCACGCGCGTATGGGTCAAGATGGCTGGAAAGCCAATGACGGCTCCCAGCGACATCCGCAATGCGGTCCTGCGTGAAATCGAAGTCATAACTCTGTCTCCTCTCGGGTAGTGGCAAGAAAGTCAGCGCCTTGAGCCTGGCGCCGACGGTTAATCACTAAAACTCCGGCTCCATCGGAGTCATAGATGTGCAACTGCTGATTCACGAGCTGCCTCGCTCGCGCTCATGGGTGCGCTCGAGGGCACGAACGCGGGCAATGCGAACGCGGTGACCGGAGGTGGCGTCACCACCGGCTTGCTGATCTCCACCAGACAAGACTGCGCGGCACAGCCCTGCGACAGGCTCGACGCGCCGACGTCCCGCGTGAGCACGTTCGGATTGCCGTGCTTGTCTCGACTGCTTTTTTCTTCCGGGTCGTACCAGGCACCGGTCGAAATCCGTGCGACTCCCGGCATCAGCTCGGCTGTAATAACGGCGCCAGCCAAGCAGCGTCCGCGCGCGTTGAAGACCTCGACGACATCGCCGGGCCGAATTCCTCGCTTCTCGGCGTCGATCGGACTGATGTAAATAGGCTCGCGCCCCGCGATCTTTCCGGACGCGCTGTGCGGACTCGCATCGAGTTGGCTATGAAGCTTGTTCCGCGGCTGGTCCGACAGCAAATGAATCGGGTAGCTGCTCGCCAGCGGCGACCCCAGCCATTCCTGCGCCGGCTGCCACACTGCTTGCCCGGCGCAGTCATCCAAGCCGAACGAAGCCACTGTCTCTGAGTACAACTCCAGCTTGCCCGAAGGCGTCTCGAGCGGTGTCTTCGTTGGGTCTTTCCTGAAGTCCTCGAACATCACTACGCTTCGCCGGCGGCCGTCCAGATCTACGATTCCGCGCTCGCGGAACGTGTCGTAGTCGGGCAGCTCAATACCCGCATCCGCGTATTGATCGCGAGTGGTTTCCCACATATGCCGTAGCCATTGGGTGGCGCTACGGCCCTCGGTGAAGACGTCCTCGACATCAAGAGCTGCGGCAAGCTGGCTCAAGATCTCGTAGTCGCTTCTTGAATCGCCCACCGGGTCGATGATTTTCGACATGGCAACCAGGACACCTTCCTGAGACGCGTAGCCGATGTCTTCACGCTCCATCGCTGTCGTTACGGGCAGTACGACGTCGGCATGTTTTGCAGTTGCAGTCCAGAACTGCTCATGCACGACAATCGTCTGCGGCTTTTGCCAGGCCTTCACGAGCCGATTGATGTCCTGGTGGTGATGAAACGGGTTCCCGCCTGCCCAGTAAATTAGCTTGATGTCCGGATACGTGTAGCGGGCACCGTCATAGGAAAACGGCTGGCCCGGGCAGAGCAGCATGTCGGCGATGCGGGCGACGGGGATAAACTCGGTGACGGGATTTCTGCCCTGCTCAAGCGTTGGGCCGCCGAGTTTTGAATGTGGAGTGCCGATCGTGTTTGATGGGCCGTAACCGACGCCAAAACCGCCACCCGGTAATCCGATCTGGCCAAGCATCGCCGCTAGCGTCACGACCATCCAGAAAGGTTGCTCACCGTGTTCCGCGCGCTGCAGCGACCATGCGACGTTCAGCACTGTTCGCGAGCTGCTCATCTCGCGCGCAAGCTCGGTGATCCTCGCCGCCGGCACACCGGTGATCGCCGAGGCCCAGGCAGGAGTTTTCGGGACGCCGTCAGCGTGACCCTTCACATACCGCTCAACCGCCTCAAAACCAACGCAGTAACTCTGCAGGAACGCGACGTCGTGCAGGTTTTCGTCTATCAAGACATACGCCAACCCGAGCATCAGCGCCGTGTCTGTGTTTGGCCTGCAGGGAATCCACTCGACACGCCCGTTCGTATGCAGGTTGTCCGCAACAGGTCCGATGTTGATGAACTTGACGCCGGCTCGTTGCATTGCGTCCAGCCCGTCTCGAACTCGATGCCTGCCGACACCACCGGGAGACGATTGCGTGTTCTTAAGAGGTACTCCGCCGAACGTGACGAACAACTGGGTGTGTTCTGCGAGTACATCCCACGAGTGATGGCAGCCGATCAAATCATTCATGCCCGCAACGACGTGGGGCATGATCACGTGCGCCGCCCCTAGGCTGTATGAGTCCTTGTGCCGGACGTAACCGCCGATCGTGTTAAGAAAACGATGAATCTGACTCTGCGCATGGTGAAACCGGCCTGCACTGGCCCAGCCATAGGAGCCGCCGAATATTGCGCTGTTACCAAAGCCTTGTTTCACTCTGCCGAGCTCTGCGGAGACGAGCTTTATCGCCACATCCCACTCGACCTCAACGAACGGCTCCTTACCGCGTAGCTCCGGGGCACTCCCTGGCCCGTGCGATAACCAACTGGCGCGCACGGCCGGCCTGCGAACGCGTACTCGCATCAGTTCCGGTGCGAGTTGATGCAAACCAATGGGAGATGGGTCAGGATCCTGTGAATAGGACGACAAGCGAGGCTGACCCGATGCATCTATTGCAACTTCATAGATGCCCCAGTGCGAAAGCGTGTAGCGCGGCATCAGGCCTCTTCGAGCACAAGCTCAAAGCAGATCAGAACCGGATTCGCGCCTCGTTTGGGACGGCCCTTGTGAACTTGTCCACGCGGGTCAATCAACGCAATTTCAAGATCTGTGCGGGGGACGGAGGCGCTGCAATCCACTGTGCCATGCAAGACCAGAATCTCGGTGGCGATGTCCTCAACTTTGTGGCCGTCTTCGAAGAGCGCGCCCACGATGCTGCCGACACTGCCGCGCACGATCGCTTTCTCAAAGCCATGGCTTCGGCAGACCTGTTCAATGCCTTGAGTTAGATCGACGTTAGGTCGAATCCTTGCGATAACGCAGCGCTTGCCCCGGTTAACCGCAGAAGCGGCGCGCGCCTCGACTGCGACCGGGTGGAAAAGCGTGAAGTTCGTCTCTTCATCGAAATCAGATTGCATGACCGCGTTAGCAAGCCCCCAGGCGTACGCATGTGCCGGCTCGGCAACGATCACTTGGTCGGTGAAGAGATGTCCGCCCCGCTCGACCCCGTCTGGGCCATCCCACAGCGCATGGCAATGCACAAACGGCTCGCCATCTTTTCGACCGACAGTCGCACAAGCGAGTTTTATGACGACCGCTTCATCGATGAAGTGGGGTTCGCTGTAGAAGGCCACATGCTGATCGTCTTTTGGAGGTGCCGGGCGCACGAAGTGCAATCTCTCGAGAGGTAAGTTCTCGATCCGCACGGTTGCGCCTTCGATTCCAGCTCGTTTCAGGGGTTGGACCAGCGCGTCACGAAGGTTCAGGCCGGCACTCAGGTCAAAATCGATTGCGAGTGCCGCGCCTTCGATCGAATCGATCCGCACCGGGTGTGCTTTGCCCGGATGCCTGAGAAGACGAACCTCAGCATTCATGGCTGTAGTCGCTTTTACGAAATCGTTTCTGCTTTGCTGCTCAATCACTTCATTCACCAATCAGTTACCAAGCATTCGAAACTGGAAAGCGCCATCGGCACGGTTCAAAGAGCCACCGTGGAAATCCAGGGCACGAGAGCGATGATCGCGACCCCTACCAAGAGAGCGCCGAGGTAGGACCAGATGGGGCCGATGACTTCCTCGGGCTTGGCGTTGCCGATTCGGCACGCAACATAAAACCCAACGCCAATCGGAGGCATCATCAGCCCAACGTTCATCGCGGTAACGATGACCATCGAGTAGTGGATGTCGTTAATGCCAAGCTTGGCTGCAATCGGGAACATGATCGGAGCCATCAGCAGGACCGCAGGCAGACCTTCGAGCAGACAGCCAAGCACCAGAAAGACGACAACAGTGACCGCCATGAAGGCCACCCAGCCGCCCGGCAGCGTGGTGAGCACCGTCGACAATTGCTGCACAACCCCACTTTGGGTAATGGCCCATGCCATGGCAGCCGCAGTGCCGAGAATGATGAGAATGGCGCCGCTAAGAGCGGCGGTCTCTACCAGCATGGCGTAGAACCTGCGCATACCGATGCCGCCATACATGACGTGGCCAACAATGAGTGCGTAGAGGACCGCGATCGTCGAAACTTCGGTAGCGGTTGCCACACCCCCGCCCACAGCGCTCCGAATCAGGAAGGGCAACACCAGGGCCGGTCCCGCCAGCAACAGAAGACGCCCCACGATTTTCATTGCGGCACGCCGCACATCGCCCATGTGCTCATGCCTCGATTTCCAGCGAGCCAGCACCAGCAGCGTCAGAAGTAACACCATCGCAACGATGAAGCCGCTCTGAAACAACCCGGCTATCGACACACCTGCAACCGATCCAAGCACGATGAGAACGATGCTTGGCGGTACCGTATCCGCCATCGCTGCGCCGGTAGCGAGTAAGGCAACCATCTCGCCCGGTTTGTGGCCGCGACGCTTCATCTCTGGAAATAAAGCGGGCGCGACCGTTGCCATGTCCGACACTTTGGAACCTGAAATTCCCGAGACGATGAAGAGCGAACCAAGCAGCACGTAGGACATGCCGGCTTTAACGTGGCCTACCAGCGAACCCAGGAAATCAACAATTGCCTTGCCCATGCCGGTGGCATCCAGCACGCAACCCAGCAGGACGAAGATCGGGACGGAGACCAGGATGAGACTCGACATGCCCTCGTCCATGCGACCGATGATGATCATTAATGGCACCTGCGTCGCAAATGTCAGATAGCTAACGGTGCCCACACCGAAGCAGAAGGCTATCGGTACACCCGCCACGAGGCAGACCGCGACAAAGCCCACGAGAAAGATGGCAATGTTCAACATCCCAAGCGTGCGGAGCTCCGGGGCGATGCTCCAGCACAGCGCGGCCACCGCAACAACGCCAGCGGCTGCCGTTATCAGCTCCCGCGGGCGAACTGTCTTGAGCGCGTACACCAGCACGATCGCCAGCATCGTCAAGATCCCGAATGGAATTGCCGCCACGCGGTAGCTGTTCGGGATATTCAGTGTGGGTGTCGTGATGGCCCACTCGTCGCGCGTGTATTCGATGGCGGGCGCCGTTAGCGCGATCAGAAAAGCTGCAATGGCAACGATTGCAAACGCTTGCGCATAGGCACCCGCACGCGGCGGGATTCTCTCGACCAACACTGTCAGCCGCAAGTGTTCATTGCGATGCATGGCAATCGCGGCGCCGATCATTGCCACCCATAAAAATGACAACGACACGACTTCGTCGATCCACACGACTGGAAGCGAAAACAGATACCGCGACATCACGCCGCCAAGCAGCAGCACGACGATCAAGATCATCAGAGTTGCAGCAACGGCCTCAAGAACGGTCATCAACCGTCTGGCGACGCGTGGGTAAGCCGGCTGCTCGGCCGCCACCTCTGTGACCGCGGGACTGAGTGCGCTCACTGGCGTGTTCCCGTGTTCAATGGGGGGCACGTGGCCAGCCGTTTGTTCGTGCTTCATTTCTAAGTTGTCTCCACGCTAGGTCAGCTTTGCTGACTCTTCTTGTTACGCGTCTGGGTTAAGTGTTTCGACTTCGCTTCAGACTTATATCCACAATATGGGCTAAGACTTTCTCTAGGAAATCCGTCGTTAGCTCCTGTGATGGCGCCACACTAAGCCGTGCGACACCGCACCGTCAAGATGCTAGTCCATATTGTGGATAACTCTGGAAAAAAAATAGCATGGCCGCCTCCGGCGGCCTGGCTCAGCGCGCGGCGCTGCGTTGCCTCATTGTTCTTCAGGTGGCCGTGCGTCGCGAAACAGCGCGAACAGCAACAAGTCATAAACGATCTTTGTTGCGCCCGCCGCAATGAACAGCCACCCGAAGGTCGATACGCTGAGAAGATATCCTGCCAGCACAGGACTCGCGGCCGCTGCGAGGCTTCTCGGCACGGATGTGATGCTGGCGGCGGCAGGCCGCTCGGCCGGAGAAACAATTGCCATCACGTAGGAGCTTCGCGTTGGCACGTCCATTTGCGACAGTGCACTGCGCACAAACAGCAACGCAATGACGCTGCTCAACTCGGGCATGAACGGAATCGCGATCAGGCACAGGCTGGATGGCAGATGTGTGAACACCATCGTATTGATCAAGCCGATGCGCTGCGCGATGCGCACCGCAACCAGATAAGACAGCGCTGTCAGCACCCCGGTCCAGAAGAACACGGTTCCTGTCATTGCGGGCGACAGATCGAAGCGCTGATACAACCAGAGCGCGATCAAGGACTGCACCACGAACCCGCCGCCGAAGGCATCAAGACTGAACAAGCCCGCGAGCAAGTAGACCGCGCGCTTCGACTTGCCGAGGGGTGCGCTCGGCTGGCGCGCCTCGGCCTCGAGCGCGGCAGGTAATCCGCGATAGACATAGGCCGCAAGCAGACCCAGCGCGCCGTACAGAATGAACATCAACTGCAGCGCGGTTTTCAGCGAGACGCCAAGCGGCGCCGCGATCATCGCCGGCAACGCCGCCGCCAGTGCGCCCACCGCGGCCAGCAGGGAGCCCACCAGGCTATAGCGTGCGAACACTGCGGTCCGGTTGCGGTCGGTGACGAAGCGCGATAGCACCGCATGCTCCAGCGGCAGGAACACGCTCACATCGCCGCTCGACGGATTCAGCGTGCCGACGATGGCGATCAGCAGCAAGGGCCAGAACTGCGTGAAGAGCGCGAACCCGACGCCGGTGGCCGCCATCAGCACTGCGGCGGCCAGCAACACGGTGCGATAGTGATAACGGTTGGCGCGCAGTCCCACCAGCAGCGTAAGCACGCCCGATCCCATCAACGTCGCAGTGGCGATCACACCGACATCGAAAGCGCCGAAGCCCAGCTCAAGCAGGTAGAGCGGCAACAGCAAACTTACATATCCGTCACCGAACGCACGCAGCCCGCGGGCTATGAGAATGCGGTTGTACGGCGGGTTCGAACCGAGGGTGCGCACCGAACCGCTGCCCATTGCCGTTCGCGTCTACCCCGATGCTCGCGAGCGACGAGGCACGTTCGGCTGCGCAGCGCGTGAGGTCCTTGCGCGCACCTGCGTCGCTGTGTGCGGATTCTTCGTGGCATATCGACGTCGTATGTAGTAATAGAGCGCGCGCAGGCCGGTCGCCTCTCCGCCCTCGGGACGCCCCGGCTTCGCAGTCGGATTGGAGGCCATGACGTCGAAATGTGCCCAGGCGGTGGCGGCCGAGACGAACTCAGCCAGATACAGCGCTGCGATGATCGAACCCGCGAACGGGTTGGGCGCGACATTGTTCAGGTCGGCGCACTTTCCCTCGATTAACTTGCGATAGGAGCGCCAGATCGGCAGCCGCCAGATCGGATCGCTGAACCTCGCACCGGTTTCCTGCAGGCTCGATGCGACATCGTCGTCATCGCAAAAGAAGGCCTGTACTTCCGGCCCCAAAGCGATGCGCGCTGCGCCCGTCAACGTTGCGCAATCAATCAACAGCTCGGGCTGTTCGCTATCGGCCTCCGTTAGAGCGTCGCACAGGATCAGGCGGCCTTCGGCATCGGTATTGCCGATTTCGACCGTCTTGCCGGCGCGCGTGCGGATGATGTCGAGCGGCCTTATCGCGTTGCCGGCAATCGAGTTTTCGACCGCGGGTACCAGTACCCGAAGGCGGATGGGCGTGCTGGCTGCCATAAGCGCTTGGGCCAGACCCAGAACGATGGCCGCGCCACCCATGTCTTTCTTCATTTGAAGCATGCCCTCACGGGGCTTGATATTGAGTCCACCGGTGTCAAAGCAGACGCCCTTTCCGACCAGCGTTACCTTGGGTGCGTTTTTATCGCCCCAGGTGAAGTCAAGCAGGCCCGGCGCTCGTGTGCTGGCACGTCCCACCGCGTGGATGGTCGGATAGTTCTGCGCGAGCAGGGCATCGCCGCGCAGGATCCGCACTTTTGCTCCCGCATGTTTCGCAATCGCCGCGCCTGCCTCAATCAGTTCATCGGGACCCATGTCCTCGGTCGGCGTGTTGATGAGATCGCGCGCGAGAACGACGCCTTGGGATACGCGCTCCACGTCAGATGGGTCGGCATGTTTCGGCCACACCAAAACAGCAGGCTCGCGCTTCGGCGCTTTGTACTTCGTGAAAGCGTAGGAGCCGAGTGACCAACCCAGAGCGGCCGCTGTTGCTTGCGCGCCGTCAAGCTCAGCATCAATGGAGTAAACACCCTCCGGCAGCGCCATCGGTAAGCCAGCGAACGCCCAGAGCGGTTCGGCTTCGTCGCGAGTGGCGAGCACGCGCGCCGGGTCACCCTTGCTTCCGGGCAAGAATGTGAACGAGCCCGGCTCTGCTTTAAACCCGGTCAGGTTCAACCACTCACGTTGCGCAGGGTGCGATTTGATCCACTGCGGCAGCGACGACTTGCTGATCGGGGTGATCGGAACGGCGTGCGACGTGTCGGCAGTTAGGCAATTCGACATCTGATCTCCTTGTTTACGTTCAAGCAGAGCGGCCAATACGAAGGTCGCGTTAACGCTGCCTTCAATCGCGAGCTTTCCCGTTTCATTGCAGGCCGATCGGCGCGCTCATGTGGCTTCAACCCGAGACTCGAATGAAGACAGCAGAGCGTCGAAGACGGTGCTGGCGGCTTTGACTAATTGATCGTCGTCGTCGATTGCGTCGCGCAACCCTCCCAGCACGCTTTCGATGCCGCTTGCCTCCGCAGGTTGGACGCCGCCCGCGTCGAGGTAGTGAACGATGGAGCCAATCCGCCTGAGCGCCGGCTGCTCGAGGCCGAAGCTGGCAAGCATGACTTCGAAGGTCACGCGCGCGCCCACGTGGCTGAACGTGGCGCCGTCGAAATCGAATCCGATCGCCTTAGCCGGGCAATCCTTCGGTTTGGCGAGCCAGATGATGCGTGCCTTGCGATCGATGAAGCGCCGAATCAGCCAGGCGCATGCCAGCCGATCCACCCACGGGCGCCGGCGCGTTGCCCATGTCCGCCCCTTGTAGTCGTTGATGCGCAACGATTTAATCGCGCTGCGAACCGAATGCGGCTCATCCGGCGTAAGCGCCTGGTTCGCCGCCAGTTCGAGCTCTCGCAGCGCCGCGTCGGCCTGCTTTTGCGCCTCGCCCCCGAAGAAATCAATCGCAGCGAGGGCGGCGAACGTTTTGCGCAGCTTCCGTGCTTGCTTCAACGCCTCGGGCGCGGTGTCCGGGTCGAGCGCATCGATCGCACGACCAATCTCATCCAGTAACGCCGCATAGTCGGTGCTGCGATCAAAGAACGCAGCGAATCCTGCACCGGCAGGTTCTTCCGCGAAGAG
This sequence comes from uncultured beta proteobacterium, assembly GCA_963746085.1. Taxonomy (GTDB): domain Bacteria; phylum Pseudomonadota; class Gammaproteobacteria; order Burkholderiales; family Burkholderiaceae_F; genus JACCZX01. The sequence goes on from CAVVAI010000026.1 coordinate 174,830, forward strand.
GAGGTGAGTGGTGCCTCCGCCTGTTTGTACATCGTCTGCAATCGCTTGCAGCGTCAAGCGGCACTCGTCACGCGCCGGCAACAGATAAACGCCGTCCCGCAAAACTGCAGCGCCCGCACCCCTTAGAGCTCGCCAGGCGCGCATGCGCACAGTGGCGTTCTCCGTGGGCAGCGACAAAATCAGTAACAGCCATTGCATTTCGTAGAGATTACTACTATATTGTCCCAATGTCTACAGAAGGAGACGATGATGCGATATCAGTTAGGCCCTATTCCATGTCGTCCGTGGCTGTTGAACGGACTTTCCCTGCAATTGATCGAAAGCCACTACGAGAACAACTACGGCGGCGCTTTGCGGCGCCTGAATGCAATAACGGAGAAACTTGAGTCGCTCGACTTCGGCAACACTCCGCCCTACGTCGTCAACAGCCTGAAGCGCGACGAGCTGATTGCGTTGAATTCGACCTTGCTGCATGAGCTGTACTTCGCGTGCCTCGGTGGAGATGGAAAGCCGACGGCGCCGTTCGCCGAGGTACTTGCGCGCGATTTCGGATCGGTGGATCGCTGGCGCGACGAGTTCATCGCGATGGCGAACGGATTGGCGGGCGGCTCAGGCTGGGTGTTGCTTGTTTACGTGCCGCGCGATCATCGTTTGATCAATCAGTACGCGGCCGATCATGGTCAGGCAGTTGCGGGCGGCATTCCGATTCTGGCTCTGGACATGTACGAACATGCGTTTCATATCGACTTCGGCGCCAACGCGAAAGCGTATATCGATGCGTTCATGCGCAACGTCGATTGGAAGGCGGTGCAGGTGCGCTACGAAGATGCCTGCCAGGTCGAAGCACCCAGGCCGCTTGTGCAGGAGGAGTTTGGAGATCTGCCGGGTGTCTCCGTCGAGGAAGTCAAGGCGATGCTGGACGCTGGCAAGCCGGTTCAGATCATCGATGCGCGGCCGCGGCATTACGTATCTCGTACACGAGACATTATCGATGGCGCGCGGTGGCGCGACCCGGATCGCGTGCAGGAATGGGTCGGCGAGTTGTCGAAAACCGAACCGGTGGTCACGTTTTGCGTCTATGGATTTCACGTCGGATGCAAGACTGCCGTTGCGCTGCGTGACGCCGGATTTGATGCGAGATTCATGAAGGGGGGCCACTCGGCGTGGAAGGCGATTGGAGGGCCGACGAAGATCTACGTTTAGGGCGATGACTTCGTCTGCGGCAGCACGCCAACCCGGTGATCACAAACTCAGAGCGGCGACGACCTTGGGCACGCTCGTCCTGACCCGTACCGATGTAGAGACGCTGCTCAGTCCGGATGCGTGCCGTGCAGCGGTCGAGGAAGCATTCCGTGCGTATGGAACCGGCGACGCTGCCACACCGTCGGTTCTTGGAGTGCGTGGGGTAGGGGGCGGCTTCCACATCAAGGCGGGATTTCTCCGTCGAGATCGGCAATTCTTCGCGGCGAAGGTAAACGGCAACTTTGCGGGTAACGCCAACCTGGGTCTGCCACTAATACAAGGCGTTGTGATTCTCTCGGACGGCGACACGGGCACGCCGCTGGCAGTGCTCGACTCAGCCTCGATCACCACTTTGCGAACAGCTGCAGCGACGGCAGTCGCCGCGCAGCATCTGGCAACCCATGATGCTGCAACGGTAACCATCTGTGGCTGTGGCGTGCAAGGCCGTGCCCAGCTGATTGCGCTGACGCGCGTGCGGCCAATTCGCAAAGTCTTCGCGTTCGACCTACAGAAGGATCGAGCTCAAAGCTTCGCCAGCAAGATGGCGCGCGAGTTGGGTGTCGATGCAACGGCCGTCGACGATCTGCGAGCAGCGACGCGTGCGAGCGCGATCGTCGTGACCTGCACGCCGTCTCGCCAGCCGTTTCTGTTTGCGGGGTTCCTCGCGCCGGGCGCGTTCGTTGCGGCGGTGGGAGCCGACAGCGAAGAAAAGCAGGAGCTCGATGTCGAGCTGCTGGCTTCGGCAACGCTGATCACCGATGTGACTGCGCAGTGCGCAGTGATCGGAGAATTCCATCACGCAATCGAGGTTGGCCAGCTGTCGGCTGAGCATGTGCACGCGGAACTGGGTGAGATCGTCGCGCAAAAGAAGTGTGGCCGTCGATCACCCGAAGAGATCATCGTCTTCGACAGTACCGGCATGGCGCTGCAAGACGTCGCTGCATCGGCGGCTGTCTACGAACGAGCAGTGGAGACGGGCCGCGGCACGCTGGTCTCGCTATTCGCTTGAACGGGAGCGACAGCGCGTTGCTCTATGCGATCACGCGCTTGTGCGCTGAATCGATGACACGCATGGTAGCCAGCGTAACCATCGGGCGCGGCGACACGGTCCGCATCTGAGGTGTCAGCCGCCATCACGCTTCGGATCCGTAGACCGAATAGAGGAAGCCGGTTGGATGACTTCCCGTCAGCGTGCGCATCTCACAAAATTGAGCTTGACCAGGAGTGAACGCAATGGACTTCTTTGACTGGCTCACCGTGCTCTTATCGTTTGGGATCGCGCTTTACCTCGTGTTTGACGGCGGAGGCTCAGATAGAGACTGGCCAATCATGCCGCCCCAAGGTGATGACGAGCGTCGCCTCCGATAGCCATTGCGGACTCGGCGCGCTCGACGCGTGTCTTGGGCGAAAATTGGGATCCGTATCTTTTGGTAGACGCTTCTTTGAATCTCCCGCTGTCGCTGATTGAAGCCCGCATCCTCGGTGTGCTCGTCGAGAAGGAACTTACGGTCCCCGACATCTATCCGCTGTCCTTGAACGCGCTCGCGGCAGGCTGTAACCAGAAGAACAACCGCAACCCGGTGCTGAGCGCATCGGAAGTCGACGTACAGGCCGCGATCGACCGGCTCATTCCACTGTCGCTGCTGATCGAATCCAGTGGCTCTCGCGTCATGCGTTACTCGCAGAACGTCGGCCGCGTGCTGAAAGTGCCGAGCGAAGCGGTCGCGCTGCTCGCCGCCCTGTGGCTGCGCGGCCCGCAGACCGCGGCTGAGCTGCGCGCGGCGACAGAACGACTGCATCGGTTCGCCGATGTCAGTTCAGTCGAGGCCTTCCTCACGCAGCTCGCGGAACGCTCAGTCGAGTCTGGCGGTCCGTTGGTGCGATTGCTGCCGCGCGCTGCCGGCGCACGCGAGTCGCGCTGGGTGGATCTGCTAAGCCCGGCTGCGGATTCGGTGAACGCGGACGCCGGTGGCGCGCAGGAAGTCGGCGTCGCGGCCGTTTCTGATTGGCGCGCCGAATTCGAGCAACTGCGCGCTGAACTGCGGGCGCTGCGCGATCGCGTGCAGCAGCTGGAGCATCGCGGGCCGCTCAGTTAAGCGCGTCCGCCATCAAGGTGATGAATCTCTTGAAACGCACCGAGCCCGTCGCGCTCGCCGGCCGTGAGCGGTCGCCGTAGGCGCCGATAGGTCAGCTCGTACTGGCGAGGGTGCTGCGCCATTGCAACGGTAAAGCCACACAGACCAACCTTAATCTGACGCAACTTGCAGGGTCACGTGCGTGATGCCATCCGCATGCGTCGTCGTCATTGGCAGCCCGCTGTCACGAAACACCGCGAGCATGGCCGCATTGTCTGCAAGCACATCAGCTTCGAACTTTGCGAGTCCATTTTCACGCGCAGTGTGCGTAAGGTGATGCAGCAGGCTTCCTGCGATCCCACGGCCTCCATAGTCTTCCTCGACGACGAACGCAACCTCTGCACTCCGGCCGGTCGCGACGTAGCGACCCAGACCAATGACAGTCTCCTGCGGTCGCGCTCCGATTGTCGCTAGGAGGACGACCGCGCTTACGTAGTCGATCTCTGTCAGTCGCCGCAGCTCCTCCTCGCTCAACTCCGTCTTCGCGTGAAAGAAGCGGGCGTAAATCGAGTGAGGCTCGAGAGCCAGAAAAGCAGTGACGATGCGTTCTTTGTCATCCGGGCGAACTGCCCGAATCGTCACAGCCGTGCCGTCGTCCAAAGTCTCTTGAACCGAATATTGCGCTGCGTTCAAGGTGGCAGGGGGGCTCATGAATCGAGCCGAACGGATTTAGGTTTGCTGGCCGCGAGACGGCTGTGGGTCAGCGGCAACCGGCCAACGTGGAACTCTGCTAAGGGGTACCTCTTCTTCTTACGCGGCGGCAAAGTCATCAGGCCACCGCTCCCGAAAGCGACCAAATCTGCTTGACACCTTTGTTCATCGCGGTTGTTGCTTGACGCTTTGCTTCCGCGGTAGCACGCCCGCGCACGGAGCCCGCTACAGCGTTGGCGCCGCTTAGCCACATACTCATAAAAGGGTTCTTCTTGGTCCAGGATTTCTCATCTGCGTACCTTACATTTATTGCCCATGGTACGTCGACGGGTCACGGCCTGCTGCCCGGCGCGCCGTACACTTGCATGCAATTACTCCACAAGGTCGGTTCGTAATTCAAGGTTCGTAAATTGCGCCCATGCCAATCCCGACTGAGCCCATTGGAAGCATTCCCCGACCGCGGGAATTGATTGACGCTATCGCCAATGTAGACGGGCTCGATCCATCTCTGGAGGCCCTCTACGAAAAGGCTATCCGCGACACTGTTATCCGTTTCGAAGCAACTGGCTCTCCTGTCATCACGGACGGCGAGCAAAGGAAATATCACAACTTCTGGACGTATTCCGTGCACGGCTTGCCGAACACGGCTGCCGATGGTTTCAAGATTCCGTTTGCGGCCGGGCATACGCGGCGGATGCTGCGCCTTACTCGCGGCCCGTTTCGCTATAAGAGGTACGCCGATTGTTACCTCGAAGCGGCGCAGCGGTACGCGCATGTACCGGTGAAGCAGGCGGTGATTTCACCGTCGGCCCTGAGCCTTATGTACCCCCAAGACGAACTTCCGGGCTATCCACGCGATCAGTTTATCCGCGATCTCCTGCGCGAGCATGAAACCGAAGTTCGCAACTGTTTGCGTAAGGGTGCGCACAAGGTTCAAATCGACTTCACCGAAGGACGCCTCGCGATGAAGGTCGATCCAACGGGGGAGTTGCTGCGAAGCTTCATCGCCCTAAATAACCTTGCCCTGTCGCGGTTTTCCGCCGAGGAACGCAAGCGCATCGGCGTGCATACGTGTCCGGGCGGCGACCGGGATTCGACCCACAGCGCTGATGTGGATTATGCGGAGTTACTTCCAAGCCTATTCGAGCTGATGGTTGGCAATTTTTACATCGCTCTCGCTGGAGAAGCGGATCGACTGCGTGTTCTAAAAATCATTCGCGACCATATCCGGCCCGAGCAGCGCGTGTTCGTTGGCGTCGTCGCTCCGATCGACCCTCGAATTGAGTCTGCCGAGGAAATTCGCGATCGGATATTGGAAGCCGCCGAATACATTCCTACCGATCAGCTTGGTACTACCGACGACTGCGGGTTTTCCCCTTTCTGCGACGACACATCGACCACGCGCGACAAGGCATTCGAAAAGATCCGCGCGCGCGTGCTGGGTACGGACCTGGCATCAAAGATGCTGCGAGCGGAGTAGTGCACGAAGACGAAGACAGCCTGCTGCGGTCGGTAACGCAGCGAAATGCAGATAGCATTCAGCGCGCGCGCCAACGCGCAGAGCGCGAACTGGTACTCGCCAATGAGGAACTCCAGTTGCGCACTCGAGAGTTGGAGTTGTTGAACCGCACCGGCGCGTCCATAGCATCGACGCACGATTTGCACGCACTGGTGCAGGCAGTGACAGATGCAGCGACTCAACTGACGGGCGCCGAGTCCGGCGCCTTTTTTTACAACGAGACGAACGAAAATGGGTACGGTTATCAGCCCTACGCACTTTCCGGCCTAGCGCGCGGGGTGTTCGATCCGTCGGGCGATTTGCAAATCACTCCACTGTTTGAAGCGACGTTTCGCGGTGTAGGTACCGTCCGCTGCGATGATGTGCGGAAGGATCCACGCTATCGGACCGGCGAGGTGTATGACGGTTCGCCTCAGGTGCACTTGCCAATTCGCAGCTACTTGGCGGTTCCCGTCGTGTCGCGGAACGACGAGATCGTGGGTGGCCTTTTTTTCGGACACTCCGCCACGGGCGTGTTTACCGACCGAATCGAGCGCGTCGTCGTGAGTTTGGCGGCGCAGGCTGCGGTCGCGATCGATAACGCGCGCCTTTACGACAATTTGAAAACCGTAGCTGCGGAAAACCAGAGGCTGTTCGACGCCGAACGGGCTGCCCGCGCAGAAGCCGAGCGGGTCAACCGCATGAAGGACGAATTCCTTGCGACGCTTTCGCACGAATTGCGGACGCCCCTGAACGCGATTCTTGGCTGGTCTCGGGTTCTGCTGGCCCGCAAGGGCGGGGATGACGACCTGAAACGTGGTCTGGAAACGATCGCGCGCAACGCCCAGGCTCAAACTCAGTTGATCGAGGATTTGCTGGACATGAGCCGGATTGTGTCGGGCAAGGTGCGGCTCGACGTTCAACCGTTGGATCTTGCCAGTGTCGTCGATGCTGCGGTTGATTCAGTGCGACCGTCGGCAGAGGCAAGGGGAATTCGACTGCAAAAAATTCTCGACCCGATGGCGGGTCCTGTATCAGGGGATCCGAATCGTTTGCAGCAAGTTGTCTGGAATTTGCTGTCGAACGCCATCAAGTTCACGCCTAAGGGGGGCAAGGTCGAAGTTCTTCTGGCGCGGGTCAATTCGCACCTGGAAGTCACCGTGACAGACTCCGGACAGGGAATCAGCGCAGACTTTCTTCCTTACGTTTTCGATCGGTTTCGACAAGCCGACGCGTCGTCGACAAGAACTTACGGCGGCCTCGGTCTTGGATTGTCCATTGTCAAGCAACTGGTGGAATTGCACGGTGGGAATGTTCAGGCGAAGAGCGACGGTGATAACACGGGCGCGACATTCATCGTGAAGTTGCCCCTTGCTCCGGTGCGCACCGGGGAATCTCGCGAGCACCCCACGGCAATGAGGCTGTCGGCAGTCGACGGGGAGCACATTCCGCTTGATGGCGTTACGGTGCTGGTGGTCGATGATGAGACCGACGCCCGCGAGTTGATAGGAGAAGTCCTCCTACAGTGCGGGGCGGCGGTGCTGACGGCATCTTCAGCTGATGAGGGTCTGAAACTACTGCAATCGCAGAGGCCGAACGTCGTTATTAGCGATATCGGAATGCCCGACAAGGACGGCTATCAGTTCATGCGTGATCTGCGGCGCATTAGCGCGGTTAAAGGCGGGAACACGCCGGCGATCGCGCTCACGGCGTTCGCTCGGTCTGAAGATCGCACTCGAGCGATGGTGGCCGGTTATCAGATTCATATTTCTAAGCCAATCGAGCCACAAGAGTTGATTGCGACCGTGGCCAGTCTCGCGGGCCGAACTGGAAAGCGCGCCGATTGAATATCTGGGCAGTGTGGGGGGTCGCCCAGCGTTGAAAGCATTGGCGTCGTTGACTGATGTTGGAAGTTTCCGAAATCCGTGCAATCAATACCCACGCGCCCGGTCGACATAACCCGGCAGCGAGCTGACTGGCACACCGCGCTCGAGTTGCACGATCGCGTCGGCGATCTGCGTTGCGGCTGGAGCAACTGGCGTCGGCCCGGACAAATGCGGTGTCACGATGAGCTTCGGGTGCGACCAGAACGGGTCGTCGTCCGGAAGCGGCTCCACGCGGAACACGTCGAGCGTGGCGCCGCCCAGATGGCCGTCGTCGAGCAGAGCGAGCAGATCGGCGTCGACGATCGTCGCACCGCGCCCGACGTTGATCACATGGGCTCCTTCGGGCAGCTTCGACAACCGCGCGCGGTCGAGCAGGTTCTCTGTCTCGCTTGTGAGCGGCAGCGCGTTGACGAGAAAGTGCGAGCCAGCGAGGAAAACATCGAGCTGTTCGAGTCCGGCGAAAGACTCCATGCCGGCGAACGCGCGCGACGTGCGCGACCACACGCGCACCGGATAGTTGAACAGCGCGGCCGCTTCGGCAATCTTGCTGCCGATCGCGCCGGCGCCAAGCACACCGACTGTCGGCGGTTTGCCGCGTGGACGCGATGCATTCCAATCGCGTAGTCCGCCGGGTCCGAAGCGCTCGAGCCCGCGCGTTGCGCGCGCGATGGCAAAGCAGACGTATTCGGCCATGCGTACGGCCATGCCGGCATCTACCAGGCGCACGATAGGCAGCCGTTCAGGCACGACCGCGTTGGCCAGCAGCCGGTCCACTCCGGCGCCGAGGTTGAACACGACCTCAAGATCCTGCTCGACCTCGAACAACTCCGCCGCCGGCAGCCACACGAGCGCATAGCGCGCACCGATGGCGGAACCAGGCCGGCTGCCTTCCCACGCAACCACCTCGGCGGCAAGGCCGGCTTCGGAGAACGCGCGTGTGATTCCGTTCTGCCACGGTGCGAGCGGCATCGAGGACGTGACAAGAGCGACCTTCATCGGTGATAGAAGGCTGGATCGCGGCGCTGACAATCAGATATCGCGTTCCCTTGCTTCGTCGTCATGCAGCCTTGCGTTGCTCACTTGCGGCTAGCAAGCCGCAAATGGCGTCCGTGACCATGGCCGTAGTGGCGTTGCCGCCAAGGTCGCCGGTATGCAGCGCAGGGTTGGCGGTGACCTGCTCGATGGCTTGCATGACGCGCTTGCCCGCTTCGAACTCACCCAGGTGCTCGAGCAGCATCACAACCGACCAGAAAGTACCGACCGGATTGGCCAGGCCCTTGCCCATGATGTCGAAGGCCGAACCGTGAATGGGCTCGAACATCGACGGGTAGCGGCGCTCGGGATCGATGTTGCCAGTGGGAGCGATACCGAGGCTGCCGGCGAGCGCCGCCGCCAGGTCGCTCAGGATGTCGGCGTGCAGATTGGTCGCGACGATCGTGTCGAGAGAGGCCGGGCGGTTGATCATGCGCGCGGTCGAGGCATCCACCAACTCCTTGTCCCAAGTGACATCGGGGAACTCCTTCGAGATCTGAAGCGCGATCTCGTCCCACATCACCATCGCGTGGCGCTGCGCATTGCTCTTGGTGATCACGGTCAGCAGCTTGCGCGGCCGGCTCTGTGCCAGCTTGAAGGCGAAGCGCATGATGCGTTCGACACCCGCGCGCGTCATCATCGACACGTCGGTGGCTGCCTCGATCGGGTGCCCCTGGTGCACACGGCCGCCGACACCGGCGTACTCACCTTCGGAGTTTTCTCGGACGATGACCCAGTCGAGATCCTCGGTCTTGCAACGCTTCAGCGGGCCGTCGATGCCGGGCAGGATGCGCGTCGGGCGCACATTGGCGTACTGGTCGAAGCCCTGGCAGATTTTCAGGCGCAGGCCCCACAGCGTGATGTGATCGGGAACGTGCGGGTCGCCAGCAGAGCCGAACAGAATCGCGTCCTTGTCTCGCAACGCATTCAGCCCATCGTCCGGCATCATGACGCCGTGCTTCCGATAGTAATCGCCGCCCCAGTCGAAGTTCTCAAACTCGAAACGAAAGGCCTTGCTCGATGTGGCGAGCGCTTCCATGATTTTCTGACCGGCAGGAACCACTTCCTTGCCGATTCCGTCTCCGGGGATGGTTGCGATGCGATACGTTTTCATCAGTTGTCTCCGTCTACTTATGCGCGTTGTCGCCACTTCCTCTCAGGTTATCGGAGAATTATCCGCATGAAACCAGCCGCGCATCGCACTGCGCTGCGAGTCCAGGGTGTGCTCGGCCCGCGCTTCGAGGTGATGGAGTTTGAGGCATCGACCCGCTCGGCTGCCGAGGCCGCGGCAGCGATCGGCTGCGCAGTAGGGCAGATCGCCAAGTCGTTGGTGTTCCGAGCGACTATCAGCGATCGACCCGTGTCTGGTCATCACCTGCGGAACGAACCGGGTGCATGAGTCCATCATCGCAACGCATCTCGGTGAAACGATTGAACGCGCCAACGCCGACTTTGTCCGCGACCGCACTGGCTTCGCCATCGGGGGCGTGCCCCCGATCGGTCACTCCGAACCGGTGCTCATCATCATCGATGAGGATTTGCGTAGCTTCGATGAGATTTGGGCTGCGGCCGGGACCCCGAATGCAGTGTTCCGTCTTCACTTCGAAGATCTGGTGCAACTTACAGGCGGCACCGTTACCAGGGTTGCGGAAGGGCCTATCGGAGGATAGGGGCCAGGGTTTGTAACGGAACGAACCATGGACTCGGATCGACGGACGTGCGTCGGATCCCATTGGATGGCGTCTTCGGGTCGGTGCGTCGTCCTACGCGCCAGGAAAGACGGCGCGGATCAGGAAAACGGATCGAAGGCATCGGCGCTTGCGATTGGATTTTCTCGCTGACTGTCCCTACCTTGTCATTGTGTAGGCAAACGCTTTGAAGAGGATAAGTCATGCAGATCCGTCACTGCTTAGACGATGTACAGATGAGTGCGATCGATCGCGAGCACGCGAAGGCACACATGCGAAGTGCGGAGGCGACGATCGACTTCGTTGTTGCCGTGGTCGCCAAAGTGCGCGTGGTCAGCGCGGCGGTAGGGCGACGTGTAATCAACCTGGCGCGGCGGATGCAAATTTCCGATCACCCAGCGACCCCGCAATAGCAAAGCTGTTCGCGGCGCGAGGGATGTGCCGCGGCCCGCGCACCTAGGCTATTTCAAATACGTCCGAAGTGCCTCGAATCCAGCTTCGTAGACGTTGTGCCCGACCTGCTCGGTCAACTCGCGTTCGCGACCGGGAGGCGTCGCGAACGTCGACTCCCAATGCCAGAACGTTTGATCGCGATCGGTAACGCGCTTCAGGCGCACAGTTGCTACATAGCGATACAACGGAATCGTCGAATCGAGAATGCAGTAGGTTGAAATCCAGTCGCGATCGGATAACGCAAGCAACTGCTCGCGCAGTTGAGCTCCGTCGGCCAATCGAAAGTTGCGCACGCATCCCACCTGGTCGGCAGCGAGCCCATCTTCGATGTGACTCTCGGCAACGGCAGGGTGCCATTGCCAGTGCGAATTGAAGTCGCGCAGCACCGGCCACACACGCTCGATCGGGTGGTCGATCACGGTCGACCGCGTAACGCGCTGTAGCGACATGGGCGTTCTCTACGCAGCGGCTTTTAGAAAGCGCTGCTTTAACGCGTCGAAGCCGCCCTGAAATACGCCCTGGCCGATCTGCTGCGTCAACTCGCGCTCGCGGCCCGGTGCGCAATCAAACTCGGCGCTCCATTCGGCGAACGTGCGATCGCCATCGGTGATTGGCGTGAGCTTCAACGTGGCGACATAGTTTTCGACACCCATCGGTGATTCGAGCATCGAATATGTGCATTCGTATTCGAAGTCGGACAGCGTCAGCAGCTGTTCGCGAATCACGCCGCCGTCGCGCGTGCGGAAGCTGCGCACGCAGCCGACGCGGTCGGACGGCGCGCCGGCCTCGATGCGCGACTCTGCAATCGCCGGGTGCCACGCTGGCAGGTCGTTGAAGTCGCGCACTTGCTGCCACACCGCGGCGGCGGGTGCGTCGATGACGCTCGATGTGTAGACACGAATCATTCGTCGCTTTCGATGCGCATCACTCGCCGCCGCTCTTGCTTCCGCTCGGCAACGCGGTCTTGCCCATGCTCTGCGCGATCTGCCCGAGCTCGCCTCCGTGCACTCCGATTTCCCTTAGCAATTGGTCGACCAGCGGCGCCTGCGCGCGGAAGCGCAGCGCACTGTTGACGACGCTGTCCGCCAGGCCGGCGCCCATGTCGCCGTTCGCATGACTGCCTCCGCCGCCGAGTCCGTCGACGTGCAGGATCTTGATGCCTTCGATGCGCTCCATCGGCTTGACGCTCTCGCGGATGATGCCTTCCATCTTGTCGACGAGCCGCATGCGCAGCAACGACATGCGTGCGTCGGGCGTCAGCATGTTGTGTGTCTCGTTCATCAGGCGCGCGCCTTCGGCTTCGATCTCGTGCCGAATCCTGAGTGCCATCGTGCGGATCTTGTCCGAATCGGCTTCGGCTTCGGCTTGCGAACGTAAAGCCGCGCCGCGATCGGCCGACGCCATCTTCTCCGCTTCCGCCGCCATCGTCAGCCGGATTCCTTCGCGCTGCGCTTCCTTCGACGCTTCGATCAGGTCGATCTGCTTGCGACGCTCCGCCATTTCGGTCTCGCGCGCGGTGAACACGCGTTCCTCTTCGGTGACGGCCTTCGCCCGCGCCTGATCTGCGGCCGCGCGCGCCTCGCTTTCGGCCTTGCTCTGTTTCGAGACTGCAATTGATCGCTGTTGCTCCGCCAGCTCCACGTTCTGCCGCCGCTCGATCTCGCGCGCCTGCAGCTCGCCTTCTTTGGAAATGCGCTCCTGCTCGAGCACCCGGTCGGTGGCGATGCGCGCCTTTTCGATGGCTTCACGGGCCGAGATCTGCGACGTCTCGACTTCGCGCTCGCTGGTCGAGCGCTCGCGCGCGAGCTCGGTGCGCTGCTGCGCGCGCGCGACTTCAACCTCGCGCTCCTGAGTCAGGCGCGCGTACTCGGCTTCGCGATCGATATCGAGCGACAGCTTCTCCGCCTCGAGATTCTTGCTGCGGATCGAGATCATCGTGTCCTGCTCGACGTCGTTGCGCTGCTTCTTGCGCCGCTCGATCTGCTCGGTCAGACGCGTCAGACCTTCGGCGTCGAACGCGTTGCTCGGATTGAAGAATTCCATCGCAGTCTGGTCGAGCTGCGTCAGCGAAGCCGCTTCAAGCTCGAGTCCGTTCTTGCGCAGATCTTCGGCGACCACCTGGCGTACGCGCTTGACGAAGTCGCCGCGCTTCTCGTGCAGCTCTTCCATCGTCATTTCGGCGGCCGCGGTGCGCAACGCGTCGACGAACTTGCCTTCGAGCAGCTCCTTCAGCTTTTCAGGCTCCAGCGTGCGCGTGCCCAGGGTCTGCGCGGCGTCGGCCACGGCGTTAGCATCGGCTTTCACGCGCACGTAGAACTCGGAGATCACGTCGACGCGCATCCGGTCCTTCGTGATCAGCGCCTTGTCGCGCCCGCGTGCGACTTCGAGGCGCAGCGTGTTCATGTTGACCGGAATCACGTCGTGCACGATCGGCAGAACGAACGCGCCGCCGCCGAGCACGACTTTCTGCCCGCCGAGGCCGGTGCGCACGAAGCTGCGCTCCTTCGACGAGCGCAGGTACAGCCAGTGAAACAGCCACACGATCACCGCGACGACGATCGCGACGCTAATTAGGCCGAGGATGAAAATGCCGAAGTCAGATCCGCTCATGGCGTACTCCCTTGCAAGCTCTTGCTCTTTGAATTTCTACTAATGGCGACAAATCGTTTGGTCTGGTGCGTCAGCGCCGTTTCGGTCGGCAGGCGCTCCATGCTTGAAGCGCCGTAAAAGCCGTGGCATTGCGGGCAGCGCTGCAGGATGAACTCTGCGTCCTCCGGCGTGGCGATCGGCCCGCCGTGGCACAGCACGATCACATCCGGGTTGATGCTGCGCGCGGCGGCCGACCACGCGTCGATGCGCGGCACGCAGTCATCCAGCCTCAGCGCGGTGGAGGCACCGATCGCGCCACCGGTCGTCAGCCCCAGATGGCACACGACGATGTCGGCGCCGGCGCGCGCCATCTCGCGCGCATCGCTTTCGGAGAACACGTACGGCGTGGTCAGCAAGTCGAGCGCACGTGCGGCGCGAATCATGTCGACCTCGAGCGCGTATCCCATCCCGGTTTCTTCGAGATTGGCGCGGAACGTTCCGTCGATCAACCCGACGCTGGGAAAGTTCTGCACGCCGGAGAAGCCGAGATCGCCGAGCTGCCGCAGAAACTGCGGCATCAGCATGAACGGATCGGTGCCGTTGACGCCAGCCAGCACCGGCGTGTGGCGCACGACCGGCAAGACTTCGCGCGCCATCTCGACGACGATCTCGTTCGCGTTGCCGTACGCGAGCAAGCCGGCGAGCGAACCGCGGCCTGCCATCCGGTAGCGGCCCGAGTTGTAGATCACGATCAGGTCGATGCCGCCGGCTTCTTCGCACTTGGCGGACAAGCCGGTTCCCGCGCCGCCCCCGACGATCGGCTCGCCGCGCGCGATCTTGTCGCGCAGTCGTTTCAGAATTTCGGTGCGGGCGATACGGGGCATGTGTTGTTTTTCGTCTGGTTTTAATGAACCGCAGTGCGTGCGACGGCGGCGCCTTCAGCCCACACCTCGCGAAATTGAGTAACCAGCAGATCCGCGAAGGCCGGATCGTTCAGATGCAGAGGGCTGCGGATCAGGATGCGGCGCGGGCCGCGACGGAAGTTGGACTCGATCGCAGTGAACAGCGCCTTGTCGGCCACCGGATCCCAGAATGCCTTGCCCGGCGCATCGAGCGCCGACACGCCGCCTTCCGGAATGACGAAGCGCACGGGGCCTTCCATGCGATTCAGTTTCGTGGCGATGAACTCGCCGATTGCCCTGCATTCGTCGGCCGTGGTGCGCATCAACGTGACATTCGCGTTGTGCTTGACCAGGTTGCGGCCCTTGAACTTCGCCGGCACCGTATCGAACGCCCAGAAGTTGGCCATGTCGAGCGCGCCGCACGAACCCACGTACGGAATCGGGTGACGTGCGAATGCATCGAAGCGCTCCGGCCCGGCGCTCAACACGCCGCCGACAATCTCGTCGCACACTTCGGTGGTCGAGATGTCGAGCACGCCGGCGAGCAGGTTGGAGTCGACGAGCTTTTCCATCGATTGGCCGCCGGTACCTGTTGCATGGAACACCAGGCAGTCGAATTCGTTCTGCAGCTGCTTGGTTACCGCCTGCACGCACGTCGTCGTGACGCCAAACATCGTCAGCCCTACGGCTGGCTTCGTGTCGGAGGTCGCCGTGCGCGTGTACGCGATCATGCCGGCCAGCGCATGCGCGGCATTCGCCAGCACTTTCTCGCTGATGCGATTGATACCCGACACATCGGTCACCGAATACATCATGCAGATGTCGCTCGGGCCGACGTACGGCCGCACGTCAGCCGAAGCCACCGACGAGACCATCAGCTTCGGAATGCCGATCGGGAGTGCGCGCATCGCCTGCGTCGCGAGCGCGGTCCCGCCCGAGCCGCCCGCCGACACGATGCCGCCGAGATCGCGCCGCCCAAGCAGGAATCGCTCGAACGCGATCGCCATGTTGCTGACCGACGATCCGCGATCGCCGGTGAAGACAGCGCGCTCGCCGTCCGGATGGTGACGCGCGATCTCGCGCGGGTGGACGTTTGCGGTAGATGTCGCGCCGGAAGTGGACAGATCCACCGTCACGGTGCGCAAGCCGAGCTTGTCGATGCACTGCTTCAGGAAGAAGAGCTCGCGTCCCTTGGTGTCGAAGGTGCCGACGATGTAGGCGGCGCGCTGGGCGTTGCTGGCCACTGGAAACTCGAACACACGCGCGTTGCGTGCGTTCGACGATGCCTGGGCGGTGGCTTCGGCGGCGGCTTCGACTGTTGGTTGCGAAGCTTTCGTATCCTGAAGCGAGGCACGCACGGCGCGGTCGTGCAGCGGGACTTCAGGCTGCATCGCGTTCCAGTGTGTGAAGCTGCGCACGGTTTGCGTCGGCGCGGATGCCGGTATCGCGTCTCCATGCGCGCGCCGAACGGTCAGCACGCGTGTCGGTGCGTCGTTTGCGGTGAGGGCCGGTACGTCGGGCTTTGCTTCTTCCGCGGCAGCGTGCACGCCGAGCAGGCGCTGCTGCAACTCGGTATCGGCTGCCATTTCGCTGCTCGACATCTCGCGCGCGATGCGCCCGTTGACCATCACGGCGACGCGGTCGGCAGCGTCGACTGCGACCCCGATGTTCTGTTCAATCAATAAGACCGCGATGCCGGCGGCTTCGGAGGTCGTGTGCGCAAGTTGCTTCAGCGTGGCGGTGACCTGCTCGACGATCACCGGCGCCAGGCCTTCGGTCGGCTCGTCCATCACCAGCACGCGCGGGTTGAACAGCAACGCGCGGCCGATCGCCAGCATTTGTTGCTCACCGCCCGAGAGCTCCGCGCCACCGTTACGCCGGCGATCGGCCAATCGAGGAAACAGCGAGTAGATGCGCTCGACGGTCCACGGACCCTGCCGCGCGCTCTTGGATGCCAGACGCAGATGCTCGTCGACCGACAGCGAAGGCCACACGCGCCGGCCCTGAGGCACGTAACCGATGCCAAGCTCGGTGATCACGTTGGGCGAAAGCCCGAGAATTTCCTTTCCAGCAAGTTTCACGCTGCCACGCGCCGGTACGAGACCGGTGATCGCATTGCACAGCGTCGTCTTGCCCATGCCGTTGCGGCCGACGACGCCGAGCACGCCCGCGTTCAGCGTCAGCGACACGTCCTGCAGCGCATGTGCGCGGCCGTAGTAGACGTCGAGATTGCGTACTTCGAGCGCTGGCGCCTGGGCCGAGGTGCCGGGGGCAATTGGCTCAGTGGACATGAGCACCTCCGGCATGTCCTTTCGCTCCCATGTAGATCGCGTGCACTTCGGCGTCGTCCTGGATCTCCTGCGGCGACCCGTGCTTCAGCAGGCGCCCGTTGTGCATCACCGTGACACGCTCGGCCACGCCGAGTGCGATATCGAGGTCGTGCTCGATCAATACGAAGCCGAGATGCCGCGGTAACGCTCGCAATAAAGCAACGAGCTCGCGGCGTTCGGCCGGTGACAACCCGGCCGCCGGCTCGTCGAACAGAATCAGTCTCGGCGCGCCGGCCAACGCCATTCCGACTTCGAGCTGCCGTTGCTGCCCATGCGACAGCGAAGCGACCGGCGTGTCGCCAACGGGATCGAGTCGCACCTGGTGCAGCAACGCTTCGGCCGCGACCACGCTCGGATCGGAACGCTGCGGGCGGCGCATGTTGAAGCGCCCGCGCGTACCGCCGCGCACCGCGAGAAAGAGGTTGTCTCGCACCGACAGATCGCGAAACAGCAATGAGGATTGATACGTGCGACGCAGCCCGCGCCGAATTCGCTCGTGTGGCGGCAACAGCGTCACGTCTTCACCGAAGAAGTGAACGGTCCCTTGCGTGGGTGGAAAGTCGCCGGTGATCGCGTTGAACAAAGTCGTCTTGCCGGCGCCGTTCGCGCCGAGGATCGCGCGCCGTTCACCCGCCGGCACACTAAAACTGATGTCTTCAATCGCACGCAACGCTCCGAACTGCCGTGTCACCCGGTCGAGCACGAGCGCGTTGCCGGACATTGCGGCCGATTGCGCGCGATGGGAAGCAGGAAGTTCGATGACGGCAGACATGGCTAGCGAATCAAACGCGTCGTGTTGCGCTCATGTCATTGCCGCACCGACAGCCTGGCGCACCGGGATACCCGTCGGTTCGAATCCGTGCAGGCAGAAGACATTGATGCCGAGATGGTCGGGAGCGACACGCTTGCGATGAAAGGGATAAATGCCGCACGTCTTGCAGAAGTAGTGGCGCGCAGTCTGGGTATGAAACTGATACTCGGTCAGCGACTCCTCGCCCGCCAGGATCTGGAACTTGCTTTCGTGGACTTTCACCATCAATGCATTCTTGCGCCGACAAATTGAGCAATCGCACCTCGTGAGTTCCGGAAAGTCAGTCTCGATCGCGAAGCGCACCGCGCCGCAATGGCAACTGCCTTCGTATTTCTGCATCGGACGACTACTCACTACAGGTGCTCCTTGAGCGTTAACCAGCCGTTGAAAATGGAGCGGGCCCGAACACTCGCGCCCGCTCCGCTCTGCTACGGGCAGTCGGGCACGTCGCGCGAGCCCATCTTGAAGTCGGCCGGTTTCTGGCCGAAGGTCTGTGTGACGTTGTCGGTCTTGCCTACGACCTTGTTGTACAGCCCGCCCTTAGCGTCTTTCGCCACCTCGGTAATGAACGTCGTGCCGATGGCCTGGCGGTTTTCATCGAGCTTGATGTCGCCGACCGGTGTCTTCAGCGTCATCTTCGCCAGGGTGTCGCGATATTTTTTCTGTCCGTCGCTCAAGTCACCTTTGACGGCTTCGAGCCCGTCGAGCGCGGCCTTCATGTTGATGTAGTAGGCGACCGCGAACAGGCCGGGGCTCGGATAGCCGTCCGGGAAGTTCTTCTTGTAGCTCGCGACGAAGGCCTTGTATTCAGGCGTGTCGATCGCGTCGGCGTTTGGACCGGCGGACAGGGTGCCGACCAGAGAATCGCGCCGCTTGCCGCGGTAGTTCAAAACGTCCTGGCTGACCGTGATCGATCCCCCGATCATCGGCTTGTCTCCGCCGGCGGCTTCGTATTGATTAAGGAAGTTCACCGCGTCCGCGCCACCAAGGACAACGACCAGCGCGTCGATATCTTTCGGTACGCGTGCAATGACCGATGAGTAGTCCTTGCCACCCAGTGGAACCCACGCCTTGACCGGAACTTTGCCACCGGCGGCGCAGTACTCGGTCATGAAGCCCTGCACTTGTGAGTACGGAAACGAATAGTCCTCGGCAATAACCATCACTCTCTTATAGCCGCGCTTCATCGCTTCCTTGCCAAGCCCCGCCATCCATTGGCCGCCATCAGTATTGAAGCGGAAAAAGTTGGGCGACGGGCTGGTCAATGTGGTGGCTTGCGCGCCCGACGAGCCGTTGATGAATGTCACTTGCGGCTGCGTCTTCGAATAGTCCTTGACCGCAATCCCTTCGCCGCCCGACAACGGACCAACCAGGATATCGACCTTGTCCTGCTCGACCAGCTTGCGCGCCGAGTTCACCGCAACGTCTGGCTTAGCATCGGACGACGCCTTGATCATTTCGATCTTGCGCCCCGCCACGACACCGTTGCGCTCGCGAATCGCAAGCTCTGCGCCACGCATGCCATCGGCTCCGCCTGCTGCAAACGGTCCCTCCAGCGTTGCGAGCACGCCGATCTTCACAGGCTGGCCCGACTGCGACCATGCCGTCGTTGCAAACGCGCCGATCACCGCAGTGGCCATCAGCGTTCGCATCAAAACTCTCTTATTCATTACTGTCTCCTTCAGTTGCCAATAAATTGCTAATGACGGCTCGCAGGCCGCGGTGGGGTGGAAACGGAACTTGCTCGACTTGCGCCCGTACGCGCCTGCGCAAAGCGCGTACGCGCGAACGACCACAGGCCGAGCAGACCGTCAGGTGAAAACAGCACGATGGCGAGAAACACGCCGCCGATCACGAGATTGAATCGCTCGCGGTCGATCACGTCGATCGCGAACGTTTGCAGCAGTACAAAGATCAGCGCGCCGAGAAACGGACCGATCGGATGGCGCATGCCGCCGAGCACGGCGATCACCAGGATGTTGATCAGCCACGAAGTGCTGACCGATCCTGGAGTGATCAGGCCGTTGTACCAGACGAACAGCACGCCGCCGATCGCCGCGATGAAGCCTGCGACGACGTACGCGGCTACGCGATGCGCGACGACGTTGAAGCCGAGCGACTCCATCCGGCGCGGATTCTCGCGAATGCCTTGTAGTGCGACGCCGAAAGGCGAACGCACGATGTATGAAATGAAGGCATAGCTGGCCAGTGCGCAAACCAGCGTCAGAAAGTAAATCGGCATCGGGTCGCGCCAGTTGACGCCGAGCACGATCGGAGGATGAACCTTTTGCAAACCCTGCCAGCCGTTGAACAGACTGTAGTTCTGCAGCACCAGATAGAAGAACGCGACGCCGATCGCGAGAGTGATCATGATCGTGTAAATGCCTTCGGTCCGTACCGACAGCCAGGCGATTCCCGCTGCGCATATGGTGGCGATCAGCACCGCGGTCGGCACGACCAGCCACCAGGGCCAGTTCAGACTGATTTCAGCGGCGCTGCTCGAACCGAGGATGGCCACGGAATAGCCGGCAATGCCGGCTACCGTCATCTGCGCGAGCGACACCATGCCACCGTAGCCGCCGAGAAAGGTCAGCGACAGCGCGACCAGGCCGAGCGCGAGCGTCTGCGCGCCGATCTGGAACGTGATGAAGGGCGATACAGCAAACGGAAAGGCAACCAGCGCAGCGAGAACGGCCAGCTGCCATGCTGAAATTCCCCTAATCCACTTTTGCAGTTCCAGCGGCCCGCCGTCCCGGGTCGGCACGCGCTCCGGTGTTGTCGCAACGAGCTGCAGGCGCCCCGGCAATGCGACCGCCGGCGCAACTGCGCCCGTCGCCATCGCGCGCCGCCACTTCGCTGCGCTCATAGGTCGCACCCTCGCGCTGCGCGCGGTCCCTCCGTGAGGGACGGGGCACTTCCTTCGGAGCGGCCGTGCGGAAGCGCTCATCGGCTTCCCACCGCTTTATCCGCGCGGGTCATGCAGGCCTTCCCATAAGCCCGCGCGGCCGGAACGCCAGCACGATTATCAGGATCACAAACGTAAACACGACGCTGTAAGTCGGCGCGTAAGCAAGTCCGAATGTTTCGGCCAGGCCAAGCATCGCCGCGCCGATCGCGGCACCGGCGACGCTTCCCATGCCGCCGACGATGACGACGATCAGCGACGCAAGAAGAAAGCGCGTGTCTTCACCCGGGACCATCGACAGCTCGACCGCGCCAATGACGCCGCCGAGCCCGGCCAGGCCCGCGCCGATCGCGAACGTGATCGCGAACACCAGGTTCACGTTGACACCCGAAGCCGACAGCATCGCGCGGTCGTCGACGCCGGCGCGAATCATCATGCCGACGCGGGTGCGATTCAGGAACAACCACAATGCAACGCCGATCACGACACCAGCACCAGCAGGCTCATGCGATACGCCGAATAGGCATTGATGATCGGAATACCGCGAATCGGACCGCGCAGCCATTCGGGCGCTTCCATTTGATGCACTTCAGCGGAGAAAGTCCACAACAGCAGATCGGCGATCAGGATCGATAACCCGATCGTGACCATCGTCTGCCGCAAGTCCTGGCCCTGCATGTGCCGCAGGATCACCGTCTGAATCAGCAGGCCCACGAGGGCAGCGGACAGGAATCCGGCCGCCAGCGAAAGGATCCACCAACCGGTCTGTTCCGCGACGATGAAGCCCACATAACCGCCCAGCAGATAGAGCGAGCCGTGTGCAAGGTTGACGTTGCGCATCAGTCCGAACACCAGCGTGAACCCGCTGGCGACGATGAAGTACAGGGATGCCAGCGTCAGGCCATTCAGCACCGTCACCAGAAACAGACGCGTGTTGTCGATCAAGCCCCAGATCGACAGGCCGATCAGGACCAGCGCGAGTGCGCTCCAGGCGACGAGGTTGCGTGTCCGATGCATCAAGCCGCGACGGGCGAAAACGCCGGCGCGTAGTAAGGCGAGCGCGTGCTGCGGTTGTTGGAAACATCGGGCGCCTTGTGGAATACGCCGTCCTTCATGATCGCCAGCAGCCGCGTCTTGTCGAGCAGGATCGAAAGATCGGCGAGCGGATCGCCGTCGACCAGCAGCAGATCGGCCAGGTAGCCCTCTTTGACTTCGCCGAGTTCGTTGCCCATCAACATGATCTGCCCGCCATAGCGCGTCGCGGAGAGCAGCGCGTCCATTGGAGTCATGCCGCAATGCTTGACGAAGTACTGCAGATCGGTCGCGTTGGCGCCATGCGGCGCCCAGGCGAATCCGTAGTCGCCGCCGGGCAGCACGCGCACGCCGCGCTTGTGCATCGCTTTCATCGATTCGGTGCCGCGCCAAGCTCTTCCTCGTAGCCCATCTCACGCGCTTTAGCGGGAGTGATGCCGTACGGCGTGCCCTCGTACAGGAGCTTGAAGATCACCGACAGTCCCGGCGCAACGTAGATCTTGTCCTTGTTCGCTTCGAGCAGATCGAGCGCTTCGTTGTCGGTGAAGCTGGCGTGATAGATCACTTCACAGCCGAGCCGCACGGCCTGCTTGATCGAGTCCGCACTGCGCGCGTGCACGGCCACGCGCTTGCCGCGCAGCTTCGCTTCCTCGACGGCGACCTTCACTTCGGCGTCGGTCATCCACGTGGTCTTCGCGTTCGCGTGCGGTACCAGGTTGTCGCCCGACAGATTCAGCTTGATCGAGTCGACGCCGTACTGCAGGAACATCCGGCAGACGCGCCGCATGTCTTCGGGCCCGCTGACGTTGACCGCGAAGCTGAACTCGGGAAATGGCAGATGCGGCAGAGTTTCGTCACCGAGCCCGCCGGGCACCGTGATCTCCTGGCTGGCGGCCAGATAGCGCGGGCCCGGAATCAATCCCGAGTTGATCGCGTTGCGCACGACCACGTCGAGCCGGGGTTTTGCGGTCGCTGCGCCGACGCACGAAGTCCACCCGTGATCGAGATACACTTTCGCGACACGCGCAGTCCAC
The DNA here is from genome assembly GCA_963746085.1 of uncultured beta proteobacterium. Lineage (GTDB taxonomy): Bacteria > Pseudomonadota > Gammaproteobacteria > Burkholderiales > Burkholderiaceae_F > JACCZX01. Next base: position 197,018 of record CAVVAI010000026.1, read on the forward strand.
AGCGTGTGTTCCTCGACCGGCATCTTCTGAATGTCGGACAGTCCCGAGGCATTGTTCCAGGCGAAGTGCGTGTGCGCTTCGACCATTCCCGGCATCAACGTGGCGCCGGCGCCATCAATCACGGTGCCATTGCCGCCCGCGAACGAGCGAGCGCTGCGCGCCACGCGGCTGATGCGTTTGCCGCGCACGAGGACTTCACCGTTGTACGGTGCGGCGCCGCTGCCGTCGATGATTTTGACGTTGGTAAATAGAACTTCGGAGTCGGCCATTCGTTTCTCCTAGGCAGCTACGGCTTGCCAGCGCGTAGGTGCCGAGCTGCGCGCGTCGCGCTGGACTGGAGCGCGATAGAACTCGCCATCCTTCATCACCGCCAAGATTCGTTTCTTGTCCTGCAGGATGCGGATATCCGCCAGCGGGTCGCCGTCGATCAGCAGCAGGTCCGCCAGCGCGCCGTCCCTGACTTTGCCGATTTGCTCGCGGCCGGCATCACCGTTGAGCTTCATGATCGGTGCGCCCCACGCGGTGGCCGACAGCATCGCTTCCATCGACGACATGCCGAGATATTTCATGAAGTATTCGAGGTCCTTCGCGTTCGTGCCGTGCGGAGTCCACGCGAACCCGTAGTCGCCCCCGGGCAGAATGCGGATACCGCGCTTGATCATCTTCTTCAGCGTCTCGACCGCGACCTCGAGCTCGCGGTGATAGCCCATCTTCTTGGTCACTTCCGGCGTCAGGCCCCATTCGGACGCGTGATGCGACGTGTTGACCAGCCACGCGAGACCCGGAGCGACAAAGTGTTTGTGCTTGTTGGCTTCGAGCATGTCGAGCGCCTCTTCGTCGGCAAAGCTCGCGTGATAAATCACTTCGATGCCGTGCCGGATGCATTGCTTGACCGACTCGGACGAGCGCGCATGCGCGGCGACGCGCTTGCCGAAGCGTTTGGCCTCGGTTACGCACATCGCAATTTCCTCTTCCGAAAATGGCGTGTATTCGGCCGGCAGTCCCGCGATGTACTCGCCGGACAGATTGATCTTGATCTGGTCGACGCCGTACTTGACGAACTGGCGCACGCAGCGGCGAATTTCCTCAGGGCCGCTGACGACCGCGCCGAAGTTGAACTCCTCCTGCGGCAAATGCGGCAGCGTGTTGTCGCCGAGGCCGCCTTGCACCGTAAGCTCCTGGCTGGCGGCGATGTAGCGAGGCCCGGGGATTTCGCCGGCGTCGATCGCGTTGCGGATGACCACATCGAGCCGCGGCTTCGCCGTTGCGGCGCCGACGCACGAGGTCCAGCCCATCGACAGGTAACGCTCTGCCACGTGTGCGCACCACAGGATGTGCTCTTCGGCCGGCATGCGCTGGATCGAATCGAGCGAGGGTTGATCGTTCCACGAAAAATGCGTGTGCGCCTCGACCATGCCTGGCATCAACGTGCTGCCGGCGCCATCGATCATTGTTGCTCCGGAGGACGACGATGCGGGCAACGAACGTACGCTGCCGAATGTTCCAGTGCCCGTGCGCGTAACGCGTGCGATGTGATTGCCCTGCACCAGCACTTCGCCGGCAAACGGCTGATCGCCGCTGCCGTCGAAAATGCGCACGTTGGTAAATAACGTGTTCGCCATTTTTTCTCCTACGTTCTAGTCGCCATCGAGCGCTCGAGGAATCGGCGCAGATGCGACTGACATTCGGTAGCGCGCTCGGCCGTCATCCAGTGACCGCAGCGCGGCAAAACTTCCACTTGCGCATCACCGAGGCGCCTCGCCAGCTCGCGCGCCACCTGTACGGGCGCCACTGCATCCTCGTCGCCCGCGACCAGCATCGTCGGAACGTCGATGCCCTCGATCGCCGCAGGCTGCGCTGCCGCGAGCGCTTCGCACGAGCGCGCATAACCTTCGGGATCCTGCGCCAGCAGCGACTCGCGCACGAGAGCGACGACGACCGGCAGCTGCGCGCGGGTCGACGCCGAAAGCGAGGCTTGCACGATCGCATCGGCGATGCCGAACATGCCTTCGTCGCGCGCCTTCGCGGCGCGCGTTCTCAATCCCTGACGGGCGGCATCCGGCGGGGCCAGCAGCGCGCCGAACAAAGCGAGGCTCCGCACGCGCTCAGGCGCACGCACCGCTAGGTGTTGGCAGACGATGGTGCCCATCGAGTGACCCGCAAAGTGAGCGCGTGACACGCCGAGTTGTGCACACACGCGCAAAACCGCGTCGACGAGCAGGTCCATCGACAATAGGCCCTTGTGCGGGGTGTTTTCTTGCAAGACGTGCGCGCGATCCGAGCGGCCCGAGCCCGGCAGCTCGATGCGAATGCGTTTCGCGTTCGTCAGCGCCGGCAGCAGCGGTGTCCAGGTGTTGGTCGTTCCGCCGAGCCCGTGCACCATCACGACGGGGTCGCCTTCGCCGTCGACTTCGATGGCCATTTTGTCTATCCAGTGCAGGCTCATAGGTCAGTGCGCCACAACAGGGTTCTCAAGTACGCCGATGCCGTCGATCTCGATGCGCACCGTATCTCCAGCCTTGAGCCAGCACTGTGGCTGCATGCCCATACCAACACCGGCGGGCGTGCCGGTCGCGATGACGTCGCCTGGGTACAGAGTAATGCCGCGCGAGATCGTTTCAATCAGCGTCGGAATATCGAAGATCAAATCAACCGTGCGTGCGTCCTGTCGCAGCTCCCCGTTGACCCACAGCCGCACCCGCGTGTCCCGCCCGTCGAGCTCGGTCGCGTCGACCAGCCACGGTCCCATCGGGCAGAACGTGTCGAACGACTTGCCCATGTCCCACTGCACATGCCTCATCTGCACGTCGCGCGCAGTGACGTCGTTGACGATCGTGTAGCCCCACACGTGATCCATCGCGCGGCTCGCCGGAATGTTGGTGCCTTTGCGACCGATTACGACCGCAAGCTCAGCTTCGTAGTCGATCTGTTCCGATGCGGCCCTGCCGGGAAGGCGGATCGCATCTCCCGCGGCGACGACGCACTCGGGGACTTTGGTAAAGACGATCGGCCATTGATCGATCTTCGCTGAGCCGTCGTCGTCCTTGAATATGGTGCCCTGCAGCTCCTTCGCGTGCGCGCGGTAGTTGCGGCCGACGCACCATAGGTTGCGCCGCGGACGCGGCAGCGGCGCTTCGAGCGTGACTGCGGAAATCGGCAGCCTGATTCCGTTGACGGCAGGGAATTCTTTTCCTTCCGCGAGATGCTCCAGCAAGGCCTGCGCGCCGCGCGACTGCACTTGGTCCTGCCGATGCCTTAGATCCACCGGGGCGATCTCGCGCGCGTCGTTCGACAACACGCCGACGTGACGGCGGCCGCCCCAACGATAGGTGGCAATGCGCATGTCTCCTTCGCTGTCCCTTATCTGGGATCTGGTGCGGTGGGTTTGGAACCGACAAAAAAATGAGACACATGTCTCATCGATCGGGCTACGATACCGAGTCGGTTCGCTACCGTCCAGTAGGAACTATGCCGATCAAGTCCCCCGTCCGGGCTACGGTTCCGCCGCCGGGTCCGGCTGCGGGCGCCCGTGGGCGCACGTATCGGTTATTAATGGGGGAGGCGATGAAGCTGGCCGAGGACGGGCGGCTGGTCACCGTTGCAGAGGTCGCTGCGGCAGCCGGCGTTTCACGCGCCACGGCGTACCGTTACTTCGCCAGTCGCGGTGAGCTGATCTCCGCGATCGTCGGCGAGAGCCTGGGACCTGTGCGTCGCTTCGAGTCGCGCAAGGTCGACGGACGCGAGCGGCTGCAGGAATTATTTACCAGGACGTTTCCCCGCTTCAGGCAGTTTGAGCCGCACATGCGCGCTGCGCTGCAACTATCGCTCGAGCATTGGGCGCTGGAGCGATCCGGGCGAATCGACGAAGAACCCTATCGACGAGGCCATCGCGTCGCGATCCTGAGCCGCACCGCGGCACCCTTGAAATCGAAGATGCCGCACAGCGAGTACCGGCGATTGCTGTGCGCCTTGTCGCTGATCTTCGGAATCGAGCCCTACGTCGTACTGAAGGACATCTGGGGCTGCAGCGATCGCGAAGTCCAGGCCACCACGCGCTGGGTGGCCGACGCATTGATCGATGCAGCGCTGAAGGCTCCGAAGCGCAGCTAGCGCGCTGCGTTCAGCGCTGGTCGGTCATTTCGTCCCGTATGTATTGGCGAATGACGACTTCGAAGTTTTCGTCGCACGGAAAGCCGAGGGCGCGCGCTTTTCTCGTGTCAAGCTCCCCCGGCCAGGTTGACACGATACGTTCGATCCGTGCATCAGGTTGCCACTGGATCCGGTTGACGACGTCAGCTCCCGCGACGCGCTCCAGGGCGGCGACCATGTCACCGACCGTCAACGACTGGCCCGGCACATTGATGTTTCGATTCGCCCCGAGTGTTCCGCCTGCGACATCGTGCCCGAACAGCAGCGACTCGGTGACCGTCGCTGGTGACAGCAGCCATAAGCGCGTGTTTGCCTTGACCGGGCAGACGGCCGGCTCACCGTTCAATGGCTCGCGAATGATGCCGCTCGCAAACGATGAAGCGGCAGCGTTCGGGCGTCCCGGCCGCACGCAGATCGTCGGCAGCCGCAACACGCGGCCGTCAATAAAGCCTTTGCGCGTGTAGTCGTTGACAAAAAGCTCGACCACCGCTTTCTGTGTTCCATAGGAAGACTGCGGCGTAAGCGCAGTCGTGTCCAACACCATCGCGGGCAGCTCGCCGCCGTACACAGCCACCGAGCTTGCAAACACGAACTTGGGGCGGTGCCCCAGTCGCCGACAGAGGTCGAGCAATTGCCGGGACGCGTCGACGTTGATGCGCATTCCCAATTCGAAGTCGGCCTCCGCCTGACCGCTGACGACAGCGGCGAGATGGAAAATCGAACTCGTATCCGAATCGATCGCCCTCGCCAAAAAATCGGGATCGCTGACGTCACCGGTGACCTGTTGAACGCGCGCGTCTGTAAATGGCTCTCCTTTCACGACATCTACCAAAACTATCTGCTCGATGGCGCGCTGGGTATCGTCCGAGTCTGCGAGCGTGCCGCGCTCCAGCAGCTTCGCAGCCAGGCGCCGTCCGAGGAATCCGGCGCCGCCGGTGATGAGGACTTTCATTCGACGGCCACTGCCGATAGACGGCGCATCCAGCCCAATCCTTTTTCCGTGCCGTTGCGCGGACGGTATTCACACCCGACCCATCCTGCGTAACCCATCTCGTCCAGCAGGCGAAGCAAATACCTGTAATCCACTTCGCCCTGGTCGGGTTCATGGCGATCGGGCACATCCGCGATCTGCACATGCGCGATGTTGTCGAAGTACTTCCTGAATTTCATCGCGAGATCGCCTTCGACGATCTGCGCGTGATAAAAATCCATCTGTACCTTGAGGTTGGGTTCGTCCACTTCCTTGACGATCGCATGCGCGTCGGCCTGCGTGTTCAGGAAGTAGCCCGGAAAATCGCGCGGGTTGATCGGCTCGATCAGCAGCGTGCGTCCGCTCTTGGCGAGCTCGCGTGCGGCAAATCGCAAATTGTCGATGTACACGGTGCGGTGCGCGGCGCGATCGCCTCCAGCCGGAACGAGCCCGCACATCGCGTGCAGCGTTGGAGTCGAGGTTGCTTCGGCATATTCCAACGCACGCGCTACCGCGTCGCGAAATTCGCGTTCCCGGCCGGGCAGCGATGCCAAACCGCGCTCGCCGGTGGAGAAGTTGCCTGGCCACAGGTTGAGCCCTCGGTTCTGCAACCCGCTGTCAGCGAGCCACTTCGCGATATCGCCCGGCGCGTGGTCGTACGGAAACAAAAGCTCCACCGCCTTGAAACCGTTGCGAGCCGCGGCCGCAAACCGTTGTTCGAAAGGCAGCTCCGTGAACATCATTCCAAGGTTGGCAGCGAATTTGGGCATCGATCTAGTGTTTGAGTTCGAAGACAGAACGCAGCTCGGCGATCTGCGCCTCGGTCAACGTGCGAACCGGCGCACCGCGCAACAACAGGAACAACTTGGCCGTTTCCTCGAGCTCCTCCGTCGCGTAGACCGCCCCTTCAAGCGTGACTGCCGAGACGATCGGCCCGTGATTGGCGAGCAACAACGCCGAGTGCGTGCGAGCCAGCTCGCGTATTGCTTCAGCGAGCGCAGCATCGCCGGGGCGATGGTAGGGAATCAGCGGCAACCGCCCGACCTTCATCACGAAGTAGGCCGTCAACGGTGGCAGGCAGTTTTCAGGGTCGAGTCCGTCCATGCACGACACGGCAGCCGAATATGTCGCGTGCAGATGAACGATCGCGTTGGCGCTGGCGCGCTCGCCGTACATCACGCGATGCAGAAACGCCTCCTTCGAAGGCGGGTCTCCACTGAGCAGCTTTCCATTCCAATCCAGCTTGGACAGCCGCGCTGGATCAAGCTGGCCCAAACATGAGTCCGTCGGCGTCAACAGCCAGCCATCATCGAGACGCGCACTGATGTTGCCGCTGCTGCCGGCGGCCAATCCCCGATCGAAAAGCGAGCGGCCGTGATTCACGATGCGCTCGCGCAGCAGTTGCTCGTTTGCGGACTTGCTCATGAGGTCGGGACCAGCTTCGCCCAGGCTTTCAGAAAGAAATCGGGACTGCCGAAATTACCGGATTTCAACGCAAGCGCCATTGGCTGGCGGTTTGGCGTCTGCAGGGTTGTCGTCGTCCATGGCACGCCAGGATCGATCTCGCGGCCGATCGTCAAGCGTTTCACGCCGAGAGCGTGCAGCACGGCACCCGATGTTTCACCGCCGGCGACGATTAATTGGCCCACGCCGAGCGTTACGAGTGTCTTTGCGATGGCCGCGAGTGCCTGCTCGATCAGTGCGGCCGATTTTTCGACGCCGAGCGTTGCCTGAGTGGACTGCACTTCTTCTGGCGGCGCTGTCGCGTAGATCAGAACGGGCTCGGCGCCGAGCCGTGCAGCGGCCCATTTTCCAGCGGCTGCGACAACGTCGTCACCATTCGCCAATGCAAGAGGATCGACTCGAAACGCAGGATGCCGCGCGCGCATGACGTCGACCTGATTTCGCGTGGCCGTCGAACAGCTGCCGGCGATGACTGCCCTGAAGCCACCGGGGGCCAACGCTTCGTCCTCTATGACAGAGGCGTTCAACAAACCACGCCGTCTGAAATTTTGCGGAAGCCCTTGCGCGAGGCCCGAGCCTCCGGTCACCAGTGTCAAGTCCGCCGCTGCCATGCCGATCTCGGCGAGATCGGCGTCGGAAATCGCATCGACGATCGCCAATCCGTACCCATCGTGACGGAGCCGTGCGAACCGCTCCGCGATTGCGACGCTGCCACTGCTGACGGCACCGTAGTCCACCAGCCCGACTTTCCTCTTGGTTTGCTGTTGCAGAACGCGCACCAGGTTCGCATCCGTCATCGGCGTCAGTGGATGGTGCTGCATCCCGCTCTCGTTCAGCAAGACACCGTTGACGAAGAGATAGCCCTGATAAATCGTCCGACGCGTGGCGGGGAATGCGGAACACCCGATCGTGAACTCGGTGCCGAGCGCATCCATCAATGCCTCGGCGACATGGCCGATATTGCCGCGGGGCGTCGAGTCGAAGGTCGAGCAGTATTTGAAGTAATACTGAACACATCCAGCCGCCTGCAGCCATCGAAGCGCCGCGAGCGACTCCGTCACTGCGTCGTCTACGGGGATGGTGCGAGATTTCAGTGCAACCACCACCGCATCGGCATTCACCGGCCACGGACCTTCGGGCACGCCGATCATCTGCACGGTCCGCATGCCGTTGTTGACGAGAATGCCCGAAAGATCGGTGCCACCCGTCAAGTCGTCGGCAATGCAACCTAGAAGTGCGGCCATAGTCGTTCTCGAATTCAGCGCTAACGCTCGAGCCGCAGGCTGCGGGTCTCGACATAGGCGCGGCGCGAGATGTTGAGGTGCGCGGTGCAAAGATCGATCAGTTGCTTCCGATCGCAGTCCCGAATTGCCTTCAGCATCGCCTGGTGTTCGCGTTGAGCATTGCGAAAGTACTCGGGCCTTACGATCGCGTACGACCATACGACGTGCGTTTTCTTGCGGAAGTCATCGATTGCGGAGGCCAGATAAGGATTGCCACACGCATCGAATAAGGCAAAATGAAAATCAAAGTTGGCGCGGAATACTGCTTTCGCATCACCGGCTTGCACTGCCCGGTCATGGCCGCGCTGAGCATTCACGATCGCCTTTAACTTTACCTTTGGCATCGGCAGCGGGATCTGCGCCGCGGCGGCGCGCTCGAGTATCGCGCGCACGGCATAGATCTGAGTGACATCCTCCAGCGTGAGCTGACGAACCGCAGCGCCGCGATTGCGCTTCCTTTCCACCAGACCGAAGCGCTCGAGCTCGATGAATGCCTGTCGCAACACGTGCCGTTTGGTGTGCAATCGATCGGCGAGATCTTCTTCGACCAGCCGCGCGCCAGGCCCCAGGCGCCCGAGAACGATGTCTTCCTGCAAAGCGGCGACGACCTGTTGCAGCGGGTCAAGCGTGTCGAGTTCGGCAACCTTCATGTGACTTGCAGCGGGCGCGCGGTTGTATACGCATCCTCGACCAGGGCCAGCGTGTGCAGGTTCTCGTCCACGTCGGTCTCGAACGCAGCTCCCGACGCCAGTGCGCTCGCAAAATGCGCGATGGCAGCGCCGTAGCTGTCGCCATAGCCGGCGGCGAGATCGAACTCGACCGTTTCTTCTCGCTCACCGTGCAGGCGCAGAGTGGTGTTTTCGAACAGCGCCGTGCCCTTCGTGCCGACGAGTTCAAGGCGATCCGACGGGGTCGGCGGCGCGCCAGCTGTCGCCAAGTTGCCGTCCAGCAGCGCCCACCGCCCTCGTCCTTCGAGCAGAATGACCGCGTGATCTTCGCCTTTCACTTGTGCGCAAAGCCGGCCGGTTCTGACGGCGGCGACACGCAGCGGGCCGAGCAGCCAACGCAGCACGTCGAGGTGATGAATCAACAACTCGCCGATCAACAGCCGCTCGAGTTGTGCAAAAAATGGCTGGCGCACCAATTGGGGCAGGACGCCCGCTTCGTTTTCCAGCAGCCCCGATGAATGCACTTGCATGACGGCTGACACCGGCTCGCCGAGAACGCCGGCGTCAAGCCAGCTCCGAAGTAACCGGTAGTGTGCGCGAAAGCGCCAGTTCTCGTGCACCATCAGACGCACTTTGCCGTGAACCGCGCGCGACAAATCCTTCGCCTCGGCAAGGCTTGGCGCCAGCGGCTTCTGACAAAGGATGTGAACGCCGCGATCGGCGGCGAGCAGGCACAACGGAACGTGCACGTGCATCGGCGCGACGACGTCGAGCGCGTCGGGCTTGACCTCGGCGAGCATTGCAGCGGCGTCGTGAAACACCGAGTCGACACCGAACTCGCGCGCGCGTTGGGCGGCCTTCTCCTGGCTCGGATCGCAGATCGCGACGACTTCGGCATTGGCAACGCGCTTCCAGCCCGCCAGGTGCAGGCCACTCGCGAAGCCCGCTCCCGCCATCGCAACGCGCAACGTCGGTGTCATTGCAAACAAAGTTTTTGATGAGCGTGGCGGTCGATCATCCGTGCACTCAGAACACGCGGTTCTGCAACGGCTCACCGCGATAGAAGCGCTGCACATTGGAAAACAGTGAGCGCATTTTTGTTTGCAGTGCGTCGCGCGTGCCGGCCGAGATATGCGGTGTCAGCACGACATTCTTCAGCTGCGTTAAGGGATGACCGGCAGGCAGCGGTTCGGTCTCGAACACATCGAGCGCCGCGGCCGCCAGGTGCCCGGACTCGAGCGCCATGACCAGCGCCGCTTCATCGACCAGTCCGCCACGCGCGGTGTTGACCAGATACGCGCCACGCTTCATCTGAGCGATTTCAGCGGCGCCGATCAGATGACGTGTCTCTGCGGTCAGTGGCAGATGCAGCGTGACCACATCGGCCGCCTGCAGCACTTGATCGAAAGGCCGGCGTTGCAGTCCGTCTGCCGTGGACACGCCCGGATCGAAAAAAATCCCTCGCGTACCAAACGCGCCCAGGCGCTGCGCCACGGCCTGCGCGATGCGGCCCATTCCGATGTAGCCAACTGTCATTCCGCTCAATTCGCGCGATATCGGTCTCAGCGCGTTGACATGAAAGCGGCCCTGGCGCAGTTCGCTGTCGGCGAACGGCAGCAGCTTTAGCGCCGCCAGGATCATCAGCACCGTGTGCTCTGCCACGCCGACTGTGGTGCCTTCAGGGGTCAGCGCGAGCGCGATGCCGCGCGACTTCAGCTCTTGATGATCAGTCGTGTCCTGCCAGCCGACCCCCTGGTGATGCACCAGCTCGAGATGCTTCGCGGCAGCGATGACTGGCTTGCGCAATGGAGTGGCGGCAACGATGACCACCTCACACTCGGCAATACGATGGCACCGCTCATCATCGCTGTTAAGGTCGAGCGTTACTAGCTCGAACTCTGCTGGCATCGTCGCGCGGATGATCGAATAGACCTCCGGCGTTGCGTGCGACAAGTACAGGACCTTTTTCATCAATCAAGGTACTGCACGCCCTTCTCGGCAAGTAATTCCTCGAAGCCGGGCGGAAGCGTCGCGCCTTTGGCGACCAGCGCTTCCATCTTGTCTTCCTTGGCCTTCACATCGGCGAGCGCGCCGAGCACACTTTCAAGCGCTTCGCGCGCGACAACCACCACGCCGTCTTTGTCGCCGATCACCACATCGCCTGAGTTGACCATCACGCCACCGACGTAGATAGGCAGTCCGATCTTCCCTGGGCCATCCTTATGCGGCGAATTCGGCGACAAGCCACGCGCAAAAACCGGAATGCCGACTGCATTCAGGCCGTCGATGTCGCGCACCAGGCCATCGGTGACCAGCGCACAGACGCCCTGGTTTTTCGCCATCCCCAGCAGCACGTCACCCGCGACGCTGGCTTCTTCGTAGCAGTCGGTCGAAATCAGCATCACATCGCCCGGCTTTGCGTAGCGGATGGCTGCGTACGGAGCAAGGTTGTCGCGCGGCCGACTTTGAACGGTCAGCGCGACGCCGCAAAAACGCATTGCACTGGTCATCGGGCGCACGCGGTAGTCGAGCGCGCCGCGTCGTCCATTGGCGTCGACGACCCATCCGGTCGGTGAGTCGCGCAATCGATTGACGAGAGCGTCCGATGGTCGAACGAAAGTTGCGGCGAACCATGAGGGCAGGGGGGTTGAGCATGACGTGTTCGTTCCTAGTTACGCGATGCGTTCAGTGGTGATCGGGTCGAACAGGTGCGCGGAGGTCAGATCGAAGGCGATCGGCGCGCGATCGCCGACCTTGGCCGCGACGCTGCGCGGGCCGCGCACCAGCACGTCGTTCGGGACGTCGGGCAACCGGAATCTGACGATCGTTTCCGCGCCAAGCGGCTCGACGGCGAGGACTTCGCCGTATGCGTGCGGTGCGGCGCCGTCGATGCGAATGTCTTCCGGCCGGATACCGAAGATGACCTGTTCAGCGTTGGCATTCCGCGGCACGCGGCAGATGCGTCTGACCGACTACCAGGTGCGTGTCGTTGAATCGGCCGGGCAGCAGGTTGGTCGGCGGGCTGCCGAGGAAACGATGCGACGAACATGTCCGCAGGATCGCGATACACCTCAAGCGGTGAACCGATCTGCACGACCTTGCCGCCGTTCATGATGCAGATGCGATCACCCATCGTCATCGCTTCCACTTGATCGTGCGTCACGTAGATCATCGTGGCGCCCAGCCGATGGTGCAGCTTGATCAGCTCGCCGCGCATGCCGACGCGCAGCGCCGCGTCGAGATTGGAGAGCGGCTCGTCGAAAAGAAAAACCTTTGGGTCGCGCACGATCGCCCGTCCGAGCGCGACGCGCTGGCGTTGTCCGCCCGACAACGCGTGCGGTTTGCGCTTCAACAGCTCGGCCAGGCCGAGCGTCGCGGCGACATCCCTGACCCGCTTGTCGATCTCGCTTCTCGCGAAGTCGCGTCGCCGCAACCCGAAGGACAGGTTGTCGAACACCGACATGTGCGGATAAAGCGCATAACTCTGAAACACCATCGCGATATCGCGGTCCTTGGCGGGGACGTCGTTGACACGCTTGCCATCGATCGACAAGCTGCCGGCGCTGATCGATTCCAGCCCGGCGATCATCCGCAGGGTGGTCGACTTGCCGCAGCCCGATGGGCCCAGCAGCACCATGAATTCACCGTGTTCAACGTCCAGATTGACGGCGTCCACTGCGAGCAGGTCAGAGCCTGCGTACCGTTTGGTGAGGTCCTTCAGCGCGACGGTTGCCATCTACTTGACCGCCCCGGCTGTCATCCCCTGGATCAGCTTCTCGGAGAAGAACAGGTAGATCACCACGACCGGGAATGATCGCGATCATCAGACCGGTCGCGATCATTCCGACGTCTTCCAGTTGATCGCCCATGAAGCGCTGGATTCCCAGCGGCAGCGTGCGCTTCGCTTCGTCGGTGATCAGCACCACCGCATACAGAAACTCGTTCCACAGCAGGATCGAAGTTCAGGATCACGGTCGTGGCGATCGCCGGCAGCGCGATCGGCAGGCTCACCTTCCAGAAGATCTGCCACTCGGGGTAGCCGTCGATACGTGCGGCGTCGAACAAGTCAGCCGGGATGCGCGCGAAAAAGCTTTCGAGGATGTACACCGTCAGCGGCAGCTGCACCGCGATGTAGACCAGCGTCAGCCCGATCAGGCTGTTGTAGAGACCGTAGTCAACCAGGATCTGGAACATCGCGATGATCGTGATCTGCGGCGGGAAAATAATCGCCGAGAAGATGACGAAGTACAGCAGGCGGTTGATCCGGAACCGGTAGCGAGCGAAACAGTGCGCGGCCATCGAGCCGATCAGCGTCAGCACGAACACTGCCGAGACCACGACCAGCGCGCTGTTCTCGAAGTACACGCTGGTAGTTCGAGTTGAACCAGGCATGCGGAAACTTCTCCCAGTGCAGATCTCGGGCCAGGCGTAGTGATCGAGCGAGATTTCGGTGGTCGTGCGCAGCGACAGCGTCGCCACCCACAGGAACGGGCCGGCGGCGAACGCCGTATACAGCGCGACCACGACGAATAGAAACGCCCGGGTAATCATTCAGTACTCGAGCTGGTCGCGTTGCCGGAACAGCCAGGTCAGAGCGAGTACCGCAGCAAGCACGAAGACGAACCACACCGCAGCGATCGTCGAGGGATAACCGAGGTCGAACTGGTCCATTCGAACGCGCGCTTGTAGGTATAGGTCGACGCCGTTTCAGTGGCCCATAGCGGGCCACCCTTGGTCGTGATCCATACCAGATCGAAAATCTTCATCTTGCCGATGAACGAGAGCACCAGCAGGTTCAGCAGCGTCGGCTTGACCAGCGGAATGATGATGTGCCAGAGCTTGGCGCCCCAGCCGCAGTTGTCGAGCTCGGCCGCCTCGATCACTTCCGACGGCAGCGAATGCAGCGCCGCCAGCAGCACGACCATGTTGAAGCCGGTCCACATCCAAGTGGTGACGAGGATCAGCGAGGGCAGTGCGATCTTCGGATCTCCGATCCACGCCTGCACGTAGCGCTCCAGACCGAGCGAGCGCAGGATCGCGTTCGACCGCACCCCAGTCGTAGTTGTAGATCCAGACCCAAATGATGCCGACCACCACGTACGACATCAGGACTGGCGTGAACCACGCAATGCGGAAGAACCGCATGCCGGGAATCTTTGCGTACAGCGCCAGCGCGAGCAGCAGTGCAATCGCGATCTCGGCCAGAGGCGAAACACATGCCCAGATGAACGTGTTCCTGAACCGCGCGCCAGAAAATGTCGTCCTGGGCGAGCGCGGCGTAATTGGCGAGCCCGACAAAGTATTCGCTCTTCGGCAAGACCTTGTGGAAGCTGTTCCAGAAGGTGCGCAGCACCGGATAGGCCGTCAGCGCGGTATAGATCGTGAACGCAGGCAGCAGGAACGCGAGGATCGCGCCCCAGGGCTGCCGTTCCGCCGAGAGTAAAGGGAGCGTGCGTGCGGTCGCCGCGCTCCCCGCAATGCTGCTGCTCAATTTTTATTTGCCGCTTATTTGCCGCTATTTGCCAAACGCGGCGTTCATCTGCTTGACGGCGTCTTCCACGCTGATGCTGCCCGCAGGAAATGCGTTGTTGAAGATCTGCGTAAAGACTTCCTTCGGCTTGCCCTGCATGATCTGCACCGGCACCCCGAAGTAGTACTTGCGCCTACGCTGGTAGCCTGCAGCTCCGGAAATAGCCGGCGTGCGGTCCGCAGACCTTCGTGTAGTCGGCCTTGATGCCGGTTTGCACCAGCACATTCTCCAGCCAGCGATTGGCTGCATCGGGCGTGGCGAACGAATTCAGGAATGCGATCGCTTGCTTGGGATGCTTGGTGGCGGCATTGGCGACATAGCTGCCGCTGCACCGAAAGCGTTCGGCACTCGTTGCACGCCGCACCCGGGATCGCCGGAAACTTCATGATGCCGAGCGGGAAATTCGTCGGCTGGCCCACCCTGGTCGGGCGGGTTGAATGCGCGCGAGGTGTACCAGCTGCCGATCAGCATCATCACCGCGCCCGGGTTGGTGTGAAAATAGGTGTGCGCCTCGCCCAGCTTGAGCGTCGTAAACGTGGTGGGCAGCATGCCCGCCTCGGTCCACGAGCGGATCATGCGCAGCGTATCGAGCGACGCGCGGGTCGGTCCACGACAGCTTGCCTTTGAGCAGGTTGTCGTATTCCTGCGATGCCGAGCTTCTTCAGCATCGATTCCTGCGCCAGATAAGCGCCGGGAAACGGACGATCGCCGACGCCGAGCGCCATCGGCGTCATGTTCTTGGCGCGCGACTTTTTGGACAGATCGATCATCGCCGCGGAATCGAGCTGCAGGTTCGCAGGCACTTTGACGCCGAGGTCCGCTCATCAGCTTCTTGTTGTAGTAGAGCTCGACCGTCGATGCCTCGAGCGGCAAGCCATATGGCTTGCCCTTGTAGGACCAGATTTCCTTGGCCCACGGCTCGATGCCGGCCAATTCAGCGACGACAGGTCGAGCAGCAGCGCCGTTCTCCATGTACTCGACCTGGTCGGGCTCGGCGTAGAAGATGTCCGGCGCCGTGCCGGCGCGCAGCGCGGTCTTGAGCGCGGCATACAGCGCGGTCTTCTCGTACCACTGCGCCTCGATCTTCACGCCCGGATTCGCCGCCTCGAAGCGCTTGATCGCGTCCTCGACGAAGTCGCGCTTGATCTTCTCCGCCGCCCAGTGGCTCCAGAACGTCAGCTTGACCTGCGCCAGCGCGCTTGACGCAAAGGCGAGCAAGAACAACGAAAAAACGATTCGCAAAATCCGCATGTCTCCTCCTGTTATGTAATCTAGCTAATCGACTTTCGCGCCCGAGTCCTTGATGATTTTTCCCCACTTCGCGAGCTCGGCGCGTTGAAACGCTGCAAGCTCATCGGGCGTGCTGGCTTTTATGTCGACGCCGATAGCAGCCAATCGTTCGTTGCATGTCCGGCTGCGCGAGCACACGCCGCATGTCGCCGGAGATCTTGTCGACGATCGCGCGCGGCGTTCCAGCCGGAGCGAAAAACGCGAACCACGTCGACAGCTCGAAGCCCGGGAGGCCGGCCTCGGCCATCGTCGGCAACTCGGGTGCCAGCGACGAGCGCACTGCCGTGCTGACCGCCAGGCCACGCAGCTTGCCGGCCTTGATGTGCGGCAGCGCGGTCGGCAGGTTGTCGAACATCAGGTCGACCTGCCCTCCGAGCAGATCGGTCATCGCCGGGCCGGCACCTCTGTATGGGATGTGCAGCATGTAGGTGCTGCTCATGCTCTTCATCAGCTCGGTCGTCAGATGCTGTGACGTGCCGTTGCCGCCCGAGGCGTACACCAGCTTGGCCGGATTCTTCTTCGCGAAATCGAGCAGCTCCTTCACGCTCGAGACCGGCGAGTGACGGGTGCACCATCAGCGCCAGCGGCGTTGAGCCGGCCAGCGTCAGCGGCGCGAAGTCTTTAGCCGCGTCATATGGCAGCTTCGGGTAAAGCGCGGGGTTGGCCGCATGTGTGGTTTGCGTCGCGATGAGCAGGGTGTAGCCGTCGGGCGGGCTCTTCGCCACCATCTCGACGCCGATGGCGCCGCTCGCGCCGGCGCGGTTCTCCACGACCACCGCCTGGCCCCATGCCTCCGTCAAGCTTTTGCGCCATCGTGTCGCGCAATGATGTCGGTCGCGCCGCCCGGAGCGAATGGATTGATGATGCGCACCGGCTTGGTGGGAAACTGTTGCGCCGTCGCTGCCGCCGCACTTAGCGCGCACGCAATCAGAATGAGTAAACGTTTGATCATGGGTCTTTCGCCGGCCGATTGTGTGAATTGTCGACATGATTGTCAACAATTTTTGGCGTTCGCGCCTGCGTCGAACTATGCAAAAGGCAAAATCACCACTGCCAGCAGTGCGGCCGGTGCAAGGGAGTCCACTTCGTAGACGACCATTCAAGCGGCACCAAAAAAAAGCGCCGCTAGGTGCGGCGCTGGGTGCGCATATCCAGCGACGTACCGTGCGACATCACTTCCATCGTCCGCGTGAAGTTATGCGCGATCGCATCCTTAAAACCTTTGCCCCAGCGTGGCGTTCCCGGAGGCAGCGCGCCGGCGGCAAATCCGATCGGCGTGAGATCGAATCGCGCATCGATTCCACCACCGCCGTAGAAGCCAACCTTCTGCGCATCGAGCTCGTAAAAATCATGAATGATGCGGCTTACTGCAAATCCCTTGTAGTCGTTGAGCGGCTCCTCGAACACCCCAATGGAAACCGCGCCGGAA
The DNA here is from genome assembly GCA_963746085.1 of uncultured beta proteobacterium. GTDB lineage: Bacteria > Pseudomonadota > Gammaproteobacteria > Burkholderiales > Burkholderiaceae_F > JACCZX01. The sequence continues at coordinate 213,801 of CAVVAI010000026.1, forward strand.
TTGAGCATCAGATACTTGCCCACAAGCCCGCTCGAATTCGCCAGCCCATTCGGAAATTGCTTGTTTGCTGAAAGCAATAGCAGGCGAGGATCTCGGCGCCGTTCGCCGAAATGCACAGCTTTCGCCTTCTGCAAATGTACGTTGCGCTCGGCGTCGAAATAAATCGCTCCGGTCGCGCGCCCATTCGCATCGACTTCGATCTTGTGTACGTACGAATTCGGCCGAATCTCGCAGCGACCCGTTTTCTCTGCGACGTGAATCATGGCCGCAAGCGAACTCGACTTCGCTCCACTTCGCAGCCGAATCCCAGGCAGAATCCGCAATTCACGCAAGCGCTACGCCCCGCGCGCGGCTGCGACAGAATCGCCATCGGCGCAGGAAATGGATTCCATCCTAGTTTTCGTCCGGCTCTTTCGAGCAGCACGCCCGACGATTTCGTCGGCAGCGGCGGCATCGGATACGGTTTCGATCGCGGCGGATCAAACGGACTCGCGCCCGCTAGACCCGACACGCCAACTTCCCAATCGACCTTCGTGTAATACGGCTCCAGATCGGAATACGTGATCGGCCAATCCGTAAAACCCGTGCCCGCGATCGGCCCGATCTTGCTGCGCTCCACAAAATCAATTTCGTGCAGTCGCCAGAAATTTGCCGTGAAGTGCACGCTGGTCCCGCCGACAAGTCGCCCGTAGACGATCGCCCGCTGCGTCTTCGCGACCTCGCCCGGCGTTTTGCGAAACGTGTTCGGCTGCTGCTTCGGATGATTCGTCAGCAAATCTTCGTTGAGAACTTTGACTTCGTTGTGCGAGAAGTCTGCTTCGGTCAGGTACGGACCTTGCTCCAGCACCACAACGCGAAATCCGTTTTGCGAAAGTTCCTTCGCGATGATCCCGCCGGCCGCGCCCGACCCGATGACGACAAAATCCACTTCATCCGATGTCTTGTACTTCGGCATGTCGAGCGTCATGACTGCCCCTTACCCGCCGCCGGACTGATCGGCCGCCAGCCCGCATAATCCTTGTCGTAGAAGCCGAACGGCGAGTGAAACATGTGCTCGCGCTCACGCCCGATGACGGTCCAGCCCAATCCTTTGGGATCGCCGCCTGCATCCGGATCGAGAAGAAACGCCACAATCGTGTGCATGCGCACCGTCTCAAAAAAACTGTTCGCGCCCTTACGCGGACGATACGGCCGCCGCGACGGCTTCGCGTCAGGATCGTCGAACGAGTGCAGAACTTCGTCCTGCTGTTCGGGGGTCGCGCTCGAGAATCGTTCCACCGTCGGAAACATTTCGTGGACGCGCGCCTCAAACTCCGGCAGCCCTTCGCGATAATCCTTCTGTTGATCGACGGCAAACGTCGTCAGAGCGCGATCGATGAAATACACGACGCCTGCTTCGCGCGCTCCCGGCGTTTCCGTCGTCGGAATAATCCGCGCACAGATCGCGTCGATCTCCGTCGCTTGCGCCGGAGTGAAAAAACTCAACTTCGTTGCTTCGGGAGCTTGTACTGCCTGGCGGGCGTGCGTAGCGGCGGAGAGGAGCGAGGGCCAATTCGAGGAGATCCAGATTCCAGTGAGGCTACTACACGAACGCAATAGAAAATCGCGGCGGTTCAGATCGTTCATCATATTTTTGTTGGGCTCGAGGGACGTCTGCCAGTGACTCTAAGATGCAGTATTGTAGCGGTCAAGAACAAACCTCCGATAGCTGAAATTGAAAAGTTGCATCGAGCCAGCCCGCGCCGATGAAACCAATGTGGCCGGTTTGCGGCGAAATCCCCGCTGGTGTAGGATTTCAAAACACCGAAAGCGCAATCGATTGAGATAGTTCCGGACTATCGCGCCGGGAACGCAAATTACGCATGGCTACGCTTACAGGCGGCATCGGCACAGGAAGCAAATGGCTGCTGGACAAAATCGTGGGAGCACTCGCCGCGACAGGCGTAAACCCTAATTTCCTGACCTTCCTCGGGCTTGTCGTCAATTTCGTAGCCGCGGCGATGTTCGCCATCGGCCATTTCTTCACCGGCGCGCTCATTATTTTCTTCGCCGGCTTCCTCGACATGCTCGACGGCCAGGTCGCGCGCCGCCAGAACCGCGTCACTGCGTTCGGCGCGTTCTACGATTCCACGCTGGATCGCTACGCCGACATGGCCTTGTACATGGGCCTGCTCGTCTACTATTCCGTCAGCGGCCGAACTCCTTACGTCGTACTCGCCGCCGTCGCGACCGCTGGCTCCGTGATGGTCAGCTACGCGCGCGCCCGCGCCGAGTCGCTGATCCCGCTCTGCAAAGTCGGATTCATGGAGCGCCCCGAACGCCTCGTGCTCCTGATCATCGGCGGCGTCTTCAACCGCATGGCCGCCGTCCTTTGGGTCATCGCTGTAGTCTCCACGATCACCGTCATCCACCGCATCGTCTTCACCTGGCAAGAAACCCGCGCCGGCCGCACCCTCCCCGGCATCCGCCTCAGCCTGTAAGTTGGATCTAACAGGGTTCGACGCCCTTCAGTCGCGCTTCGATTGGAGGGTCGATCGCGCGCGGACGCGGTCGCGTAGGTCGGGGACTTCTTCTTTGTCATCCCTTGGTCTCGATGGTTTCGTGAATCACGATGGTGACGGTTTGCGGCCAGAGCATCCAGTGGCCGGTGCGGTGATGTTGGAATGAGCCGACTAAACTGACCGGCGTGATGGGGATACCGAGTTGTTGGGCGACGCGGAAGCCGCCGTCCTGAAATTGAGATGGCCGTCGCGCGTGCGTATTGCTTCGGGAAAAATAATCAGGCTGGTGCCGCTGTCGATCGCGTCTTGGGTCATGCGCCACATGCGTTTAAATCCGAGGGGCGGCGAACGTCTGGAACCGGGACGTTGCCGAAACGTTTCATCAGCCAGCCATAGGCGGGGATTTTGAAATGGGATTCCAGTTCCCAGCCGCGGACATACTGTGGGATCACAGTAGAGGAAAAACGGATCGAACAAATTGACGTGGTTGACCATGAAGAAGCACGTCCGCTGCGGATCGAATCCGGCGCGACACGCCGTTTACTTTTGCGCCGGAAAAGAAGACGATGCGGCTGGCGAATTGGCGTTGCAAATAATCGTGTTTTTTGGGATCGAGAAAAATCGCCAGAAAAACCAAGAGCGGCGCGGCCATAAAAAAATGGATCAAGCGTCACCGCCCATAAAAAGCGGCTGCGGACCGAGAGCCACGCGCGCTTCATATGAAAACGTCCAGTGCGGCCGGCACGATGTCGAGCGACTTGCATGTCAGCGAGACGATTTCGCCGTCGATCATCACGTCGACCGGCGTGCGGAATATTGAAGTCGACGTGACTCACGGCGCGTCGCGAGGCTAGCGGATGTTCAATATGCGTGCCGTCGTAAAGCTTGGGCAGCATGCGCAGCAAGCCGAGGCGGCCGATGGGTCCCCAACGTACAAATTCGATGAGGCCATCGTTGGGATCGGCGTCGGGCGCGATCATCATGGTGCCGCCGGTGAACTTGCTGTTGTTGAAAGTCAGAAACAAACAGCGCCGCGCGTCCCATTCTTTGTCATCGTCACAGCGCAATGCGAACGGCCTCCGATTCAGTTGCGCGACGCAAACGAAGACGCCGAGCAGATAGCCGAAATGGCCGAGAGGCTTTGAAGCGCCGGTTGGTGAGCGCGCCGACGTCGGCGGTAAATCCGATGCTGAGCAGATTGAACGAATACGTTTCGCCGTCGAGTGCGTCAGCTTAAGATCGATCGGGCGGTTGCGCCCTCGAGAATCGCTTTCAGCGAAGCGTCGGCGCCTTCTTTGGTGAAATCGCGGAGGAAAGAATTGCCAGTGCCGAGCGGGAGAAACCCCAGCGAGATGCGGCGCTGGGCGGCGCCTGCGGCGAAGAAGCCGTTTAGGATTTCGTGGCCGTGCCGTCGCCGCCGACCGCGATGAATTGCCGGTAGCCCTGACGAACGTTTCCTTCGCGAGTGCGACGCGTGCCCCGCCGCGGTGGAAGCAATCACTTCGACTGCAGCCCGGCGTCGCGCAACCTCGCCAAAGCTGGGCCGGCGAGTTCGCGGACGTCCGCCACCCGCGGCCGGATTGACGATGCAAAGAAACGTTCCATCGAGACGCTGAGTCTCCCGACCCAAAAGAAACTGTGGAGAGGATCTTTCCCTTTGCAAAATTCGCAAAGGGTAGACCACCCGTTACAAGAATTCACAACAGTAGCGCGATCCAGTTTCGCAAGGCTCTCCGCCAGTACGTTTCGTTTGATCTTCATCGAAGCGGTGCGCGGAAAATCCTCTTCGAAAACCACAATGCCATGAATGCGTTTGTAGTTTAGCAGGCGTCCATTCAGAAATGAAATCGCTTTTTCAGCTCGTCGTTGTAGCTCTGGCCCTTTTCGAGATGAATGACGAGCAACAGTTGCTCGCCGACCATCGAGCGTTGCGGCCAGATGTAGTTGGCGGCGAAGACGCAGAATTCTTTGACCGGCGAGGCTCGAAGACGCTTCGATGTCTTCGGGATAAATATTTTTGCCTTCCTCGGTGACGATCATGTTTTTCTTGCGGCCGAAGAGTTGCAGATGCCCGGTGCGATCGAAGCGGCCAAGGTCGCCGGTATGAGCCAGCCGTCGACGATGGTTTCGGCGGTCAGTTCTGGCTCGTTCAGATAGCCGGACATTACGGTTTTGCTCTGGACGGCGACTTCGCCGATGCCGTCTGGGTCGGGCTCGACGATGCGCACATTCATACCGGGCAGCGGCTTGCCAACGGTGTCGGCGCGAAAGGGATGGAGGTCGTTCACGGTGATCGCCGTGCCAGCTTCGGTGAGGCCGTAGCCGTTGGCGACCGGGATACCGAGGTCGTAGAAAAATTGAAGCGTTTGCGGCTCGGTGAACGCGCCGCCGACGAAGATGGCGCGCAGTTCGCCGCCAAAAGCGTCGTGCACCTGCTTCAGAGGCGGCGGCTCAAACCGAGTCGCGGATGACTCTTGGTCAGCGCTTTGTTGACGCCGACCAGTACATTGAACTCGCCGTTTGCCGGGAGTCAGCGCGTCGAAGCGTGCCCGCAATCCTTTTTGCAAGATTTTTCAGCACCAGCGGGACGAGGCTGACGTAGGTGATTTTGTATTTCGTAAAGGCTTCGCGACGAATTCGGGCCGCAGCGTGCGCAAGTGCACGACCGCGGCGCCGCAAATAAACGGGCCCAAAAAAGCCCACCATGAAATCGATCGCGTGATTGGTCGGCAGAATGCTGAGGTAGCGATATGCCCGGCGCGAAGGGATAGAGCGAAGTGAGCGCGACGCACTGCTCGAGATAATTGTCGTGCTTCATCATGCAGCCCTTAGGGCGGCCGCCGGTGCCGGACGAATAGACGATCGTCGCGAGATCGCTGCGTTTGCGCGGCGCAAAACCGGTTCCTGCGGTATTCGTCTGCGTTTCTTCCCAACGCAGCGCGCCGCCAAGATCGGCGTTGGCGGGCGCTTCGGTGACATAGACCAGCCTCACGTTTGGCGCGTTGCTCTTCCCTGGCGCGCCGCCAATGGCGCGCCACACGGGATATTCGGTGATCAGCACGCTCGCGCCCGAATGCGCCAGCAATTGCCACTGCTCGTCGGGCGTCAATTTGTAATCGAGCGGAACGAGCACGCCGCCGCTGAAAAAAATCGCGTACGCCGAGATCAGCCATTTCGACTGGTTCGTCATGATGATCGCGGCGCGATCGTCGGGACGAAAGCCTGCGTCCTGCAACGCCGCGACAACGCATGGCCGCGCTTCTGAAAGTCGCGATAGGTGAGCCTCTCTTTTTCGCGCTCGCGATCGGCTTCGATCAGGCACGTCTCATCGGCAAACTGATTGAGCGCATCTTTGAGCGCTTCGCCGATGGACTGATAAACTTTGAGATCGAGCATTACAGGCGGGATTGAATGCGTGAGGCTAGAGTGCGGAAATCGCTGACGCCCTGCACTTCGTAGTCGGGCAGCTCAATGTTGAAATGATTCTCGATGCGGCTCAGGAGCTCGAGCGTTTGCAGGCTGTCGATACCGAGTTTTTTGAAGAAGTCGTCATCGGCTCGAGAGCGAGCCAGGCGGCACGTTGAAATGCTTCGTGGCCAGGTCGAGGATCTCCTGCGTGGTTTGGTCGATGGTGCGCATGGATACGTCAATTTATCACTATCTTGGGGCAGATGAAAATTGCGCTGAAGGCTTGCGGGCCTACAGCAAAACAAGGCCGCGGCGGATGCCCATAACTACCGCTTCCGCACGGGTCGAAACGCCGAGTTTGCCCAGAATTGAGCCGACGTGGAATTTCGCGGTGTGATCGGAAATATTGAGTTTGAAGGCGATTTCCTTGTTGCCGAGGCCCGCGGTCGAGCATTTGCAGGACTTCCCTTTCGCGCTTCGTCAGCTGTTCGATCCCATTCTTCCGTCGCCGAGCGTGATGTGTTTACCGCGGCGTGAGGAATTGCGGCGATTGTTGATGGGTGCAGGACTATGAGGCCTGACGTTACTGCGCGAACTGCTGCGATCAACTCCGTGGGCGATATTCTCGCTGGCAGGATCGCTCGCGCACCCTGCCGTAGCAGGTCGGACCCGGCGTCCATTTTCGGGGACCTTCTAGCACGACGATTGGGATATCCCCGTCGACGTCGGACGTACCCGCCGGCTAGATTCGCTGCGTCACCGCGCCGGAGTCACGCGATGCATCGACGACGATGACGTCGGGTTCCGTCACCGGCTCGGACAACAATCCTGTCGCCGTGTCTAGATCGACGGCGCTGCCGACGATTTCGATCTCGGGATGGGCAA
>CAVVAI010000027.1:0-68627 GCA_963746085.1 uncultured beta proteobacterium
ACGCTGACCTCGCGGCTGATCGATCGGCCGATGCGTCCGCTGTTTCCCGGACGGCTTCTACAACGAAGTGCAGGTCATCGCGACGGTGATGTCGGTCAATCCCGAAGATCGATCCCGACATTCCGGCGATGATCGGCGCGTCGGCGGCGATCGCGCTGTCCGGCATTCCGTTCAACGGCCCGATCGGCGCCGCGCGCGTCGGCTACATCAACGGCCAGTACGTGCTCAATCCGACCGCGACGCAGCTGACAGACTCGCAGCTCGATCTGGTCGTCGCAGGCACCGAAGCCGCCGTACTGATGGTGGAATCGGAAGCGAAGGAGCTTGTCCGAAGAAGTGATGCTCGGCGCGGTCGTGTTCGGCCACCAGCAGCAGCAGGCAGTGATCAATGCTGATCCATGAGCTGGTCGACGAGGCGGGCAAGCCGCTGTGGGAATGGCAGCCGCCGGCAGAAGGATGAGGCGCTGGTCGACGAGCATCGCGGCAGTTGCCGAGGGCGAGCTGCGCGAGGCTTACAGCATGCGAGCAGAAGCAGGCGCGCCAGCAGCGCCTCAAGGAAATCTGCGGCCAAGGTTGCGGCCGAATGCATTCCGGCCGACGCAGCGACGCCGGTCGACGCGCAATCAGGTCAAGAATTTCATGTTCGAGCTCGAAGCGAAGATCGTGCGCAGCCAGATTCTGCGCGGCGAGCCGCGCATCGACGGTCGCGACACGCGCACCGTGCGTCCGATCTCCATTCGCACCGGCGTACTGCCGCGCACGCATGGCTCGGCGCTGTTCACGCGCGGCGAAACGCAGGCGCTGGTCGTCGCGACGCTGGGCACCGCGCGTGACGAGCAGATCATCGACGCGCTGATGGGCGAGTACACCGAGCGCTTCATGCTTCACTACAACATGCCGCCGTATGCGACCGGCGAAACCGGCCGCGTCGGCACGCCGAAGCGCCGTGAGATCGGCCATGGCCGGCTGGCCAAGCGCGCACTGGTCGCAGTGCTGCCGACGCCGAAGAATTCGCCTACTCCATGCGCGTCGTTTCGGAGATCACCGAATCGAACGGCTCAGTCTCGATGGCGTCGGTGTGCGGCGGCGTGCCTCGCACTGATGGATGCCGGCGTGCCGCTGAAGGCGCACGTCGCCGGCATCGCCATGGGTCTGATCAAGGAAGGCAACCGATTCGCGGTGCTGACCGACATCCTCGGCGACGAAGATCATCTCGGCGACATGGACTTCAAGGTGGCCGGAACCGACCGCGGCGTCACCGCGCTGCAGATGGACATCAAGATCCAGGGCATCACGAAGGAAATCATGCGGTCGCGCTGTCGCAGGCGCGCGAAGGGCGCATGCACATCCTGCAGCATGATGCAGAGACGCTGCCGCACGCGCGCACCGAAGTATCCGCGTACGCGCCGCGCATGATCACGATCAAGATCAATCCCGAAAAGATCCGCGACGTGATCGGCAAGGGCGGCGCGGTGATTCGCGCGCTGACCGAGGAAACCGGCACGCACGATCGACATCCAGGACGACGGCACGGTCACCATTGCGTCGCGTCAATCGCCGAAGCGTGCAACGCGGCGCAAGAAGCGCATCGAGGAGCATCACGGCGGAAGTCGAAGTCGGCCGCGTCTACGAGGGCACCGTGCTGCGGCTGCTCGATTTCGGCGCCATCGTCCAGGTGCTGCCGGGCAAGGATGGCTTGCTGCACATCTCGCAGATCGCCAACGAGCGCGTCAACGCGGTCGCCGACTACTTGAAGGAAGGCCAGGTGGTGAAGGTCAAAGTGCTCGAAGCCGACGAAAAGGGGCGTCTGCGGCTGTCGATGAAGGCCGTGGGCGGCGACAGCGCCGCCTCAGCTCAGCAGTAGTAGTTTTCAATGGACCTCGGCGGCGGCAACGGCGCCATTGTCTGCACGCGTCGCGCCGCTACGAGAATTCTCTTTCTGATCGCCGGCGTTGGGTGGGTAACGACGCTGCCGGCACAGACCGCCATGTCCTACGAACACGACGATCCGTATCTTTGGCTCGAAGAAGTTGACGGCGCGCGCGCGCTCGACTTCGTGCGTGCGGCGAGCACCCGCACATTGTCGGAGCTACATGAGCGTAGAGAGTTTGCGCAGATTCGAGACGAGGTGCGTGACGTGCTCGACTCTCGCGAGCGGATTGCGCAAGCTGCCGTGCATGGCGATCACCTCTACAACTTCTGGCAGGACCGCGCCAATCCGCGTGGGCTCTGGCGCCGCACGACGTGGACCGAATATCGCAAACCGCAGACCGCATGGGAAACTGTGCTCGACGTCGACGCGCTCGCGCGCGACGAAAAGGAAAACTGGGTCTGGAAGAACGCGCAGTGCCTGCCGCCACGCGGTGACCGCTGCCTGGTCAGTCTGTCGCGCGGCGGCGGCGACGCAGTCGTCGTGCGCGAGTTTGATCTCTTCAAAAAGCAGTTTGTAGCTGACGGGTTCGTCGTGCCCGAGGCCAAGTCGGATGTCGAATGGCGCGACCGCGACACGCTCTACGTCAGCTCCGACTTCGGCTCTGGCAGCATGACCGACAGCGGCTATCCGCGCATCGTGAAGCGTTGGCATCGCGGCACGCCGCTGACGCTGGCCGTCACAGTCTTCGAAGGGCAACGCACTGATGTCGGCGTCGACGCGTGGGTCGATCACGACGTTCGGGACGGCACGATGCGGATCACCGAAGGCGTGCGGCGCTTGATCGCGTTCTACGACGGCGAGACGTTCGTGTGCGCGACGGCGCGCCGGTGCGGCTGGCAGTGCCTAATGACGCGGCCTCGCAAGTCGTCGGCCCATGGCTGATAGTGCGTCTTCGGTCCGCGTGGAACGCCGGCGGCCGTGCGTATCCGGGGGGCGCGCTGATCGCGACGCGCACTCAGGACTTTCTGCAGGGCAAGCATGCGTTCGACGTGCTGTTCGAGCCGACCGCTCGCACTGCGTTGCAAAAGGTGTGGTCGGCGACCCGCAACGCGCTCGTGCTCGACGTGCTCGATAACGTGCGAAGTCGCTTGTTCGTGTTGACGCCGACAGAAAACGGCTGGAAGCGGCAGGAGATTGACCTGCCGTCGCTGGGCGCAGCCAGCGCGCACCCGGTCGATCGCTACGCGTCGGATCAGATTTTCATCACGTACCAGGATTTCCTGACGCCCCCGACGCTGTTCATCGGCGCCGCCGGTGAGCCGATCGAAAAGCTGAAGTCGATGCCGGCGTTCTTCGACGCCTCGCGCATGGCAGTGCAGCAGCTCGAGGCGAAGTCGCGGGATGGCACCGGCGTGCCGTACTTCGTGGTCGGCGCACGCGGCGGGAAGAACGCGCCGACCATGCTGTACGGCTATGGAGGTTTCGAAAACGCGCTCGAACCGTTTTACAGCGGCGGAATCGGCCGCGCGTGGCTGGCGCGTGGGGGCGTACTGGTGGTGGCCAACATTCGTGGCGGTGGTGAGTTCGGACCGGCGTGGCATCAGGCCGCGTTGAAAGAAAAGCGCCAGAACGCGTTCGACGATTTCATGGCAATCGCCGAGGACCTCGCGCGGCGCCGTATCGCACAGCCGAAACAGATCGGAATTCGAGGTGGAAGTAACGGCGGGTTGCTGGTCGGTGCCGCGCTGACGCAGCGGCCGGAATTGTTCGGCGCCGCGGTGGCGCAGGTGCCTTTGCTGGACATGAGGCGCTACCACAAGCTGTTGGCGGGTGCGAGCTGGATGGCCGAATATGGCGATCCGGATGAGCCGGAGCAATGGGCGTACATCGCCAAGTACTCGCCGTACCAGAACTTGCGCAAGGAAACGAGCTACCCGCCGACGCTGTTCATAACGTCGACGCGCGACGATCGCGTCCACCCTGCACATGCACGGAAGATGTTCGCGAGGATGCGCGAGCAGGGGCACGACGCGTGGTATTACGAAAACATCGAAGGCGGGCACGGCGCAGCGTCGAACAACGAACAGCGCGCGTTGATGGCCGCCATCGAATACACGTTCTTGTGGAAGCACCTCGGAGGTAAGCCGTGAGCGCGCCGTCGATGCAGGTCATTGAAATCTCGCAGTCCGGCGGACCTGAAGTGCTGCGGCTGACCGAACGTCACGTTCCGTCGCCGGCCGCAGGCGAAGTCCTGATTCGAGTCCAGGCCGCCGGCGTGAATCGCCCCGACGTTCTGCAGCGCAAAGGCGCCTATGCGCCGCCTGCCGGAGCCTCGGATCTCCCGGGGCTGGAAGTTTCGGGCACGATCGAGAACGGTAACGTAGGAAGCTCGGGCTTCAAGATCGGCGATGAAGTGTGCGCGCTGGTCGCAGGCGGTGGCTACGCGGAATTTTGCGTTGCGCCGGTGGCACAGTGCTTGCCGAAGCCGCACGCATTGTCCTTTGCCGAGGCCGCCGGGTTGCCCGAAACCTACTTCACCGTCTGGAGCAATGTGTTCGACCGCGGGCGGCTGGTGCCCGGCGAATCGCTGCTGGTGCAGGGTGGCTCGAGCGGTATCGGCGTGGCGGCGATTCAGTTGGCGACGGCGTCGGCAGCATCGTGTTTGCAACGGCGGGCAGCGACGAAAAATGTCAGGCTTGTGTCGAACTCGGGGCGAAGCGCGCGATCAACTACCGGACCGAAGACTTTGCAGAGGTCATCAAGGCAGAGACAGACGGCCGTGGTGTCGATGTGATTCTCGACATGGTGGCCGGCGACTATCTGGCACGTGAAATCGCATCACTGGCCGACGACGGTCGGCTGGTGTTTATCGCGCTGCTTGGCGGCTCAAAGGCGACTTTGGACTTGGCGCGGTTCTGCGCCGCCGCTTGACGGTGACGGGCTCGACGCTGCGTCCGCGCCCGGTCGCATTCAAAGAGGCGATCGCCGAGCGTTTGCGCGAAGTGGTGTGGCCTTTGATCGAGTCTGGGCGCGTCAAGCCAATGCTGTTTCGCACCTTTCCGCTGGCGCAGGCGGCCGACGCGCATCGGCTGATGGAATCGAGCCAGCACGTGGGCAAGATCGTGCTGACGGTCGGCGCAGACGCGGAGCGCGCAAGTTGAAGCCGCGCCCTTCATTGGTCGCAGCGAACTGGAAAATGAACGGCTCGCGTGCGTCCAACGATCTCTGGTTGAGCGAATTTGCTGCGCAAAAGGGCGCGTTGGCGTGCGACGTGGTAGTGTGTGCGCCGTATCCGTATCTGGAACAGCTGCGGCGGGGCACTGAATCCGGAAGAGACGGAGCGCAGGATGTATCTGCGCATCGGCCAGGTGCCTACACGGAGATGTCGCGGCTGAAATGCTGCGCGACGCCGGCTGGGCTGGGTCATCGTGGGGCACTCCGAACGCCGCCAGTGGCACGGAGAGAGACGCGATCGTCGCGCAGAAGACCGAGCGGGCGTTGCAGGCGGGACTGCGGCCGATCGTGTGATCGGCGAAACGCTGCAGCAACGCGAAGGCGGGCATACGCAGGCAGTGCTTGAGCGCGCAGCTCGCGGCAGTGCTCGCAGCGAATCGGCGCTGGCGACTTCGAGCGGTGCGTGGCCATGAACCCGTGTGGGCGATCGGCACTGGTCGCACCGCGACGCCGGAGCAGGCGCAGGAAGTGCACGCTGCGTTGCGCGCGCAGGTCAGCGGTGACGACGCGGCGCCCGCCCAGGTTGAGAATTTTGTATGGCGGCAGCGTCAAGCCGGCCAATGCCGCGGAATTGTTCGCGCAGGCGGATATAGATGGCGGGCTAATCGGCGGTGCGTCGCTGGTCGCGCAGGATTTTCTGGCGATTTGTGCCGCCGTACGCAAGTAGTATTCGGTTTATGAAAAAAGGGCAAAATGGCTTGGTTAACGACATTGCTGATCGTCGTGCAGGTGATCGCGGCGATCGCCGTTATCGTGCTAGTACTGCTTCAACACGGCAAAGGTGCGGACATGGGTGCCGCGTTTGGCGGTGGTGCTTCGGGCAGCCTGTTCGGTGCGACGGGCTCGGCGAACTTTCTGTCGCGCAGTACCGGTGTTGTTGCGACGGTGTTTTTTCTCGCGACGCTCGGCCTCGCGTATACGAGCACCGAGATCAAACGCCCCGCATCGGATACCGGCGGTGTCATGGGAGTGCCCGCCACGACACCGGCTCCCGCGCCAAAAGACATCCCTACCTCGAGCGGTCAAACACCGCAAAAGCGCGCCCGCGGCCGTTCCTGCTGTGCCGACGCCTGCTCCGGCGGCGACAGACGCTGCGCCGAAGCCGAGCGATATAACCGAAGTAGAATCTCGCGGGATTTCCACTGCCGACGTGGTGAAATTGGTAGACACGCTAGCTTGAGGGGCTAGTGGCCGTAAGGCTGTGGGAGTTCGAGTCTCCCCGTCGGCACCAGGATAGTCAGGCACGCATCGCAGGGCGCGGGCAGCCAGGGCGAATCGCGGTCCGACCATGCTCGAAAAGTATTTTCCGGTCCTGCTGTTCATCATCGTCGGGCTCGCGTCGGCATCGTCCTGCTATCGCTCGGACGCCTTGCTCGCCCGCACAACCCCGACCCCGAAAAGCTGTCGCCGTACGAGTGCGGCTTCGAAGCTTCGAAGATGCGCGCATGAAGTTCGACGTGCGTTACTACCTGGTCGCGATCCTCTTCATCCTGTTCGATCTCGAGATCGCCTTCCTTTCCCGTGGGCCGTCGTGCTGCGCGACATCGGCATTGTTCGGGTTCTGGTCGATGATGCTTTTCCTTGCGATTCTCATCGTCGGCTTCATCTACGAATGGAAGAAGGGCGCGCTGGACTGGGAATACAGCTCTGAGCGACGAACTGACAGGTTAAGGAAACATGGCCATGAAGGCGTCCTCGAAAAAGGCTTCGTAACGACGAGCGCTCGACAACGTGCATCAACTGGGCGCGCAACGGATCGATGTGGCCGATGACATTCGGCCTCGCCTGCTGCGCGGTCGAAATGATGCACGCCGGCGCGGCACGTTACGACCTCGATCGCTTCGGCATCGTGTTTCGTCCGAGCCCGCGCCAGTCCGACGTGATGATCGTCGCCGGCACGCTGTGCAACAAGATGGCGCCGGCGCTGCGCAAGGTCTACGACCAGATGGCCGAGCCGCGCTGGGTCATCTCGATGGGTTCCTGCGCCAACGGCGGCGGCTACTACCACTACTCGTACTCCGTGGTGCGCGGTTGCGACCGCATCGTGCCCGTCGACGTTTACGTGCCGGGCTGCCCGCCGACGGCCGAAGCGCTGATCTACGGCATCATCCAGCTGCAGAACAAAATTCGGCGGACAAACACGATCGCCCGCTGATGACACGCACTGCGACATCTCTGGCCGAAACGGTGAAGGCTGCGTTTGCGGACGAAGTCTCGGCGACATCTGCAGTCACCGATCGTTCGGTGAAGTCGACGCTGGTCGTGCGCGGCGCGCGCGACCTGACTTCGTCGGATGCTCGTCGATCTCTGCGCGATCGAACGGCCTCGCATTCGACCTGATGTCGATCTTTGCGGCGTCGACTACTCGGCTTACGGCGAGGGAGCATGCGGACGGCAGCAGCGCTTCGGCGTCGTCTACCACCTGCTCTCGCTGACCCACAACTGGCGCCTGCGAGTGCGCACTTATGCGCCGGACGAAGAATTTCCGGTGGTGCCGTCGGTCATCGACATCTGGCCGCCGCCAACTGGTTCGAGCGCGAAGCATTCGACCTGTACGGCATCGTGTTCAAGGTCATCCCGATCTGCGTCGCATGCTCACCGACTATGGTTTCGTCGGCCATCCGTTCCGTAAGGACTTTCCGGTGTCGGGTCATGTCGAGATGCGCTACGACCCTGAACAGAAACGCGTCATCTATCAGCCGTCACCATCGAGCCGCGCGAAATGATGCCGCGCATGATCCGCGAAGACAAGCTACGGCCGATCGGCCACGAGCGTAGAACGATGGCTGAGATAAGAACTACACCATGAATTTCGGCCCGCAGCATCCTGCGGCGCACGGCGTATTGCGCCTGGTGCTCGAGCTCGACGGCGAAGTGATCGAGCGCGCCGATCCGCACATCGGCCTGCTGCATCGTGCGACTGAAAAGCTCGCCGAATACAAGACCTATCTGCAGTCCGTGCCGTACATGGACCGGCTCGATTACGTGTCGATGATGTGCAACGAGCACGCCTACTGATGGCGATCGAGAAGCTGCTGCGGCATCGAGGTGCCGATCCGCGCGCAATACATCCGCGTGATGTTCGACGAGATCACGCGCATCCTGAACCACCTGCTGTGGCTCGGCGCGCATGCGCTCGACGTCGGCGCGATGACGGTGTTCCTGTATGCGTTCCGCGAGCGCGAAGACCTGATGGACGTATACGAGGCGGTGTCCGGTGCACGCATGCACGCGGCTTATTACCGTCCCGGCGGCGTGTATCGCGATCTGCCCGATCGCATGCCGCAGTACAAGCGCGTCGAAGATCCGCAACGAAGGCGATCGAGCGGATGAACGAAAACCGGCAGGGTTCGCTGCTCGACTTCATCGAGGATTTCACGCAGCCGTTTTCCGAATTACGTCGACGAGTACGAAACGCTGCTGACCGACAATCGGATCTGGAAGCAGCGACGGTCGGTATCGGAGTGGTCTCGCCGGAACGTGCGATGGCGCTGGGCTTCACCGGGCCGATGTTGCGCGGCTCGGGCATCGAATGGGATCTGCGCAAGAAGCAGCCGTACGAGGTGTACGACCAGATGGATTTCGACATCCCGATCGGCACGCAACGGCGACTGTTACGACCGTTATCTGGTGCGCGTCGAGGAGATGCGGCAGTCGAACCGCATCATCAAGCAGTGCATCGACTGGCTGCGCAAGAATCCCGGGCCGGTGATGACCGACAATCACAAGGTCGCGCCGCCGTCGCGCGTCGAGATGAAGAGAGAACATGGAAGAGCTGATCCATCACTTCAAGCTCTTCACCGAAGGCATGCATGTTCCGCCGGGCGAGGTGTATGCCGCCGTCGAGCATCCGAAGGGCGAGTTCGGCATCTACATCGTCTCCGACGGCGCCAACAAGCCGTACCGCCTGAAGATCCGCGCGGCCGGTTTCCCGCACCTGCGGCGCTCGACGAGATGGCGCGCGGCCACATGATCGCCGACGTGGTGGCGATCATCGGCACGCAGGACATCGTGTTCGGGGAGAGATCAGACCGGTGAAGCGCTCGTCCCTCGAGGCAGAGTGCTGCGCGAGCGGCCGACAGCGCTGCCGGCATGAAAGATCGATCGCGAAATCGCGAAGTATCCGGCCGACCAGAAGCAGTCGGCGGTGATGTCGGCGCTCGCGATCGCGCAGGACGAGACGGCTGGCTGTCGACGGAAGCGATGGACGTCGTCGCCGCACTATCTCGGCATGCCGCCGATCGCCGTCTACGAAGTCGCGACGTTCTACGCGATGTACAACCTGAAGCCGACCGGTCACTACAAGATCACGATCTGCACCAATCTTGCCGTGCGCGCTGCAGGGTGCGAACGCGCGCCGCTGAATATCTGAAGCGACAGCTCGGCATCGGCTTCAACGAAACCACGGCCGACGGCGAGTTCACGCTTGAAAGAAGGCGAATGCATGGGCGCCTGCGGCGACGCGCCCGGTGCTGCTGGTCAACAACAAGCGCATGTGAAAGCTTCATGAGCCATGAAAAGCTCGACGCGTTGCTGCCGAGCTCGAGCTGGCGCAACGCGATGAGCGCACATGACCTGCTTCCACGGCCGTCACTTCGAGCCCGATCGATCCTGATGACCGGGCTCAACGGCAACAATTGGCGGCTTGAGGATTACGAGGAGCGCGGCGGCTACAAGGCGCTGCGAAGATCCTCGACCGAGAAGATCACGCCCGAGCAGGTGATCGCCGAAGTCAAGAAGTCGGCGTTGCGCGGCCGCGGCGGCGCGGGTTTCCCGACCGGCCTCAAGTGGAGCTTCATGCCGCAGCAGTACGCCGGCGCAGAAGTACCTGGTCTGCAATTCCGACGAAGGCGAGCCCGGCACGTTCAAAGATCGCGACATCCTGCGCTACAACCCGCACATCGCTCATCGAAGGCATGGCGATCGCCGCGTATGCGATGGGTATCACGGTCGGCTACAACTACATCCACGGCGAGATCTGGGCCGTGTACGAGCGCTTCGAGGAGGCGCTCGAAGAGGCCGCGCACGCCGGCTATCTCGGCGACAACATCCTGGGCTCCGAGATTCAGTTCGAACTGCTACGACCATCATGGTTACGGTGCGTACATCTGCGGTGAGGAAACGGCGCTGCTCGAATCGCTCGAGGGCAAGAAGGGCCAGCCGCGCTTCAAGCCGCCGTTTCCGGCGAGCTTCGGCCTGTACGGCAAGCCGACGACGATCAACAACACCGAGACGTTCGCCGCGGTGCCGTGGATCATCAGCAACGGCGGCGACAGAGTTCCTCGAACTCGGCCGGCCGAACAACGGCGGCACCAAGATGTTCTCGGTCTCCGGCGACGTCAGCGCCCGGGCAATATCGAAGTCCCGCTCGGAACGCCGTTTGCAAAGCTGCTCGAGATGGCCGGCGGCATGCGCGGCGGCGCAAGATCAAGGCGTGTGATTCCGGGCGGCTCGTCGATGCCGGTGGTGCCGGGCGAGCATCATGATGGCGACCGACATGGACTACGACTCGATCGCCAAAGCGGGCTCGATGCTCGGTTCGGGCGCGGTGATCGTCATGGACGAAACGCGCTGCATGGTGCAAGCTCGCTGCAGCGGCTGTCGTATTTCTATTTCGAGGAAAGTCTGCGGCCAGTGCACGCCGTGCCGCGAAGGCACCGGCTGGCTGTACCGGGTGGTTCACCGCATCGAACACGGCGAAGGGCGGCAGGAAGATCTCGACTTGCTGAACTCGGTCGCCGATAACATCCAGGGCCGCACCATCTGCGCGCTCGGCGATGCCGCGGCGATGCCGGTGCAGAGCGTTCGTCAAGCACTTCCGCGACGAGTTCCAGCATCACATCGATCATAAGCAGTGCCTCGTGCCGGTACATGTGACGACTCGCATCGTGATCGAAGTCGAAATCGACGGCCGGCAAGGTAGAGGTGCCTGAGGGCAGCATGCTGATGGATGCGCACGCACGAGCTCGGCATCTACATCCCTCACTTCTGCTACCACAAGAAGCTGTCGATCGCGGCCAATTGCCGCATGTGTCTGGTGAGGTCGAGAAGGCGCCGAAGCCGTTGCCCGCCTGCGCGACGCCGGCTGACCGAGGGCATGAGGTCGTGCGCACGCAATCCGACGGCGGCCAAGCAGGCGCAGAAGGGCGTGATGGAGTTCCTGCTGATCAACCATCCGCTCGATTGCCCGATCTGCGACCAGGGCGGCGAGTGCCAGCTGCAGGATCTTGCGGTCGGCTACGGCGGCTCGGCGTCGCGTTACCGGAGCCCAAGCGCGTGGTGTTTCACAAGAACATCGGGTCCGCTGATTTCGACCGAGGAGATGACGCGCTGCATCCACTGCACGCGCTGCGTCCGCTTCGGTCAGGAAATCGCCGGCGTGATGGAGCTCGGCATGGCGGGTCGCGGCGAGCATTCCGAAATCATGACGTTCGTCGGCAAGTACGGTGGACTCCGAGCTGTCGGGCAACATGATCGACCTATGCCCGGTGGGGGCGCTGACCAGCAAGCCGTTCCGCTACAGCGCGCGTACGTGGGAGCTGTCGCGCCGCAAGTCGATCAGCCCGCACGACTCGCTCGGCTCGAACCTGATCGTGCAGGTCAAGAACAACCGCGTGATGCGCGTGCTGCCGCTCGAAAACGAAGCGATCAACGAATGCTGGCTCTCGGATCGCGACCGCTTTTCCTATGAAGGCCTGAATGCGCCGGATCGCCTGCTGCGGCCGATGATCAAGCAGGGCGGCGCAATGGAGCGAAGTCGACTGGACACGTTGCGCTCGAATACGTGGCGCATGCGCTGACGCAGGTGACGCAAGCGAGCATGGCGCCGAGGCGATCGGCGCGCTGGCGTCGCCGCACAGCACGCTCGAAGAACTGTACCTGCTGACGAAAGCTGATGCGCGGGCTTGGCTCAGACAACATCGACTTCCGCCTGCGGCAATGGGACTTTCGCGCCGACGGCGTGCCGGTGGCCGTGGCTGGGCATGTCGATCGCGCGATGCAAGCTCGACAGCGTGCTGCTCGTCGGCTCCTTCCTGCGCAAGGACCAGCCGCTGCTGTCGGCGCGAGTGCGCGCGGCGACCAAGCGCGGCTGCAAGGTCAAGTGTTGCATGCGGTCGACAACGATCTGCTGATGCCGGTGGCAAACAAGGTCATCGTCCGGCCGGGCGAGTGGGTGCAGGCGTTGTGCCAGATCGCTGTTGCAATCGCTGCTGAGACCGGTCAGCGCGCGCCAGTTGACGGAGTCGCCGCGGAAGAGCGCGCCAAGTTGATTGCCGCTTCGCTGTTGACGGGCGAGCGCAAGGCGATTTTGCTGGGCAACGCTGCAGTCCGGCACCCGGAAGCGGTACAGCTGCGCGCATGGGCGCAGTGGATTGCCGAGCGACCGGCGCCACGATCGGTGTATTGGGTGAGGCTGCCAATACCGTCGGCGGGTATGCGGTCGGTGCCTATCCAAAGCAGGGCGGCCTGAACGCGCGCGCAATGATCGAGCAACCGCGCAAGGCGTATTTGTTATGGAATGTCGAGCCCGACTACGACGTCGCCGACCCCGCAGCGACGGCGCGAGCGCTGCAGGCAGCGGACTCGGTAATTGCGTGCTCCGTGTATCGCAATGGCGCGCTCGACTATGCGGACGTGATATTGCCGATCGCCCCCTTCACCGAAACCTCGGGCACGTTCATCAACTGTGAAGGACGCGTGCAAAGCTTCAACGGTACCGTGCAGCCCGCAGGCGAAGCGCGTCCTGGCTGGAAGGTGTTGCGTGTTCTCGGCAATCTGCTGGACCTCGAAGGCTTCGAGTACGAGACGTCCGATCAGGTCCGCAGCGAGGCAACGCCGGTCGATGTCGAAGCCATTCTGTCGAACGACACTTCAATCGCGCCTGTGATGCCGCAGCATGCGCAAGGCAACGCAGGCTCGGCCGAGAGAATCGCCGACGTTCCGATCTATTTCAGCGACGCGATCGTGCGCCGCTCGGCGCCGCTGCAGGAAACCCGCGATGCAAGGCCGCCAAAGGCGCGTGCGAGTGCGAAGACGTTGCAATCGTTCGGTGTTACCGCCGGAGACAAGGCGCGCGTGAAGCAGGGCGAAGATTCGGCCTTGTTGGAGGTCGCGCTCGACGACGGCATTGCCGACGGCGCCGTGCTGGTATCCGCGGGCCACGAATCGACGGCAACGCTCGGTCCGATGTTCGGCCCGATCACGCTGGAGCGTGCCTGATGGACGCGATCACGACCTACGGTAGTCAGACGCTCGGCGCCGCCTGGCCGGTCGTATGGTCGCTAACAAAAATTTTCGCGATCGTGCTCCCGATCCTCGGGTTGGTCGCGTACTTGACGTTGTGGGAGCGGCGGCTGATCGGTTGGTTCCATATTCGTCTCGGTCCCAATCGTGTCGGTCCAGTCGGACTGCTGCAGCCGATTGCCGATGCGTTCAAGCTGATTACCAAGGAAATCATCACGCCGTCGCAGTCGGACCGGTCGTTGTTCTTTCTGGCGCCGGTTGTGATTCTGATGCCGGCACTGGCGGCGTGGGCGGTGATTCCGTTCGGCCCGGGCCTCGTGCTGGCCGACATCAACGCTGGCCTGTTGTTCGTGATGGCGATCACGTCGGTCGGCGTGTACGGCGTCATCATCGCGGGTTGGGCGTCGAACTCGAAATACGCGTTTCTCGGCGCGATGCGTGCAGCGGCGCAGATGGTCAGTTACGAGATTGGCATGGGTTTCGTGCTGGTGACCGTGCTGATGGTCGCTGGTACGTTGAACCTGACGCAGATCGTGGTCGGGCAGAACACCGGCACGTTCGCATCGATGGGGTTGAACTTCCTGTCGTGGAACTGGCTGCCGTTGTTGCCGCTGTTCGTCATCTACGTGGTGTCGAGCATCGCGGAGACGAACCGCCATCCGTTCGACGTCGTCGAAGGCGAATCGGAGATCGTCGCCGGTCACATGGTCGAGTACTCGGGCATGAGCTTCGCGATTTTCTTTCTGGCCGAATACGCGAACATGATCCTGCTGTCGACGGTGGCGACGATCATGTTTCTCGGCGGCTGGGCAGCGCCGATCGATCTCGGGCGGATGCTTGGATTCGAAGCGCCAAGCTGGATCGTTTCGCTTTCGGGCTGGTTCTGGCTGTTTGCGAAAGTTTTTTTCGTCGTCTCGTTATTTATCTGGTTCCGCGCATCGTTTCCGCGGTATCGCTACGACCAGATCATGCGTCTGGGCTGGAAGATATTCATTCCATTGACGCTCGTGTGGCTGGTGGTGATCGCGGTGTGGATGCAGACGCCGCTGAACATCTGGAGCAAATAGGCTGATGGGCGCCGTCAGGGAATTTTTCGATAGCCTGCTGTTGCGGGAGCTGGTCAAGGGCCTCGCACTGACAGGCCGCTACGCGTTCTCGCGCAAGATCACGATCCGGTACCCGGAAGAGAAGACGCCGATCAGCCCTCGCTTTCGCGGTCTGCACGCGCTGCGCCGCTATCCGAACGGCGAAGAGCGCTGCATTGCGTGCAAGTTGTGCGAAGCGGTGTGCCCGGCGCTGGCGATCACGATCGAATCCGATCAACGCGAAGACGGCACGCGCCGCACGACCCGCTACGACATCGATCTGACCAAGTGCATTTTCTGCGGACTGTGCGAGGAGAGCTGCCCGGTGGATTCGATCGTCGAGACGCACATCCTCGAGTATCACGGGGAGCAGCGCGGTGACTTGTACTACACCAAGCCGATGCTGCTCGCGATCGGCGATCGCTACGAAAAGGAAATCGCAGCGGCGCGCGCGGCCGACGCTCCGTTCCGCTGATGGACGCTCAATCCGCTCTGTTCCTGACTTTCTCCGGCGTGATGCTGATCGCGGCGTTGCGCGTGATCACCGCACGCAATCCTGTGCATGCGGTGCTGTTCCTGGTGCTGGCGTTCTTCTCTGCCGCGGCGCTGTGGATCCTGCTGCGTGCCGAGTTCCTCGCGATCGCGCTGGTGCTGGTGTACGTCGGCGCCGTGATGGTGCTGTTCCTGTTTGTCGTGATGATGCTCGACATCAATATCGACAAGATGCGGCAGGGGTTCTGGCGTAACGCGCCGTGGGGGTTCGGGGTCGCCGCGTTGATCGTGCTGCAGATGTGGCTCGTGTTGTCGCAACCGCAATGGCAGGGCATGACGCGGTCGGGCCCGGGCATTGCGAATGCGGACAATACGCGCGCGCTCGGCATGCTGACGTTCACCGAATACATCTTCCCGCTGCAGATTGCGGGCGTGATCCTGTTGGTGGCAATCATTGCGGCGATTGCGCTGACCCTGCGTGGGCGCAAGGATTCGAAGAGGCAGGTGCCGTCGCAGCAGGTGCAGGCGCGCAGCGAGGAGCGCGTGCGGTTGGTCACGATGGCGACTGAAGACAGAGCGCGTCAAACAAGAAGCAGCAGTTAGGCAAAAGGAGCGTCGTGGTTTCGCTGTCCTGGTATCTGGGTGTGGGCGCGCTGTTGTTCGCGATCAGCGTCGTTGGCATCTTTCTGAACCGCAAGAATCTGATCGTGCTTCTGATGGCGATCGAATTGATGCTGCTTGCGGTCAACATCAACTTCGTCGCGTTCTCACACTACCTCGGCGATTACCACGGGCAGGTGTTCGTATTTTTCATCCTGACGGTCGCTGCCGCCGAGTCCGCGATCGGGCTGGCGATTCTGGTCGTGCTGTTCCGCAATCTGTCGACGATCGACGTGCAAGAGCTGGATTTACTAAAAGGCTGACAAACCGTGCGCGGCCTATACCTCCTGGTGCCAATGGCACCGCTTGTCGGAGCGCTTGTCGCGGGACTTGGCAGGCAAGGTCGTCGGTCGCGCCGGCGCGCACGTGATCACGATATCCGGCGTTCTGATCGCGACGGTCGCGTCGTTCATGGTGCTCTCCGACGTGATGGGAGGCACCAGCTTCGACGGCACGGTTTACACCTGGGCGGTAGTCGGCGGTTTAAACCTCGAGATCGGCTTTCTGATCGATCCGTTGACAGCTTTGATGATGGTCGTCGTCACCTTCGTGTCGCTGATGGTGCACATCTACACGATCGGCTACATGGCCGACGATCCGGGCTATCAGCGCTTCTTCTCCTACATCTCGCTTTTCACTTTCAGCATGTTGATGCTGGTGATGAGCAACAACTTCCTGCAACTGTTCTTCGGATGGGAAGCGGTCGGCCTGATGTCGTACCTGCTGATCGGTTTCTGGTATGAGCGGCCGACCGCGATCTACGCGAACCTGAAGGCGTTTCTCGTCAATCGAGTCGGCGACTTCGGCTTCGTGCTCGGCATCGGGCTCGTGTACGCGTACTTCGGAACCTTGCACTATGCCGAGGTCTTCGCCGCGGCGCCCGGCATGGCCCAGCGCGCGATCGAGCTGATCCCAGGCACGCCATGGCTGTTGATGACGGTGATCTGCATCTGCCTGTTCATCGGCGCGATGGGCAAGAGCGCGCAGTTTCCGCTGCATGTGTGGCTGCCGGACAGCATGGAAGGCCCGACGCCGATTTCTGCCCTTATTCACGCAGCCACAATGGTGACCGCCGGAATCTTCATGGTGGCGCGCATGTCGCCGCTGTTCGAGCTGTCGGACGTCGCGCTGTCGTTCGTCATCGTGATCGGTGCGATTACCGCATTCTTTATGGGCGTGCTGGGCATTGTTCAGAACGACATCAAGCGCGTCGTCGCGTATTCGACGTTGTCGCAACTCGGCTATATGACGGTTGCGCTCGGCGCGTCTGCGTATGCGGCTGGCATCTTCCATCTGATGACGCATGCGTTTTTCAAGGCGCTGCTGTTTCTGGCGGCGGGCTCGGTGATCATCGGCATGCATCACCACCAGGACATTCGCCACATGGGCGGGCTGTGGAACAAGATGCCGGTAACGTGGATTACGTCGCTGATCGGGTCTCTGGCGCTGATCGGTTTTCCGTTCTTCTCGGGCTTCTATTCGAAAGACTCAATCATCATCGCGACCCACGCTGCGGCGAACGCGGGTCAGTGGGGCGCCACGATCGCGTACTGGGCGCTGACGATCGGCGTGTTCATCACCGCGTTCTATTCGTTCCGGATGTTTTTCCTGGTGTTTCACGGCAAGCCGCGGTGGGATCAGAAGCCGCACGACGCCGCGCACGACGATCATCACGGTGACGAGCATCACGGCGAACCGCACGAGATCGGCAAGCGTCGTCACGGTGCCGCTGGTGCTCCTTGCAATTCCTTCAGTAATGATCGGCTTCGTCGCGATCGAGTGGATGCTCGGCGGCAATTTCTTCGGGAGTTCGATCGTCGCCGACGTTGCACGACATCCGGCAATGACTCAGCTCGCAACCGAGGCGCACAGCGCGCTAGCGATGGGTCTGCACGGGCTGGTTTCCGCGCCGACTTATCTCGCGCTCGCCGGGGTTGTGCTCGCGTGGTTTTTGTATCTGAAGCGGCCCGATCTTCCCGCTGCGTTGAAGCAGCGTTTTGCGGGCTTGCATCGAGTGCTGGACAACAAGTACTACCTCGACCGCATCAATGAGGTGGTGTTTGCTGCCGGCGCGCGCAAGCTCGGCTTCGGTTTATGGCGCGGCGGAGATGTGCGGATTGATCGACGGCATCGCAATCAACGGCAGCGCGAAGGTCGTCGGATGGATTTCGGGTGCGTCTCGTCTGCTCCAGTCCGGCTACATCTACCACTACGCGTTCGGCATGATCGTCGGCATCCTGGTTCTGGTGACGTTGTTCGTCACGCTGAACGTCGTGCGCTAATCCGAAACCAACAACAATAAAAAGCCGAACGTGACCCACTGGCTCAGTCTTGCGATCTGGATTCCGATCGGCTTTGGCGTTGCGATCCTGGCGGCTGGCCGCGACCGCAATCTCGACGTGATTCGTGCAGCCGCGCTCGTTGGCAGCGTGCTCAGCTTGCTGGTGACGATTCCGCTTTACATCGGCTTTGACGCTACCGATGCTTCGCTGCAGTTCGTGGAAAGCGCGGCCTGGATCGAGCGCCTGAACGTGAACTACCACCTCGGCGTCGACGGCATCTCGATATGGTTCGTGTTGCTGACTGCCTTCATGACCGTGATCGTCGTGCTCGCGGGCTGGGAGGTGATCGAAACACGCGTCGCCCAGTACTACGCAGCGTTCCTGATCCTGTCGGGGTTGATGGTCGGAGTCTTCGCGGCGGCAGATGGATTGCTGTTCTTTGTTTTCTTCGAAGCCACCTTGCTGCCCATGTACGTGATCATCGGCATTTGGGGCGGCGCCAATCGCATCTATGCGGCGATCAAGTTTTTTCTGTACACATTCGCCGGCTCGTTGCTGATGTTGGTGGCGCTCGTGTATCTGTACTACGCGTCCGACGGCCGCTTCGGCATCTTCGACTGGCATCAGGTGCGTCTGAGCATGACCGAACAGACGCTGCTCTTTCTTGCGTTCTTTGCGGCATTTGCGGTCAAGGTACCGATGTGGCCGGTCCACACATGGCTGCCCGATGCACACGTCGAAGCACCGACCGGAGGGTCGATCATCCTGGCGGCGATCATGCTGAAGCTCGGCGCGTACGGGTTCCTGCGGTTTTCCCTGCCGATCGCACCCGACGCCTCGCATGAATTGGCCGGCTACGTAATCGGGCTGTCGTTGATCGCCGTGGTCTACATCGGACTGGTCGCGCTGGTGCAGTCGGACATGAAGAAACTGGTCGCTTACTCGTCGATCGCGCACATGGGCTTCGTGACGCTCGGCTTCTTCATCTTCAACCCGCTGGGGATGGCCGGCGGCATCGTGCAGATGATCTCGCACGGCTTCGTTTCAGGCGCGATGTTTTTCTGCATCGGCGTGATGTACGACCGCATGCATAGTCGCGAAATCGCCGACTACGGGGGCGTCGTGAACACAATGCCGAAGTTCGCGGCGTTTTTCATGTTGTTCGTGATGGCCAATGCCGGGTTGCCCGCGACCAGTGGCTTTGTCGGCGAGTTCATGGTGATCCTTGGCGCAGTGCAGTACAACTTCTGGGTTGCGTTGATCGCGGGGACCACGCTGGTGCTCGGTGCCGCCTACTCGCTGTGGATGTACAAGCGCGTCATTTTCGGCGCCGTGGCGAACAAGCACGTGGCCGATCTGACCGACGTCAACGGGCGCGAGTTCGCCATCTTGACGCTGCTCGCCGCCGCGGTGTTGTGGATGGGGCTGTACCCAAAGCCGGTCACGGATTTGATGGATGCGTCGGTGGCACAGTTGCTTAAGCATGTTGCCGTGTCGAAACTGCCGGTTGCGACCGGTGCGGTTCAGTAGATGGATCCTCTGAACATCGCCATCGCCTTGCCCGAGATCGTGCTGCTCGCCGCAGCCAGCGTCGTGCTGGTGGTCGACCTGTTCGTTTCGGACGAACGGCGCAACGTGACTTATGGTTTGACGCTGCTTGCGTTGCTGGTGACTGCGGTGGCCGCATCGTTCGCGCTCGTGCGTGACGACGTCGTCTTTGGCTTCGGTGGCATGTACATCGCCGACCCGATGGGTCATGTGCTGAAGCTCGCCGCGATCTTTTGCTGCGGCTTCATGTTGATATGCGCTCAATCCTATGCGCGCGCTCGCGGCATCTGGAAAGGCGAGCTGTTCAGCCTGACGCTGTTCACGCTGCTCGGCATCATGCTGATGATTTCCGCGAACAACCTGCTCGTGATCTATCTCGGGCTCGAGCTGCAGTCGCTTTCGATGTACGCGCTGGTCGCGTTACGGCGCGACGATCCCCGCTCGAGCGAGGCGGCGATGAAGTACTTCGTGCTCGGATCGCTCGCTTCGGGTTTTCTGCTTTATGGCATGTCGATGCTCTACGGCGCGACCGGCACGCTCGAGATCGACGAGCTCGCGCGGCGAGTGGCCGGCGGGCAGATCAGCAGCCGCGCATCGCTGCTGCTCGGAATCGTGTTCGTAGTCGCCGGGCTGGCGTTCAAGTTCGGCGTGGTGCCGTTTCACATGTGGGCCCCCGATGTGTATCAGGGTGCACCGACGCCGATCACGCTGTTGATCAGTTCGGCGCCTGAGCTTGCAATCTTCGCGATTGCGTTCCGGATCCTGGTCGAAGGCCTGCTGCCGCTTGCGATCGACTGGCAGAAGATCCTCGCGTTGCTGGCGGTCGCGTCGCTGGTACTCGGCAATCTGACCGCGATCGCGCAAACCAATTTGAAGCGGATGCTGGCGTATTCGACGATTGCGCAAATGGGCTTCGTGCTGCTCGCGATGCTGTCCGGCGTCACCGCCGGCGATCCCGCATCGATCGCCAGCTCCTACAGCGCTGCGATGTTCTATCTGATCACCTATGCGCTGACTTCGCTTGGCACATTCGGCATCATCCTGTTGCTGTCGAGGCAGGGATTCGAGGCGGAGGAGATCGCCGACTTCCGCGGGCTTGCCAAGCGCAGCCCGTGGTACGCCTTCGTGATGCTGCTGCTGATGGTGTCTTTGGCGGGAGTGCCGCCGACGGTTGGTTTTTACGCAAAGTTGGTCGTGCTGCAGGCGTTGTTAAGCGAAGGCGCCACCGCCGCGGCCGTGTCGCTGGCGGTGATCGCCGTGGCCTTTTCACTGATCGCCGCGTTCTACTACCTGCGCATCGTCAAGACCATGTACTTCGACGACCCGACGCCGGAAGAAGCCGCGATTCCGCTCGTCGCACCGACTGATATGCGCGTGGCGTTGTCGGTCAACGGCTTGCTGGTGCTCGTCCTCGGCATCCTGCCGCAGTATCTGCTGCAACTGTGCGCGAACGCGATGACGCGCACGCTCGGCGGGTAGCGAAGCGGCATGGAAGCGGGGGACGACGATCCACTGCGCGAGCACACGCTCGACAGCCGCCTCGCATTCGAGGGCAGTTTCCTTCGTCTTTACGTCGACAAGGTGCGATCGGCCGATGGCCACGTAAGCACGCGCGAATACCTGAGGCATCCGGGCGCCGTGATGATCGTTCCGTTACTTTCCGACGGCCAGGTCGTGCTCGAGCGCCAGTTTCGATATCCACTGAAGCGCACCGCAATCGAATTCCCGGCCGGAAAGATCGATGCGGGTGAGAAGCCGCTCACGTGTGCGCAACGCGAGCTGCTGGAAGAAACCGGTTACCGCGCCGCGCGCTGGAGCTATCTGGGTGGCCTGCACAACGCGATCGCCTACTGCGACGAAAAGATCGAAATGTTTCTTGCCGAGGAGCTAACGCACCAAGGCGCCACGCTCGACGCCGGCGAAACGCTCGAAGTCTTCACGACGTCATGGCAACAGCTGCTGCAATGGGTGCGTGAGGGCACAGTGACCGACGTCAAAACGATGCTCGGCGTGATGTGGCTGGAGAAAGTGCTGGCGGGACAGTGGGAGCGGCGCGAGGCCGTGTAGATCGCGCGGCCGCAGACCCTCTCACATGTTCACGTAGTTCGGCCCGCCACCGCCTTCTGGCGTGACCCATACGATGTTCTGCGTCGGATCCTTGATGTCGCACGTCTTACAGTGAACGCAATTCTGAAAATTGATCTGCAGCCTTTCGTTACCGTCGGCGCCCTTGACGAACTCATACACCGCCGCCGGGCAGTAGCGCTGTTCGGGCCCCGCGTATTTCGGCAGGTTAATCGTGATCGGCACCGAAGGATCCTTCAGCGTTAAGTGGGCTGGCTGATTCTCTTCGTGATTGGTGTTCGAAAGGTATACCGACGACAGTCGATCGAACGTCAATTTGCCGTCGGGCTTCGGATAAACGATGGGTTCGAACTGGGCGGCCGGCTTCAGCTTTTCATGCTCGGCGAGCTTGCGATGCAATGTCCACGGCGCGCTGCCGCGAAAAATAATCTGGTCGATGCCGAACATCAGCGAGCCGAGCAGTAAGCCCTTGTCCATCCACGGCTTGAAATTGCGCGCGCGATAAAGCTCGTCGTGCAGCCAGCTCCTTTCGAATGCCTGCGGATACGACGCGAGTTCATCCTGCTTGCGATTCGCGGCAAGCGCTTCGAAGGCCGCTTCCGCGGCGAGCATTCCACTTTTTACTGCCGCATGGCTGCCCTTGATCCGCGGTGCGTTCAGAAATCCGGCATCGCAACCGATCAGCGCGCCGCCAGGAAACACCAGCTTCGGCACCGACTGCAAACCGCTCGCGTTGATCGCACGCGAACCGTATTCAAGCCGCCTTCCGCCTTCGAGATACGAGGCAATGGCCGGATGCGTCTTGTAGCGCTGAAATTCTTCGAACGGAGACAGATACGGATTCGCATACCCCAGTCCTACAACGAGGCCGACCGACACCAGGTTCTCGCCGAAGTGATACATCCAGCCACCGCCGTAAGTGGCGTCGTCGAGCGGCCAGCCGGCGCTGTGCAGCACCAGTCCGGCGTTGAACTTCGCAGCATCGGCTTCCCAGATTTCCTTGATGCCGATTCCCCATGCCTGCGGATCTCGGCCGTCGCTCAACTTGAATCGCGGAATTAACTGGCGCGCCAGGTTGCCGCGTGCACCTTCCGCAAACAGGGTGTACTTGCCGTGCAGCTCGACTCCGGGCTGAAAATTTTCGGTCGGCTTGCCGTCGCGGCCCACGCCCATGTGGCCGGTGGCCACGCCTCTGACGGCGCCGCTCTCGTCGTACAGCACTTCAGCAGCGGCGAAGCCGGGAAAGATTTCGACCCCGAGCGATTCCGCCTGCTGACCGAGCCAGCGAACCAGATTGCCCAGGCTGCCGACGTAGTAACCCGCGTTCTTTAACGACTGCGGAAGCCAGCCGTGCGGAACTTCGCGTGCACCGGTTTCGGACAGAAACAGGAAGCGTTCGTCGCCGACCGGCGTCTTCAATGGAGCGCCGCGCTCCTTCCAGTCGGGAAAGAGTTCGGCGAGCGCAATTGGATCAATGACGGCGCCCGAGAGGATATGCGCGCCGATCTCGGAGCCTTTCTCGACCACGCACACGCTGACCTCGCGTGCATGCTCCGCCGCGAGCTGCTTCAGGCGAATTGCCGCCGCCAACCCCGCCGGACCACCGCCGACAATGACGACGTCGTATTCCATCGATTCGCGCTGCACGTCTGCTTCGGCCATGGTTCATTCCTATGCTCGGTGAAGGATTGTAGAAGCGATCGACTATGCGATCATCAACGCGATGCGAACGAACCTGAAAGAAAAAGTGGCGCTGGTCACGGGCGCCAGCAGCGGCCTCGGAGCGCGCTTCGCGCGCGTGCTGGCGGCCAATGGTGCATTGACCGTGCTGGCTGCGCGCCGACTCGAGCGTCTGAAAGACTTGCGCGCCGAAATTGAAGCTGCCGGTGGCGCCGCCCACATCGTCGCGCTTGACGTGACCGACCAGGAATCGATCGAGGCCGCGATCGGGCAGACCGAGCGCGAAGTCGGGCCAATCGACATACTGGTCAACAACTCCGGTGTGTCGACGGCGCAGCGGCTGACCGAAGTGACACCGGTCGACTATGACTTCATGTTCGATACGAACGTCAAGGGCGCTTTCTTCGTCGCGCAGGCGGTCGCCAGGCAAATGATTGCGCGCTCCAAGCAGCAACAGGGGTTGCGTGGCCGCATTGTCAATATTGCCTCAATCGCAGGCATGCGCGTACTGCCCGATATCGGCGTGTATTGCATGAGCAAGGCGGCCGTAATCCATATGACACGGTCGCAGGCGGTCGAGTGGGGCCGCTACGGCATCAACGTCAACGCGATCTGTCCCGGATATATCCGCACCGAAATGAACGACGCCGTGTGGGACACCGAACGCGGAGCGAAGTTGCTCGACCGGCTGCCGCGCAAGAGAGTCGGCACGGCCGAGGACCTCGACGGCGTGCTGTTGCTGCTGGTGGCCGACGAATCACAGTTCATCAACGGCGCGATCATTGCGGCCGACGATGGAATGTCGGTGGCGTGAAGCAGTTCGTCATCGAGGTGCCGCTGCGATGGGGCGACATGGACGCCCAACGCCGCAGGCGTTCTACATAGGGCGCTCAGCGACGTGGCGTCGGGGGAGCGTGCGCAGGGATGAAACAGTTCGTCATCGAGGTGCCGCTGCGATGGGGCGACATGGACGCCATGTCGCACCTGAACAATGTGATGTACTTCCGGCTGATGGAAGAAGCGCGCATTCAGTGGTTCGCGCACTTCGGATTTCCCACATTGCCGGTCGGCGAAGCACCGATCCTTGCGCACGCAGCGTGCGATTTCCTGAAAGCGATGACGTATCCGGGCATTGCGATCGTCACGCAGGAAGTTACTCGTCTCGGACGCTCGAGCGTGGAGATGTCGTTGAAGATCGAAAAGAAAGATGAACCGGGCGTCACCTACGCCACCGGACGCACAGTGATCGTCTGGTACGACTACGCTGCGGGCAAGTCGGCGCCGTGGCCTGAAACGGTGCGCGCAGCGATCACCTAGAATCTGCTCGGACAGGCGGAGAAATCAATGAATAAGGTGTTTCCCTCGGCCGCCAAAGCGTTGGCGGATGTAGTGAAGGATGGTCAGATCGTTGCCGTAGGTGGATTCGGTCTGTGCGGCATTCCGGAGTCACTGATCGTCGCTTTGCGCGACAGTGGCGCAAAAAAACTTACTTGCGTGAGCAACAACGCCGGTATCGACGGCGCCGGGCTTGGGCTTCTGCTGGCGACGCGGCAGATCGGCAAGATGATCTCGTCGTATGTAGGCGAGAACAAGGAATTCGAGCGCCAGTATCTGGGGGGCGAGCTGGAGCTTGAGTTCACTCCGCAGGGGACACTCGCCGAGCGCATGCGTGCCGGGGGCGCCGGCATCCCTGCGTTTTTTGCGCGCACCGGGTTCGGAACGATTGTTGCCGAAGGCAAGCCGACGAAGACGTTCGACGGCGTGTGGGGCGACAAGGAATACGTGATGGAGCGCTCGATCCGCGCCGATCTGTCGCTGGTGAAGGCGTGGAAGGCAGACAAGCAGGGCAATCTGATCTACCGCAAGACCGCGCGCAACTTCAATCCAGTCGTTGCCATGTGCGGCAAGGTGACGGTCGCCGAGGTCGAGGAGATCGTCGAAAACGGAACGCTCGATCCGGACAACGTACATACGCCGGGTATTTTCGTGCAGCGGCTGGTGTTGAACGCGAAGCCGGAAAAGCGCATCGAGAATCGCACTGTAAGGAAGAACTGAGATGGCGTGGACTCGCGAACAAATGGCCGCGCGCGCGGCCCAGGAATTGAAGGACGGCTTCTACGTCAACCTGGGGATCGGTCTGCCGACGCTGGTGGCGAACTACATCCCGGTCGGCATGGAAGTGATGCTGCAATCGGAGAACGGATTGCTCGGCATCGGCCCGTTTCCGCTGGAGGAAGAGATCGATCCCGATCTGATCAACGCCGGCAAGCAGCTGGTCACGGCGCTGCCGGGCTCGAGTTACTTCTCCAGCGCAGACTCGTTCGCGATGATTCGCGGCGGCCACATCAACCTGGCGATATTGGGCGCGATGCAGGTGAGCGAAAAGGGAGATCTGGCGAACTGGATGATCCCGGGCAAGCTAGTCAAAGGTATGGGCGGCGCGATGGACCTGGTCGGTGGGGTAGAGCGCGTCGTGGTGCTGATGGAGCACAGCGCCAAAAGCGGCGAACACAAGATCCTGCAGCAGTGCACGTTGCCGCTGACCGGCAAGGCGGTGGTCAATCGCATCATCACCGAACTCGGCGTGTTCGACGTGACCGAGAACGGTCTGCAGGCAACCGAACTCGCGCCCGACGTCACTCAGGACGAAGTCCGCACCAAGACAGGATGCCCGGTTAAGTTTGCGCAGTCTGCGGTCGCGGCTTGACCGACACCGGCACGGCGGATGCCGTGAGCGCTGTGCATCATCATCACGACCACGACGAGCTCAGCGCGCACCATCGCGGCGATAGCAGCTATACGCATCGCGCGCGCGCTGCCGGCGGCCGCACACTGACGATCGCGGTCGGTTTAACCCTAGGCTTTGCCGTCATTGAGTTATTCGCGGGCCTGTGGTCGGGCTCGCTCGCGCTGCTTGCCGACGCCGGTCATATGGCTACTGACTCGGCGTCGCTGCTGTTCGCCTTGATTGCCAACATCATTGCGCGCCGCCCGATCTCGGAGCGCCATTCGTTCGGCCTGGCGCGCGTCGAAGTCATTGCCGCGTTCGTCAACGCGCTCTTCATGGTCGCGGTCGTGCTGTGGATCGCGATTGAGGCCGTGAACCGGATCAACGCACCGGTGCCAGTGCAGGGCCTGGCGGTGATCGGAGTCGGCAGCGTTGGATTGCTGATCAACATTGTTGTTGCCTGGACGCTTTCGCGCGAGCGCGACAACGTCAACATTCGCGCCGCCCTCATTCATGTATTCGGTGATCTGCTGGGCTCGGTGGCCGCGATCATGGCGGGCGTCATCATTTACTTCGGCGGCCCGTTGATCGCCGATCCCGTGCTGTCTTTGATGGTGGCGGCATTGATCGTGCGATCGACTTACGGCGTGCTGAAGGAAACAACGTTCGTACTGCTCGACAGCGTGCCGACCGGCGTTGACTACGGCGCGGTGGGGGCGACACTCGCCAAGCTGCCCGGGATCGTCTCCGTACACGACCTGCACGTGTGGGCCATGGTGCCGGGAAGAGCAGCGTTGTCCGCGCATGTGCTGGTCGATGACATCGAGCGCTGGCCGGCGATCCTGCAGCAAGCGCGGCAGGCGCTGAACCGCGACTTTCAGATCGACCACATCACGCTGCAGCCCGAATGGCTGCATAGGGGCCCGGGGGTGATCAGTATCCGGAAGTCGGAATAGCGCGCGTGCCGATCGGCAAAGTAGGACAACCCAGTGCCTTGACTCTGTGCCATTACCCGGTAATGCGGGATGATCCGATGCAGGTCGAATCGGCGGAGAAGTTCGTATCGAAGGGTGCCTGGGTATCGCATCTCGTGCTGGCCGAGACGTCGTGGGTGCTCGATTCAGTATTCGAGCTGCGATCGGCGCAAATCGCCACAGCGGTCGACATGCTGCTCAATCATGCGCAGCTCACGGTTCAGGACGCGGACGTGGTGGCGGCCGCACTGCAGACTTTTCGCAAGCGTCCGTCAGTCAGCTTCTCTGACTATCTGATCGTGGAGATCGCACGCAAGCACGGGCATGTCCCGGTCGGAACGTTCGATCGTGACCTGGCAAAGCTCGAAGGTACGCAACGACTCTGACGTGTATATGTGACTGGGGGGATCAGCTGCCGCCCGAAGTTGACTGGCACCGCCAAGTTATTTGGCAGTGGCTCTTGTCGACCCGTTGCGGACGCCCGCAACGTCCGAAGTCGCTATCGATTTCACACCAAGAGCTGACATTCAAGAAGCTGACAGTTCGCGACCGAGGCAAAGGTCGTACTCAAGTAGCTGGGGCAGCCGACGTGGTCCATAGTTGAGATGCCGACACCACAATGCCAGTTCATCTGAGCAGGTTTCATTGTCAATCGGTCGAATGGAGTTCGGCTCGAAACAAAGTGGGAGGGCTCATGGAAACCCGTCTCCGGATGGCGGCATTGACTGACCAAACGAGCAATGCAATGCAAAGAGGGATGACAAGGACAATCGTCGATATCGCCGGTAATGAAGGTGTGACCTCAAACAAAATACTGTCCCAAAGTCTCACGGGCAAAGTCTTGTTCCGAGCGCCGCTCAAGAAGAGAGCAAGGACGACCTCGTCGAAGGAGGCGTGAAAGGCAAGAAGAGCACTCCCAAGCAGAGCTGTCGAGATCTGCGGAAGCGTCACGCGTCTGAAAGTCGTGAGCGGACCTGCTCCCAGGCTCGCTGAAGCCTCAACGAGTTCGGCACTCATGGATTGCAGACGACTTCCGACGATGAGTATCACAAAGGGCATTGCAAGGAGCGTGTGCACTAGTCCGATACCGACTGGTGTTCCTACGAGTCCAAGGTCTACGAAGACGAAGTAAGAAGATGCAGCGATGACGATCGACGGCACGATCTGAGGAGATACAAACACGGCCTCCAAAAGGCTTCGCCTCTTGCTGCCCAGTCGAGCCAGTCCCAAGGCGCCGAGTGTCCCGAGAACCAGAGCAAGACCAGTTACTGCAAGAGCCAAGAGAATTGATAGACGCAGTGCGTCGGTCCAGCGATCGTCGGCGAAGAAGGCCCGGTATTGCACTAACGACGGGTTAGACGGGACGATTTCGAAGCGTGCGCCATCATTGAAGGACATTGGAACGACAGCGAACACTGGTAGCAGCAAGAAAGCCATGACCAAGGTGCCCGTCAAGGTTAAGACGACTCGACTTGTCCGGCTCCGAGGGGTCAGTGGCGACAGCTCGTAACTCACGTAACCCTCAGCTTTGGCGCTTGAGGCAACAGCAGCCTGTAAACGACGTACAGCACGATGGTGATCCCGAGGAGGCTCGTGGACATCGAGAACGCCAAAGTCCAATTCAAAGACTCTCGCACGTTGAACGCGATAAGGTTGGATACCATCACTTCGCGTGGTCCGCCCAGCATGGCTGGTGTGATGTAGAAGCCGAGCCCCACGATGAACGTCAATAGCCCCCCGACGGCAATGCCCGGAAGAGCTAGTGGCAAGGTGACGCGGTAGAACGTCCGAACCGGACTGGCGCCAAGGCTTTCCGAGGCGGCGATTACTTCCTTAGGTATGGCGAGCAGTGCGGCAAGGATCGGGAGGATCGTGTACGGAAGCAGCATGTTGACCATCGCGATCTGGACTGCGAACTGGTTGTACATGAGGCGGAAAGGTTCTTCCACAACGCCAAGGCGCAGTAGCACGCGATTCACCAGCCCGGTGTCTTGCAACAGGAGCATCCAGACGTAATTGCGGACGAGGACAGAGAGCATGAAGGGCAGTGATATCAGGGCGATCGCGACAGCGCGTCCTCTCGGTCCAAGCGTTGCGATGTAGTAGGCACAGAGGAAGCCTAAAGCGGTGCACATAACTGCGACGGAAGTCGCAACCCGCACCGTCTTCACGTAGACAGCCAGGTAGACGGGTACCTCAATTAATCTCTTATAGCCACTGAAGTCCAGCTGGCTCATGCCGACGCTTTGCAAGGCGCTAATGGAAATCGGAGCAAGAAAAAACGCCGCAACAAATGCGGCTGGAAGCAGAAGCAGCGCTATCGCTGCGAGTTGACTCGAGCCGCGTTTCACGGCACAAGAACGACTCGAACATCGACGGGAGTGGCTCCGCGCTCATTGACGATCACGGGGTTTAAGTCGATGGCCGCAAGTTCAGAACGGTGGGTCCAAGCGACCTCGGAAAGTTGAGCCAGCATCTTGTAGAGCTCCTCGACTCGGCACTGGGCCGATGTCCGGTATCCGAGAAGCAGCTTTCCGACGCGAGTCCGACGCACCAGTGCCTCGGCATCCGGCTCCGAGATCGGCGCAAGGGCGAACGCAACGTCGTCCACGAGTTCGACGAGCACACCTCCGGCACCGAAGACGACAGCAGGCCCGAACTGGGAGTCAGCGACAATTCCGACTATGCATTCGATACCCTTAGGCTCCATAGATACCGCGAGAGCACGCGCCGCCGAATCGCCCAGTCTTCGGCCCTTGTCCATCAACTTCGTGAACGCCACCTGGGCCTGATTCAAACCCTCAATGTCGAGGGCAACACCCCCGACCTCCGTCCGGTGCACCGCACGTCGCGAGAGCAACTTCATAGCGATCCTGCCGCCGAGCGCCGCAAGTGCATTCCCCGCTTCTTCGACGGATCTCACAACGACGTGCGGCGGCAGACCCACCCCCCAGCTCGTCAGGAGATCTCGCCCTTCGGCCTCGTCCAAAGCGTGTTCCCATGCATCTTTCTGCTCGTTCGCAGATTTAAGTGCCGGCTCCCTGCCAGGGCATAGTGCCGCCGCTGCGAACGCCGTGTTCTCGAGCTTGCTAAGGATAGGCATCCCAGCCTGTCGCAGAGGCGTAAGCGTGTCCAAGTTCGAGTCCGCGTGCTCCGTGTGGATGACGATTGGCTTTTGCGAGGCCTGAGCTAGTTCGCCAAGTGCGCAAGCAGCCTCAATCTCTGCCGCCTTGGTGGCCGCCTGTGCGGTCCGGTCGTCGGTCATGAGGTGGTAACCACCGAAGTGTCCGGCAAACACGACGGCATCTACTGAGTCGTCTTGAAGACATGCTTCGACAACAGCGGGAACACAGGCAGGCGTTGACTCCGCCAATCCGGCAAAGTCTACGGGGTTGGAAATGCCGCTCCTTACGGGAAGCACATCACAAAGTTTGGTTCTTGTGGCGCCAGCGAGAGTTGCCAGTTGTAAACCAAGACGACCCGCAGCATCCGCGACGACGGTTGCATGCCCGCCACCATCCGATAAGACCGCTATGCGGTTGCCACGCGCGCGTCTTCCTGTCGAAAGGGCTATTGCCACATCGAAAGCCTCTTCGACCTGCAAAGCGCGGTAGATGCCGACCCGAACGAAGGCGGCTTGTGCAATCCGATCGTCTCCCGCAAGTGAACCTGTATGTGACTGCACCGCGCGCTGCCCCGCGTCGGTCGCACCAGGCTTCAGCAGAACGATGGGTTTTTGTATGGGGGAAGACGCAAGCAGTTCAACCAATGCTCGCCCGTCTCCAACTGCGAATCCTTCACAGTAGATGAGGATCACACGCGTCTCGTCATCCTCGAGGAGAACACCGACGAGTTCAGACAACTTGAGGTCAGCACCGTTTCCGATCGCAAGCACGGCGGAAAAGCCGACCTTTCGTAGGTGCGCTAATCGGGTGAAGCTGAGGGCGATGTTGCCGCTCTGAGTGATCAGACCGATTCCACCGCCTGGAATCTCCCAACCAATTGTGTTGAGCCCCCCTTTCGCCGAGTAAACCCCCGCGCTGTTCGGCCCCAACATCCGAATACCGCCCGCGCGCAGTTGCTCAATCATCGCCCGCTCTGCGGCTGCACCCTCAGCTCCGGTCTCGGCAAAACCGGCAGAAACCACCACGACGCCACCGACCTGCAGCTGCACGCACTCGCCGACCACACCTCTCACATGATCGGAAGGAACCATTACGACCGCGAGATCTACGGGTTCGCCAATGCTGGAAAGCGAAGGGTAGGCTCGATGTCCGTGCAGCTCTGCTGCAGCGGGGTTGATCGGAAAGAGCCGGCCGCTTGTATGCGCACGCACCGCCGAGAGCCACCTGCGGCCGCCGGCCTTATGCGCAGCAGCCGTCGCACCGACCATTGCGACAGTGCGGGGCCGAAGAAATGCGCGTCCGACTTCCGTCGGCATCAGCGCCCCTTCCACACCGGCGCGCGCTTCTCGGCGAAAGCGGCGGGCCCCTCTTTCGCATCTTCACTTGCATGCACCAATGCAAGGCCTGCCGCAACGAATCTCAGGTAGGCGGAGGGATCCTCATGCAAGCCTCTCCATGCAAGCTCCTTGGTGACCTTCACGGCCAGTGGCGCATTGGATGCTATCTGCTCGGCGAGTTGCATGGCAGTCGGGATCAGCTCATCTCGCGATACGACGTGACTCACCAGCCCCACTTCGTACGCTCGTTGAGCCGTGATCCGCTCGCCGGTGAGAAGCATCTCCGTAGCCACAGCGAACGGGATCGTCTGAACAAGACGCATTGCTCCGTACCCATGCAGCACCGCGCGTTTCACCTCCGGGCATCCGAATGTCGCGCTGTCGGAAGCAATGCGGAGGTCACATGCGAGCGCTAGTTCGAGACCTCCTGCAAGGCAGTATCCGTTCACGGCGGCAATGACCGGTTTACGAACCTGGATGCCTTGGCCTAGCCGGTACGTTCGGTCGTCGTCCCAGAGCTCGGCTGCGCCACCTCCGTACTTCTCGCCATGGAGCAGTTTCAAATCTGCCCCGGCACAGAACGCCTTGTCGCCAGCGCCTGTGAGCACCGCCACT
This sequence comes from uncultured beta proteobacterium, assembly GCA_963746085.1. Lineage (GTDB taxonomy): Bacteria > Pseudomonadota > Gammaproteobacteria > Burkholderiales > Burkholderiaceae_F > JACCZX01. Next base: position 31,963 of record CAVVAI010000027.1, read on the forward strand.
TTTAACTCGTCGTCCTCATCAAACGCTTTGAAGTGCGCGCCCATTGCCTGAACGAGTTCCGCGTCGTAGGCGTTCATCGCCTCGGGTCGGTTTAGCGTCAAGATCGCTACTGGCCCTCTACGCTCGACGATGAGCTTCGCCATATCAGGTGATGCGCCACTCATTGAAGCGTTCAGTGACCTTGGCGAGGTTCGGGCCCCACCAATTACCGTCGAACATGAATCCCGCCGCTAGGTTCTTGGGATCCGACGGCAGCAGCTCGCGTACGCGCGGTTCGATGAGAGGCATAGCTTTGCGGTTGGTCGGACCGTAAGCGATGTACTTCGTTAGCTCGGCTTGCCGATCGGGGCGCGTTGCGAACCCGATGAATTGCATCGCCGCGTCGTAGTTCTTGGATCCTTTTGGGATCACCCACCCCTCGTACGAGATAGCCGCCCCTTCATAGGAAACGGCAATTGGGCGACCGGCTAGCTGAACGGATACGCCACGGGTCCAAGGCGTTACGACAATCTCCTTATTAAGCAGGAGCTGCTCGACTTGAGGAAACTGCGTCCACCAGACAGCCGTTTTCTTGAACTTCTCAAGGCTGCGCAGCGCTCGTTCGACATCGATCGGGTAAATCTTGTCCTTCGGAACGCCGTCGGCCAAAAGGGCGAACTCCAGCATGTAGGTCACCTGACTCATCATGCCTCGCCGACCCTTGAACTTCTCTGTGTTCCAAACGTCCGGCCAAGTCTGCGGTGTTTGCTGTCCCTGGAACGCTTCTGTGGCGTATGTGATCTGTGCGGCGAAGGTCACTCCGCCGCAACACTCTGGCGTCACGAATTGCGAAAGAAGATCACCGGTAGAGAATCGCGTGTAGTCAAGCTTCTCTAACAGGCTATCCGTCACTGCTGTGGCGCGCAGCCGATCTGGTAGCGAGATCAGGTCCCACTCCACGTTCTTAGAAGCCACCTGAGCTTTGAGGCGCGCCAGTTCGACACCCGTTGTGCCAACGATCTTGATGCCCGTCTCCTTCTCGAAGGGCTCGAAGAATGCCTTAGTCTGTCCGTCTTGATATGCGCCGCCGAACCCGACGAATACCAGCTCACGCGTCTTCTGTGCGCGAACCGCGACCATCGGGAAGGCCAACGCCGCAGTCGCGGCCGCTAATCCGGTTGTGAAGCGTCGGCGACTCTGGTTCTTCATGGGGCTCCTCCTATAGGGGAATCAATGTGAGTTGGGTGAGTGGCCAGGAAACGCGGGTCGTCTCGCCCACGTCCGGTAGACGATGGTTCAACACGCTGTTTGGGCGTGCGAGCACCGTCGTTCCGTCTTCAAGCTGCAGTGTCACCCGATACGTCTCACCGCAGAAAATCTTCTCCGTCACTTTGGCAAGCAGCGAGAAACCATCGTGCACCGTGCTATTGAAATCGATCGCTTCTGGACGTAGAAGCCCGATGGCGGGGCCATCGATGGCGGGCGCCTCGTTAGACAGAGGAAGCCGCAGCCCCGAGGCCAAGCAGAGGTACTTTGTCTCGGTCTCTCGTATCAGTTCCCCAGGCAACAAATTTGACTCACCGACAAAGCCGGCGACGAATTTGTTTTTCGGGTGGCGGTACAACTCGTCGGGCTTTCCCCGCTGCTGGATAACGCCGTCGTTGATCACAAGGACGACGTCTGACATAACTAGGGCCTCGGTCTGATCGTGCGTCACTGCTATCGTCGTGATGCCCAGCTGGCGCTGTAGAGCTCGAATCTCAAACTGCATTTCCTCGCGCAACCGCTTGTCCAACGCCGCCATCGGCTCGTCAAGCAAGAGGACCGGAGGACGAAAGACGATGGCCCGGGCAAGCGCCACCCGCTGCTGTTGGCCGCCAGATAACTGTGCAGGTTTCCGCTCTGCAAAGCTTGTGAGCCGCACAAGGTCCAACACCTGTTTGACGTCCTTCTCGGCTTGCCGCCTAGATACGCGACGCATTTCGAGCGGATAAACGACGTTTTGTGCGACCGTCAAGTGAGGAAAGAGCGCGTAGTTCTGAAAAACAAAGCCGACGTTGCGCTTCTGCGGAGCCACATCGGTGACATCACGTGCGCCGAGGGTGATTCGCCCGGTCGTCGGCTTCTCAAAGCCGGCAATAAGCCGAAGGAGAGTTGTCTTTCCGGACCCGCTTGGGCCAAGCAGGGTGCAGAAGGCACCGGGCTCGACCTCGAGCGTCGTGGGCTGAAGGACAGGCTGTTTCCCGAAGGCCTTCGACAGGTCCTTCACTCGCAGCCCGCTTGCCATGTTCTCTAGCACACCGCTCTCCAAAACGAGCTTTAATATTCGACCGTTTCAAATGGTTCATCAATATAATGGTTAGACCTTTGTTGCGTCAATATAATGGTCAGACCTTTGAGTCCGACGGTGAAGACCCGTTGATTGCGCGGGAGCGAAAGCATGGGCGAGGAACAGCGCTTACTTGATATCGCGCCGATACAAACGCCGCGCAAAGGCAATGTCTTGGCCGGGCTGTTGCGGGAAAAAATCCTTAACAATGAATTGCGTGAGGGCGATCTACTGCCCTCTGAGCGGGAGTTGGTTGAGCAGTCGGGCATCAGCCGAGCATCCGTTCGTGAGGCATTGAACCTTCTCGAGGCGGAGAACCTCATCAGCACTCGCCCAGGTCGCAACGGGGGCGCAACCGTCGTTCGGCCGGCGCCGAGGATCATGACCCGGCCGGTCGAGCTGCTCATTCGCGGACGGCAGCTGCCATTCACAGCAGTGGTAGAAATCCGAGAAGCCCTTGAGCCAAGTGCAGCGCGGCTGGCAGCTCTGCACCGGACGGAAGAAGACCTGCGGGCCATCGAGGCGGCCAGCGAAGAGCTCGAAAACAGCCTGGCAGACGTCGATGCTTATCTCAAAGCCAACATGAGATGGCATATGGTCGTTGTCGAAGCGAGTCACAACGATTTGCTGATTGGCTTCATGGCAGCGCTGGTAGACGTAATCCACGCAGCGACGAAGATCGAAGAGTTCAATACGCCTGAAAGCCGAACGGCGGTAGCGCGAGCACATCGTCGCATCACCGACGCCATTCGAGCCGGCGATGCAGACGCCGCAAGGCGACGTATGGAACGACATGTAACAGCCTATTCTGAAAAGGTGACACCGTTGGCACCAGCAGAGATCGCGATTGGAGCCAGGTGATGAGCATCGACGTCAAGATCACCGATAGCGGGGTTGCTGTTTTGACGATCAATCGGTCGGAGCGGATGAACGCTCTCGATCACGAGCACTATCAGTGTCTCTCGGCCGCTTGGATTGAGGTTCGCGACAACCAGAAGATCAGAATTGCGATTGTGACCGGGGCCGGGGAGAAGGCGTTTTGCGCTGGAGCGGATCTAAAAGATTTCATTCCATTGCCGCCCGAACCTCGCCACATGTGGTCGACGCAGAGCGAGCAACTGCTTAATAGAGGCTTGGAGGTTTGGAAGCCTGTGATCTGTGCGGTGAACGGGTGGTGCCTGGGTGGTGGCATGACCCTGCTCCTAGCAACAGACATCCGCTTGGCAGTACCTCACGCACGCTTCGGTCTCCCAGAAATTAAGCGCGGAATTCTTGCGGGCAACGGCGGTACGCAACGGGCGCTTATGAACCTGCCTTATCCCATCGCCATGGAGTTCCTGCTTACAGGCGATGACTTTGATGCAGAGACGGCGTTGCGCTGGGGCTTAATTAATCACATCGTGGCTCCCGGCAACCTCATGCAGCGCGCGATGGAACTCGCAGAACGCATCGCGAAGAACTCGCCCTTGGCCGTCCAGGCATCGAAAGAGCTTGCCATCCGGAGCAGAGACGTTGATCTCGCCACTGGGCTTCGAATGGAGCAGATGTTCAACCGCTTCTTAATGGAGACGAAAGACGCGCAGGAGGGTGCGAAAGCGTTTTCGGAGAAGCGAGAGCCGAAGTTCATTGGGAACTGATGTCGGATAGCGACCACCTGCTTCGCTCCTTCTTGTTCGTTCCTGGGGACAGTGAGCGGAAGTTAGCTGCCGCCGCAAGGAGCGAGGCCGATGCGCTGATCCTCGACTTGGAGGATTCGGTCTCGCTTGAAAGGAAGCCGGCCGCACGATCCATGGTCGTCGAGCTCTTGCGGTCGGCGCGGCCCGAGCGACCTTGCTTCGTTCGGATCAACGGCTACCGGACGGGGCTCGCACTACAGGACCTGTGCTGCGTCCTTCCCGCGCGTCCTGACGGCATCGTCTTGCCAAAGTGCAATGGGCTCGATGATGTCCGGCAGTTGAACTTCTACTTGCAGGCACTCGAGACACAGCACGGAATTGTTCTCGGCTCCACCGGCACGATCCCGATCGTTACTGAGACACCACAAGCGGTGTTCGCGCTCGGATCGTACGGCCGGCGCCCGCCCCGAGTCCTGGGTTTCATGTGGGGTGCTGAAGACCTAAGCGGTCAGATCGGCGCAGCACGCACCAAGGATTCCGCCGGGTATCGAGGACCCTTCGCGTGGACGCGAGAGGCGTTCCTCCTCGCTTGTCACGCAGCCGAGGTTGCAGCGATCGATGCCGTATTCGTTGACATCAAGGATATCAGCGGACTTGAAAGCGAGAGCGTCGAAGGGCGGGCCGATGGTTTTTCCGGAAAGGTGGCAATCCATCCGTCTCAGTGCCACGTTATTAACCGATCATTTCTTCCTACCCAAGAGGAGGTGGACTGGGCTCAAGAGGTACTTCGGCTCTTAAGTGTAAGTGGAACGGGGGTTGCGGTTCTTGATGGCCAAATGATCGACAAGCCCCATAGGGTGCGCGCGGAGAAGATTCTGCGTTCACAGGGATCGTGTGCAAAAGAGACCCGCTCTGAGTAGTCAGCAGCGACAAGCCCTTGTTAGGACACGGGTGTGTCTCCTTCAACGTCCTGAAGTGAGAATGCTCCCGCTACATCAGCGTCGCTTAGCGAGCATTCTCCTTCCACAGGGGAGAGACCGCTTGTGGCCGGCAGCCGCCCTATGCCAAGTCAATGCGCACCCGTCAACCTGACCATGTGCAACGCTCAAACGGGTTTTCGCGCTTGACTTGACGCCGTTATATTGGTACGTTTCAAGTACCATTTCGTACAAGCATGGTTTTATAGACAAATCTATGGCCGCCTTGCCGCAACGTGCGATTCCGCGCGCCGATGCAATCGATGTCGGCAGCCGTGCGGCGCGCGCGCGGCTGGCCGTGATGGTCACCAAGCTGCTCGATCACTGGCGGCTGACGGCCGTCGAACAGTCTGCGCTGCTAGGGCTCTCGACCGCGAGCCGCAGCACGCTGGCGCGCTATCGCGAAGGCGAGCCGTTGGCAGACAGCCGCGACCTGCTCGACCGTGCGGGCCATTTACTGGGCATTCACAAGTCGCTGCGCATTCTGTTTCCGTACGACCGCGACCTTGCCTACGGCTGGATGACGCAGTTCAATCGCCGTCTCGGTGCGCGTCCGGTGGATTTAGTCAGCGAGCGTGGATTCGAGGGGCTGCTCGCGCTGCGGCGCTATCTCGATTTCCAGCGTGGTTAATGAACTGTTTTCGGCCAACGCCGAGTTTCATGGCGATCTGATTCGAAACATTCCCGGGATCCGCCGGTCGCAGAATTTGTTTGACGATCTGACCGCCGATCCCGCGGATTGGGCAATTGCGGTCGCAGCCGAGGAGAGCGGACGGATTCCTACCACGGCCGCGCTTGCAACCCGCCCGTTCGACTATGGCAGCGTCATCAGCTACAGCTTCGACGCGTCACACTGGCAGTCGACTCGATTCTCCGACGGCGCGCGCTATGGCGTCTGGTATGGCGCGCTCGAAATCGAGACCACGGTATTCGAGACCGCGCATCACTGGCGGCGCTTCCTGCTCGACAGCTACGGGGAGCTCGATCGCGCCATCGTCACCGATCGGCGCGTGTGCGATGTGCGCTGTGACGCGCTGTTGATCGATCTGCGCGGTAAGCATGCGGAGTTTCCGGACCTCGTGCGTCGGGACACGTATGCGTTTACGCACCAGGTCGGGCGCGTCGTGCACGACCAAGATCTGAGCGGCTTGTTGGTGAAATCCGCGCGCTGTGACGGGATCAATGCCGCCATCTTCCGCCCGGAACGCCTTTCAAATGTGCGCGAAAAGCTGTTCGTCACCTACAAGACCAACGTCGTGCGCGATACGTTTATTGCCGAACAAACGCGGGGCCGCACGTGGCTGTCGTTTGCGCCCAGTAGCCTGGAGTGATCACGCGCCCAGCTTGCGGAGCAGTGTCATCGCGCCGAGCAGGATTGGCTGGTGTATCAAATAAACGGTCAGAGCCCAGGTGCCGAGCAGCAACAGCCAACGAGGCGCCCGCTCATTCAGCGGCATCAACGCAGGTGACACGCGCCATTGCGTGCGCTGCCAAATCGCCGCGAAGCCGGCGCCGACTAATACCACGCCAATCCATGGAAACAGCGGGACATAGTCTTCAGTGCGGGGTTTGAATGTCATGAACCCGATGACGGTGGCGGGCGGCGTATTAAAAAATTCGTTCGCATAGAAAAGTCCGAGCGCTATGCATACAGTGCCGAGCACGATGTTCCATGCGCCGAGGCGCATCAGTGGCCACGCAATCAACAGCGAGGCAGCGACGAAGTGAAGTATTCCGAAGTAGATAAGACGCGGGCCGAACACGAGCCAGCTTCCGGCAGACACCAATAACGCCGCAGCGGCAATCTGCCCCCAGCGTTTCCAAAAGTCGCCGGCCGACGGCTTGAACGAGGTCCGCAGCACCAAACTCACGCCGACCAGCAGCAGAAACTGCGTAACGATCGCGGCGCGCCATGCGACCCATGGCTGATCGCGCGTCATCGCCAAATCGACCCAGCCGAAATAGGCAAGGTCGTAGATGAAGTGATAGACGATCATCTGCCCTACGGCGAACCCGCGGAGAGCGTCAACGAGCGCGAGCCGAGCAGCCGGGTTCGTTACAGGCGGAGATGGCGGCATAATCGTGCGAGGCAGTCTATTCGTTCCGAGGTGCACGCATGTTGATGTCGTCGCAGGATTATCGGGAGTCGCTGCGCCGGTCGCGGCCGCGCGTCTATGTCGACGGGCATGCAGTCGAATCGGTCGCCGACGAACCGTCGCTCGCCCCCGGCGTCAATGCCCTCGGATTGAGCTACGACTACGCGTTGCGCGAAAACCTGGCGCCCGTAATGCGCGCACGTGCCGGCGCGCACGAGATCAATCGCATGAACGCGATTCCCTCGGCGAGCCAGGATTTGCTGAACAAGCTCGAAGCGGTGCGTTTGCTGTGTCAGGAAACCGGCTGCGCGCAGCGTTATCTAGGCGGCGACGGACTGGCAGCGCTGCGGCAGGCAACGCACCGCATCGACGCCGACAAAGGCACTGAATACTCGGCACGGCTCGACGCGTACGTCGAGCGCGTCCACTCCGAAGATCTGAGCATCGGCATTGCGATGACCGACGGCAAGGGAGATCGGTCGCTGCGTCCGCACCAGCAGCCGAATCTGGATACCTACGTGCACATTGTCGAACGTCGCGCCGACGGTATCGTGATCTCGGGTGTCAAAGCGATCGTTACGGCGGCCCCGTACGTGCACGAATTGCTGGTGATGCCTTGCCGCAACATGACGCAGGACGACGCAGACTTTGCAGTGTGCTGCTCGGTTCCGATCGATGTCGAGGGGCTGACCATCGTCGCGCGGCCAGCTGGCCGCCCGGGCGAGAAAGCCGCGCTGTTCAGTGGCCGCTACGGCCAGTCGACCGGCGTCGCCATCTTCGAGCGCGTGTTCGTCCCATGGGAAAGTGTGTTTCTAGCCGGCGAGTGGGAGCACTCGGGCTTTCTTACCTATAGCTACGCCACGCATCACCGGCAGACCTGTATTGCGGCGCGCGCCGGGTTCGGCGATCTGCTGATCGGCGCGGGCGCGTTGATGACCGAGGCCAATGGCGCCGATCTCGATCAGGCGCATGGCTTGCGCGATGCAATGGTCGATTTAATCAAGATCGTGGAAGGGTTTTATGCATGCGGTGTGGCGGCATCGGTGTATTGCACCAATGACCCGTCCGGTGTTGCGATGCCGGATGCGGTATTCGGCAACATCGGCAAACTGTTGATGGCCACACAAATCTACGACATGCATCGTCTGGCGCATCAAGTGTCGGGCGGGTTGATCGTGACGTTGCCGGGGCCGGATGAAGACCATAACCCGGCCACCGCAGGTCGTCTGTCCGAATTATTAACCGCGCGTTCCGACATTCCGTATGAGAAGCGAATCGAGGTGGCACGCTTCGTCGAGGACTTGACGGCGTCGTACCAGGCGGGCTGGTACTCGGTCATTTCAATGCACGGTGGCGGATCGCCTGACGCGATGAAAATGGAAATCTGGCGCAACTATCCGCTCGGTAACAAGGTCGATTTGGTAGAACGCCTGCTCGAACGCGGCGTGCTGACAGATGACGTGCGCAAGATCACGCGCAACCGGCAACCGGGGCGTTGCTGCGTGGAGGGATGTCAGGTGCCGGCCGCGCCGGTGGTGGTGCCGCTGCCGCAGATCGGCAGTGCGCCGGCTCGATCGCCGCTACCGCTGCGCAAGACGGGTACCGGGAACTAAGGGGTACGGTGCGTCTGCGATCGGAGCAGTCCTTTCTTTTAATAGTCGACGTGCAAGCGCAACTCGCTCCGCATGTCGACGAAGGCGAGCGGATCGTTGCCAAATGCGCAGCGCTGATGCGAGCGGCGCGGATGCTTCAACTTCCGATTCGGATAACCGAACACTGTGCCGACCGCATCGGCCATTCGGTGCCGCAGATCACCGCGTTAGCGCAGCCGGGCGAGACAATGGCGAAGACGCATTTCTGCTGTACCGACGAACCCGGCGCTATTGACAACTTCAACGCGCTGGGGCGCAAGCACGCGGTGATTGCAGGCATGGAAGCGCACGTGTGTGCCATGCAGGCTGCGCTCGGGCTCGCCGAGCATGGCTATCAGTGCTTCTTCGTCGAAGATGCGTCCGGATCTCGCCGCGCGTCAGATCACAACGGTGCCGTTGAACGTCTGCGAATGAGCAACGTCCACATTGTCACCACCGAAATGGTGATGTTCGAATGGTTGAATCGGGCCGACGTGCCGGAGTTCCGCGAGCTGTTGCAGATCGTCAAGAGCGTTTGATAGCGGGCTGTCAATGGCGTTCACACTGAGGCGGGCAACGCGCGCCGACGTCCCGGCGATCCATGCAGTCCGGATGTCTGTACGCGAGAACGAACTTACCCGTAGCGTCATTTCCGAGCGCGACTACGTCGAGCATCTGGAGACCGTGGGACGCGGTTGGGTGATTGAGGCCGCGGGTCAGATCGTCGCCTTTGTGGTCGGAAATGCGCAGAGCGGAAATATCTGGGGCCTGTTTGTGCACCCGGATTTCGAACGACGTGGATTCGGCAGGCGTCTGCTAGATACCGCTGTGGACTGGCTGTGGTCTCAGGGACTGACGCGCCTATGGCTCACCACCGAACCAGCGACGCGCGCGCAGAGTTTCTACGAATCTGCAGGATGGATGAACGTGGGAACGACCGAGTATGGCGAGGTGCGCTTAGAGTTAAGCACGCAAAGCGCGGGAAAGTCGAAGGTTCTTCCACCGACGCAGCATCGATGACGCGCGTCTCCACGCCCGCGCCTGATCTTTTCGGTGTGTCCTCGCCCTGGCCGGCCGGGCTCGTCTACACCCCGGATTTCATCGATGTGGATGAAGAGCGCCGATTGCTTCTGGCAATCCGGGACGTGCCGCTGCGTGACGCCCAGTACTACAAATACACGGCGAAGCGACGCGTTGCGAGCTTTGGTGCCAGCTACGAGTTCGAGTCGCGACAGCTGCACGACGCAGCGCCGGTCCCGGAGTTCCTGGTGCCGCTGCGCCGCCGCCTGGCCGAGGTCGTGTCGGTTACGGACAGTTCGTTTGTGCAGACGTTGATTACCGAGTATCGACCCGGCACACCGCTGGGCTGGCACCGTGACGCGTTGAATTACGAGCTGGTCGTCGGCGTTTCTTTGGGTGGCCGATGCCGGATACGATTTCGGCCATACCCGCCGCGCGGCGGGCGCGACCCAGACACGTTCGCGATCGAGCTGGCGCCGCGTTCCATCTATGTGATGCGGGATGAAGTGCGCTGGAAATGGCAGCACAGCATTCCCACGACTCCCGAGCAGCGCTGGTCGATTACATTTCGCACGCTACGAAACGGGCCGGCCGATTCTTGACTACCGACGCGTATTCTCGCCGCGAACTAAACGAAAGGAAGTGGATTGAAAAGAGCAATCTGGATGGTCGCCGCAGTGTCGTTTGCCTGGGTTGCGCTCACCTTTATTCCCGCGTTACGTCGACGTGCCGCAACAGATCAACCTCGCCAAGCGTGCGGGTGAGCCGGTGACGATCGAATTGCAGAAAACGGCAGGCAAGCCGAAGGTACTGCGTGCTTACTAAGATCGTCGTGGCGGTTTCAGTGGCAAGCATAACTTCACTTGCAGCGGCGATCGACCTGCAAGGGCATCGCGGTGCGCGCGGTCTGGCCCCGGAGAACACTCTGGCGGCGTTCAAGGCCGCGCTCGCCATCGGCGTGACGACGCTGGAGACTGACCTGGCGCTGACGCGCGACAATGTACTGGTGCTTTCGCACGAGCCGCGCTTGCACGCGGCTTTGACGCGGGGCGCCGACGGCCGTTGGCTGAACGAAGACGGGGCGACGATTTTTTCGTTGACCACGGGCGATCTCGCTCAATACGACGTCGGTCGCTTGAACCCGGCGCACAAGTACACCGCGCAATGGACCGATCAGAAAGCAAGCGACGGCGAGCGCATCCCGACGTTGCGGCAGCTGTTCGATCTGGCGCGCGACGCCCGATCGCCGGGTGGGCGGCCGGTGCGCTTCAACATCGAGACAAAGATCACTCCCGCCAGCGGCAATACGACAGCCGACCCAGAACGCTACGCGCGCTCCGTGGTCAATGCAGTGCGTGCAGCAGGGATGAGCGAGCGGGTCACGGTGCAGTCGTTCGATTGGCGGACGCTGCACGAGGTGAAGAAGCTTGCACCCGGGATATCGACGGCGTGTTTGACAATCGAATCGCAGAACATGAACACCGTGACGCCGGACACATCCGGCGCATCGCCCTGGCATGCCGGTCTTAAGCGCGGCGATCACGCCGGGTCGCTGCCACGGATGGTGCAAGCCGCCGGCTGCAACATCTGGTCACCGTTCTGGCGCAACGTGACGCCGGAAAACATCGCCGAAACGCAGGCGTTGAAGCTGAAGATCATCCCGTGGACCGTGAACGATCCGGCTGAGATCGAGCGCCTGGCGGCGCTCGGCGTCGACGGCATCATCACTGACTACCCCGACCGGGCCAGGCGCGCGCTGGAAGCCCGCACTATCCCCATCGACTAACCGCGCATCGAGCGATGAACCGCAGCGCGGCAGCGCTGTCGGTTCGATCGCTAGAAATTATTCGACCGGCGCAGCCGTGTGGAATAATTCGTATTTCCGGCTCGGACATCGATGACCAAGTACGTCTTCGTCACCGGTGGTGTAGTTTCCTCCCTTGGCAAAGGTATCGCCGCCGCCTCCCTCGCCGCGATCCTCGAATCGCGCGGCATCAAAGTCACCCTGATCAAGCTGGACCCGTACATCAACGTCGATCCCGGCACGATGAGCCCGTTCCAGCACGGCGAAGTGTTCGTGACCGAGGACGGCGCCGAAACCGACCTCGACCTCGGCCACTACGAGCGCTTCATCTCAGCCGAAGATGCGCAAGCGCAACAACTTCACCACCGGCCAGATCTACGAGAGCGGTGATCCAGCAAGGAGCGCCGCGGCGACTATCTCGGCGGCACGGTGCAGGTCATCCCGCACATCACCGACGAGATCAGGCATTTCATCGAGCGCGGCGCGCGTGCCGCCGGGACGGAAGCCGAAGTGGCGATCGTCGAGATCGGCGGCACGGTGGGCGACATCGAGTCGCTGCCGTTCCTCGAGGCCATCCGGCAGATGAGCATTGCGCCTCGGCCGCAACAGTCGCGTGCTTCATCCACCTGACGCTGGTGCCGTACATCGCCATCCGCCGGCGAGATCAAGACCAAGCCCACGCAGCACTCGTGCAAGGAGCTGCGCGAGATCGGCATCCAGCCCGACGTGCTGCTGTGCCGCGCCGACCGCCCGCTGCCCGACGACGAGCGCGCGCAAGATCGCGCTGTTCACCAACGTGCCGGATGGAGGCGGTGATCTCGGCGTGGGACGTCGACTCGATCTACAAGATCCCGGCGATGCTGCACGAGCAGAGGCTCGACGAGATCGTCTGCCGCAAGCTCGGCATCATTGCCCAGCCCGCCGACCTGTCGAGCTGGGACGAACTGGTCTACGCGCTCGAGCATCCCGAAGCACGAGGTGGACATCGGCATCGTCGGCAAGTACGTCGACCTCACCGACTCGTACAAGTCGCTGATCGAGGCGCTGATCCACGCCGGCATCCACACCCGCACCAAGATCAAGATCCACTACATCGATTCCGAGAAGATCGAGAGCAGGAACGGCGTCGCCGGGCTCGCAGCATGGACGCGGTCCTGGTGCCGGGCGGCTTCGGCAAGCGCGGCGTCGAAGGCAAGATCGCGGCGATCCGCTACGCGCGCGAGAACAGCGTGCCGTATCTCGGCATCTGCCTCGGCATGCAGCTCGCGGCCATCGAGTTCGCGCGCAACGTCGTGCGGCCTGGCCGGCGCGAACAGCACCGAGTTCGACCCCGACACGCCGCATCCGGTCGTCGCGCTCATCACCGAATGGCACGGACCGCGACGGCCGCATCGAGCGGCGCGACGGGCAGTCCGACCTCGGCGGCACGATGCGGCTCGGCTGCGCAGAAATGCCCGCTCGAGCCGGGCACGCTGGCGGCGCGATCTACGGCGCGGAGCGTCAACGAGCGCCACCGCCACCGCTACGAAGTCAACAACGCACTACCTGCCGCAGCTCGAAGCGACGCGGGCTACAAGGTCAGCGGCACGTACGCCGAGCGAGGAGCTGCCGCGAAATGATGGAGCTGCCGGTCCATCCGTGGTTCGTCGGCGTGCCAGTTCCACCCGGAATTCACCTCCACGCCGCGCGACGGGCCATCCGCTGTTCAAGGCGTTCGTCGCAAGCGGCGCTCGGCACAGCAACGCAGGCGCGAAGCTCGCAAGCGGCCGGCCGACCGCTCGTCAGCGGCCGATTGCGCACAAGCATCGCCGCAATGAAACTCTGCGGCTTCGAAGTCGGCCTCGACCGGCCGCTTTTCCTCATTGCGGGCCCGTGCGTGGTCGAATCGCGGCAGCTGGCGTTCGAACCGCCGGCGAGCTTGAAGGAAATCGCGCAGCGCGCTCGGCATCCCGTTCATCTACAAGTCGTCGTACGACAAGGCGAACCGCAGCTCGAGCAAGTCGTTCCGCGGCCTGGGCATGGACAAGGGTCTCGAGATCCTCGGCGAGGTGCAGAAGCAGATCGGCGTGCCGGTGCTGACCGACGTGCACGAGATCGAGGAAATCGAAGCGGCGGCCGCGGTGGTCGACGTGCTGCAGACGCCGGCGTTCCTGTGCCGGCAGACCGATTTCATCCGCGCCGTGCGCGCGTCAGCGGCAAGCCGGTGAACATCAAGAAGGGCCAGTTTCTCGCGCCGGGCGACATGAAGAACGTGTCGACAAGGCGCGCGACGCGGCGCAGCGAAGCCGGCGATCTCGCCGAGCGACAGCATCATGGTGTGCGAGCGCGGCGCGTCGTTCGGCTACAACAACCTCGTCTCCGACATGCGCTCGCTCGCGATCATGCGCGACACCGGCTGCCCGGTGGTGTTCGACGCGACGCATTCGGTGCAGCTGCCGGGCGGGCAGGGCACCTCGAGCGGCGGGCAGCGCGAGTTCGTGCCGGTGCTCGCGCGCGCGGCGGTCGCGAGCGGCGTCGCCGGCGTTTTCATGGAGACGCATCCGCAATCCCGAGAAGGCGCTGTCCGACGGCCCGAACGCGTGGCCGCTCAAGCACATGAAGGCGCTGCTCGAAACGCTCAAGGAGCTCGACGCGGCGGTGAAGCGCGCGGGCTTCGCGGAGACAGCTGGTCGCTGACACGACCGCAGACAAGAATGAACAGCATGAGTGCGATCGTCGACGTCATCGCCCGCGAGATCCTCGATTCGCGCGGCAATCCCACCGTCGAGGCCGACGTGCTGCTCGAGTCGGGCGTGCATGGGCCGCGCCGCGGTGCCCTCGGGCGCCTCGACCGGCAGCCGCGAGGCGATCGAGCTGCGCGACGGCGACAAGAGCGCTACGGCGGCAAGGGCGTGCTGAAGGCGGTCGAGCACGTCAACACCGAGATCTGCGAGGCGATCATCGGCTCGACGCGACCGAGCAGGCGCTTCATCGACAAGACGCTGATCGACCTCGACGGCACCGAGAACAAGTCGCGCCTCGGCGCGAACGCGATCCTCGCGGTGTCGATGGCGGTCGCCAAGGCCGCGGCCGAAGAATCGGGCCTGCCGCTGTACCGCTACATCGGCGGCGCCGGCGCGATGGCAGATGCCGGTGCCGATGATGAACGTCATCAACGGCGGCGCGCACGCCAACAACGGCCTCGACTTGCAGGAGTTCATGATCGCTGCCGGTCGGCGCATGGCAATCGTTCCGCGAGGCGCTGCGCTGCGGCGCCGAAGTCTTCCAGACGCTGAAGAAGATCCTCGCACGAACGCGGGCATGCGACCGCGGTCGGCGACGAGGGCGGCTTCGCGCCGACGCCTGCCGAACCACGAGGCGGCGATCAAGCTGATCCTCGAGGCGATCGAGGCGGCCGGCTACAGCGCCGGCGAACGACGTCGCGCTCGCGCTCGACTGCGCGAGCTCGCGAGTTCTACAAGGACGGCAAGTACCGCCTGCGTGCCGAAGGGCTGACAGCTGACGGCGGCGCGAGTTCGCCGACTACCTCGCGGCCTGGTGCGACAAGTACCCGATCATCTCGATCGAGGACGGCATGGCCGAGAGCGACTGGGACGGCTGGAAGCTCCTGACCGCAGCGCCTCGGCGAGAGCGTGCAGCTCGTCGGCGACGACCTGTTCGTCACCAACACGCAGCTACCTCGAGCGAAGGCATCCGCGAAGGCATCGCCAACTCGATCCTGATCAAGGTCAACCAGATCGGCACGCTCACCGAGACGCTCGCCGCGATCGAGATGGCGAAGCGCGCGCGGCTACACGGCCGTCGATCTCGCACCGCTCGGGCGAGACCGAAGACACGACGATCGCCGACATCGCGGTCGCCACCAACGCGATGCAGATCAAGACCGGCTCGCTGTCGCGCTCCGACCGCCTCGCGAAATACAACCAGCTGCTGCGCATCGAGGAAGACCTCGGCGATATCGGCGAGCTATCCCGGCCGCGAGCGCTTCTACAACTCTGACGCTGAACCGGGCCGATAGCGACCATGCGGCTGCTCGCCATCGTCCTCGCGGCCTGCTGATTGCCATCCAGTATCCGCTCTGGCTCGGCAAGGGCGGCTGGCTGCGGGTGTGGGAGCTGGACCGGCAGATGGTCGCGCAGCGCGAAGTGAACGGCGCGCTCGAAGGCGCGCAACGCGCGCGCTCGACGCCGAAGTGCGCGATCTGAAGCAGGGCCTCGAAGCGATCGAGGAGCGCGCGCGCCACGAGTTGGGCATGGTGCGCGACGGCGAGGTGTTCTTCCAGATCGTGCTGCCGAAGACGGAAAGCGCTGCGAACACCAGCCGGCCATCGAAATGAACCTGCATCGGCTGCTCAAGGAGCGTGAATCGCGCGGCACACCTCTGCGCATCGGTTTGATCGGTGCCGGCAAGTTCGGCTCGATGTTTCTATCGCAGGTGCGTCACACGCCCGGCGTGCGCGTCACCGCGATTGCCGATCTCGATCGCGTCCCGAGCGCGCCAGTCGCTGCAAAGGGTGGGATGGCCCGACGGTGCCATTTCGTCACTGAGTTTCCTTTCCGACGCGCGCGCTTTGATCGCGGCGCCGGACATCGAGATCGTCATCGACGCGACCGGGTCCCGGCCGCGGGCATCCGCCACGTGCTCGCGTGCTGCGAGCACGGCAAGCACATCGTGATGGTCAACGTCGAGGCCGACGCGCTCGCCGGTCCGCTGCTCGCGCGCGCGCGCGCGCGAGGCCGGCATCGTCTATTCGCTCGCGTACGGCGACCAGCCGGCGCTCATCTGCGAGATGGTCGACTGGGCGCGCGCCGCGGGCTTCGAGGTCGTCGCCGCGGGCAAGGGCACCAAGTACCTGCCGGCGTACCACGCGTCGACGCCCGACACGGTGTGGGGCCACTACGGCTTCACCGCCGAGAAGGTCGCGCGCGGCGACTTCAACGCGCAGATGTTCAATTCGTTCCTCGACGGCACGAAGATCGGCGATCGAGATGGCGGCGGTCGCGAACGCGACGGGACTCACGCCGGCGCCGGACGGGCTCGCGTTCCCGCCGTGCGGCGTCGACGATCTGCCGCGCGTGCTGCGGCCCGCGCCGACGGCGGCGTGCTGCACCATCGCGGCCAGGTCGAGGTGGTCTCGAGCCTCGAGCGCGACGGCTCGCCCGTGTTCCGCGACCTGCGCTGGGGCGTGTACGTCACGTTCGCGCGGCGGCAGCGAGTACGTGCGCCGCTGCTTCGAGCGAATACGGGCTCGTCACCGACGAGAGCGGGCGAGTACGCGGCGATGTACAAGCCGTTTCACCTGATCGGGCTCGAGCTCGGCATCTGCGTCGCCAGCGTCGGGCTGCGCGGCGAGCCGACGGGCGCGCCGACGGCTTGCGCGGCGACGTCGTGGCGACCGCCAAGCGCGATCTGGCGCGCCGGCGAGACGCTCGACGGCGAAGGCGGCTACACGGTGTACGGCAGGCTCATGCCGGCCGGCGGAGTCGCTGCGCATCGGCGGCTTGCCGATCGGGCTCGCGCACAAGGTGAAGCTCGTCAATGCGGTGAAGGCTGGACAGCAGGTGAAGTGGGACGACGTGGAAATAGATGAAGGTCAAAGCGCCGTTGCGTTCCGCCGTTCAATGGAGCGCGCGACGGCGATGGTCGAAAGCGATGTGATCGTCGGCAGCGCGGAGCACGCTTAGTCAGCGCCCTCGTCGAACCCATCCGAGGTCAAGGTCGAGTAACTCCTTCGACGGCGACCAGCGTCGAATTCGCCGTTCTCTGTCGAAGCTCAAGCAGCGGGCGGTACTCGGGCGACTGATACCAGGCCTTTAGTTGAGCCATGTCGGGGAACTCGAGGATCACCAGACGCTTCGGCGTCCAATCACCTTCGAGCACCTCGGTTGCACCGCCGCGCACCAGGTAGCGCCCACCATAAGCTTCGAATGTCGCAGACACGCGCTGCCGGTATTGCTCGAGCCGGCAGCGTCGGTGACTTCTACGTTAGCGAACAGATAAGCGGGCATCGTCACTCCTGTTTATCAAGCCATTCGTATTTGACATCGTCCAGTTGCCACGTCGGCTCGAATCCGCGGGCGATGATAACGACGCTCGTCGTGAAGTGCTCGCGCTGGTCTTCAATCGGATGCGGATCGACAACGCCGACGCCGAACTCGAAACTCTCTCGCCACATTCGGACGAGTTCATCGGTTCGTGCGACGTCGAAGTCCACGATCTCGAGTTGATGGCTCGATCGCGCTGATGAGTCAATGTGCGGCGCCACGTTCGAGAGTTCCTGCCTCGGTGCTTCGTGCGCCGGCGGCGAACAGATGCGCAACGTCGACCGGGTCGAACGAATAAAGCCGCCCGCAGAACTCGCAGGTGACGGTTACCGATCCCTGCTCGGCAATGATCGAATCGACCTCTTCCTGCCCGAGCGAGACCAGCATCTTGCCGATTCGCTCGCGCGAGCAGCTGCACTGAAAGCGCGGCGTCGACGGCGGATAGTGATCGAGCGATTCCTGCCAGAACAGCCGGTGCGCCACGTTTTCAGGCGGCAGACTCAGTAGCTCGTCGGCCGTTACGGTATGCGCCAGAGCGAGCAGGTGCTCCCACGCATCGTCGCCCGGAAGCGCGACCTCAAGTCCGCCAGCGTTGGGCAAACGCTGCAGCAACAGTCCTGCGGCGGCCGCGTCATTCGACGCGAGCCATAGCCGTGTCTCGAGCTGTTCACTCTGCCGCATGTAGGTTTGCAGCACTTCGGCCACGCTGTCGCCTTCTAGCGCGACGATGCCTTGATACGGTTGTTGACCGGGTACAGGGTCTTTCGGGTCGAGCGTGATCGAGAATCGGCCGCGTCCGCCACGGTTGACGAGCTCGCGCAGCGAGATGCCGTCGGCGATCGGCTCGTCGCGCACCTTGGCCGTTGCCCGCAGCGCAAGATCGGGCTGGCACTCGACCACTAGCAATTGCAGCGGGCCGTCCCCGTACACCTGCATCACCAGCGCGCCATTGAACTTGATATTGGTGGCCAGCAGCGCGGCGGCAGCGACCATCTCACCGAGTACGCGCATCACAGGCGGCGGATACTGACGGTGCGTGGTCATTTCGCGCCATGCAGTATCAAGCTGTACCAACTCGCCGCGCACGCGGGCGCCGGTGAATGCAAACTTCAGCAACCGATCCGGCATTACGGCGAGTGTGTGAGGGTTGAGCTCAGCTGATGCGCTTCAGATCGCGGCGATACGCAGTCGCGCGCTGCACGTAACTGTCGGTGTCGCGCTTCATCCGTTCGATATGAGCTGGTTCGAGCTGCCGCACGACTTTTGCGGGTGAGCCGACGACCAGGGAGCCGTCGGGAATCTGTTTTCCTTCGGTAATCAGCGCACCGGCGCCGATCAGGCAGTTGCGCCCAATCACCGCCCCGTTCAGGACGATGGCCTGGATGCCTATCAGGCTGCCATCGCCGATCGTGCAGCCGTGCAACATCACCTGATGTCCGACGGTCACTCTGCGGCCGATCGTCAGCGGGAACCCCGGATCGGCATGCAGCACGCAGCACTCCTGCACATTGCTGTCATCGCCGATCTCGATCGGCTCGTTGTCGCCACGGAGGGTCACGTACGGCCAGATACTGACGCGCGCTCCGAGAATGACGGTGCCGATCAGAGTGGCGGTGTCGAAAACGTACGCGCTCGGATCGATTTGCGGGACGCGCTCGCCCAATTGGTAGATGGCCATGCGGCAAGTTTAGCGGCGGCGTCGGTCGTCGCCGATTTGCGAAGTTCGCCGCACTAATTTGATCCATAAACAAGCGGATTAGGCCATGCGCGCGATCACACCCAAGGGGGATCGAATCAGAGCGGGCCGACCGATACAGTGCGTCATCTGGGAGACAAAATGAATTGGGAATCGCTGTTGTATGCGCCGGTCGGAGAATTGCTGTGGAAGAAGAAGCAGGACTTACGCCTGCGCGACACAGGCAAGCCGGCAATCGGCGCCACGATCTGCTGTTCCGGCATGCGGATGTCGGTGCAGGCCGGGTTGAGTGACGACTTATGGCACTGGCTGGTCAGCCTGGGGTGGCGCGAACTGGCACCGGGCGCCAATCGGCTGCAGCTCAAGCCGCTGCCGACGGCGCTCGTGACAAGGCTGTTCGACGCGCAGCCTGCAGAGCGCGAGCGCGTCCTGATGAACGCGATCCGTCAGATGACCCGCCGGCCGTCGGCCAAGCCGGCCGAGCGCGCATCGGTTTCCTAGGAAAAGCAACGTCTCATCTAGCAGATTTGGGGGATACGGCGCGCAGCCAGCGCCGCTAAATTCCGCCCATAGCTGGAGGTTGCATTTTGGAGCTCGATTTCGTTGCCCATGTCCGCGATCAGGTTCGCACGTTACTGAAGATCCGCTGCGAACGAGAAATTCCCTCGGAAAGTCGTAAG
Organism: uncultured beta proteobacterium; assembly: GCA_963746085.1. Classification (GTDB taxonomy): domain Bacteria; phylum Pseudomonadota; class Gammaproteobacteria; order Burkholderiales; family Burkholderiaceae_F; genus JACCZX01. Next base: position 51,835 of record CAVVAI010000027.1, read on the forward strand.
CCGGGATTCGGTGCCAAGCTGGTGTACGGCGACATTCGGATGACCGTGCGTTCCGGCATGACGGATCAGCTGTGGCGCTGGTTGCTGGACCAGGGATGGCGTGAAGTTGCAGTACGCCCGGACCGGCGTCGCTACAAAGATATTCCGTCAACCTTCGTTACGCGGCTCATTGACGCCGTAACCGACGAAGAGCGCGCTCGCGTAGTGGAATTCGCGGTCGCCAACGCGGAATATCGCCCCACCATGACGCGCGACGGACGCATCATTCCGGTCCGCAAGGATCGCAACGCGAAGGGTGACCCGCCCTAGGCCTCTTTGCTCACTCGCTTTTGCTCCATCTCGCGCAACACCCGCCGCTGAACCTTCCCCGTGGTCGTCATCGGTAACTCGCCGATGAACTCGATTTCTTTCGGATACTCGTACGGTGCAAGTTTGCCGCGCACGTGCAGCTGCAGCTCTTCGATCAACGCCGACGACGCGGCGTAACCCGCGGTCAGCACGACGAACGCCTTGACCAGCGCACCGCGCTCGGCGTCGGGCTTTGGCACCACCGCAGCGTTGGCGACCGCCGGATGCTTCACCAGACAGTTTTCGATCTCACTCGGACCGATGCGGTAGCCGGCGGCCTTGAACATGTCGTCGGCACGACCCTGATACCAGAGATAACCCTCGCGGTCGGCGCTGGCCAGATCGCCGGTGCGACACCAATCGCCGCTGAATTTGTTGCGCGTTGCGCTCGCGTTGCGCCAGTACTCGAGAAAAAAGATCGGATCGGGGTCGCCGTGAACGTCGCGGCGGTGAATCGCAACTTCGCCGATGTCGCCGGCTGACACGACATGGGCACCCTCATCGATGACGGCTACTCGATGACCTGGATACGGGCGCCCCATGCTGCCGGCGCGTGCCGGCCACTTTTGGTGCGAATTGCCGACGATGTAATTCATCTCGGTCTGGCCGAACATTTCGTTGACCGTGACGCCGAACGCATCACGGCACCAGTCGAAGACGGTTTCGCCGACCGCCTCGCCGGCGCTCATCAACGAACGCAGCTTCAGTCGATACTTCACGCGCGGCTCCGGGACCGACTTCATCATCATCTTCAAAGCGGTCGGAAACAGAAACGCACTGGTGACGCCGTGCCGCTGCATCAGCTCGAACGCGCGCTCCGCTCCAAAGCGGCCGCGATAGCCAACGATCGGAAATCCGAAATACATCGTCGGCAACAGCGCGTCCATCAAGCCACCGGTCCAGGCCCAATCCGCAGGCGACCAGAACACGTCGCCCGGTTGCGGAAACCAGTTGTGCGAGGCGACGAACCCGGGCAGGTTGCCGATCAGCGCGCGATGCGGCATCAGCGCACCCTTCGGGGGGCCGGTCGTACCACTCGTGTAGATCAATAGCGCAGGATCGTCCGCGAGGGTGCGCACCAGTGAGAAGCCGTCGCTGTGGCTCGCCAGCAGCGCGCTCCATTCATGCGCCAACCCGTGGGCCCCGGAGTCGCCTATGACGATCAGGTCGCGCAGTTCAGGGCAGCGGGCTTGCACTTCTTCGATCGCGGTCACTGCGGCCGCGTCGACGATGGCCACCACCGCTTCGCTGTCTTGCAGCCGATATTCGAGCGCGTCGGGTCCGAACAGCAGCGACAACGGCATCGCGATCGCACCCATCTGATAAACCGCCATGTAGGCAATGGCAGTTTCCGGCCGCTGAGGCAGCACGATCGCCACGCGCTCACCGCGCTTGACTCCAAGCGCCTGCAGCGCATTCGACAGCCGGTTCGCGTCGGCTTGCAGCGCCGCGTACGTGAACGATGCATGTGCGCCGGACTCGTCCTCGTAGTGCAGCGCTATGCGCGTCGTTTCCTGTGACCAACGGCGGCAGCACACTTCCGCAATATTGAATTCGCGCGGCACATGCCAGCGGAAGTTTTCATATAGCGCGCGGTATTGGTCGCGCATCAGCGTCTCCGAATTTGGATCATCTGCTCCGTTCCTATAATCGCTGAACCCTCGCATGCACGCAAACGCTGCTCTCTAATGACGCCTTCACATTCCCGATTTGTCCAGGTGCGAGGCTTGCGCTACCACCTGCGCGAGTGGGGTGCCGGCGCCGACGCGGCCCGCACGCTAGTGATGCTGCACGGCTGGATGGATGTGTCGGCGTCGTTCCAGTTCGTCGTCGACTGCGCTTGCGCGGCGATTGGCGCGTGATCGCGCCGGACTGGCGCGGCTTCGGCCTGTCCGAGCGTGCGCCGGCGCCGACAGCTACTGGTTCCCGGACTACCTGGCCGACCTCGATGCGATCCTCGCCATGACGCGCGCGGACGGAGCCGGCTGAACCTGGTCGGCCACAGCATGGGCGGCAACATCGCGCGGACTGTATGCCGGCGCGCGGCCGCGAGCGCGCGTGCGCCGCCTGGTCAACCTGGAAGGCTTCGGCCTGCGGCCGACGCAGCCCGAGCAGGCGCCCGGACGCTACGCGCAGTGGATGGATCGAGTTGAAGCAGGCGCCGCGATGCGCGACTTACCATCGGTCGAGGACGAAGTGGCCGCGCGGCTGCAGAAAGAACAACCCGCGGCTGACAGACGATCGCGCCGCGTTTCTCGCGCCGCACTGGTCGGCGCCCGAACGACGCGGGCGATGTCGGAAATCCTCGGCGATCCGGCGCACAGGATCGTCAACCCGATGCTGTATCACATCGAGGAAGTGCTGGCGTGCTGGAAGAGCGATCACGGCGCCGGTGCTGTGGGTGCGAGGCGCGCAGGAACCGACGTGTGTGGCAAGTCGGATGGAGCGCGAAGCCGGCTGCGCGAAGTCGAGATCGGACCGCCGCCTTCGCCACTTGCGCGAAGTGCGCTGCGAGATGATGGCCGACGCCGGCCACATGCTGCACCATGATCGGCCCGCTGAAGTGGCCCGCTTGATCGATGACTTCGCGCGTCGGTGGGCCGGAGTCGGCAAGCCCTAGAATGCTTCCGATGCCAGATGCCAACCGCGCCGGTGTTCACTCGCTGCGCGCCGACCTCCATTCACATTCGATCTACTCCGACGGCACGATGCAGCCAGGCGATGTCGCGCGGCGTGCTGCGGACCACGGCGTCCAGCTTTACGCGCTGACCGACCACGACGAAGTGTCGGGGCTCAGCGAGGCGAAGGCAGCGGCCGCCGAACGCTCGCTGCCGTTTGTGCCGGGAGTGGAAGTGTCAGTGACCTGGGGTGGAACGACCATCCACGTGATTGGCCTCGGCGTCGACGGCGAAGATCAGTCATTGCGCGACCGGCTCGCCCATGTGAGGTCGGGCAGAACTCGGCGCGCGCAGGACATCGATGCGAGCCTGGCGGCGGCCGGAGTCAGCGGCGCATTCGAAGGGGCGCTGCGGCACGCCGAAAATCCGCGAATGATCGGCCGTACGCACTTCGCCCGGTATCTGGTCGAGCAGGGCGTCTGCCGCGATGTGCGCGAGGTGTTCAAGCGCTATCTGGTCGAAGGCAAGCCGGGCTATGTGCCGCACCGCTGGGCGACGCTGACCGAAGCGGTCGAGATGATCGGCCATGCGGGCGGAGTGGCGGTCATCGCGCATCCAGCGCGATATCGGATCGACGAGTTGGCGTTACACGCACTGCTTGAGGAATTTCGCGACGCTGGCGGCACCGGGCTGGAAGTCATCACGAGCAATCACACGCCGGACGACGTGCGCCGGTTTACCAAGCTGGCGCTTGAATTCGGGTTCGAGGCGTCGAGCGGGAGCGACTTTCACGGTCCCGGCGAATCGCCGAACGTCGAGCTTGGTCGCGTTCCGACGCTCGCGGCGGAGCTGACTCCAGTGTGGCATCGGTTCGTGTGACCGCGCGGTGGCGCAATTATTTTCGATTCACCCGATCGACCCGCAGGTGCGCCTGCTGCGGCAGGCCGCGCAGATTCTCGATCATGGCGGCGTCGGCGCGATTCCCACCGACTCGTGCTACGCGCTCGCGTGCCATCTGGACGACCGTGCTGCGGTCGATCGCATTCGCGCGATTCGCCGGATCGACGAGCGGCATCTACTGACGTTGATGTGCCGCGACTTGTCCGACATCGGGCAATACGCCAAGGTCGACAACCGCCGCTATCGGCTGCTGAAGAATGCGACCCCCGGCCCGTACACGCTGATCCTCGAAGCGACGAAGGAAGTGCCGCGCCGCTTGTCGCACCCGTCGCGCAAGACGATCGGGTTGCGCGTGCCCGATCACCGCGTCGCGCTCGGACTGCTCGACGTGCTCGGACAACCGTTGCTGACAACGACACTGCAGTTGCCGGGCGATGAGCTTCCATTGAACGAAGGCGAGCATATTCGCGAGCGGCTCGACCATCAGATCGACTTTATTCTCGACGCCGGCGCCTGCGGCGTGCAGCCGACGACGATCGTCGATCTCACCGGTACCGAGGCCGTGCTGGTGCGTCAGGGGCGCGGGGATATCGCAGCGCTCGGTCTATAGGCGCTGATAGACTCGATTCAAATGGAAAATGTAATGCAGGCGATCGCGGTGTACGCGATCCCGGTGCTGTTCGCGATCACGGTGCACGAAGCGTCGCATGGTTATGTGGCCCGCATGTTCGGCGACAACACCGCCTACGTGCTCGGCCGCGTCACGCTCAATCCGCTGAAGCACATCGATCCGCTTGGCACGATCGCGATTCCGCTCGGCATGGTGATTCTGACCGGCTTCATGTTCGGCTGGGCCAAGCCGGTGCCGGTCGATTGGTCGAGTTTGCGGCGACCCAAGCGCGACATGATCTGGGTCGCTGCCGCGGGGCCGGCGGTGAACCTCGTGATGGCGATTCTGTGGGCGATCCTGTTTCGCATCTTGCAGATGGCCGGTGTTCAGGAGCAATTCTTTCTCGAAGTGGCGCGCGCGGGAGTGCAGGTCAATCTCATCTTTATGGCGCTCAACCTGTTGCCAATTCCACCGCTTGATGGTGGTCGCATCGTCGCTGGATTGCTGCCGCGCAATCTGTCGAACGCGTATTCGCGCATCGAGCCGTTCGGACTTTTCATCATCATTGGCCTGTTGGTGACTCAAACGCTGAACGTCGTGCTGCAGCCGTTTCTGGCAGTCGGCGAAGCGATTGTGCGTTTGTTTTCGTAGATGCGGCGTTTTCCGTGACGCTGTTTCCGGATCGCGTGTTGTCCGGCATGCGCCCAACCGGGCGCGATGCACATCGGCCACTATCACGGCGCGCTGAAGAACTGGGTGCGGCTGCAAGACGAGTATCCGTGCCTATTCTTTGTCGCCGACTGGCACGCGTTGACGACGCACTACGAGGAAACGCAAAAGATCACCGACGATGCATGGGACATGGTGATCGACTGGCTGGCTGCAGGCGTGGATCCAGCAAAAGCGACGATCTTCATTCAGTCGCGTGTGCCAGAGCACGCCGAGCTGTTCCTGCTGCTATCAATGGTGACGCCGCTTGGGTGGTTGGAACGCGTGCCGACCTACAAGGATCAGCAGGAGAAATTATCCGATCGCGATCTGTCGACGTACGGATTTCTCGGCTACCCGCTGATGCAGGCGGCCGACATCCTGATCTATCGCTCGACGATGGTGCCGGTGGGCGAAGACCAGGTGCCGCACATCGAGATGACGCGCGAGATCGCGCGCCGCTTTAACCATGTGTTTGGCGCCGAGCCCGACTTCGAGGCGAAGGCCAAAGCCGCGGTGCGCAAGCTCGGCGCGAATGCGAAACGCTTTGCCGAGCTTCGAGCGCGCTATCAGCAGGAGGGCGGCGCGGATTCGCTGCAGCAGGCGCGCGCATTGATTGACACGAGCCTCCGATCTACCGCTCGCAGATCGCGAGCGCTTGTTCGGGTACGCCGAAGGCGCGCACCGCGTCATTCTGGCGGAGCCCGCCGCGCTGCTCACCAAGGTGTCGAAGATGCCCGGGCTCGACGGGCAAAAAATGTCGAAAAGCTACAACAACACGATTGCGCTGCGCGAAGAGCCTGCAGCGGTGACGAAGAAAATTCGCACGATGCCGACCGACCCAGCGCGCGTGCGGCGCAGCGATCCGGGCGAGCCCGAGAAATGCCCGGTGTGGCCGTTGCATCTGGTGTATTCGGACGACGCCACCAAACAATGGGTGCAAACCGGCTGCCGCACCGCCGGCATCGGCTGCCTCGAATGCAAGCAGCCGGTGATCGATGCAATCGTGCGCGAGCTCGCGCCGCTGCGCGAACGCGCACAGCCGTATCTGGACGATCCGAAACTTGTGAGCGACATCGTGACCGAGGGCTGTGCAACCGCGCGCGCAATGGCGGGCGAAACGATGCGCGATGTGCGGCAAGTGATGGGGCTGGTGCGCGATCGGTGACCGCGGACGCACCCTCGACGTGGGTGGTCCGGTGGACGGCTCACCTGGGCGCAGGAACTTCCGTATTGGACGTGGCGTGTGGCAGCGGCCGTCATGCGCGGTTGTTAGCCCAGCGCGGTTGCAGAGTCACTGCGGTGGATCGTGATCCTGCATCGGTGCAAGCGTTGGCGAACGAGCCGGGCGTCGAAATTGTCCAGGCTGACCTGGAAGCGGATGAGTGGCCGTTGGGTATCAGGACGTTCGACGCAGTCGTCGTTACCAACTATCTGCATCGCCCGCTCTTCCCCGCGCTGAAACGAGCCCTCGCGCCGGGCGGCCTGTTGATCTACGAAACGTTCGCGGCCGGCAATGCGGCTTTTGGCCGGCCGAGCAATCCCGACTACCTGCTGCGTCCGCGCGAACTGCTTGATGCTTTCGGCGCGGACATGCGCGTGCTCGGGTTCGAAGACGGGTTCACAGCGCAACCGAAGCGCGCGATGGTGCAGCGGATCGCTGCGCGCAATGGCGATGTCGGCGGCGTCCTGGCCGCAGAGAAATGCCATTTGTAACGATCGTTTGGCGCTCTCGTCACCTGTAGAATCCCGCGCTACTTTTAGACCAAAAAGCGAAGCCGCCCGCCATGATCAAAGGAAGTCTCGTCGCCATCGTTTCGCCGATGCACGACGACGGTTCGCTCGACTTCGACGCCTATCGCCGCCTGATCGATTGGCATGTCGCGGAGGGAACGAACGCGATCGTCGCTGTGGGCACCACGGGCGAATCGCCGACAGTCACACCCAGCGAGCATGGCGAGCTGATCAAGGTCGCGGTGGAAGCGGCGCGAAGGCGCGTTCCGGTGATCGCCGGCACCGGCGGCAATTCGACGGCCGAGGCGATCGAATTGACGCGGCACGCGAAGCAAGTGGGTGCGGACGCGACGTTGCAGGTCGTGCCGTACTACAACAAGCCCACGCAGGAGGGCCTGTATCGCCATTTCCGCAAGATCGCCGAAACGGTCGATCTACCCGTCATTCTGTACAACGTGCCCGGCCGTACCGTGGCCGATCTAAGCACCGAGACCACGTTGCGGCTCGCGCAGGTGCCAGGAATCATCGGGCTCAAGGACGCCACCAGCGACATGGCGCGCGGGGCCGAGCTGTTGAAGCATCTGCCCGCTGATTTTGCGCTGTACAGCGGTAACGACGACACGGCGCTTGCGCTGATGCTGCTCGGTGGCCACGGGGTGATTTCGGTCACGGCGAACGTCGCGCCGCGCCAGATGTCAGAGCTGTGTGCGGCAGCGCTGGCGGGTGATCTGAAGCGTGCGCGCAGGATCAACGCTCAGTTGTTGCCGGTGCATTTCAAGCTGTTCGTTGAGCCGAATCCGGTGCCAGTCAAGTGGGCACTGGCAAGAGCAGGACGCATCGGAGGAGGCATACGGTTGCCGCTGGTGTCGCTTTCCAAACAGAACGAAGCCGTCGTGCACGGTTCGCTACAGGAAGCCGGATGCTGGAGTTCGCTGCAGGAGTTGGAACATGAGTCGATCAAATAGCGCGCGCAATGTCGCAGCGGGGGTGGGAACGCTGGCAGCGACGTTGCTTGCGGGCTGCTCCTGGACCGGAAGTATTTTTACGTCGGACAAAGTGCAGTACGAAACCGCCAAGACGCGGCAACCGCTTGAAGTTCCGCCCGACCTGTCGCAGTTGCCGCGCGATGAGCGTTTCCTGGTGCCGGATCGCCCGCAGACGATCACCGCGTCGGGCCAGGGGCAGCGCCCCGGCGCTGGAGCGGTAGCCAGCAGTGCCCCTGTTGTGCCGGTGGGTTCAGTAGCAAAGCTTGAACGACAAGGCAATCAGCGCTGGCTCGCCGTCAATCTCCCGCCCGAGAAAGCGTGGCCGGTGTTGGTCGAGTTCTGGCCGAGCATAGGACTGAAAGTAGAAAAGTCCGATCCGAACGCAGGCGTGCTCGAAACCAACTGGGCCGAGAACCGCGCCAAGCTGCCGCAGGACATCATTCGCCGCACGCTCGGCCGTGTGCTCGACTCCGTCTACTCGACCAACGAACAGGACAAATACCGTGCGCGTATCGAGCGCACCGGGCAAGGCACATCCGAGATCTACATCAGTCACCGCGGCATGGAAGAGGTGTACGCGAACCCGCAGCAGGACCGTACGGTGTGGCAGCCGCGCGCGTCCGACCCCGAGCTGGAAGCCGAGATGCTGCAGCGATTGCTCGTTCGGTTCGAAGAGCCGGCAAAGCGCGTCGTGACAGCCAGTGCGTCCGGCGCCGGAGCAACGGGGACCACTGCGGCAGGCGCTGCAGCACCATCGGCGGCGCCGCAGATAGCGCGCCTTGTGACGGGGAGCGATGGGCGCAACGAGCGACTCGAAATCGATGAAGCGTTTGACCGCGCATGGCGGCGTGTCGGGCTTGCGCTCGACCGCGGCGGATTTACCGTCGAAGATCGGGACCGTGCGAAAGGGTTTTATTTCGTCCGCTATCTGGATCCGGATTTCGAAGCCAAAGCCAAATCAGAACAAGGCTTTTTCAGCAAGCTCTTCGGCAAGGAAAAGCCGATCACGGCGCCGCAGTATCGCGTCGGCGTGATCAGTCAGGGCAATGTGAAGACCAACGTGCAGGTGTTTGATTCGACCGGCAAGCCCGAGCGTTCGCCCACCGGAGACCGGATTCTGAATTTGCTGAACGAGCAACTGCGTTGAAAAACGTGGCTCCGCAGTAGTTTTTCGTGCTGCGCGTTTGCAGCCTGGGCTCAGGCAGCGGCGGCAACGCGCTGGTCGTCGAAGCGCGCGATGGGTTGTTCTTCACCCGCGTTCTGGTCGACAACGGTTTCAACGTCAAGCAGCTGGGTCGCCGTCTCGAACGAGCGGGTCTGTCGCTGCGCGACATCGACGCGATCATTGTCACGCACGAGCACTCCGATCATGCGGGCGGTGTTGCCCGGTTTGCCTGCAAGGCCGGTATTCCGGTTTACTGCTCGCGCGGCACGGCGCGCTCGGCCGGACTTGAGGACAGCGGTGTCGAGTTGCATCCGATCCGCGCCGGTTCGCGGGTCGAGCTTGGGCCGCTGGCGATCGATCCCTACGCAGTTCCGCACGATGCGTCCGAGCCGTTGCAGTTCGTGTTTACCGACGGCGATCGGCGAGCGGGGCTGCTGACGGACGCCGGGCAGTGCAGCGACATCATCGTGCGCGCGCTGAGCCGAGTTCATGCGTTGCTGCTCGAATGCAACCATGATGAGACGATGCTGCACTCGGGCTCGTATCCTTACTTCCTGAAGACCCGCATCGGCGGCGCGCTGGGACACCTTTCGAACAATCAGGCGGCGAAAATTCTGGCGAAGGTCGATTGCAGCCGCTTGGAATGGATCGCCGCCGCACACTTGTCGAAAGCCAACAACACGCCGTTTCTGGCTCAGCTCGCGCTTTCCGTAGCGCTGGACTGCCACGTCAGCGAAATCGCAGTGGCAGATCAGGACGCCGGGCTCGCCTGGCGCGCCGTCTAGCGTCGCAAGAAAAAAGCCGGCATGCGCCGGCTCTTTTTTAAACGTCTTTACTACGGCTTCACTGCAGGCTGTGCTGTCTTGTTAGCGGCATCTACCGCAGTCGTCGCTGCGGCCTTGTTCGCATCCTCGACTGGGTTTGTCTTCAGCGAATCCATTTTCATCGAATCAGACTTCATCGAATCGGCGGGCACCGACGAGGTCGTCGTCGACGGTGCAGTCGTTGTGGCAGGTGCCGGAGCCGGCGCCGGAGTCGGTGCGGGCGCTGGTGCCGGAACGGGCGGCGGAGCAGGTGGCGGTACCGGATCTCTGTTACAGGCAGCAAGCGCAACGACCATCATCGAAGCGAGCAAGAGCGACTTATTCATTTTGTACGAACCCTTCATGGTTATCCGGTAACGGTATGTGTTGGTTGGTTGTGGTGAAACTGCTCGCGAGTAAATCCGCGCAGTCGACAGCACGTGAGCAAGATCGATGCCAGATATGGCGCGAGGTCAGCCCAAGCCAAGCGGTACGACCGGCAGGTTATGCGCCGCCGCTTCCCAGCGGCGCTCAAACGCGGCGATCAGCGGCTGTGCGTGCGGCTTGTTGTTGAGCCACAGATCGCCGCGTGCCTGTGCCGTCGGCCGCATGTCCAGAACGTTGCCGTCATCGGCAATCAGCATGGCGTCGTCGCCGACCGGGTCGTCGAGGGAGGCCACGCGCATTTCAAGCGCCAGCGGGAATCGTTGCTGCAAACCGCGCAGACGCGCCGCACGCGTATCCAGCCAAACGGCGTCGTCGACCAGCAACCGCGCCCGCGCGTTGCGATGGGCGAGCAGAAACTTGGCGAGCAGATCTACGACGTCGGTCCGCGAAAGGTCGAATATCGACAGGTCGGCGTGCAGGCAAAGCAAGCGGCGCTGGGCTACTTCGATCGTGCGCAAGACGGCCGCGTGGGTCTCATCACGCGAAGTGATCAAGGTCCGCTGCGGGGCCGGCAGGCTGGGCGGGGACGGCGGTTCCGGATCCATCGCAAAAGCTTAATCGACGAACTCGATCCAGCCGGCTCGGTACCAACCGTGCAGCAGCTTCCAGGCGGAGGCTGGCGCGCGCTTCACTTGCAGCGCAGACAGCGCCCGCTGATCGGCGAATGTCTTCAGCGTCGCCATTGCCCCTGGCGGCGGCTTGATCCACTCGCCGTTAATGCCAATCGCTGCGTTCGAGTAGATGGCTCGGGTCCTGCGGTCGAACTGCAACCCGCGCGAAGCCGCGCGCCGTTGAAACGCGCTTGGCGCCAAGGGCACCAGCGGTGCGTCGAACACGGTGGTTGCTTTCGGTTCGCTCAAGTAACGCAGCAGGAAGCGTTCGGTATCGCTGCGCCTGGGGATGCGGCGCACAAGCTCGTGGTGGATCTGTCGCGTCATTTCACGCGGCAGAGCTGCGGCACGTGGGGTCGCCGCGGTGCCGCGGTCGGTATATCGGCCGCGTGCACCTGCTAGCTCGGCGTAGTCCGCGAACCAGGGCTCGAGCAGCTGGTGATAGCTCGGCGCACGGAACCCGATCGAATACGTCATGCACTCACCGATGGCAGTGCCCTCGTGCGCAATCCCCGGAGGCAGGTAGAGCATGTCGCCGGCATCGAGCACCCATTCGCTCGACGCTCGAAAGCCGTCAACGACATTAATTGGCGAGCCTGGTTTCGCACGCAGATTCCGTTGGCGACTGAGCCGCCAGCGCCGCCGCCCGCAAGCCTGCAGCAGGAAGACATCGTATGAATCGACATGCGGCCCGACGCCACCGCCATCGGTGGCAAAGCTCACCATCAGATCGTCGAGCCGCGCATCGGGCACGAAGCGAAAGCGTGACAGCAAGCTTCGAGCTGAATCATCGAGCAGATCGACACCCTGTACCAACAGCGTCCAGCGCCTGCGCGTGATCGGCGGCAGGCGAAGGAACGGTCCGTGCTTCAGTGTTCGGCGCCGATCGAACGCGGTCAGAAGGCGGCTTTCCGCGTTCGGATCCTGCGCGAGTGCAAACAGGCGCGCGCGATCAATCGGTGGAACAAAGTCTGGAAATGCGGCGCGAATCAACAGCGGTTTGCGCTGCCAGTACTCCCGCATGAATTGCCGCACGCTGATCGGACCGAGCCGGCGAAGAACTGCGGATTGATTCACCGAACGATTATAGGTAGGCGATGATTTACGATCCGAAGCCGCCATGAAGATCGACGACGACACCCTGGTCAGCATCGACGTAGAGATGTATGACGCGCAGGGCAACCTGCTCGAAAAGTCAGACGAACCGCTGACCTATCTGCACGGCCACGGCGACATCTTTGCCCGCATCGAGGAAGAATTGCGCGGCAAGGAGGAGGGCGCCGACGTGTCGGTCCACCTCGAACCCGAGGAAGCGTTCGGCGATTACGACCCGGAGCTGGTCACGCTGGTAAGCGTCGAAGATTTGGGCGAGGGCGCGGCCGTCGGCATGCGCGTCGACGGCGCCGGCATCGGCGCATCGACTGCTGTTTATACGATCACCGACATCGCCGAGGGCATGGCCGTGCTCGACGGCAACCATCCGCTGGCCGGCCTTGCCCTTCGCTTCGAGATCAGGGTGATCGATGTACGTGTGGCGACTACGGAGGAAATTGAGTCGGCAGATGCGCCAACGCTGCCGGATTTTTTGCGCGTTGCCGAGCCGTCAGGGCGGACGTTGCACTAGGATGCGCCGAGTGCCGCGCGTAGCAGGAACAGTGTGTCGAATGAATCCCGATTCCCTTCGGCCACTCGACATGGTGGCTCGTGCGTTGACTGCTCACCGCGCCCATCTCGTCCGATCGGACGAGAGCACCTCGTCCTGAAGATTCGCCTGTTTCCGCTCCGTCCGGCGCTCGGTCGTTGACGGACGAGCGCTTGCAGCGCTAACGTGGCCGCATCCCGATCACACGGCCAACCGCGTCGGCGGGACTTTGGTCAAGAACACTGCGAGAGAGATCGACGCGTTGTAATCGAACAGAGCGGTTGGCGGGAGCAGTGCCATGACCTGTGGGGTTTTATCGCAGCGATCTTTAGGCTCGATGAGCGATCGATGCGTTAAAGCGCGTCGAACGCATCACGGGAGTAATTCAGTGAGCAAAGGGTTATCAATCGCCGCCATTTTCAGGTTTGTTGTCCGAGCGGCTATCTTTCGCTCGGTCGCGACTCTCGCCACGTTGATGTTTTACCCGGTCACCAGCGCGATGGCGCAGGCATACGAGTATGTCGAACCTAGCCCGATCTTTCTGCGACAAATTGGCCCTTGGCCGCCGCCTGTGTGGTTTCTTGATTGGGATGCGGCATGCGACGCAGCGCTAAGTGGTTACGGAAATCCTTGGGGGGGCTACGACCCAATATTTGGGCCTGGATGCTTTTATAACCATCAGGGGCAGGTTGTGTTCGGCCAGAATTGGGTGCTCCCCATTCTTGCCTGCCCCGTTGACGGCGGATGGGGATACGTTGCCAGCCTGAACCTGTGCCAAAGGGCGATCACCTACGACAATTCGTCCATATGCCCAATGGGCAATCCAGTCGATCCTGCAGACGGATCTAAGCGACAAGTCGAGACTGATCTCGAGTTCATTGTCGGCGGTTCGCGCGTAGCGATGCGGCGCGTGTTGTTCACCGAATCAGTATCGTCTACGTTTTTGAGTGAGTTCGGCTATGGATGGACAGCAGAACCTTGGCGTCGCTCTGTCCAGTTCATTCCGAATTCAATCAGTCCGCAGGACATTCGGCTATCGCGTGCCGGGCGAGTACGTGCGCTTACTGATGTCGGAGCTGGGGTATGGAAAGCCAATCCCCCTGATGGAATCGAACTAAGAACTACGCCGAGTGGCTGGCTGCTGGTCGATCAAACCGAAGCCGTGCTCGAGTTATATGACGGCGATGGGCGGCTTGTCATTCTGCAGAAGGGCAACGGTCTCGTGTTCAATGTGACCTACTCGTCAGGGCTCTTGCAGTCGGTATCCTCCTCCATCGGTTCTCTATTTAACCTTTCCTACACAGCCGGCAAAGTGGCTGCGCTAATAGGTTCAGGAGACCGACGGGTCAACTACACCTTCGATGTATTGAACCCAGAGCTTCTGAGTATGGTGACCTACCCGGATAACAAGACCCGATCGTATCTGTATGAGCCGCCGCCGATGCCAAGTGATGCGGCGCTAATCGCACAGCTCAATGCCGCCGCGTATCTTCCTGAGTCGCTTTACACGGGACCCAGCCAACCTCTAACAGTCGCCCAGAGAATCGCCCACAGAGCCAGTCGGCTTCCGGTCACCGGCGTCATCGACGAACTCGGCAATCGGTTCGCAACCTATCAGTACGACTCACTTGGTAGAGCAACCAGCACGGAACATGCAGGCGGCGTGTGGCGCTATCAGTTCTCGTACCCGTCAGTACAAACTCAGACCGTAGTAACCGACCCGCTAGGCACTCAACGCGTATACAACTTTACGAAGATCGCACAGACCTTGAAGCAAACGACTCAATCTCAACCGGCCGGCTCCGGCTGCGGCCCATCGTCATCGGCGATTACCTACGACACTCTAGGCAACGTTACTTCGCGCACCGATTTCAATGCGCTGAAGACTTGTTACGAGCATGATCTGGTCCGCAATCTCGAAGCGAAACGCGTCGAAGGCGTGACGTCAGGTGTCTACTGCCCTAGCGCACTGAGCTCGCCACCCACAGGGGCGCGCATCATTAGCACGCAATGGCATCCCGACTGGCGCCTAGAGACCAAGATCGCGGAGCCCGAAGAAGCTCACCACCATCGTCTACAACGGCCAAGGCGCCACGTGTGCACCGAGCACCGTCCTGGTCGACGGCAAGGCGCCGGCAGTCATATGCACCCGCACCGAACAAGCCACCACCGATGAAACAGGTGCGACCGGCTTTGCTGCCGCGACCACGGGTACCGCGCGCACCTGGCGCTACACCTACACCACGTACGGAAGAGTGCTAACGGCCACTGATCCGAACAATCGAGTCACCACCACCAGCTATCACCCGGACAACGATGCGGATCTAGGCAAGCGCGGCAATGTAGCGAGCATCACGAATGCCGCCAATCACACCACCTACCTCACCGACTACAGCCCGCACGGACAGCCGACCCGCATCGTGGATCCGAATGGCGTAGTGACCGTACTGACTTACGACCCACGGATGCGGCTTACCAGCCGCACCGTCGGCAACGAAGCGACCGTGTTCGGTTACGACCCGGTAGGGCAGATGACCAGTGTCAACCTGCCCGATGGAGCGCGGCTCACCTATACCTACGACGCCGCGCATCGGTTGACTGCGATCAACGATCACAAAGGCAACCGGGTGGACTACACGCTGGATGCGATGGGCAATCGCACCGCAGAACAGATGAAGGATCCGGGCGGCGTACTGGTGGGCAACATTGCGCGAGTGATCGATGCATTGAATCGCGTGCAGCAGGTGACCGGAGCAGCGCAGTAAGCAAGCAATGCGCAGTGACTGGAACAACGATGAACCAGAACCCCACGCTGCACCAACTTCTTTACGGTTTTGTGCTAAGCGCGCTCGCCATCTGCAGCGCCTCCCTCGCGCAGAACCGTCCCGTCACCCAATACTTCTACGACGCCAACGGCAACCTGACCAGCACGGTCGATGGCTTGAACCGCGTCACCACCCAGACCTACGACACACTCGACCGGCTGCGCCGCATCACCCAGCCGCCGCCGGCGGCAATGCAACCCAACCCGGTGATCCAGCTCGAACTCAACGCCCGCGACGACCTGACCCGCGTGATCGATCCGCGCAACCTCGCCACCGACTACGCCGTCAGTGGCCTGAGCAACGTCACCAGCCAGACCTCACCGGACACCGGCGTCACCACACGCACCTTCGATGCCGCCGGCAACGTGCTGACCAGCAAAGACGCCAGAAACCGCACCACCACCTACACCTACGATGTCCTGCATCGGCTGACCAAAGCGGCGTACGGCGACGGCACCAGCTCCACCTACGTCTACGACCAGGGTGCAAACGGCGTCGGGCGCCTGACCAGCATGACCGATCCGGGTCCCGATCACCACCAGCTGGACCTACACCGCAATGGGCCGCGTGCCACCAAGACGCAGACGATCGGCAGCGGCACCACTGCCAGAACGCATCAGCTCACCTACAACTACAACCCCACCACTGGGCAAGTCACCTCGGTGACCTATCCGAGCGGCAAGCTCATCAGCTACACCTACGGGGCCACCAGCAAAGACCTGGAGCGCATCGCCATCAACGGCGCCAATGCCGCGAGCGCCATCACCTATCACCCGTTCGGTGGCGTCAAGCGCATGACGCTCGGCAACGGCCAGGTATGGAGCAACAGCCTCGATCAGGATGGTCGCGTCAAGACCTACACCTTGGGTGCGGTCACCTACACCATCGCCTGGGATGCGGCCAACCGCATCACCGGCATCACCAGCAGCCAGACCGCCACCAATCGCACCTTCGGCTACGACAACCTGGATCGCATCACCGGCTTCAGCACCACCGGGCGCAGCCAGAGCTTCGGCTACGACGCCACCGGCAACCTGCTCGCCAAGACCGATGTGACCAGCGGCACCACGACCAACTACACCTTCAGCATTGCGCCCACCAGCAACCGCATGACCGGCATCAGCAACCTGGGCATCGGCTACAGCTTCGATGCCGCCGGCAACCGCACCGGGGATGGCAGGATCACCTACGCCTACAACTATCGCGGCCGATTAAATCAGGTGCGCATCATCAACGGCGCGGTCACCGACACCTACAACTACCTGATCAACGGCATCAACCTGCGAGTCAGAAAGACCGGACCAGCACGGTGGTGCCGCAGGGCACGCAGATCTTCGTCTATGACGATGCGGCCAAGCTGATCGGTGAGTACGACGATCTGGGCAGAGCCAGAGTC
>CAVVAI010000028.1:0-61371 GCA_963746085.1 uncultured beta proteobacterium
CACGTCCCCGCCGAACGCCGCGCCGGATCAGTGGCGCGTAGTCGGCGGCGGCGACCTTGGCGGCCAGCGTCTTCGCGTCGACATTGTTCATTTCAAGCGGATTGAGAAGCGGCTCCTTTGCCTGCGCTTCGCGCGTGGCCGCGCGTCCGTCCCAAAAAAACCCGCCTATCGGAACTCGTTTGCCGTCGCGTTCGACAAACTTGAACTCGGGCGCGGTGGCGAGATACATCAAAGGGTTGAGTATTGCGTGTGCCGAGCGACTCCGGTTTGCTGCCACGCGCGACACTGAGCTTGCTGCTGTTGTCTCCGGTGAAAGCACGCGACGGGTCGTGACACGACGCACACGACACGCCCGCCGGTTCCGACAGGCGAGTATCGAAAAAAATGCGCTCGCCGATCCACTCGCGCAGCATTTCGGTTTTTATGTCAACTGCTGGCGCGCCGACGACCTGCGCGGCTGGCCCTTGATGCGCAATCGAGGCGGTTACAGCCACGATCATCGATGAGACGCCGATCGCGCCCCACAGACGGCAGAAAGGACTTCCAAACCTAATCATGTAATCTGGTTTTCGGTGCCGTTCGAATAAGCGAGATGATTCTATTTCGACTACTGATCGCGACGCTGGGTGCCGCCGCGTCGATGACGATCGCTGCGCAGGACCTGGACGCCGCACGCGCCGCCTATGAGCGCGAAGATTACGACACCGCCTTCAAGCTTTATTCACCTGCTGCGAACAAAGCCAACGCCGAAGCGCAATACCGGCTCGGCCTGATGTACAAGTTCGGGTGGGGTACCGAACGGGACCTCAAAATCGCGGCGAACTGGCTGCGGGCGCGGCGGCCGAGCAGCAGCATGCCGAGGCACAGGCTGAATTGGGCGTTCTTTACAAACTGGGCCGCGGTGTGAAGGAAGACGCGGCCGAGGCGGCGCGCTGGTTCCGCCGCGCGGCCGACGCCGGCGTAGGCATCGCCCAGTTGAATCTCGCGCGCGCGTACAAGGACGGCGCCGGCGTCAAGAAGGATCTCGCCGAGGCATATGCATGGTTCACGATCGCCGCAAGCAACGGTTACGTCGACGGCTTGTCGTACCGCGCGCGCATTGCCCGAAGACATGAGCGCGGAAGACATCAAGAGCGGCGAGCGGCTGGCAGCCGAGCGTCGCAAAACCATTCCGGGCAAGGAGAGCAAATGAAGGCGTTGAACAAGACCCGCTGTGCCGTCGTTGCCGCGCTGGCCGCTTTCAGTGGTACGGCTCTGGCGCAGTTTGCGTATGTTCCGAATGAGAAAACCGGCACGCTGTCGATCATCGATCTGGCTAAGGACGAGGTGATCGGTTCGATTCCGGCGGGAAAGAAACCCGCGGTCTTGTCGCGTCGCTCGATCGCAAGACTATTTACGTCAGCGACCAGCCGAACAACGTCCTGCTGATCATCGACCTTGCTGCCCGGAAGGTCACGAGCAAGATCGATCTCGGCGAATCGCCCGAAGGCGTGGGCCGCTCTCCCGACGGAAAGTGGATCGTTACCGCCATTGAGGAAGACAACGCCGTGTTCTTCATCGACTCGGCCACCGGCAAGATCGAATTCAAGGTGAAGACCGAAGGCGAAAATCCCGAGCACGCGGTGTTCAGTCCCGACGGCAAGTGGGTCTATGTCAGTGCCGAGGAGTCGCAAGTGGTCGACGTGATTGATGTCGCTGCACGCAAACTAGCGGGCACGATCCGCGTCGGCAAACGCCCGCGCGGCATCGGCTTCACGCCCGATAGCGCACGCGCCTACGTGGCGTGCGAACTCGCGAATACTGTCTACGCGATCGATGTGGGCAGGAAAGAAGGTGATTGCTTGATTCCAGCCGGCGTCAAGAGCAACGGCGTCAAGAGGTGCATCCGAGCGGCAAGGAGGTCTACATCAGCAACGGGACCGACGGTACGGTCAACGTGATCGACACCGCCAGCAACAAGATCACCCACACCATCAAGGTGGGGCAGCGGCCCTGGAACATGGCGCTGACACAGGATGGCAGCAAGCTATATGTCGCCAACGGCCGCTCGAACAACGTTTCGGTCATCGACACCGCTGGGAAGAAAAAGGTGAGGGACATTGCGGTCGGCGAGATGCCGTGGGGTGTTCTTATTCCGGAAGGGCACTAAGCAATCGCCACGCGTGTAATTCTTTCGCTTCGCGAACCGGAGAATGAAAAAAGTGGCGCGGAGCTGCTCCGCGCCACCGGCATTGCGTACTCGCAAATGCAGTTAGTACGTCTTCGCCATTGAGGAAGCTGCGCTCAATTCAGCTGCGTCGAGCTTGCCGTCCTTGTTGATATCGGCCTTGTCGAATATTCCGGCCAACTTTGCGGATGCTCTGGCTTCCTGCTTATCGACTGAGCCATCCTTGTTCCTGTCTAGCTGCGTCAAGCTGAAGCTGGCGTCAACATTTTTCGCCGGCCTGGTGGTTTCAGGTGTGGCCGGCCTGGTGGTTTCAGGTTTGGAATCCGTGGCTGGCCGAGTGGATTGAGGTTGGGTTTGCGCAAACGCGATACCGCCCGCCAGCGAGGCCGCGGATAAAGTAACGAGCAGGGCAGATTTCTTCATCATCGACTCCTTGTTGAAATCTGGGGACTTTCCCAGTTCCAAAAAGTCGCAAGTGGCATGCCCGTAAGCCACACTCCTGGCTCTATTCTTAGCAGGGATTAGCTTGTTTCAACGACGCCTTCGGCGACGAAGCGATCGATCTCCGCGTCGTCGTAGCCGAATTCGCGCAGCACCTCGCGCGTGTGCTCGCCGAGCACGGTGCCGCGTCGCGCGATTCGCGTCGGCGTGCGCGGAAAAGTGCACGCGGGCAGCCGAGCGCCTGCGTTCGGCCCGGCCTCGCGGATGCACGAGGTCGACGACCATGCCGCGCGCGACGCGTCTGCGGATGCGTCGAGCGCCTCGCCGATCGAATGCACCGGCCCGACCGGCACGCCCGCCGCGTCGAACGCGGCGATCCATTGCGTTGCTGGTGCGTGTCGCGAGGACCGCGTTCATCGCGTCGGCCAGCGCGTCGAGATTGCGCATGCGCGCGGTGTTGGTCGCGAAGCGCGGATCGCCGCGCCACTCCGGATGGCCGAGCACGTCGGCGATGCGCTCCCAGTTCGCCTGGTTGGCGCCGCCGATGTTGATCCAGCCGTCGCTCGCGCGAAACGCCTGGTAGGGCGCGGTGAGGATGTGCGCCGAGCCGGTCGGGCCCGGCGACTCGCCGGTGGCGAAGTAGATCGCCGCGTGCCAGTAGGTCTGCTGCAGCGCCGCTTCCATCAGCGACGTGTCGACGACCTGGCCCGCGCCGGTCTTCAGCTTGTGCGCGTACGCGGCGAGGATGCCGAGCGCGGCCAGGATGCCGGCGTTGATGTCGGCGACCGAGTTGCCGGTCTTCGCCGGCGCGCCGCCCGGCTCGCCGGTGATCGCCATCAGTCCCGCGAAGCCTTGCGCGATGAGGTCGAAGCCGCCCTTGTCGGCCAACGGGCCGTCGCGGCCGTAGCCCGAGATCGCGCAATAGATGAGCCCGGGGTTCTCCGCGGCGAGCACTTCGTAGCCGAGGCCGAGCTTCTCCATCGTGCCGCTGGCGGTAGTTCTCGGTGAGCGACGTCGGCGTCGCGCGACCATGCGCAGCAGCATCGCGCGGCCGCTCGGCATGCTTGAGGTCGAGCGCGATGCCGCGCTTGTTGCGATTCAGCATCATGAACGGCGCCGAGACGCCGTTGACGCGCGGCTCGCGATAGCCGCGCGAATCGTCGCCGCCGGGAAGCTTCTCGACCTTGATGACGTCGGCGCCCATGTCGGCGAGCATCATGCCGCACGTGGGCCCGGCCATGATCTGCGCGAGCTCGAGCACGCGCATGCCGGCAAGCGGTCCGGCGGCGCGTCATCGCAGCGTCACACGTGAACTCGGGCTTCTGCTTCGCGAGGAACGCCGCGTAGCCATTCGGAAAGTCCTCGGTGTCGAAGCAGTCGAAGCATTCGTCGTAGTCTCCTCGGCGAGAGCGGCTGCGGATCGGCCAGCCGGCGCGCGAACTTCTTGTGCCAGCGCGCGACGAGCGGCGCGCCTTCGGCGATGCGCTGCGCGGCCGCGTGCGCTTCGGCCGCGACCTGGTCGTCGGGCACGACGCGCGTGACGAGCCCCTTCTCCTTCGCCTCGCGCGCGTCGAAGATCCGGCCCTCCAGCAGGATCTCGAGCGCCACCGCCGGGCCCGACGAGCGCACCAGCGGCGCCATCTCGGCGTAGGCCATCACCAGGCCGAGGTTCTTGATCGGCGCGCCGAAGCGGCTCGACTCGCCGCAGATGCGCAGGTCGCACAGCGCCGCGATCTCGAGCCCGCCGCCCACGCAGATGCCGTGGATCTGCGCGACCAGCGGATGGCGGCAGCTGGCCAGCGCGTGCGACGGTGCGATGCATGCACCTCGCCGTAGTCGACGCGCCTGCGCGTTGTTGGCGCGCTCGGTCGCGAACTCGGCGATGTCGTTGCCCGGCGAGAAGGCCTTGCTCGCCGGCGCCGCGGATGATGATGCAGCGCAGCGACGTCGTCGGCCGACAGCTCGCGCGACCGCCTCGCCGAGGTCGCTGCCACATCGCGCGCGTCAGCGCGTTGAGCTTGCTCCGGGCGGTTGAGCATGACGGTGGCGATGGCGCCGTCGCGCTCGACCAGGATCGTGTCGGCCATGTCAGCGGTAGAAGAGGTCGACGAGGCCGAGCGTCACCGACGGGCACGTAGGTGACCAGCAGCAGCTCGCCGACCAGCACGGCGATGAACCGGATGTTGGCCCGGGTGACGTCCCAGACGCTCTCCTTGGCGATCGAGCAGGTGAGCATCAGCACGCTGGCCACCGGCGGCGTCTGCTGGCCGATGGCGAGGTTGAGCGTCACGATCAGGCCGAAGTGGACCGGATCGATGCCCGCCGCGATTCACCAGCGGCATCACGATCGGCACCACCAGGATGATCGCGGCGGCCGAGTGCAGGAACATGCCGAGGAGCAGGAAGAAGACATTGAGGATCGCGAGCATGGCCCACTTCTCGCTCGTGATGGCGACATCGCCGCGGCGAGCGTCTGCGGCAGCTGCACCTCCGTCAGGTAGAGGCCGAGCAGGGCGGAGGCCGCGACCAGCAGCATCACGACGGCGGTCTGGACCGCGCCCTCGATGATCGCCTCGCGCAGCGCTGCCCAGTCGAGCTCGCGGTAGATCAGCCCGCCGACGAACAGCGCCGCGACGACGGCGAGCGCCGCGCCTTCGGTCGCCGTGACGATGCCGCCGAAGATGCCGCCCAGGATGATGATCGGCAGCGTGAGCGCCCAGAACGCCTCCTTGAAGGCGCGCCAGAGCTTGCCCCACTGGAAGATCTCCTCCACCGGCCAGTTGTACCGGACCGCGAACCAGTAGCACAGGCCCATGAGGCCGAATGCCGCCGAGGATGCCGGGCACGATGCCCGCGACGAACATCTGCACGACCGACGTGTCCGCCATGACCGCGTAGAGGATCATCGGGATCGACGGCGGGATGATGACCGCGAGCGTGGCCGTCGAGGAGATCACCGCCGCCGTGAAGGGGCCCGGGTAGCCGCGCTTCTTCATGGCCGGGATCATGATGGACGCCGTGGCCGCGACGTCCGCGACGGCCGAGCCCGAGATCTCCGCGAAGAACATGAGGCTGAGCACGATCACCTGCGCAAGCCCGCCGCGGATCCAGCCGACGAGCGCCTGGCAGAAGTCGATCAGCCGGTGCGAGATCCCCGAGGCGTTCATGATCGCGGCGGCGAGGATGAACAGCGGGATCGCGAGCAGCGGGAAGCTGGTCGCGCCGTTGTAGAGCGCGAGCGGCAGGTTGGGCAGGCTCGCGACGCCCTGGCGTCGCGAGCATCGCCGCGACCGACGCGATGCAGAGCGCCACGGCGATCGGCACGTTGATCAGCACCAGCACGACCACGCAGACAGCAGCACGAGGAAGCCGATCACGCAGACTCCTTCCGCGCGCCATCGCTTCGTCGCCGCGCGCTTCGCGCAGCACCTCGGGAAACACCAGCAGCTGGCCGACCACGAACAGGACGGCGCTGATCGGGATCACCGAGATCGGCGTACGCCACCGAGACCTGCGGCAGCGAAACGAGCTGTCGGTCGCGAGGATCTCGAGGATCGAGAAGCCGACCCAGGCGAGCAGCACGAAGAAGGCGACGTGCACAGCTGCGCGACGATGGCGGCGGCGACCCGCGCGCCCGCGCGGCAGCATCCGCACGATCTCGGGCAGCCCATGTGCGCGTGCTTGAGGACCGCCAGCGCCGAGCCGTAGAACGTCAGCCAGGCGAGCAGGATGGTGGCGACCTCGTCATACCAGACGAGCGAGTGGCCGCGAGTAGCGGAAGACCACGCCCGCCGTCACCTCGGCGGCGAGCGCGACCATGAGCGCGATGCAGATCCACTCGAGGAACCGCTCGTATCCCCGGCGGAACGACTGGAGCGTCACGCGCTACTTGCCGAGCGCGACCGCGCGGTCGATCACTTCCTTGGCGCCGGCGACTTCCTTGGCGAACTCGTCGTAGACCGGCTTCGAGGCGGCGACGAACGCGTCCTTGTTCGGCGTGTTCACCTGCATGCCGGCCGCCTTGAGCTTGTCGAGCAGGTCGTCGTCGTCCTTCGCGGCTTTCTCGTAGACGAACGCCTGCGTCTCCTTCGCGGTGTCCTCGAGCACCTTGCGCACGTCGGCCGGCAGCGTCTCCCACTTGCTTCGCGCCGACCGTCACGTAGGCCGGCGTGTACACGTGGCCGGTCAGCGACAGGTACTTCTGCACTTCCTGGAACTTCGCGGAGTAGATCTGCGTGAACGGATTCTCCTGGCCGTCCATCACGCCGGTCTGCAGCGCGGTGAACACCTCGGAGAACTTCATCGGCGACGGGTTGGCGCCGTAGGCCTGGAACATCTTCACGCGCCACTTGCCCTCCGGCACGCGCAGCTTGATGCCCTGCAGGTCCGCCGGGCGCGTTGATCGGGCGCTTGGAGTTGGTGATGTGGCGGTAGCCGTTCTCCCACACCGCGAGGACCTTGAGGCCCTTCTTCTCGGCCTCCGGCGCGAGCTTCGGCCAGAAGACGTCCTTCTCGATGCGCGCCATGTGCGCCGCGGTCCTTGACCAGGTAGGGCATCTCGAACACGCCGAACAGGTCGGCCTCCGACGACATCACCGTCGACGGCAGCGCCATGTCGACGGTGCCGAGCTTGAGCTTCTGCAGCAGCTCCTTGTCGCCGCCGAGCTGGCTCGAGCCGAACACCACGACCTTGGCCTTGCTGCCGAGCTTGGCGTTGGCGCGTCTGCGCGAACTCGTCGGCCGACGCCGCGAACAGCGAGCCGGGCTCGCCGACGTGGCCGAACTTGATCTCGGTTTGTGCGACAGCTGCATTCGGGAGCAGCACGAACGCCCCGCTTATCAAGGCAGCCTGTAGCAGATGGCGACGCGCCATCGCTGATTGTCCGAAGCTCATTGATGTCTCCTTAACGTGTTTTGTGAAAGCCAAGTCTAGGCAGCTTGGGCCAAGTGCGCAGTCGGTGTTTGCGCCAGATACGCCATCGCGGCGTCGACGCCGCCCGGCGCGATGCGGAATGCCGGCGAGCGTCAGTCCCATCTCGACGCCGCCAGCGTGCCGCACAGCATCAGCTCGTTGAAGTAGCCGAGGTGCCCGATGCGGAAGACCTTGCCCGCTAGCTTGCCGAGGCCCTGGCCGAGCGACATGTCGAAGCGCTCGAGCACGATCTTGCGGAACGCGTCGGCGCTCGTGTCCGTCGGGCATGATCACCGCGGTCAGTGCCGAGCTGTATTCGCGCTGGGTTGACGCACAGGATCTCGAGGCCCCAGCCGCGCACCGCGCGCCGCGTCGCCTCGCCGTGGCTGATGTGGCGCGCGAACACGTTCGGCAGGCCTTCCTCGCGAGCAGCATCGCGAGCGCTTCGTGCAGTCCGTAGAGCAGGTTGGTCGCGGGCGTGTAGGGGAAATAGCCAGTCGCGTTCGTCGCGATCATCTCGCTCCACTCCCAGTACGAGCGCGGCAGCTTCGCGTGTTTCGACGCCGCGAGCGCCTTGGCGCTGATCGCGTTGAACGAGAGTCCCGGCGGCAGCATCAGGCCTTTCTGCGAGCCGCCGACGGTGACGTCGACACCCCATTCGTCGTGGCGATAGTCGATCGAGCCGAGCGATGAGATCGTGTCGACCAGCAGCAGCGCGGGATGCCCGGCGCGGTCGATCGCCTCGCGAATCGGTGCGATGCGGCTCGTCACGCCGGTCGACGTCTCGTTGTGCACGACGCACACCGCCTTGATCGCGTGCGCAGCGTCGGCGCGCAGACGTTTTTCGATCTCCGCCGGGTCGGCGCCCTGGCGCCAGTCGCCCGGCATGAAATCGACGACTAGCGACATTCGCTCGGCCAGCTTTTTCCATAGCGCCGCGAAATGCCCCGTCTCGGCCATCAGCACACGATCGCCGGCGACAGCGTGTTGACCAGCGCGGCTTCCCACGCGCCGGTGCCCGACGCCGGATAGATCACGACATCGTGCTCGGTTTGAAACACGCGTTTGACGCCTGCGAGCACGGTTTTGCCGCAATATCGCGAACTCGGGCCCGCGATGGTCGATCGTCGGATGATCGATCGCCCGCAGCACGCGGTCCGGGAACATTGGTCGGACCGGGAATCTGCAGGAAGTGGCGGCCGGAGGGATGACTGTCGAGTTCGAGCATCGGAAGCCTTTCGAGAAGCCTCACTGTAACGAACGATCGTAGCGAACCGCGCCCGTGCGCCGCAAGCGCGTTTATATTGACTGCGCATGAACGATCTGGGGCAGCCGCTCGTCTTCCATCCGCCGCAGGCAACGAGCGAGCTCGCGACGCGACTGCGCAGTGCAGTGCAGGGCGAAGTCTTGTTCGATCGGGCTTCGCGCGGCCGCTATTCGACCGATGCTTCGATTTACCAGATCGAACCTGTCGGCGTGCTGGTTCCGAAGACGCAGGAGGACGTGCGCGCAGCGATCGACATCTGCCGCGAGTTGCGCGTACCGATGTTGCCGCGTGGCGCCGGCAGCTCGCAGTGCGGGCAAACGGTCGGTGCCGCGCTGGTGATCGACCACAGCAAGCATCTAAACGGCATCGTGTCGTTCGACAAGGACGCGCGAACGGTCACCGTCGAGCCCGGCATCGTGCTCGATGCACTGAATGCGTGGCTGCGGCCGCACGGCCTGTGGTTTCCGGTCGATGTCAGCACGTCGGCGCAATGCACGCTCGGCGGCATGGCCGGCAATAACTCGTGCGGCTCGCGCTCGATCGCGTACGGCAACATGGTGCACAACGTGGTGGCGATCGACGCACTGCTGTCCGACGGCACCGAGGCATGGTTCGGGCCGGAAGCCGAAATGACGAACGGTCCGCCGCGCATATTCAAGCTGCTCGAAGAGCTGCGCAGCGATCGCAGTACGCGAATGCGGACGAGATCGAGCGTCACGTCCCGAAAGTGCTGCGCCGAGTGGGCGGCTACAACATCGACATCTTCCTGCCGCAGAGCGAACGCCCGTATACCGTCGACGGCACCGTCAATATGTCGCACCTGCTGGTGGGCAGCGAAGGCACGCTCGCGTGGACCAGCGCGCTGACGTTGCAGCTCGCGCCTCTGCCAACGCAGCGCACATTGGGCGTCGTCAACTTCCCGACCCTGTATCGGGCGATGCAGTGCGCGCAGCACATCGTCAAGCTGAAGCCGTCGGCTGTCGAGCTGGTCGATCGCACGATGATCGAGCTCGCACGCAGCAATCCGGCGTTCCAGCTGGTGATCGAAGCGGCGCTGATCGGCGAGCCGGAAGCGATCCTGTTGGTTGAGTTCAGTGGTGACGATCCGCATGGAAGGCTCGATCAACTGGTCACGCTGATCGCCGATCTCGGACTGCCGAACCAGGTTGTGCGCATGGCTGACGCCAGCGCTCAAAAATCACTGTGGGAAGTTCGCAAGGCCGGGCTCAACATCATGATGAGCATGCGCGGCGACGGCAAGCCGGTGTCGTTCATCGAAGACTGCGCGGTGCCGCTCGAGCATCTGGCCGATTACGTCGCGCGTTTGACGGAGGTGTTTGAGAAGCACGGAACGCGCGGCACCTGGTATGCGCATGCGTCGGTCGGCACGCTGCACGTACGGCCGATTCTCGATATGAGGAAAGACGGTGCAAAGAAAATGCGCGCGATCGCCGAAGAAGCTGCGTTGATGGTGCGCGAATACAAGGGCGCGTTTTCGGGCGAACACGGCGACGGACTGGTGCGCAGTGAGTGGGTCGCGTGGCAATTCGGGCCGCGCTTGACGCGCGCGTTCGAGGAGATCAAGTCGCTGTTCGATCCAGATGGGTTGATGAATCCCGGCAAGATCGTCAAGCCGACCAAGATGGATGACGCGCGGCTGTTTCGTTATCCACCAGGGTATCGAATGCAGCCGCTGCAGACCGCGCTCGATTGGTCGGCGTGGAACGTGCAGAACGATCCGGTCACCGAAACGCTTACCGCAACCGGGACGGGAGGCGATCCGGCACTCGGGTTCGGCAAGGCGGTCGAAATGTGCAACAACAACGGCCATTGCCGCAAGTTCGACGCCGGCACAATGTGTCCGAGCTTTCGCGTCACGCGCGACGAAGAACACCTAACGCGCGGTCGTGCGAACACGCTGCGGCTCGCGCTATCGGGCCAGATCGAAGGCGGCTTCGCGTCGGAGGCGGTGCGGGACGCGCTTGATTTGTGCGTCAGCTGCAAGGGCTGTCGCCGCGAGTGTCCTACCGGCGTTGACATGGCCAAGATGAAGATCGAGTTTCTTCATCACTATCACCGGCAGCGCGGGATGTCGATCAAGGATCGGCTGATCTCGTACCTGCCGCGCTACGCACACTGGGGCGCGCGCCTGCCCTGGTTGCTCAACTTGCGCAACACAATGCCCGGAGCAGCCGCGTTGTCAGAAAAATGGTTCGGATTCGCCGCGCAACGGTCGTTGCCCTCGTGGCGCAGCGACACGTTCCTCGGTGGACTGACGTATCCGATCAACGCGGACGGCAGTGTCGAGCCGCAGTCTCGCGGTAAGTCCGCAGCAAATGCCGGCGAAGTCGTTCTGTTCGCCGACACTTTCAGCAATGCCTTCGAGCCCGAGGTCGCACACGATGCGCTCGCAGTGCTCGAAGCGGCCGGTTACACCGTGCACATTGCGTTGCCGGCCGACGGCACCCGCCGACCGCTGTGCTGTGGGCGCACGTTCCTCGCAACGGGCCTGGTCGATCAGGCCAAGATTGAAGCGCGACGTACGTTGGCGGCGCTGATGCCCTACGTCGAGCGCGGCGCAACGATCATCGGGCTCGAGCCGTCATGCTTGCTGTCGATGCGCGATGAATTCCTGGTTATGGGCCTGGGCGAGGGCGCACAACGGCTGGCATCGCGCGCGCTGTTGATCGAGGAGTTTTTGGCACGCGAGCACCGTGCCGGGCGTCTTCGCTTGCCGTTGTCTGCGTTACCGGAAAAGCGCGCGCTGATTCACGGCCACTGCCATCAAAAAGCGTTCGACGCGCTAACTCCCGCGGTCGAGGTGCTGAAGCTGATCCCCGGCCTGCAGGTCGACGTGATCGATTCGAGCTGCTGCGGCATGGCCGGAGCGTTCGGCTATGAGGCCGCGCACTACGACGTCTCGATGAAGATGGCCGAGCTATCGCTGCTGCCCGCGGTGCGGAACGCCGACGCAGACACGCTGATAGTGGCTGACGGCACCAGCTGCCGTCATCAAATCGCCGATGGCACGCGCGCTACGAACGCGCGCCACGCGATCCACGTGGTCAGAGTGCTCGCGCGGGCGCTCGCGGCAGCATCAGATCGTTAGGTTCAACGGGCGAACGCCGATCAGCCACTCGTGCAACCAGAAGGTGAATATCGCCCATGAAATGGCGCCGATCAGCACGGCTTTGATGTCACGGGAGACGGGACCAGTCACGTAGACGACGTGTGCCGCACGGTCGCGGCGCCGTGCGGCGGCGTAGTTGAATACCGCCCAGATCAGAAACGATCCAAACAGAATGACGTCGGCCAGCGTTCCGTTCGCGAGCAGGTGCGCGATCGCCCAGACTTTGACGCCGAGCACCATCGGATGTCCAACTTTGGCCTTGATTCGCGTCCGCGGCACATACGCCGCAGTGGTCAATATGAAGGCCGCCAACGTCAGCAGCGCGGCCAAGTGCCGCGTCCATACAGGCGTTGAATAGAGAACGATTGGCGCTTGGCGGGCCAGCCCGTAGCCGTAGATGATCAACACGAACCCGACCAGCGAGAGCAGCGCGTGGCTGCCCCTCCAAACTTTCGGACCCACCTTGGCGATCTGCGCGGTCCGCCAATCGTCAGAGATGATGCGAACCGAATGCACCCCGAGAAAGACGATCAGACCGATGATTAGCACTGCCATCGCACCTCCCCTAAGGAGGCGGAGCGTAACGTCAAATCCTTAGCGGCTGGCCAGCTCGGTCGCCAGCCCTGAGCTCAGCAATAATTGCGGCGACGGAAACCAGATCTGATCGTTTGCAACCGCGGCTCCTTGTTCCAGCACGCGCCGATCGACCCCCCGCGCCGCAATGAATTCGTCGCTGCGTCGATTGGCCGATGCCACCACATCGGCGCTAAAACCGGCCCCGCCCGCACTATGCAATCCGATCGCCGCGTTCTGCCCGAGAACGCGCCGCGCGCCGCCGGCAAACGCCGTCACGCACGCGCTGCTGCACTCTTCGTCGACGAGCGTGTCGAGATTGCGATCGCTTAGCAGCGTGCCGAGTGCGAGGCCTTCAGCCACGCGCCCGCCCTTGCTCTGAAGCCGCACCACGCGCACTTCCGGATGCGCATCGAGTGCCTCGCGCACCGCGCGCGTGGTACCGAATTCGAGGCCGCCTTGCAACACGATTTGGTTCGAGCGCGGCTCGAGCTGTACCGCTGCAGGCGGCGATGATCCGATTAGCGTCGACCACACTTCAGGCATCACATAGCGCGCCGATTGAAACCAGAACATGCCGACCCAGACAAACGCCCCCAGGCCCACGATCCCGGTCAGGATTGCCAGCGGCATCGAACCGCCGCGATCGACGCTTTCTATCGCCGAGCGCTGCACGCCCGTGCCCCACCACAGCGCGCCGACGATCAACACGGCGACCTCCAGCAGCCACAGCAACGACGATCCAATCGGATAGTCGGTGATCGGCACCTGGCGCGATGCAAAGCCGATCGCCTGCACCGCGCCCCATACCAACAAAGCGCTGACAATGACCGCGGCCGCCAGCGGCAGATCGCCGCGCCAGTGCTGCCGCAAGTAGCCGACGCGACGGCTGCGCCCGCGCACATGCTTCTCGCGAAATCGCTCGGCGTTTTTCAGCTGCTTGCGGGGTGATGGCGGGTGAGGTGGGAGCGCCTCATCGGTCTGTAGCGTTTGCATAGGCTGAAGTCTAGGGCGGGTACGGCGCGAAGTTCGTCGTGCCTTAACGCATGCGCGGTAATCTGCGCGATTGGACGCACGCATCCCATCCGTCCTACATCCGGACTTTCCACGTTGGCTATATGACTATTCGACTCCGCGGCGTCATCGCCGCCGCTGCCACACCGCTGAATGCAGACTTCAGTATCGATACCGAGCGGTTGATCGAGCACTGCCGTGCGCTGCTCGCCGAGGGCTGCGACGGCATCAACCTGCTCGGCACGACCGGCGAAGCGACTTCGTTCTCCGCTGAGCAGCGAATCGCCGCGATGCAAGCGGTTGCGCGCTCGGGTCTGCCGGTGTCTCGGTTCATGGCGGGCACTGGCGCCGCCTCGCTGGCCGACGCCGTGCGGATCACGCGCGCGGCGCGCGATCTCGACTTTACCGGTGCACTCGTGCTGCCGCCGTTTTACTACAAGCCGGTCGACGATAAGGGTCTGCTCGCCTACTTCGATGAGTTGACCAACCGTGTCGGCGCCGATCTGCGCTTGTATCTTTATAACTTCCCGCAGCTGTCGGGCGTTCCGTATTCGCTGGAATTCGTGCAGGCGCTGAAGGAGAAATATCCGCGCCAGCTGCTCGGCCTGAAGGACAGCTCCGGCGACACCGCGTACGCGATCGCGATGGCGGCCGGCGTGGCCGACTTCGACGTCTTCCCGAGCGCCGAAGGCACCTTGAACGACGCGGACCGCCACCGCTGGGCCGGCTGCATCTCGGCGACGGTCAACGTCACCGTGCGCGCAGCCGCTGCAGGCTGGAAGGCACGCGGCACCGCAGAGGGGGAGCGTGCGGTGGCATCGGCTGCGGCACAGCGCGCGATTCTCACGCGCTCACCGGTGATTGCCGCCGTCAAGCAGGCGCTCGCGGTGAAGTATCAGCGGCCCGAGTGGGCGCGCGTTGTGCCGCCGTTGCATTCGCTGACGGCGGAACAGGCCGAGGCGCAGGCGCGCGACCTTGCGTCGAGCGGAATCTAGAAAAACTTGCGCTAGCGCCCGCCAGAGACGTCGATCACGGCGCCGTGCACATACGACGAAGCGCCCGAGCACAGCCACAGTGCGACTTCCGCGACCTCGAGGACCGAGCCCGAGCGGCCGAGTGGTACCGCCGTCTTCGCCAACCGCTCCATCTGCTCCAGCCCACCGTGCACGTTATGAATCTCGGTGGCGATCAACCCGGGCCGCATCGCGTTGACACGAATTCCCTGCGTGCCGACTTCCTTCGCGAGCGCCAGCGTGAACGCGTCGATCGCGCCCTTGGTCGCTGCGTACGCAGCGCCGCCACTGAGCCCGCCGGTGCGGGCCGCGACCGATGACATATTGACGATCGCGCCGCCTCGCCCGCCAGCTTTGGTCGACATGCGCCGCACGGCTTCACGCGCGCAATAAAACTGGCTGAACACGTTGGCAAGAAACACTTCGTTCAGCTGCTCGAAGTCGGATTCGGCGACGTCGAATTTGCTGAGCATGCCGGCGTTGTTGATCAGTGCATCCAGGGTGCCCAACTCGGCATCAAGGCGTTCGAACATCTTTGCCACTTGTGCGGAGTCGCCTGCGTCGGCTTGCAAAGCCACCGCGTCTGTGCCGTTGGCCTTGATCTCTGCGACCACCTCAAGCGCCGGTTGCTCGCTGCGGTAATAGTTGACGCCGACCTTGTAGCCGGAGCGGCCGGCCATCTTCGCGATTTCTGCTCCGATACCGCGGCTGGCACCGGTGACGAGCATGACCGGTTGCTTCATTCGGGCTCGATGCCGGCTTCCTTCGTCAGGCGCGTCCACTTGCCGACCTCGGAGACGATAAATTTAGAAAGCTCGTCGGGCGTCATCGGCATCGGGGCCAAACCAATCGTCGCGAGCTTTTCCCTCGCCTCGGATGATGCAAGCGCTTTCGCTGTCGCCGCGTACAGCTTGTCGACGATCGGTTTCGGTGTTCCGGCCGGCGCTGCGATCGCAAACCATGCTGTGATGTCGTAGCCGGGAAGCACTTCGGCCAGCGTCGGCCAGTCGGGCACCAAAGGATTGCGCTGCGGTGCTGTGATAGCTATCGGCCGCAGCGTTCCGCCCTTGGCCTGCGCCATCGCGTTGCCTAAATCGACGAACGTGAAGTGCACTTGCCCAGACAGCACGTCGTTGACCGCGAGCGGTATGCCTTTGTAGGGAACTGACAGCACGTCGAGTCCGCTCATCTTCGAGAGCCTCGAGATGCTGATTTGCGAGCTGGTCGAGCCGTAGCCAGCGGCGAGCTTGCCCGGCCGCTGCTTCGCGTGCGCAATGAACTCATTCAAATTCTTCGCCGGAAAGTCCGGCTTCACCATCAACACCAGTGCAGTCGTGCCG
The DNA here is from genome assembly GCA_963746085.1 of uncultured beta proteobacterium. GTDB lineage: Bacteria > Pseudomonadota > Gammaproteobacteria > Burkholderiales > Burkholderiaceae_F > JACCZX01. Next base: position 15,858 of record CAVVAI010000028.1, read on the forward strand.
ATGCCGGCCACGGGCGTAAAGTCTTTAGTCGGGTCGTACGGCATCTTCTTCATCAACGGTACGTTCGACGCGATCGCGGTGTTCGAAGTGAACAGCAGCGTCTGACCATCGGGCGTGGCTCGCACGACTTCGCTGCCGGCGATCGTTCCCTGTGCGCCGGGCTTGTTCTCGACAATGAACGGCTTGCCAAGAGCGGTCTGCAGTTGCTGGCCAATGACCCGCGCGGCAAGATCGGTCGCACTGCCCGGAGGGAACGGCACGATCATCTTGACCGGGCCTTTCGGGTAGTCCGGCGCCTGCGCGAACGCGGGTGCTGTGGCCACGGCGGCCAGGGCTACTGCGCCCATCGCAAGCAATCTGTTGAGTTTCATGCCGTCTCCTTGGTTGTTGGCTGGCGCATTGTGACGGACACCTGCACGGTGATGGCGAGTAAATGAAACGACAGTGCCTTGCCGTGCATATCCAGATTCAATGAATCGTTGACGCCGCCGTCGAGCACATCATCAAGCACGAAGTTCATTGCACCTAGCTTCGGCAGCAGATAGCGTGTCACCCGCGTCGGCTTGCGGTACGCAAACTGCTGCGCGACGCGCGCTTCGGTCAGCTGCTCGACCAGCAGGTCGTAGTGACGCGGGTCATACGCGATAACGCCGATGTTGGTGCGATTGCCCTTGTCGCCGGTGCGCGCGTGCGCGATCTCGCGCAGCGGCACTTCGATGGTTTCTGATCGCTCCATGTTTCCCGCACCTAAACGAATGCAAAGCTCGCCGGCACCTTCTCGCGCGGCACCAGGCATGACTTTAGCGACAAGCGTTGCCGCTTGCTGACTCGCACCCCGCCTCCACCGGCGGGACCGCCCGTCCATAGCGCGGTCAGCTCGCGCAACATGCGATCGATCAACGCTGAATCTTCATGTTTGGCAGCGATTCGCAGCCGTACATCGGTCGCTGTGCCGACGGCGGTTGCATGCAGCAGCCGGTCCGTGTCGTCGCCGAGCACGCTGACCACGCCAATCAGATCGAAGCGTAGCTTGAGCTCGCGTCCGACCCGCTTTTGCATCACATCCATCGCCTGCCGCGCACGCGCTTCAGCGCCCGCTCCGGCGTAGGAGATTTCGCCCTCACCCAGCCAGCCGCCGTCGAAGAAAATATTTGCCTTCAACGTCGGTGTACGCGGATGTCCTCGTACACCCGTCAGCCGTACTCGATCGGGCCCGACCTCGGCTACTTCGGCATCGCTGAAGTCGGCCACCACGTCCGGGGTCAGGTACATCGCCGGGTCGTGAACTTCGTACAGCAGCTGCTCTTTCACCGTGCGCGCGTCGACCAACCCGCCCGTGTTTGCTGCCTTCGTGACGATGCAGCTCCCATCGGCCGCAATCTCCGCGATCGGGAACCCGACGTCGTGCAGGCCGGGCACCTCCTTGTAGCCGGGGTCCGCAAAGTATCCGCCGCTGACTTGCGCGCCGCATTCGAGCAGGTGCCCCGCCATCGTTGCGCCGGCGAGTTGATCCCAATCGGTCTCGGTCCAGCCGAAGTGAGCCATGGCGGGGCCTACGACGAGCGACGGATCGGCGACGCGACCGGTGACGACGACTTGCGCGCCCGCGGTGATTGCATCCGCAATCGCAAACGCACCCTGGTACGCGTTCGCGCATACAAAGCGGTGTTCGTCGAAGTCGCCGGCAAGCGCTTCCCGCACGAGCGTACGGCAATCGCCACTGGAAAGATCGTCACCTTCGACGACCGCGATGCGCGGAGCCGGCAGGCCGAGCTCGGTCGCTAGCCGCTGAATCATCGTACCGGCGCCGCGTGGGTTGGCGGCGCCGAAGTTGCCGATGATCTTGATGCTGTTATTGATGCAGTCGGCCAGGATTGGGCGCAGTACGAGGTCGAGCAGCACTTCGTAGCCGAGCGCCGGATTGGCCCTGCGCGCCAATTGCGCCGTCGCGAGCGTGCGCTCTGCCAGCATTTCGAAAATGATCACAGCGGGCCCGCCACGCTCGATCAGCGTGCGTACCACCGGCCCCGGTGCGTCGACCCGGTCGCCGGAAAATCCGGCTCCGCAGCCAACAGCCAATGTTGGAATGTTCTTCTTCACAGGGGTCATTGGCACGAGTTTGGACGTGGCTTCGGTCTAAGTAAACCGGATGTCGGCGCCTGCGGCTTAAGCGATGGTGTAGGCGATGCCCAATCGGTGTTTCGAGAAGTGCATAGGCACCCGGCACCTCAGGCGAACGGCCCGCATGTAACAAGCATCCGATGGGCTGGAGCAGAACAGCCCGGGTTACACCGGCCAAATTCTGCCGTTACAGCGCGGCAACCTTTGGCAACATGGGACGCTAGTAGAAACAGCAGAGCCATGAATTGAATTTCCAGAATTTCGAAACCGTACAGGCGCCGCTACGCAGGGCAGCACCGCTGCCACCGCCGGCAGCTTTGCGCTTCAGCCACACCGATCTGTTCGGTGAGAAAGTGAAGTGGCTGCCACCGTATCGGCTGGCGCCGTCGTTTGCGAGTGCGGATGGCCAGAGCATTATCTATCGGCGGCGTTCGCAAGTCGTGCTGGTCGGTGAAAGCGGTGAAACGCACGCCGGCCAGGCCACATCGTTCGCGTTGGGAGCCGGCGACACTCGCGTGCGCATCGATGCGCACGGGTACGCGCGCATCGAGCGTCCGCGGCGCTCCAGTCAGGCGATCGATCCCGTCTCCAACGTGGTCGATGGTGCGGCCGACATGGAGCGCGAAGCCGCGCTGACGGTGTGCGCGCATTTGAACGAACACGTCGAATCGCTCACGTTTCCGCATCGCTGGACACCTTCGCCGGACCACATGCTGCTGCCGGTGGCCGCGCGCGCGTTTACGGAAGCGCAGCCCACGCCGCCGAAGGCGGCGATGTCGACCGATGCGCGCGTCAAGGCGGCGGCTGACCCGCAGGAGCTCGATGACTACTTCGATGCGCGCGCGGCCTGGCTGGCGCGCCGCCTTGCGTGGGATGCTGCGCAGCGGTCGATCCATCAATTGAAAGACAAAGCCGAGAGCGGCGACCGCGAATCGATGCGCGAGTACCTTATGAAATGCCTGCATGACGTGCTGTGGCCGCTGCCTACGATCATCAGCTACGAGTTCAACGGGCAGAGCGAAGCCAAGCTTGAATTCGTTGTCCCCGGTCTCGATGCAATACCGGACCGCGAAGCTGCGATGGCGAGCGGCAATCGGGTCGAGATCCGTCGCATGTCCGACCTGTCACACACCAAGCTGCACAATCAGCACGCGCTCGGGCTCGTCGTCCGCCTGCTGGGCGAACTGTTTGCCGCATTGCCGACGATCGAGGCGGTGACCGTTTCCGCTCTTCAAATTCAGCCCAACAACAAACCGCAGCGCTACATCGCTTCGGCGCAAGCCGAGCGCGCGCAGTGGTCATCGCTGCATTCGAGCGGCGCAGTCACTGCGGACCAGGCGATTCGCTGCCTGAATCAGCTGCGGGCGCGCTGCACTCTGACGGCACTCGGCGCTTTCATGGCGGTCGATCCGTTCGATTAATCGCGCGTCCTGCGCGGATTGCTCTGCAACGATCGAATTTGACGGAACGACGGTTCAAGGCGCACTGTCAGATTTCTTCTACGAGTCATCGGAGAAATCAGACCATGACGAAAACGATCGCATGGGTTGCCGGAGCACTGATCGCCGCCGGGGCTCTGATCTTGGGCGCGCTGTGGTGGCAGGCGCGGACGACCCAAGAAATGGCGCCGCCGCCTGCGGCGCAAGCACCTGCGCCGGAGCCGCCGGCTGCCGCCGCCGCTGCACCGAAGATCGAGTATCCGATCGAAGCTGTGCAGGACGCGCCACAGATAGCGCTCGATGCCAGCGATGCGCCACTGGCCGATGCGCTTTCCAATCTATTCAAGGGCAATCGACTGCCAGAGTTCGTGCAGCCGATGAACCTGATCCGCCACATCGTGGCGACGATCGACAACCTTCCGCGCGAAAAGGCGGCGCCGCGCCTGCTGCCGGTGCGTCCCACGGCCGGCGCCTTTTCGACGATCAACGCGGGTGAAAGCCTGGTTATCGCTCCCGACAATTCCGCGCGCTATGCGCCCGTCATCGCCGCGGTGCAGGCGGTCGACACCAAGCAGCTGGTGGCCGTCTACGTCCGCTTCTATCCGTTGTTCCAGCAGGCCTATCGCGAGCTTGGGTACCCCGACGGCTACTTCAACGATCGGCTGGTCGCGGTGATCGATCACCTGCTCGCAACGCCGACCGTCAAGACACCGGTCGCTGTAGTGCAGCCGAAGGTCCTGTATCAATACGCCGATCCGGAGCTGGAGGCTCTGTCGGCCGGGCAGAAGGCCATGATCCGCGTCGGACCCGACAACGGCGTGGTGCTGAAGACCAAACTGCGCGAGGTAAGGAGCGAGATTACCGGGACACAAGTTCCCGGGCGATGAAAGTAGCCAGCAAGAAACACCATCGGCATCAGCATTCGGTGAGCGGCAAAACGTAGAGGCATCGGCGATTGCCGCTTGGGCACAGTCGCTGGAGTTGCAGGCGGAGGGATATCGCTAGCTGCGAGCGCTCTAACTGCGGAATTGCTCTAAATTGCGGTCTAAAGCAAAAATAAAAAAACGACACTAAACAAAACAGGAGACATCTATGTTGACTCGCATCCGCCGCTCATTCCTCCTTGGTACCGCAAGCGCAATCGTCGGCCTGACGGCCTTCGCGATCGCCCCTTCTGTCCTTGCGCAGGCCTATCCGACACGTCCGATCACACTGATCGTGCCGTGGGGCGCCGGCGGCGGAACCGATGCCACCGCGCGGATCATTGGCAGCCTGCTTGAAAAAGACCTGGGCCAACCGGTCAACGTCGTCAACCGCACCGGCGGCAACGGTGTCGTCGGCCACGCGGCGATTGCTTCAGCCGCTCCCGACGGTTACACGATCGGCCTCGCCACGGTCGAAATCGGCATGTTGCATTGGCAAGGGCTGACCGAACTGACGGGTGCTTCGTACACACCGCTTGCCCTCGTCAACGCGGACCCGGCCGGTATTCAGGTTCGCGCCGATGCGCCGTACAAGTCTCTCAACGATTTGCTGGCTGCAATCAAAGCCAACCCCGGCAAGCTCAAGGCCTCCGGGACCGGTCAAGGTGGCATCTGGCATCTCGCATTGGCTGGCTTGCTGCGTGATCAGAAGATCGATCCGGCCGCGGTTCCGTGGGTGCCGAGCAACGGTGCCGCACCGGGGCTGCAGGACATGGTCGCCGGGGGCGTCGACATCGCGCCGGTGTCGCTGCCCGAGGCACGCGCGCTGATCGACGCGGGCAAGGTGAAGAGCCTCGTGCTGATGAACGACAAGCCCTCGACGCTGTACCCCGCCGTGCCGACGCTCAAGGCAGCGATCGGCAGCGATTGGACGATGGCGGCATGGCGCGGCATGGTTGCGCCGAAAGGCATTCCGCCTGACGTTCGCGACAAGCTCGCTGCCGCACTGAAAAAGATCGCTGCCAGCAAGGAATACAACGAATTCATGAGCGGTCGCGGTTTTGGCGTGATCTACGCCGGCCCCGATGACTTCGCCAAATTCATGGCGAAGTCCGACACCGAGCTCGGTGCCACGATGAAGGCGGTAGGTATCGCGAAGTAACGCTGCGGGGTTCAGTCACAGCGGCGTTCTTCGTGAAGCTCAGCGACGCCGTTTTTGGACTGCTGCTGCTCGCGTTGGGCGCAGCAGTCATTGCCGTGGTTTCCTCTTATCCGACCATTGCGGCGCAGCGCGTCGGCCCTTCCCTTTTCCCCGGCCTGATCGCGGCCGGGCTGGTCATGGGGGGCCTGATCCTGCTCGTGCGCGGCTGGCGCGCCCGCGCGACGGTGCCGTGGCTGCGATTCGAACCGTGGGTGAATTCGCCGCGCCACGTCGCGGGTGTGCTCGGCGTGATCGGCTCGATCGTTTTCTACATCGTCGCGGCCGATTGGCTCGGATTCTTTCTGACGGCGTTGATCATCCTCACGACTTGCTTCCGCTTGTTCGGTGTCGGACTCGGGCGCTCGATCGTGATCGCGGCGGTTGCGACGTTCGTCATCCATTTCGCCTTCTACAAGTTGCTGCGCGTGCCTTTGCCGTGGGGCTTGTTCACCAACTTCGCCTGGTAGCGGACCGTGTGGGAGCACCTCGCGCAAGCTTTCACGATGGTGTTCGAGCCTTACACCATCCTGGTGATGATGCTGGCGGCGTTGTACGGACTGTTCGTCGGAGCGGTGCCGGGGTTGACCGCCACGATGGCTACCGCGCTGCTGGTGCCGGTGACGTTTTTCATGGCGCCGATTCCGGCCATTGCAGCCATCGTGACGGCGACCGCGATGGCGATCTTTTCCGGTGACGTTCCGGGCTGCCTGTTGCGCATTCCCGGCACGCCCGCGTCTGCCGCCTACACCGACGAAGCATTCGCGATGACCAGGAAGGGCCAGGCCGAGCTCGCGCTCGGCGCGGGCCTGGTGTTCTCTGCCATCGGCGGGCTGTTCGGCATCGCGGTGCTGATCGTTGCGGCCCCCGCGCTCGCAGACATCGCGCTGCGCTTCAGCTCGTTCGAGTATTTCTGGCTCGTGCTGCTTGGGCTGACGTGCGCGGTATTCATCACGTCCGACCGTCCGCTGAAAGGATTGATCACGCTGTTCCTCGGTCTGCTGGTCGCGTGCGTCGGTCTCGGCAATCCGGCGGGACACCCGCGCTTCACTTTTGGCAACAGCGAAATGATGGGTGGCATCGGCATGATCCCGATCCTGATTGGCATGTTCGCCGTGGCGGAGATCATTCGGTTTGCAGTCGACACGCGCCCGCCGGCGGAACTCGTGGTCGAAAAGGTCGGCAACGTCTTCAGCGGCCAGTGGGCGCTCGCGAAGAAGTACTGGCGTCAGGTCCTCCGCGGCAGCTCACTCGGAACGCTGGTCGGCGCACTGCCGGGCGCCGGTGCCGACATCGCGGCCTGGATGTCGTACGCGGTCAGCAAAAAATTCTCGAAGGAACCGCACAAGTTCGGCACCGGCCACGTCGAGGGCATCGTCGAGTCAGGCTCCGCCAACAACAGCGCTCTGGCGGGTGCCTGGATTCCCGCGCTGGTGTTCGGCATTCCGGGCGATTCGATCACGGCGATCGTGATCGGCGTGCTCTACATGAAGAACATGAATCCGGGCCCGACGCTGTTCACCACCAATCCGCAAAACATCTACGCAGTGTTCATCCTGTTCATCGTCGCAAACATCATCATGGTGCCGCTCGGCATCCTGTGCATCAAGGCAGCCAAGCAGATTCTCAAGGTGCCGCGCCGCGTGCTGATGCCGCTGATCCTCGTGTTCTGCATCGTCGGCACATTTGCGATCAACAACTCCGTGTTCGATGTCGGCGTCATGCTGGCCGCGGGCGTGATCGCCTATCTGCTGGAGGAAAACGGATTTCCGATTGCGCCGGCGATTCTGGGCGTCGTGTTGGGCGGCATGCTGGAGGAAAACTTCATCACCTCAATGATCAAGGCCGAGGGGAACCTGCTCGAGTTCGTCGCCCGGCCGATCGCCGCGGCACTAGCTGCCGTCACCGTTCTGGTCTGGTTCGCACCGATTGTGATGCGCAGGCTGCGCTGATCAATACTCCTCACCCCCTGCATTTTCACTGCGGCGAAGATCGGCGCGAGCTTTTAGATCATCGGTTGCCTTTACGAACGCGTCGGTGCCGATCGGCGCCACCACCCGGATGGCGGGCCACTGCAATGAACCCATGTACAGCGAATCGCCGAACTGATGTTCTGTCGAGTATCGATACATGCCGAACAGGCCGATCGCCAGGAGTGCGAAAGCAACGGCAAAGCGCCGGGCGAATGACAAGGACAACGGTGTGATGGTGGCGACATGGAAGTAGACGGCGATCGAAAGCAGCCCCAGGCCGAGATACGAGCCGAAGCGCGACAGCCAGTCGAGCGAGAACGCATACGCCAGCAGCTCGGCCGCCAAGTCCGTCGCAATAGATGCCACCAGGAAGATCGTTCCGATCAAAAAGTGGCGACCGAAGCGAGCGCGCCCGCCGAAGAGGCGGTTGAGCAAAGCCCACGCACCCGCCCAGACCACCATGGTGCCGAGCACGAGAGCGAGGCTCGTCTCGTACACGAGGTTTTCCTGCGTCGTGGTATTCGAGCTCCAGGCGTTGAACATAGCGAGCAGCCCAAGCATCAAGAACGCGACCAGCGACGGGCGCAGGCCTTCCCACGCATGCGCCGTCGTGTCGAGCCGCTCCGGTGCCATTGCGTGATCGATCGGCCGCACGCGGAACGTGCTGTGGCCGGCGCGCACCAGGGTGTTCGGAGTCAGGACGATCTCTCTCGACCGCTCGCCGACGCGTTGCCACAGCGCCCGCCGCCCGCTGGTGGCCGCGTGGATTCCGTTGCGCGTGTCCATATCGCGCGCCACCAGTGCCCCATCAGCGCGCCGCACTATCCAGACATGCGCGGGTGCGACAAATGGGTCATCGACGACGACATCGTTGTCGTACGCGCGGCCCAGGCGCACTGGCAAATCGTTGCAGCGGTGCCGCGCGACCACCGAGCCGGTGCGGTCGAGCAGCTCGACGACGACCGCAGACTCGCTCATGGTCGGCGCCCGATCGCATCGAGGAACGCCTTGGTGATGCGCTGCCCGTTTTGCAGTGTCACGCCCGCGGCGTCCATCCGCGTGTGCAGGCCGCTGCGGCTGTCGTCCACCGTGGCTGCCATCAGCGAGAAGTCATACAGTCCCTCGAACTTGCGCATCGCACGTATGCACACGACCGCGCGCACCGGGACGCTGTTGACGTTATCGCCTTTGACAAATGCGTCGTTGCATTCAGGCCCGGTCCGATGCCGATCACGATACGTGCCAAAGGTTTCGTTCTGGTACGACTTGCTGTAAATCTGCAGGAAGCGAAACGAGTCGAGTTTCTCGGTCGCGAAGTACTCGTGACGAACGTTGACATAACCCGTGCGCAGCGCATCCTCGACGCCGACCACGGACTCGGTGCGGCAATTCAGGCGCGAGTAGTAATACTTCAGCTGCGGCGTGCTGGGATCATCTCCCCAGCAGCGAATGCCCTGCATCTCGTTGATCGGCGCCGCGTACGGGCCCAGCGCGCGCGTCGCCAACGGCGCCTTCAGCAACTGGTCCGCCATCATCGTCTGGTGGAGCAACAATTGGCGCCCGATCTCGCTGCGGAATTCCTGCTGCGTCGGTTGCGCAGCGATCGACTTGCCCCGCTCGATCATGACCATCACGAACTGCGCCGGCACCAGGAAGCTGATCTGCTCTCCATCCAGCCGCTTGGAGACATTGACGCCGATCACCTCGCCCGATTCGTCGACCGACGGCCCGCCACTCATGCCGGAGTTGATGGCACCGGAGAACAGCACCTGCGGGTAATAAGGTCGCGTGATCAGCCCGTTGAACGAACCCTCGGAGATTGCGAAGCCGAGATCGAGCGGATTGCCGAGCGAGTAAAGACGCTCCCCCTGCGTAAGAACCTTCGAACTGATCTTGAGCGGCGGCCAGTCGCGGCGCTTGTTGATGCGGACCAGCGCAAGGTCATGCAGAACATCAATTTTCAGCACGGTGAGGTCGTCGCGATCGCCCGCCGTGCTGACTGCTTCGGCCACGTAACGGCTTGGATCGAGAACCAGCTTTGAGACGACGTGGTAGTTGGTGATCGCCAGTCCATCGGCGCTGACCATGAATCCCGATCCCGCGGTCGCCTGTGAGCGGCCGGACGCCGTCAAGACGCGCACCTGGAACAACGATCCCTTTGCCCGTGCGTAGATCCGGCTTGCGTCGCGGCTCGGCTCCTGCGGCTTGGGCTCCGCCGGCGTGGGAGTGAGAGAGCCTGTTGAAACGCCCTGCGCGTACACGCCTGTCGTCAGCAACATGCCCACTAGCAACTGGACGGGAATGACACGACACACCTCGACCAAGACATTCTTCCAACAGCATCGATGAAGGTGCATGAGCGGTGTTTTTCTTGTTTGTCTTCTCTTCGCCAGCTTAACTCTGGTCTTCCTTTTTGGTCTTTAAGGAGCGACGTTTGCTACTCGGCTTTCCGAAGGCTTGAGATTCACGTTGGGACAAGGAGCGCTCCATGGACAAGCGAGACATTTCCCGCCGCGAGCTGTTGCTGCAAGGAAGCGCGACGTTGGCGCTGCTGCATGCCCCCTGGTTGGCGCAAGCGTTTCCGAGCCGCCCGGGCGAGGAAGTCATTCCGTGGTTGGATCAGCCGGGCGCGAACCCCAGCGGCGGCGTCGTCGAGAACCTGCAGCCGTGGGAAAACCTCCTCTCCTCATTTCTGACGCCCACCGACAAGTTCTTTCGCGTGTCGCACTACGACAAGCCGGTCATCGACGACAAGAAATGGAACCTGGAGGTCACCGGACTGGTGAAAAAGCCGATGACCTTGACACTGCCGGCCCTCAGGGGCCGGCCCAAGCAAGAAGTCGTCTTCACGCTCGAGTGCGGCGGCAATCATGGCTTCCCGTGGTTCACCAGCGGGATCGGCACCGCCAAGTGGGGCGGCACCCCGCTCGCGCCGCTGCTCAAGCAGGCGGGGGTAATGGATCGAGGCATCGAAGTCGTTTTCTGGGGCGCCGATGCCGGTGTAGAGACGGTGCGCGACATGAAAATGCCGCAGCATTTCGCCCGCAGCATGTCGCTGGCCGACGCAATGAGCCCCAACAACCTGCTGTGCTACGAAATGAACGGTGCAGCACTTCCGCAGCCGCACGGTGCACCGGTACGGTTGATTGCCCCGGGCTGGTACGGCATCGCGAGTACCAAGTGGCTGAACCGCATCGAAGTCCGCGACACCCGCTATATGGGCCGCTTCATGGCACGTGACTACGTCACGATCCGCGAAGAGCAGCGCAACGGGGAAGTCGAGTTCGTCGAAACCTCAGTCGGCCGCACGTTGCTCAAGTCCGCGCCCGCCAAGGTCACGCGCAAAGACGGCCAGTACCGGATCGTCGGCGCCGCGTGGGGGGCGCCCGTTGCGCGCGTGGAAGTGCAGGTCGACGGCGGACCATGGAGGCCGGCGGCGATTGACAAGAGCGAGCAGGGCAGGTTTGCATGGAGTCTCTGGTCGGTGGACTGGCCCAATGCCACTCCAGGCGAACACACGATCACATCGCGCGCCGTCGATACCCAGGGAAGTGTTCAGCCGGCGATGGACGCGCCCATCATCGCGAAGAAGAAAACCTATTGGGAAAGCAACGGCCAGGTCGCACGGCGGGTTCGCATCGCGTAAGGCGGCTTGATTGGCCATTCACAAAGGCGGCTGTGCGTGTCGGGCGCTGGGCGGATGTGAAACCGGGGCGTCCGCCCTGAAGGTCGGGCGAGTCGATGAGCTGTCATCGGCGGCTAGTAACATCGTTGGCCGATCCGCCGGTCAACGCGGGCGACGGAACACCCGGCCGTCCCGATTTTCAGAAAGCGATCGCGTGACTGAGGGCGGTAGCGTCACACCTTGGTTTTGTGTCCTCTCGTTCGACCGCGACAAGGAATCCGGATGAATATGAAATCCGTGGTTTGGATGGCAGTCCTCTCGTGCTTGACCGCAGTGATTACGCGGTCGGCCATTGCCAATGAGGTGAAGTTGACACCGCTCGGCAGTCACGACGGCGAGCTGTGTCCGCAGGACCGCGCATTGGTCCTTGAAGATCCGAATGGCACGCGCATTCTCTACGACGCCGGCCGCACGGTCGCCGGGGCGACGGATCCTCGACTGGGCAAGATCGACATCGTCCTGGTCAGCCACATGCATGGTGACCACGTGGGCAACTCGCATACCAAGTCCCCCAACTCGGGTACGTGTGACAACCCCGATGTTTCGGTGTCGGCGATGCCGAATTCAAACTCGGTAGCCATCGCGCTTGCGAAAAAGGCAAAGATCGTGACGGGCAGCGAAATGCCTTCGTTCTTCGCCAGCAAACTGGCTGCGAATGGCGGTGACCCGAAAGATTCCATCCTCGCCCGCTTCGGCGGGAGCGTCAGGGTAGGCGGTGTGACCATTGCGACCGTGCACGCCTTGCACAGCAATGGCCTTGATCCGGATTACATCGGTGGTGAACTGGGAAAGACCATGAAAGCCGCGGGAATCGCCGGTAACGTCGGTGAGGCAACCGGTTATGTACTGACGTTTAGCAATGGCCTGGTGGTGTACCTGTCCGGCGACACCGGCATAACAGCGGATCAGGACAAAGTCGTTCGCGGGCACTACAACGCGAAGCTCGTGGTGATGAACATCGGCGACAACTTCACCACTGGGCCTAAGGAAGCGGCCTACGTGATCAATGAGCTCGTCAAACCAAATGTCGTCATTCCATCGCACGTGAATGAAGTCGCGACTAAACGTGGCAAGGTATTGCCGGGAACCAAGACCGAGTCGTTCATCAAGGCCGTCAAGGTGCCGATTCATCTCCCGCTCAGCGGCAAGACGATTTCTTTTGATAGCGCGGGAAAGTGCGTCGCCGGTTGTTGAATTAGCGGCACCAGAGTACAGCCGCGTGCACAACGTTTGCGTTCCCGATTTGACACTTGCGGCGACGTCAATTTATAGTTCACCAGATGGTGAACCATAGCGATCGGCTTGATCGCGTCTTCGGTGCTCTCGTTAACCCTGCGCGGCGCGCGATTCTGCAGCGCCTTGCACAAACGGACTGCGCCTCCATCAGCGAGCTCGCCCAGCCGGTAGCGATGACGCTGCCGGCGGTGATGAAGCATCTCGACGTCTTAGAGGAAGCGCGCCTGATCACGCGGGCAAAGACGGGCCGCACGATGTTCGTTCGCCTTTCGCCGAAGCCGATGGCTGAAGCAGCGAAGTGGCTTCATCGATACGAACACTTCTGGTCCAGCAGCCTGGACCGGCTCGTTGCATACGCGGAGAAGAAGGAAGCGGGAGCACGAAAGGCTCAAGCGCGTAAACGCCGATGACAAGCCTCACCCTGGTTCGCCGAATCGCCGCGCGCCCGTCGATCGTGTTCGAAGCGCTGACGACGCCCGAAGGGATCGCCCATTGGTGGGGGCCGGACGCCGGTCCTGTTCTGTCCGCGGAGACCGACGTCCGCATCGGTGGCCGCTTCAAGGTTCGCTTTCGCATGCTTGACGGCACCGAGCACGAGAGCAGCGGCGAGTATCTCGAAGTCAATCCGCCGGTGCGGCTTGCGATGACGTGGCGCTGGCTCGGTGACGAAGATGACAACGGCGAATCGCGCATCGAGATCGACTTGCGACCGGTCGACAGCGGCACGGAACTCGTCTTTACGCACGCGCTGCTGAGCAGCGAAGAGTCGCGCAAGGGACACACCGAAGGCTGGAACGGCGCGCTCGACAAGTTGGAGAAGTATTTTCTTTCGCAGGGAGTTTTATGAAAAGGTTCTTAGCTACGTACATAAGGCTTTTTCCCCTCGCAGGACAAAGCCATGCATGACGATCCCAAACCCGACGGCCCGCTCGAACATCTGCAATTCCCCAGCGAAAATTCCACCTACCGCACCGCTCGCAACGCGCTGCTCGACGAAGAGATTGCGCTGCGCCGCCAGATCGAGCGCGTCAGCGTGCAACGGCGCGCCCTGCCGCCTGGCGGCCTGGTGCGCGAGGACTACGCCTTTGAGGGTCTCGACCGTAACCGGCGCCCGGCGCAAATTAAATTGTCCGAACTGTTCGCGACGGGCAAGGACAGCCTTGCGATTTACAGCTTCATGTATGGACCCGAGCGTGACCAGCCGTGCACAGGATGCACGCATACGCTCGACAGCCTGGACGGGGTCGCGCGCCACGCGCCGCAGCGAATCAACCTGTTCATCGTTGCCAAGTCGCCGCTCGCGCGTCTTCTTGCATTTGCGCGCGAGCGCGGCTGGGACCACCTCACTTTTCTGTCCACCGCGGGCAACAACTACAGCCGCGACTACTTCGGCGATTCGCGCGGGTTGAGCCCAGCGATGCGCCGTCAGCAGGATTTCAAGGACGGTGAGGAATGGGACATGCCGATGCTCAACGTCTTTCGCCGCGATGCTGGCAGCGTGCGCCACTTCTGGAGCAGCGAGCTGCTCTACGTGCCGGCGGATCCCGGCCAGGAATACCGCCACAACGACTTGATAGATCCGCTCTGGCACCTGCTCGATACCACGCCTGAGGGGCGCGGCGATTTCGAGCCGGCGCTCGCATATTCGTAGAAGGGCGACACAAGGAGAGGACATGCGGAAGATAATCGTCGGCGCCATGGTTTCCATGGACGGCGTCATGCAAGCGCCCGGCGGGCCGACCGAGGATCCGACCCAGGGGTTCAAGTTCGGCGGCTGGGTGATGCCCTTTTTCGACCAGGAGTTCGGCGAGGAACTTGACCGCCTGTTCAGTGAGAAATTCGATCTCCTGCTCGGCCGCAAGACCTACGAGATTTTCGCTGCGTACTGGCCCTACTACGACGCAGGCGGCTCGGATGCCGGTATTGCCAAGCTGTTTAACGAGATCAAGAAGTACGCGGTCTCGCGCTCGGGCGAGGTCGATACGAGTTGGCAGCGCTCGGTGCTCCTGCGCGACATCGCCGACGTGAAGCGCCTGAAGCAGGAGGACGGCCCTAACCTCGTCACACAGGGCAGTACCGAACTCGTGCACGCACTGCTTGCGAACGACCTCGTCGACGCTATGAGCATCTTCACGGTGCCGGTCGTGCTTGGCGGTGGCAAAAAGCTGTTCGCCGATGGCTCGGCGGCGCATTCGTTCAAGCTGACCAGCTCGCGCGTCTCTTCAAACGGCCTGATCATCGGCCACTACAAGCGCGACGGTGAGATCAAGGTCGCCGATACCGCGCTCGATTCCCCCAGCCAGCGTGAGATTGCCCGTCAGGAGCGGATGAAGCGCGAGGGCTAGCCGCGGGTACCGTCCATGTCACCCAGGAGTAACCGATGCAAAAGATCACCCCGTTTCTCTGGTACGCCGAGGAAGCCGAGGACGCCGCCAAGTTCTACGCGTCGATCTTTCCCAACTCGCGTGTCGTCCGCGTCACCGCGATGCAGAGCGAATCACCGAGCGGCCCGCCGGGGTCGGTCAAGGTCGTCGAGTTTGTTCTGTTCGGACAGGACTTCACGGCCATGACCGCCGGTCGGATGGAGCCGTTCAATCACGCAGTGTCGTTCGTCGTCAACTGCGAAGACCAGGCTGAGATCGACAAGTACTGGAACGCGCTGCTGCAAGGCGGCGGCCAGCCGGAGGCGTGCGGCTGGCTCAAAGACCGCTACGGCGTGTCATGGCAGATCACGCCGACGCTGCTCGGCAAGCTGATGGCCGACCCCGACAGGGAAAAATCCAAGCGCGCTTCCGACGCGATGTTGAAGATGGTCAAGATTGACATCGCGGCGCTCAAGGCGGCGCATGAAGGCGAGCCGGCGTAGGAGATTCAATGTCAATCATCAACACACTGGCCAGTGTTGCAGTCAAAGACCTAAGTCCGGCGAGCAAGTGGTACGAAGCGCTTCTTCGCAAAGCACCATCGAGCCGATGCCCGAAGTGGCTGAGCGGAGCTTCGAAAGGGTGGATGGCTGCAGGTTTATCAATTCCCTGAGCGCGCCGGCTCCGGCTCTTTCACGCTCACTGTGAGCAACATGGAAGAAGAGGTGGCCCGCCTCAAGCAGTTGAACATCGACACCAGCCAACGGACGTCAAGCGAGACGCACCGTTTTATCGGCGGGCTTGACCACATGTTCCCGTGCCAACCGGGCAGATAGGAACAACGATTGCTTCGTGTTGCCGACGACCGAAACGAAGGAAGACGAATGGAAACCATAACCCCCAAGACCGGATATAGCGGAGCCGTGAGCGGCACGGCAACGATGGGCAGTCCCGGAAAGTTGGAAGCTGACCGCACTGCCGAGAGTGCTCACGGCACTGTGGATCACGTGGCGCAGGGTGCGCACGATACGGTCGATCGAATTGCCGCCAAGGCAGGCCCCGCCATTGATCGCGTGCGCTCTGCAGCAAGCGACGCACAAACAACCGCGTACACAAAGTACGACGATTTCATCAACGGAGAGTGGGTAGAAAACGCGCGTGATGAGGTTCGCGCACGACCGCTCGCGGCAGTTGGTATCGCTCTTGCGGCTGGCCTATTGCTTAGTCGCTTGCTCTAACGGATAGCGCGGTACCTACCGCGCGTCTGAGCGCGCTTGCCTCGTTCCGAGTCAAGCGCGCTCATTTTGTGTGAGCTCATCGCGAATGCGACGCAAAACGCGTCGGCCGGACTCGACATCCTCGGGGCTTGTGCCCGACGCGGATCAAAGTAGCTACAGTCGCGAGTCGGACATTCGACCAGCCGGCATGCGAGGGGCCACCGATGAGAATTTGTATCGCCTATGCACCCCAGGATCGCGACACCGCGCTGCGGCTCAGCGAACTGCTTGAAGCACGTGGCGTAGCGGTCAGCTGTCTAGGCATTGGGGGCACCGGACCGGCGGTAGGCGTCAGTTTTGACGACTGGGTTGAAGCGACGATTCAAGAATGTGACTGGGCTGTGGTGCTGTGGTCGCCAGGCTCCCGCGAATCCGAGTATTTGCGCGCCCAGGCACGTTCGGCCAACAGATTGCGCAAGCTGTTTCCGGTGCGCTTGGATGGCGCGGCTCCGCCAGCTGAGTTCGTCAACATTCAAGCGCTCCAACTCGACGCTGGTGCAGGGGCGAGAGAGATCGCAGACCACCTGTTACGTAATCGCCGCGATGACTTCGCGAGAGCGATCCCCCCTGCGCAGGTACCGCACTCGCACTACGATCAAATACCGACAAGTTCTGGGCCGCCTTCCCGGCCGCCATCGGCGCCTATGCCAATGCCGATGCCGGCGCCGCGCTCAATGCCCGCGCCTGCTTCCAAGCCGCAGGGGGTATTCAGCCGCGTGACGCAGAGTGTTCGAGATCTGTTGCAGGCTAGTCGCCGCGGTAAAGGCGCCGATGATTCGCTGGAGACTGCCACCCCCCGCGGGGCGCAATCAGAAGAGCCCCTGAATGTGGAGGCACCGGAGCCGGTCTGGCTCGGTGCATCGGCTCCGCGTCAAAGCGCGCCCGGCCAACGCTTCACGGCAGCGCTCGTCGCGTACGTCGCCGCTGCGCGCGAGTCGGCTCGAGAGACGCTTGAGGCGCTGGGTGAACCTGGCGACAGAGTGCTGATGAACGTAGCGCCGCAGCGCAATGCAACTTGGGTACAAGGCGCACCGGTCGCGGTGCGCCTTACCGGGGACGGTGTGCAGGCTTCACCAAAGGAAGTTCGCTTCGAGTGGAATGGGCGTGAGAACCTGGCAGCGTTCGTCGTGCAAGTTCACGATGACGCGCCGGCCGTTGTGGTTCTTGGTTTCGAGGTCTTCGTGGCTGACGTGCCGATCATGTGCATTCCCATGCGCGTGAACATCACCGCACACAGCGCGCCGGTCAGCGTTCAACAAACTCAAGCAAATGTTCCGGGTTCAGTCTTTGCGTCGTATGCGTCGAAAGACGCTCAACCGGTGACGCAGCGGCTGTCAACGTTGCAGCGGTGGTCACCGGCGCTCGATATCTTTCAGGACTGCCTGGACCTGAAATCGAACGCCTCGTTCCAGCCCCAGATCAAGGATCAGATTTCGCGCCGCGAAGTGTTCCTGCTGTTTTGGTCGCGCAACGCTGCTGCCTCGCCCTGGGTCAAGTGGGAGTATCAGACCGCATGCGACACGCTCGGGGTGGACGCGATTCTGCCGATGCCGTTGGAAGACCCGGCAATCGCGCCGCCGCCGCTTGAACTCGCTGATCGCCACCTGCGCGACCGTTTCATGATGGCCGGCTACGCCCTTGCGAAGATCCGTGACGAGGCGAGCCACCCGCCTCCGGCCTGATCGCCGAGCGTAAAACTGCTCGAACACAAGGAACAGCCATGAGCAAAGGTTCAGACCTCCTGGTAGCAGCGCTCGCCAACGAAGGTGTCGACCGCGTCTTCGGCGTGCCCGGCGAAGAGAATCTCGACGTTGTCGAGTCGCTGCGGCAGTCGAAGATCGAGCTGGTACTGACGCGGCACGAGCAGGCGGCAGCGTTCATGGCAGCTACCCATGGCCGGCTCACCGGGCGCGCGGGGGTTTGCATCTCCACGCTGGGACCGGGCGCTCTCAATTTTTCGACCGGGGCCGCGTACGCGCACCTGGGCGCGATGCCGATGATTTTGCTGACCGGGCAGAAGGCGATCATGTCCGGCAAGCAGGCCAAATTCCAGATCGTCGACGTGGTCGCGTCGATGAAACCGTTGACCAAGATGGCCCGGCAGATCGTCAGCCCGCGCAGCATCGCGACCCTCGTGCGCGATGCGTTTCGCGTGGCGCAGGAAGAGCGGCCCGGTCCGGTGCTGCTGGAATTGCCGGAAGACGTCGCTGGCTATGAGGTGGGTGACGTGCCGGTCGTGCCGCGGCATCCGGTCGACTCGCCGGTCGCGCATCCGCAAGCCATCAGCCGCGCTGCAAAGATGATTCAGAAGGCGAAGCGGCCGCTGATCATGATCGGGGCGGCCGGCAATCGCCCGCGCCTGGTCGAGGAGCTGTCGCGCTTCGTACGGCGCACCGGCATTCCGTTCTTCAATACGCAGATGGGCAAGGGCGCAGTCACCGACTGCTCCGCGCACTACATGGGGACCGCCGCGCTTTCGGCGGGCGACTACGTGCATCGGGCGGTGGACCATGCCGATCTGATCGTCTCGATCGGCCATGACACGATCGAGAAGCCGCCGTTTCTGATGAGTTCCGGCGGCGTGCACGTCATTCACATTGGGTACACGTCGGCCAATGTGGAGGAAGTGTTCTTCCCGCACGCCGAGGTCATCGGCGATATCGGGCCGTCACTCACGCTATTGGCTGATCAGCTTGAAGGCAAGCTCAAGCTCGACCCCGCGTTTCTCGCGCTGCGCGAAGAAATTCTGGGCCGCATCACCGAAGACTCGGACGACGACCGCTTTCCGGTGATTCCGCAGCGCCTGGTCGCTGACGTACGCAAGGCGATGCCGGAGGATGGCATCGTCTGCCTCGACAATGGCATGTACAAGATCTGGTTCGCGCGCAACTACCGCACGCATGTGGCGAACACACTGTTGCTCGACAACGCGCTCGCCACGATGGGTGCCGGACTGCCGTCGGCGATGATGGCGGCGATGTTGTATCCCAAGCGCCGCGTGCTCGCGGTGTGCGGTGATGGCGGCTTCATGATGAACTCGCAGGAGATGGAAACCGCCGTGCGCCTGAAGCTCGATCTCGTGGTCATCGTGCTCAACGATTCCGCCTACGGGATGATTCGTTGGAAGCAGGCGGTCGACAAGTTCGCGGACTTCGGCCTCACGTTCGGGAATCCCGATTTCGTGAAGTACGCAGAGGCATACGGCGCCAAGGGCTCGCGCGTCAACGCCTGCAAGGATCTGGTGTCGATCATCGACGCCGCGTTCAAAGGCGGCGGCGTGCATCTGATCGATGTCCCGATCGACTACAGCGAGAACGTCCGCGTGCTGGGCGAAGAACTCAAACATCGCGTCAACGAGATCGAGCTCGCTTAAGAGATGGCTGCGCCAAGGAAACTTCAAGTAGTTCAAGCCTACGATCGCGCTCCGATCGCCGAGATCGACACCGATGACCGCGCTGGAGCTGAAGCTCGCCACCGCGACGCAGATTTTCCGTGCTCGCAAGGGCTGGCTCCCGGTGCACCAGCGCGTCGATTTGCTGCGCAAGTTGGCCGCCCTGATCGGACGCGGTAAAGCCATACGTGCTACCGCAACAGCTGCAATAACACCATCGCCACGCATCCGGTGACCACACCCGCCAACAAGTTGCGCCGCGTTAAACCGAAGTACATCACCAATCCACAAGCCGTCGCGCCAAGCCGCTCGGGCAGGCTCGTGGTTGCCAGCACGCCGACCGGTTCAATCAACATTCGCGCCACCAGCCCTGCGATCATCGCGAGCGCCACGCACCCCATCCAGCTGAATATCTCGCCGTCGGGATCGAGCCGGCCGGCCACTGCAACGCCGAGCGCGCGCCAGAGATAAGTGCCGGCAGCGCAGGCGAGAATGAGCGCCAACAGGTAACCCACGCCGACGTTACTCACGCTGCCGTCTCCAGCGATGCAAAGCGTAGGCGGCACTGCCGCCCACGAGCCCCGCGGCGAGCAGGCTCCACTGAGGAGCGAGCGCATAGGCGACCGGTCCCGTGATCGCGCCCGCAGCAAGCGCAAGGCGTCCAAGCGCCGCCTTCGTTTCACCGGTAAGTATCAAGAGAAAGTAGATCGGATTCATGAACACCAGGCCAAGCTTGACGAGCTCACTCATCTGATCGGCGAGGAAATATCCGACCGCGCTCGCGACGGCGCATGCGATCCAGCAGAGCAGTGCGAAGCCTACAAAGTAGGGCAATCGCTGTTCAGCCGGTAACTGCGGAACCCGGTTGACCGCTGCCACCCAGGTTGTCATCGCAAGAACGTGCGCTGCCGCGTACATCTGCCAGCTGGAGTAGCGCGGGTGCCGCATCATCGCTGCAAGCACGGTCGTCATCGGCAGAAACCGCGAAGCCGACAGACTGACCGCGAGAACGGTGAGTACGAGCTGCGCGCTTACCGCATGCATTTCGAGCATGATCAGCTGGCCGGGAAGCGCAAAGATCAACAGCGTCGACGCGACGATCAACAACGGTGGAAAGTCAAAACCGGAGGCCAGTGCGCCGTAGCCGACATAGCCCGCGGCCAGGACGGCGATCGGAGCTCCCAAGGCGTCGCGCGCTCCTGCCGCCAGCGCCGCCCGTGGGGTGACGTAATCAGTCATCGGTTCGTCCATGTTCTGTTCGCCGACGACTAGTTCGCTTCTGGCTCTGCCTCTTGGCAGGGTACTGCAGCACTATGCAAGCGCAACGCGACCAACCGTAAGCGAGCCCTGCGACAGTAATGCCCGCATAACGAGATCCCGACTTTCCTGAACATGCAATCCGGCCGCTTCTGCGGCCGCGGCGGGATCCGCGCGGGCGAAAGCCGTGATCAAGTCCTCGTGCTGCTGCGCCTGATCGCGATGAACGTCGAGCATCGATCCCGCGCGCCAATCCGACGAGAACAGACCCAAGTGCAACAGCTTTGCCATCTCGTCCAGCAGCTGGGTCATTAAGGCGAGCATTCTGAGGTTGCCCGATGCTCTAGCAATCGCAAGATGAAACTGCCGGTTGGCAGTAAGAAATTTCATCTCGGCCTGCTCAGCTTTCGATGACCCCGGCGCAACATTGAGGCGTCTCAATTCATCTATGTCGATTCGGCCGACTGCCATGCGAGCCACCGCGGGTTCCAGCACCAACCGAAGTTCGAACATGTCTTGCACACTCTTGATGGTGATCGGTGCGATGACGTAGCCGTGGCGGGGCACGGTACGGACCAATCCTTCCTGGCTAAGTTTGAAGAGTGCCGTGCGAACTGGAGCTTTGCTAAAGCCGTAGAGGTCACACAAGCCACTTTCAGTGATCTTCGACCCGGGCGGCAACTTGCATTGGATGATGTCGCTTCGTAACCGCTCGAATGCAATGACAGCAAGGGGTTTCGATTCCCGGGCCTCCTGCGTCGCTTTATTGAAAACTCGTGTCGGCACGTATTTGCAGCCTTGCTTATGCGGGCCGCTTAATCAAACCCGAAGGAATGTTAGAGGACAGACGGGGCACCAATCGCTCGATCGCGCGCGCGATGGCGACGACATGCGCATCATCGTATAGCGCACCGACGATTTGAGCTCCGATCGGAAGACCATCGGTCGAGAAGCCGATCGGCACCGATGCGGCTGGCTGCCGCGACAGGTTGAACGGATAAAGAAAGCACGCCCATTCAAACCAAGACTTGTAGTCGCGGCCCTCCGGAAATTCGCGGCCCACTTCAAATGCCAGTATTGGAAGAGTTGGAGTAATAAGCGCGTCGTACCGTTGAACGAACGCTTGAAGTTTTTCCCCGAAGCGTTGCCGAGCGAATATCGCTCCATAGTGCGCCGCTATAGCGAGCTGAGTTCCCTTCTGCGCGGCGTCGAGGAGGCCTTTGTCCACGAGGTGGAGCCGATCCTGAGGCAGTTGATTCACGAGGTGTTGCGCACCAGCGTACCAATGCGCGATGAATATGCCGAAAGCATCCTCGATCGGCAAGTCCACTTCTTCCACAAGGCCCCCCGCCCGTTCTATAAGTCGCGCGACGCCGCGAACGGCATCTGCAACTTCCCGGTTCGTACCAGTTTTGGAATCGCCGAGATACAAGCCAAATTTCTTGCCAATCAGTTCGTCACCAGTACGCGCCGAAAAGTCAACGTTGCTGGGCGGAAGCGCGTACCAATCGCGTGGATCTGACTTGGTAATGACGTCCAGCATGCGCGCGCCGTCATCCACCGTCCTGGTGATCACACCCACATTTGAGAGAGTCATCATGGGTCCAGCCGGCCAAGCTGGCACCCGACCAAACGTTGCTTTCATTCCAAAGAGGCCGGTGAAGCTGGCCGGAATGCGCACGGAGCCGCCGCCGTCGGTGCCGAGCTGAAAGACTCCCATGCCGGCCGCGGCTGCGGCAGCGGCTCCTCCGCTACTGCCTCCCGGCGTCAGAGATGTATTCCAAGGGTTGCGCGTGATGCCGGTGAGCGGGCTGTCGCAAGTGCCTTTCCAGCCGAACTCAGACGTCGCTGTTTTCCCAAGAAACACGGCGCCGCCTTCTCTTAAGCGAGCCACGGCCGGCGCGTCCACTGTCGTATCTGAATCTTGCACACGCGCGCGCGAGCCGAAGAGCGTCGTGTGCCCTCGCGCCAGGAGCAAGTCCTTCACCCCAAACGGGACGCCGTCGACGTCGCTCAATGGCTCACCCTTCAGCCACCGCTTTTCCGATTCCTTCGATGCAGCAATTGCCGCTTCGTGATCTACGACGCGAAACGCATTCAGTAACGGATTGAACTCATCAATCCTTGCCAGAGTCGCTTTGACCAGTTCGACCGGAGACAACTCCTTCGATCGATAGCGTTCGGCGAGCTCGCCAGCCGAGAGAAACGCAAGTTCGCTCATCGCTTGCCTGCGGCCTTCGTCACACGTACTCCAACCCAATGATTCGTCCGATGCGATCCGTCAATCGAACGAAATCGGCAGACACCCGCATTTCCGGAGTACGCGGGCGCGGAAGATCGACATTCACAATCTCGGCGACTCTTGCCGGTCGCGGCGTCATCACAATTACGCGATCCGATAGGAACACTGCCTCGGGAATGCTGTGAGTAATGAGCATGCTTGTCGTCTTGCTGTCACTCCAGATTCGCAGGAGTTCGACGTTGAGCTGACTGCGCGTCATCGTATCGAGGGCGCTGAACGGCTCGTCGAGCAGGAGCATGTCCGGCTTGTGAACCAGCGCTCGCGCAATGGCGACGCGTTGCTGCATTCCGCCCGACAGCTCGTGCGGCAGCTTGTTTGCAAAGTCCGCGAGTCCAACGAGCTCGAGCAGCTGTAGCGCATCCTTCTTCGATCGGTCAGCAGGTAGCCGGAGAATCTCGGTCGGCAGCAAAACATTATTCAGTGCCGACCTCCACTGCATCAGCGCCGGTGACTGAAAGACGATCCCGGTATGGCGGTTAGGCCCTCGCACTGGCTTTCCATGCATCCGCACCTCGCCCTGCGAAGCGATCTCAAGGCCCGCCAAGACCTTAAGCAGGGTGGTCTTGCCGCAGCCGCTGGGTCCAAGCACTGAAATGAATTCGCTCTTGGCGATTCCGAAGCACACGTTCTCGAGGGCCAAGACGGCGCCGTCTTTCGTTTGGTAGCGCTTAGTGAGCCGATCGATCTCAATGGCTGTCGTGGCGGTCGGCATTTCCGTTATCTGCATGCTCAACCTCCGACCACCGGCCTGAATTCGGACTGCGTCGACTTGTTCCACGGAATCACGAGTCGCTCCAGTAGTTCCACCGCCGCGTACAGGATGATTCCGCCCAGCGAGAGCAACAGCAGGGCCGCGAAAGCGAGCGGAGTATCAAGCTCTGAATTGGCAATAAGAATCAGGTATCCAAGCCCGGAACTTCCGCCTACAAACTCACCGATGATTGCGCCGATGACGGCCAACGTAATCGCAATCTTCATTCCGCTGAACATCTCCGGAAGTGCGACGGGAACGCGAAACTTCGAGAAGATCTGCCAGCGCGTCGCTTCGAGCGACCGGGCAAGATCGAGCATCGGTCGCTCGACCGAGGCGAGCCCGGCGGCGGTATTGACGACGATCGGGAAGAACGCGATCAAGAACGCGATGAAAATCTTGGGAAAGAGCCCGTAGCCAAACCAGATCAGCAAAATTGGCGCGATGGCTACCTTGGGCACGAGCTGAGAAATCAGCAGCAACGGCATGATCAGGTCCGCAAGCACCGGGATCACGACGATGATCGCTGCTATGAAGACGCCAAACGCCACCGCCATCAAGAAGCCAGCCCCCGTTTCGTAAAACGTGATTAAAGAGTGCTTTGCGAATAGGTCCCACTTCTTGATGACCGTCAAAACGGTGGTGGTGGGAGACGGCAAAATGAATTCGGGTATTTCAAACACCCTGCAACAGATCTCCCACAAGATGAAAAACCCAAGGAGTGATCCGCTCATCTTCAGTGCCTTGTGAAGCGCGGGATGCCTACTCACGGCTCGAAGAGTGGGCCATCCGATCTGACTGATTGCGGGCTGACTGCGCACGCCTGCCTCCACTGAGTAGGTAAAACTACTGAAATGTCACCAACTTAAAGCCTGTCATTGACATTGACGAGGCCCAGGTGATAATAGCTCCTCTGTGACATTTCACAAGGAAAAAGGAGACTCGATGTCCGCTTCCCTTCTCAAGCGCCTTTTTGCAGTTGCCCTGAGTACGTTCGCCCTTCCACTGACCGCCGCTGCCGAGCCGGTCACGCTTACGTTGAACTTCACACCGTATGGTCTTCACTTCGGTCCGGTCATGGCGAAGGCTGCGGGTCTCTACGACAAGGCAGGCATGGAGGTCGAAATCCTGCGCGGCTACGGTTCCGGTGAGTCGGTAAAGCGCTCGGCAGCCGGGACGACGACGTTCGCGATGGCGGATGCGGCGTCGGTTGTTTTCGGTCGCGACAAGGGTTTGAACACCAAGCAGATCGCCACGATCCTGGATAAATCATCCGATGCGGTTTATTACCGCAAGGCGTCCGGGATCAAGTCACCGAAAGATTTGGAAGGCCGCACGATGGGCGCCGCGACCGCTGAGTCGCACTTGATGTTGTTTCCCGTATTTGCCAAGAAAGCGGGAATCGATGCGAGCAAGGTTCAGTGGGTCACGATGACATCGCCCGCGAAGATTCCGAGCCTGATGGCAGGCAAGATCGACGCGATGATGACGTTCGTCACTGAGGAACCGAACATCACCAGCGCGGGAACCAAGGCGAACGCCGAATGGGGCAAATTCCTTTTCGCCGACTACGGTGTCGAAAACTATTCGATCGGCTTGATCGCCAGCGATGCGCTGATGAAAAGCAATCCAGCGTTGGTGAAAAAATTCGTCAACGCAACGATGGCGGGCTATGCACTGGCCGTTGCGGACCCCGAGGCTGCCGCCGACGCATTCATCAAAGCATTTCCGGAATCGTCGCGCGAGCTCGTATTGGCGCAGTGGAAGATCGTTGCAGGGCAGCTTGTAACAGACACGGCCAAGCAAAAAGGTCTGGGCTATATGACGGAACAAAAGATGGCCGCCACGATTGACTTGATCAAGGCGAATTCCAAGCTCGAGAACAACATACAGCCCAAAGACGTTTACACGATGGAGTTCCTTGAACCGCAGTTTCCGCGCAAGTAGGTGGACAGTCCTGATGAGCTCTGAACAAAAGCAGAAGCTAAATCCGTTTCCGGAGGCCGTTCACTTCGATTCGTTGCCGTGGGCTGTCCAACGCTTCCCTGGGCAGACCTGCAAGATGGCGTTTCATCCGCGACCGGAGAACCCGACCGAACCGAACGCGGGACTGGTTCGGTACGAGCCCGGCGCTTGGCATCCGTTGCACAGTCACGACTTTGCGCAGGTTTGGTACATCCTCGAGGGCGAGTTTTTCTACGGCGATAATAAGTACGGCCCCGGGACAATGCTGTTTCACGGTGATCCGCACACCGAACCGGCGCTACGAACGGATACCGGTGGTGTAATCATCTATGTTCAGTACCCTGGGCCAAACACCGGCAAGGCGCCGATTTATGATGGTCGTTTCAATCTAGAAGAACGGCGTCCACTTGAAGAAGAGCGGACTGACGTCTAGACGTTAAAGGCACGGATAGGAACGCGACGCCGCGCTTCCATGCACCATAACTGGCACGGTGCCGCGCTCATTGCGCGGTTGCAACCCGATGCGGCATAGGCGCTGCCTACGGTCCGTGTTCCTCATGTCATGACACCCAACGCATTTCACTTGCTGCTCGCCGCGCTCGGCATGGTGCTGCTTACGTTTCTTGTCGGCGCGCGGATGCTCTACAGCCGCGTCCAGGAAATGCGCGGCAAACGCATGCATCCGCAGGCAGCAGCCACTGCGCAAACGCTGGCGGGCCGCCTGGAGAACGTGCACGCCGCGGATAACTTCCGCAATCTGTTCGAAACACCGGTTCTGTTTTATGCGCTGGTCGCCTGCGCGATGGCCGTGTCGTATGTGCCGCCCTGGCTGGTGATCGGTGCGTGGTGCTATTTCGGGCTGCGCGTCGCGCATAGCCTGATTCACTGCACGTACAACCGAGTGATGCATCGCCTGGCGATGTTCATGCTCAGCTTTGGATTGCTGGTAGCGCTCTGGGTCGTGTACGTGCTTGCGCTTTGGAGTAAAGGCGTGTTGTAAGCCTTGCACCGCGTCAGTACGCCGCGCCGCGCTGACCGCTTTGGTTCGCAATGAAGTGATTGCGATGGCGGGCGAGCGCTCCTACCCCGGCACGCTGCGCGAGATCAGCGGCGTCTGCACGCATCCTGATTTTCAGGGCCGCGGCAGCAGATAACGCAGAATGCCCCATTGCCCATTTCGGCTAGCAGCTCACGTGAACCATCCCCGAAGAAACTCCACGGCGTTATCCCGTGGTGTCACCCTGATCGAGCTGATGGCGGTTGTGGCGATCATCGCCATCCTGGCCTTGATGGCTGTTCCAAGCTTTCAGGACAAATACATTCGCGAGCAAGTCATTGAGGCAATGCGGCTGACCGACATCGCCAAAGTGCCCATCGCCGCCGCCTGGAGGACGACCAAAACTTTCCCCGAAGACAACGCCGCCGCCGGTTTGCCTGCGCCTGACAAGGTGGTCAGCAACTACGTCAAGTCGCTGACCATCGAAGCCGGTGCCATCCACGTGGTGTTTGGCAATCAAGCCAATGGCGCACTGCGTGGCAAGACCTTGAGCCTGCGCGGTGCGGTGGTCGAAGATGCTCCCGTCGTACCCGTGGCCTGGGTCTGCGGCTTCGCGGCGGCCCCCGAGAAAATGACGATGGTGGCGGTCAACAAAACGGATCTTCCCAAGAATTGGCTGCCAGTCAACTGCCGGTGAACGCACTAAGGATCGAGCCGATAATGAACAGCGGGGACAACCAGGGAGGGATCGATGAAAGTTCCGAGAATGATTGCATTGCTTGCCGCCGGCGTATTCTGGTTTGCGGCAGCGCCGATTGCAGTGGCGGCCGATGACGCGGCAACGATCCGCGCCAACACTGAAGCCTGGTTCAAGGCTTTCAATGCCGGCAATGCGGACGCCGTCGCTGCGGCCTACGCGGACGACGCCGTCGTGATGGCGCCGGGCGCGCCACCCGCGAGCGGCTCAGCGGCAATCAAACAGCTGATCGCCAAGGAAATCGCCGGCGCGAAGTCGGCCGGCGGTTCGCTGGCCCAGAGCAAGATCAATGACGTTGCCGTCAAAGGCGACATGGCGTGGCACGCAGGGACGTACTCGGTCATCAAGGACGGCAAGACCGTCGACACCGGCGGCTACATGGAGGTCCTGCGCAAGAAAGGCGGCAAGTGGCTGATCGTGCGCGATATCTGGAACTCGTCGACGCCGCCCGCAGCTGCACCGCCGCCGCCGGCACCTGCTCCGGCTGCTGCGCCCAAGAAGTAGATGACGTCGTGGCCGGGAATGGCATTTAGACATTGACTCAAGTCACGGGTAGGCGCTGCGCACATCCGTGGACGTACGCTCGCCGAACCAAACGGAGCGCCTATGCAACCGAAGGCTCCTGCCATTGCGGCGCAGTTAAGGGGCGCCTGCAATCTACGCGGCGCGCTGGGGAGTGCTACGGCGTGCGTTGCAGGAATCGCGGAATGGGCAACGCGTCGCGCAAACGGCGCAATGGAGAGATCGCACTTTGCGCGGGCGGGCTGGGCGCGCGCTGTCGCACGGGCGAAATCGGCGGCAACGCTCGCGGCGCGGGCTCCCGTGGCGCGGCGCCATTGACGGCAGAGCTGGCTGTAGCGTGCATCTGCGGCGGCGGTAGCTGCATATCATCGGCGGCGCGCTGTGCCCGCTGCAGGATCGGGTGCAGCCAATCCAGGATCGGCTCCCACTGCGCGCGGTCGGTCTGAACCTGCGAGGCCGGCAGATCGAAAACTGAAAGTCCTTTCTCGATGCAGCGGACATAGGCCTGAGATTCGCGCAGCACGGCAATGAATGGAACATTCAAGCCGGTCGCCCAGGCCTGCAGAACCTCGGCAGACTTGGTGCGAGCGTCGAGCCTCATGCCGACTGCGGCCAGCTTGCAGCGGCCCGTCGCAACACGCGGGAGCGTACGCAGTTCGGCCAGGCATTCGGCCGCCGACTCCCGATCAAAGATAGAGTTGCACACCGGTATCAGGATCGCGTCCGCGTACATGACGACCCGCGCCAGATCGAAGCCACGCAGACCGCCCGGTGTATCGACGATGACATGCTCGACGCCGGCGGGTGGGCGGACGAAGCTCCTGGGATCGATGCTCCAGCCCAAGATCTCCTTGGCCTGGCCGAGTTGCCGCGTCTTGCGCTGGCGTAGCCACGTTTGAGTTGATAGTTGGCGATCGACGTCGCCGAGCATCACCGAAGCACCCGCGTTGGCACAGTAGCCAGCAAGGTGCGTGGCCAGCGTGCTCTTTCCACTACCCCCCTTGCGATTGATGACCGCTACGACCGGCATCGCAGGTAATTTCTCTGAAACCTCAAACCAACTCTCCTCCAGCACACGGCTGCCAGACCATCGTCGGGAATTGCAGCACATCGACGGGTCCCGCACAGCGCGGAGAAGCCGGTGGAATGCACGGCATCTATCTGCCGCAAGACCGCGGGCGGAGGCGGCTACGCGATCAATCTCGGCGGCGACGCGAGCACGATGAAAGTGAGTGGCGAGAAAACATCGGCATCTACCACGCACCGATGCGCGAGAAAGGCAAGCGCACCAAGCGCTCGCCGGCCAGGCGGCACTTCTGCCTGAAGAAGAACCGCACGGTGGCTATCGGCCAGTTGCGGTTTCTACGACACCGTCTTTTTGAATTGCTCCATCTTCCCGTGGACGGCACCGATCGGCACCGTGCCGGCACCGATCTCGAACGTACTGGCGTTGCGCGCTACCTGGGCGAGGTCGAACTGATTCTGAAGCTGAAGCCAAGTCTCGGGGCGACCACCCGAGAGAGTTGCCATACGCACGGCCATATCGGCTGTTACCGAAGACTGGCCTGACAGCACACGATGGAGCATCTGCCGCGACACTCCCATCCGGTCCGCCGTCGCTTCCACGCTTAGACCTTGCCTATCTATCACTCAGCGGCGAAAAATCCCGCCAGGGTGCACGGCAACGAAACCGTTGCGGATATCCTCCGCCATCCTCGCAAGAACTTTCGGAGCAACTCTCTCAATTGACTGGCTCATCTCTTCTCCTGCACCACCACCGTCAAATCGCTCGCATCAGGCTCCTTCCAGCGGAATCGCAGCCAGCACTCCAACTTTTCCGCGACGCTCACCAGGAGCAGCCAAAACTCGGGATCTGCCGAATCCCTCCTAACCGAACCCCCTACATCAACGATTTCCAGTCGGGGTCAGCTGTGACCGTCGTATTCCCCAACAGGCGGCCATGCAATCGAAGCAGCGAATCCGTCGCGTCCCTTTCGCGTGCGACCAGTGGTCCGCGCAATGCCGCAACAGAAAAAATCGCCGCGTTGATCACGACACCCAACTGGATCACAGATTGCAAACTTATCCAAGTCGCCAACATAGGCCCCCAGTTTTTGCAAGACTAGCCCTTCCCCCGGGCTTGGGAACGGTCCGAAGGTCAACCTGCGCGGTGTGGTAATGCGACCCGCGCTGGCCCGAGCTGATTCACCCGCACGCGTCAGCGATCGACCCAAGTCGCGAAGCATCGCCAACACGCGCACGTTCGCGTACGTGACATCGTAGGGTGCGTGGAATAATGTTGCTTACCGGGATTTGCCGGCAGCGGCGCCCTACCCATCATCGCTTCCCACTATAACCAAGGAGGATCGCATGTCGACACGCGCGTTCAGACTACTTGCTGCCGCACTCTCCATCGTATTTGTGTCTTTTGGCGGCGCGGTCACGACCGCGTCGGCTGCCGAGCCCGAGGTCGTGCGTCTCGGGTGGTTCGGCGGGCCGCGGCCGTGGGTCATCGGCAAGGCCAACGGTATGTTCGAGAAAGGAATGGGAACCAAGGTCGAGTGGGTTCAGTTTCCTTCCGGCGCAGCGGCGCTGACGTCGCTCGCGGCCAAGCAGGTCGATATCAGCCGCCTGGGTTCAACGCCGACAGTGGCCGCGATCTCCCGCAAGGTGCCGATCGAGTTCATCGCCATCTCCGGCATCATCGTGACGAGCGAGCGCCTGATCGCCAAGGGCGGCATCAGCGGCGTGGCCGAGCTGAAGGGAAAGCGCATTGCCTTTCCTCCGGGTTCGACCGCGCACTACGCGTTGATGGCGGCGCTCAAGGTCAACAACATTGCGCCGAATCAGGTGACGCTGGTCAGCCTCACGCCCGCGGACATGGTCGCGGCATGGAAGCGGGGTGACATCGACGCCGGTTACGTCTGGGGCCCGTTCTCGCACACGATGGAAAGCGACGGCGGCAAGCAGATCCTCGCCACCGAGCAGCTGCAGAAGGATGGCTACTACGTCTGGAACGATTACGTCGTGCGCAAGGAGTTTGCCGACAAGTATCCGGAGACCGTGGTCAAGTTCCTGCAGACGTTCCAGCAGACGGTCGACATGTACAACAAGGACAAGGAAGGCATGGTCAAGCTGATCGCGCAGCACCTGAACCAGAACGAGGCTGCCGTGCGCGACACTCTGGCTGGCCTGCGCTTCCCGTCGCTGAAGGAACAGCTGTCGAACAAGCTGCTGGGCGAAGGCGGCAGCATCGCTCCGGCCATGCTGGACACGGCACGCTTCCTGGTCGAGCTCGGCGATCTGCGCCAGACCGAAGTGCCGGCGAGCTTCAAACCGTTCATCAACACGACCTACATGGAGCGCGCAGCGCGCTGACCGCCGCTTATCGCCCGTCTTCACCGGATCAGTGATGCCGCGCCGGTATCTTCCGCTGGTGAGTGTTGTCGCGGTGCTTGTCGTGCTGGCCGCGTGGTTTGTCGCGGCCAGACTGCAGCTTGTGGACCCGCTGTTCCTGCCGGGGCCGATCGAAGTGCTGGCGACCGCCGAGCAGTTGGTGGACGAAGGCTACCGGCAGGTTTCGCTGTGGATGCACATCCTGGTCAGCCTCGGGCGCGCGCTGTTTGCCTTCTTCATGGCGGCGATCACTGGTATTCCGATCGGTTTGCTGATGGGCCGCTCGCCGATCTTCAACGCGATTCTCGATCCGTTCGTGCAGTTTCTGCGGCCGCTGCCAAAGCTGGCACTGATTCCGTTGGTGGTGGTCTGGTTCGGCATCGGCGAGGTATCGAAGTTCGTGCTGATCTATCTGTCGACGTTTCTGACGATCGTCGTCAGTGCCGCCGCCGCCGTGATGAGCGTGTCCGAAGGGCGCATTCGCGCGGCGCAGTCGCTCGGCGTGAACCGGCAGCAGCTTTTTCGGCATGTGATCCTGCCGAGCGCACTGCCCGAGCTTTTCACTGGGGTGCGGGTCGGCATCGGAATCGGCTGGACCACGTTGATCGCAGCCGAAATGATCGCTTCGAGCTCGGGGCTGGGCTGGATGGTGATCAACGCCAGCTCGTATCTGCGGACGGACGTCGTGATGCTCGGCATATTGCTGCTCGGTACGATCGGCTATCTGCTCGATCTTGCGATCGTGACCACGCAGCGGCTGACGATTCACTGGATGGGCAAAGGCTGACGTGCCGTTCAGCTGCGCATCGATGACGCAATGAATGATGCGGCGGCCACGGCGGAGGTCACGGTCGACCTGCGCAGTGTTGGCAAGTCGTTCTTCGATCGCAAGCGCGGCCGCGAGACGGTCGCGCTGTCCGACGTATCAATGGCAATCGGCAAGAGCGAGTTCGCCTGCATTCTCGGGCCGAGCGGTTGCGGCAAGTCAACCATCCTCAATCTGGTCGCAGGATTCGAGCAACCCAACTCGGGCACGGTATTGATCGACAATCGCCCGATCACCGCGCCGGACCGCTCGCGCGGCATGGTGTTTCAGCAGCCGCTGCTGTTCCCGTGGCTCAATATCATCGACAACATCACGTTCGGCCCGCGCATGGCGGGGGCGCCCGCTGCCCAGTACGCGGCCCAGGCCGAGCGCTACGTGCAGCTGATGGGGCTGACCGGTTTCGAGAAGCACTACCCGTATGAACTGTCTGGCGGGATGCAGCAGCGCGTGGCACTCGCGCGCGCCTGGATCAGCGAGCCCGAGTTGTTCCTGATGGACGAGCCGTTTGGCGCGCTCGATGCGCAGACCCGATTGATGATGCAAGAGCTGTTATTGAGTGTGTGGGAGAAATCGCGCACCACCGTGCTCTTCGTCACGCACGATATCGACGAGGCGCTGTTTCTCGCCGACCGCATTTTCATCATGACCGCGCGGCCCGGCCGCATCAAGGAGACTCTCGCCGTCGATTTTGCGCGGCCGCGCAACTACGAAACCATCATCTTCGAACAGCAGTACATCACGTTGAAGCAGCGCGTCCTGCAGGTGATCCGCGGCGAGACGCTGCAGGCGATGAAACTCGAAGTCGAATGAAAGGAACGATCAAGTGCCCCCCTTCGAATCGCGGCTGGACCTTTACGAGTCTCTGGCAGCCAACAAAACGACGATCCTCGCGGAGGCGCGAAAGATCGGTGCCGGACTCGGCATGTCGGCCGACCTCAAGGGCAGGCTCGGCACCTCGGGCGCCAACTCTTCGTTGCCCGGCGCATTGCGCAGCGACATCCTGCAGGCGATCGAACGCGACGCCCTGACGGTTCGTCCCAACAGGCATCTGGGCGATGACATTCGCCGCGTCGTGAAATCGGTCTACGGCGACGATTACGATGCGGCGCCGACCAACAGCTGCGAGGCTGCGTTATGGATCGCCTATGACGCGCTGCTGACACCGCCGCTGATCGGCCGCGGCGAGCCGTACCGGGCGCGTTGCATCGGATTGTTCGAGCGCCACGCCGAGCACCATCTGAGCTACGGCCGGCCGTTTCCGCCGAAATACAAGGATGTGTTTGCGGACCGCGGCGCCACCGCAGGGGAGCTCGGTCTCGCAGGCAGGCGCAACCAGAACACAGATATCGTGATCGTGCCGATGGCGGGCGCGAGCTACGCGCTGCACGGCATCAAGTTCTATCCGACGCCGCTGCTGATGAACACCGACGCCGGCGCCACCACTGCGGCCTTGCGCCGTGCCGCAGACATCCATGCGAGGGACCTCAGCGGCTTTACGTCACTCGGGTACGACACCGTGGGCTACGGCTACGGCGAGAAGAACGGCGGCGGCGCACCGCAGCTGCTGAGCAATATCGGCGCGCTGGCGGCCGAGCACGGCGTCCCGTTCGTGTGCGACAACGCGTGGGGCACGCCGTTTCTCGGCATCGACCCGCGCGCGATCGGCGCCGATGTGATGCTGTACAGCATGGACAAGGTGACCGGGTCGCCCACCAGTGGGCTCGTCATCGGCCGCGAAGATGCGATGGTGAACGTTCGCCGCGCATTGGGGATTCACGGCGAGCGCTTCGGCGCAACCTCGTCGCACGGCAAGGCCAGCCATGTTGCCGCCGACCCGGGCAAGATGGCGATGACCGGCATGCTGGCGGCACTGCGTGTGCTGCGCGATCAGCCGCAGGTGGTCACGGAGCCGGTCGACGCGACGCACGCGCTCGTGCTCGACGAATATGCAAGGGCGAAGAGTGATCTGGGCGACGGAATCGTGATCACCAAGTCGTACAACCTTGGCGGCGTCGAAGTGAACTACGAGGCAACGTGGTCCGGCGAGCGCATGGGCGTTCCCATTTTCAACCATGAGGACCGCATCGCCGGCTCACATTTGCTCAATCTGTGCATGGCCGAGATGGGCGTGCTTCCGGGTCAGGCGGACGACGCCAACGTGATCATCAGTCCGGGCCTGGGCACGGTCGATGAGAACGGAGCCGTCATCGAAGAGCGCATGCGCCTGACCATCCGCGCGACGTTCGCGGCGATGACGCTGCTGCGCCGCTGGGTCGATCACGGGCCCGCAAAAGGCACGGCATGACTGACATCTTCGACCGGCTCGCCCTGCGCCGCGTGATCAACGTCTCGGGCACCGAGACGCCGTTCGGCGCATCGCCGGTGCGTCCGGAAGTCATCGCGGCGATCACCGAAATCGTTCCGCACTCGGTGCTGATGCGCGAGCTGCAAAGCGCCGCCAGCGAAGTGATTGCGCGCGCGACCGGAGCCGAAGCGGGGTGTGTCACCGGCTGCACCGCCGCCAGCATCGTCATTGCGGTCGCGGCGTGCATAACCGGGCGTGATCTCGGGCGCGTCGAACAGCTTCCCGACACCAAGGGAATGAAGAACGAAGTCGTGATGCAAAAGGGCCACGAAATCACGTATGGCCACAACGTCTCGCAGAACGTGCGTCTGGCCGGAGCATCGTTGCTCGAGATCGGCGCCGCGACGCAGTGTGGCGTGTACCAGCTGCGCCACGCGATCACATCCAACACCGCTGCTGCGCTGTACGTCGTGTCACCGCTGACCGTGCAAAACCGGCTGATCGACCTGAAGACTTTTTGCGCCACGTGCCATGAGAGCGGCGTGCCCGTGATCGTCGACGCCGCGTCGGTCCCCGATCCGCGCCCGTATGTCGAGGCGGGCGCTGATCTCGTGCTGTTCAGTGCGCACAAGGCGTTTGCGTCGATCACGGCGGGCGTGATCGCCGGGCGCTTGCCGCTGGTGCAGGCGTGCATCTATCAGGAGCATGGCATCGGGCGCCCGATGAAGGTCGGCAAGGAAGGCGTGGCGGGCGCGATCGCAGCACTCGAGGCGTGGAGGACGGACGATCACGATCAGGCGCGCCAGACACTGAGCGCGCGGCTACAGCGTGTTGAATCACGCCTGCAGCGAGTCGCCGGACTGACCGTATCGAGGCAGGGCACGCAGATCAAGCTGGAAGTCGATCGCAGCAAGGCATCGGTATCGGCGTACGGGTTGGCCAGGGCGCTCCTTGCCGATGACCCGGCCATCATCGTGTGGAGCCAGTTTGCGCGCGAGGGCATGCTGCTTCTGACGTTTGGCAAGGTGACTGATGCCGTCGCCGATCATGTGTGCGAGCGCATCGCTGCGATTTGCGCGACGGGCAGCGACCCACAAGGGCCGGTGCCAAACATCGCCGACACGCTTGCCGACCAGCTTCAGGACTGGCCAGTCGCACTCACGCGCTCTTGATAGCTGCCAACGCTGCGGCGAAGCGGCGGGGGTGACGTACTCTCCGCATCACCCGGAGGGCATCACGCGTGCTTAAGAGCAGCGAGCATCTATGCGAGCGTAGTGCCGCGCTTGTAGCTCGATTGCATGTACACGTATGGCTTCAGCGCGCACAATGAAGTCGCACAAAACTAAAGGAGAAAAGCCGTGAGGGCGGTTCAAAACTTTCTACTTCTTACACTGGTGGTGATTGGCACATCGGTCGTCGCGCAGTCACCGAACCCTTTTGTAGGCACTTGGACGGTTACTTGGGAAGGGCAGTCGAAGGGCAGAGGAGCGATACAACAGGCGCGCGACTTCGAGGCCGAGCTGATCATCGAGCCCTCCGGCGGTAGCTGGAAGACATTTGGGGCAACACGCGGTACTGATGCCTGTGCTGGTAAGGAAGTAGCGGTCGTAATCGAGAAGCAGACAGACAATGACATTGATCTACGGCTGAAGTTCTCCGAAGTGGCGTCAGGCTGCAATGACGTACGCGTGCGTCTGAAACGCGTTGACGATAAGACGTTGACTGGAATTCGTGGCAAGGAGACGGAAGTCACAGCGAAAAAGAAGTAGTAGCTCTGCCCTCAAACGGCCAGTCGCCACGACCATCCGCCGCAACTTTCGCTTGAGTTAGAAGATCGCGATCTGACCCGTGTAGCCGCACCCTTAACCGGAGGAGAGTCGAAACTCGCAGCGGACGACCCCGGTGGTAGCGAAAGGGGAGCTGTTCGCCCGCCCGAAGCGTTAACTACGGCGTGACGGTGCAGCGTTGTATGACCAACTTCGCTTCGCAGCGAGGAAGTCGTCGGTCACGCGATGGCCTTCATCTTCGCCATATCAATGACGAACCGGTACTTGACGTCGCTCTTTAGCATTCGAGCGTAAGCGGTTTCGATCTCGTCCATGCGAATGTATTCAATGTCGGCGACGATGCCGTGCATGGCACAGAAGTCGAGCATCTCCTGCGTTTCGCGAATGCCGCCGATCAACGAGCCAGCCAGGCGCCGTCGTTTCATGATGAGATTGAACACGCCGGGCGACGGGTGTGGGCTGGCCGGCGCGCCCACCAGGGTCATGGTGCCGTCGAACTTGAGCAGCACCAGAAAAGCGTCCAGGTCGTGCGGCGCTGCCACCGTATTGACAATGAAGTCGAAGCTGCCGGCGTGCTTGGCCATTTCGTCGGCATTCTTCGAGATGACAACTTCTTTCGCGCCAAGGCGCAGCGCGTCCTCGCGCTTGTTAGCGGAGGTGGTGAAGAGCACTACGTGAGCGCCCATGGCGGCGGCAATCTTCACACCCATGTGACCGAGGCCGCCCAGGCCGACGATACCCACTTTGTGCCCGGGCCCGACTTTCCACTCGCGCAGCGGTGAATACGTGGTGATGCCCGCGCACAGCAACGGCGCCACCGCGGCCAGATCAGCCTCGGGGTGCGTGATGCGAAGCACGAAGGATTCGCGCACGACGATGTGGTTGGAGTAGCCGCCGTAGGTGTTGGCTCCGGTGCCCTGCTCAGGACCGTTGTAGGTGCCGGTGAAGCCGTTGTCGCAGTACTGCTCCAGCCCGTCCGCGCAGCGGTGCGCAATGTTGGCAACTGTCGACCAGGCAGCCGACGCCGACGAGGTCGCCGACGCGAAACTTCGACACTCGATCGCCTACCTTCGTCACGCGGCCAACGATTTCGTGGCCCGGCACCGAGGGGTAGAGGGTGTTGTGCCACTCGTTGCGCGCCGTGTGCAGGTCGGAATGGCAAACGCCGCAGTACACAATGTCTAGCGCGACATCCTGGGAGCCTGGCGTGCGACGCTCGAAAGAAAAGGGAGCGAGCGGCGTGCTGGGGGATGTGGCCGCGTAACCATGTGCTTGAGTCATTGCGAAACCCGTTGGCGAGGTCGCGCAGTTTATTCCAGCAACCTATCCGTGACGTACGCTCTCCGAATCATCCGGAGGGCATATGCAACTGAAAGGCTCCTGCCATTGCGGCGCAGTGAAGTTTCGAATGCAATCCGATTCGAGCACGCGATTGCGCTTGCATTGGATGCGCGCGACCCCGGTGCTGCGCGTGACATGTGACGTACGCCAAGCGCCGCTCATACGCCCTCCGAATCACGCAGAGGACGCTTGTAAACGCTGCCAAAAGCGGATCGCATGCATTGCGATGACCCAGCAAATGACCAATATCGAAAGGCCCATCAGGGAGCCGCTGATAGGCCGCGAGAAAAACCGCGAGAAGTCATTATCGAAAAGCAGCATTGATCTCAGGAACGCGCTCTCGCCGATGTCACCCAGAATGAACGCCATCACAAATATCGGCACTGAAAAGCCATACCGATTCAGCACATAGCCGAACACGCCAAAGCCGAACATCGCCCATACGTCCGCTATGTTCGAGCGCACCGTGTAAGCGCCAACGGCGCACAGAACGATGATGACAGGACCTAAGTACGCGAATGGCGTTTTCATAAACCTCGCGCACCACGGTATCGATACGACGCCAAAAATCAGAATCGTTGCGTTAGTCAGCAACATCGCAACGTAAATCATACTGACGAGTTCGCCCTGATTTCGAAACAGCGCCTCTCCCGGCTGTAATCCGAAGACCAGGAAAGCCCCAAGCATGACTGCCGTTGAGGCGCTTCCCGGAATTCCTAGAGTGAGTAGCGGTATCAACGCCCCGCCAACGCTTGCATTGTTGGCACTTTCCGGTGCGGCTACTCCCCGCAGGATTCCCGTGCCGAATTGCTCCGGAGTTTTCGATAGTTTTTTTTCCATGCTGTACGCCATAAATGCGGCAGCAGCAGCTCCAAGAGCTGGAAGAATCCCAACGAAAGTTCCTAACAAGCTCGAGCGGACAATCGTGCCTTTCATTTCGAAAAAATCGCGCAACCGAGGAAACCTGGCTGCCAACTTGGAAGTTTCGACGAGCGCCGCCTTTCCTTTAAGTTCCCGCTCGGCTCGCGAAAACACTTCAGCAACAGCGAAGACGCCAACAACAAGTACTACAAAATCGAAGCCACCCAGTAAGTGCTCGGTGCCGAATGTGAACCTAGCCTGACCGGTAATTCCGCTGAGTCCTACGGTGGCAAAAGATAATCCGAGCAGCGCGGAAACGACCGACTTGAGAACAGCATCGGTCATTAGGGCGATTACACAAAGGGTGAAAAATATCAATCCGAAGTACTCGGGCGGCCCAAATTTCAGAGCGATCGGTGCGATTTGGGGTGCGGCAAAAATCAGTACGAAGGTGCTGAATAATCCACCGAGAGCGGAACACGCAATCGCTGTGCCGAGCGCTTCGGCTGCGCGGCCTTTTAATGCCAACGGATGTCCGTCGAAAGTGGTGGCAGCGTTCTCGGGCGCGCCGGGAATGTTGTAGAGGATCGCGGTGATCGAGCCGCCGAAGACACCGGCGTTGTATATCGCGACCATCAATATGAACGCCTGTGTCGGCGCCATCGCAAAAGTGAATGGGAGAAGAATTGATAGTGCGGTGACGTTTTGCAGCCCAGGGATCATTCCGAAGACAACCCCGATGATCGACCCGCCAACCAACAACAAAAGATTCTCGGGCTGAAAAATCGCCAGCAGCGCGGTTAGAAATTGTTCCACCGGTAATTAAACTTAGTAGAACAACAGGCTAAGGTCTCGAAAGATTCCCGTGCCCCGGGGCAACGAGACGTGCATGAGTTTTATGACGAGCAGCCATATGATCACGGTCACACCGCAGGAGAACACGGTGAGCCGCTTCCCGTCGCGGTAACCAAGCACCACGGCAAAAGCAGCACAGAACAGGAAAGTGGAAAGAAGAAAGCCTAGCGACGCGATCGCGGTGAAAAAGGCTGCGCAACAAAGCACTGATCCAATGGGAAAGCGCTGTACCTTGTTCCCGGCTTCATCCCTGCTGGTCGTTGGCGCAGTTTCGGCCTTGTGCCACCAATCGGTTGTGATCAAAGCCGCTGAAGAAAAGAACAAAGCCCAGAGTACGACCCTGGGCCAATACATGGTGTCAAGA
This sequence comes from uncultured beta proteobacterium, assembly GCA_963746085.1. Classification (GTDB taxonomy): domain Bacteria; phylum Pseudomonadota; class Gammaproteobacteria; order Burkholderiales; family Burkholderiaceae_F; genus JACCZX01. The sequence goes on from CAVVAI010000028.1 coordinate 55,750, forward strand.
CTTCCGGATACCGAGGTCTCGTGCGGTAGATAGGTTACCCACAACAAAAAGCCGCTTACGGCCGAAAATATGAGTCCCGAGATCGCATTGACCGGCATCTTGTTATCGCGTGGCCACCGCGAAATCAGTGCGGATTCGCGCGCTCGAACAACTCTGTTACCGCATCACTTTTCTCGCTTCCCTGATAGCTTCTAACTCCTTTTTCGCGTTTTCTTTGAATTGCTCGGGAGTTTCGACGTAGTCAGGGCGCACCTGGCCCCGCTTCTTCTTGAATTCAAGATAAACCGGATCGTTCATTGCATCCTTGATCACTGCGTACAGATAGTTTGTGATTTCCGGCGGTGTCCCCGCTTTCACCGCGAGCCCACGCCACAATCCCATCGTGACATTGATTCCTTTTTCGACTGACGTCGGCACGTCAGCAAACTGTGCCGGCCTCTTGTCGATCATCTGAATCAGCACTTTGACTCGGCCTTCGTCGAGATATTGCTTCATGTCTGCCGGTTCCTTCAGCAGTAGATCCGTGTGTCCCCCTAGCAGCGCGGCATAGCGCTCGGTCGGGACATCGTAGGGCACATACTTGATGGATACTCCAGCAGCTTGATTAACCAGCGTAGCGACGATCTGTTCCATGCCGCCCGCTCCGGCAACGGCCATAGAAAGCTTCCCAGGATTTGCTTTCGCATATGCCACGTATTCGTCAAATGTTTTGAACCGCGTTTCGTTCGCGCGCACGAAGAACATCTCGATGTCCGGCAGCGCGCGGGTCAGCCATACCAGGTCATCTACCGTGAGCTTGGTGGAACCGCCCGCTATTGCAGCCAGGATGTCGTTGGTGACGCCTGTCAACGTATAGCCGTCCGCAGGCTGACTCGTGACATAGTTCATTGCCACAACCGAGTTGCCACCGGGTTTATTGACTACTGCCACGGGAACTCCTAGTCGTTTTTCCAAGAGCGGAGCCAACGTACGACAGAGCGCATCAACGCCACCGCCTACGCCGAATGGCACGACGAGTTCGATAGCTCGTGTCGGATAGTTGGCTGGCTTGTTTATCTGTTGAGCAAGTGCACTCGAGATACATAAGAAAACGGCCACTCCTGCCAAGAGTGAATTTCTGACCTTACGTAGCGCGTTTGTCATAACCGTCTCCCCACGAGGTTGATGATCTGGATTCATGCGGCAGCCCTTTGTGTAAGAGGCTCTTTCTTTCGGACCGACATCACCACCGACTCCAAGTCTTTGAGGTAATCGTCGACGATCTCAGCGTGGTGGGGCGCGAGCAACAGCCGGATACTCGGAGGATCGGCTTGCGGCCGTCCGCTCCAACCCTTCGATTCCATGCCTTTGGCGATCAATTGCATGTCGAGAGTCTGTGAGCCATATACCAATACGCTGGTGTGCGGTTGCCCAATCACTTTGAGCTCTGCAATACGTTCGATGCCCCTGACAAGGCGCTGCGTCGTTTCCCAGAGGATTCTGGTCAGATTCAAATATCCTTCCTGACCGAGGTACCGCATAACCGCCCAGGCAGCTGCAATACCTCCGCCGGATCGAGAGCCGAGCACGCCAGGCGTGCGATAAGTCCCACCCGTCCACTCCGGCACTGCGAAGCCTTGATACTTGTAGGTAGCTGCGCTCCTGTGGAGAAGAACAGAAGCTCCCATCGGTGAATAGCCGTACTTGTGTAAATCGGCGGAGAGCGTCGTTACACCGGGGACTGTGAAATCAAACTCTGGAACAGGATGGCCCAGCTTCCTGAGAAACGGCAGCTGGAATCCTCCGAGTGATGCGTCCACATGGAAGTGGATCCCCAACTGCTGAGCCATCGCCGCCATCTCCCGAACCGGATCGGTTACGCCATGGGTAATCGTCGGCACGGAAGCAGCGATCAAAATCGTGTTCGCGTTGACTGCATTGCGCAGCGCTCGCATATCTGCCTGGAACTGCGCGTCGATCGGAATGCGCACGGCTTTGACATTGAGCAAATCGCCCGCTTTGGCGAAAGCCGGATATGCCGTGCGCGCCACAACAAGCTCGGGCGCCGTGATTCCCCGCTCGGCGCGCGCTTGGTCCCGAGCGGCCTTGAGCGCCAAGATGATGCTTTCAGTACCGCCACTCGTGACGTTGCCTATCGAATCGTTCGCAGCGAAAAGACTCGCAGCCATCGCGACCACGTCCTGTTCCAAACGGAATAGGCTCGGAAAAACTTCGGGATGATGAGTGCTAAGCCTGAAAAACGATGAGTGCGCCGCTTCCGCAACCTTTTCGATATCGTCACGCGTGGGGAAATAGATCCCGAACACGCGCCCTTCTCGCCATTTCGCGTCGTCCGATTGCAGCATCGCGAGTTCTCTTTGCAGATGGTTCCACTGCACACCGGTCTCGGGCAAGGGGAGAGGCTTACCGGGAAGGTCACTTCGTGTTTGTGGCGTTTTCATAAACGTTGTTCCCTTGGTGTAGTGCCGATCGCAAATTCAGCTATGGGGAAGCGACGGTGTCTGCGCTTCGCGCGACTGCGTATGGAAAAGCCGTGAAAAAACGCTCGACATGCTCCGTCGGCACGGTTGTCGTAACGCGAACGAACATTTGTCCGAATCTGCGCGATGTATAGGCGCCGGAGCGTATGACGAAACCCGCGTCCAGCGTTCTGCGCACGATGTCTTCCGCGCTCAAACCAGTCCCAGTTACATCGGCTGCCAGAAAATTGCCCATTGAAGGAAAAACCAGTGGCTTTAATCCGCGCACGTTGTCGAAGCACGCCTTGAGCGCCGCTTGGTGTTTGAGATTCCGCTCCAAAACGCGGGGCAGCCACGTCTGTTTGCTGCGGTACGCAGCGAGAGCGCCCAGCTGCGTCACGATGTTCACTCCCAGGCGTGCAATCTGGTTCTCGGCAATCTGCTCGAAAAGTTTTGGCCGTGCGATCGCTGCGCCCAATCTCAATCCCGCAAAGCCACAGCTTTTCGACAAGCTGATGGTCATGACGACGCGATCGTAGTAACGCAGCGCGGGCACGAAGTGCGACGCGAAATCACGATAGGTGCAGTCATGAAGCACGAAGATCCCGCGGGCTTCCGCGATCTTGCAAATACCTTTGATTTCCTCTTCCGTATAACTTGAGCCGAGTGGATTCAGAGGGTCGATGACCGCTATGACCCTTGTCTTGTCGGTAATGCGCGGAAGGATCAAATCCGGCAGCAGTTTGTAGCGATTCTCGGCGCCGTAGATCGGCACTTCGACGACCTTCGACCCGAGCGAGTTTGCGAAGCTTGCTATGTGCGGCCACGCGGGATCACTGATGATGGTCTCGTCGCCGGGCCGCAAGATTACTGAAAGCGTCTGATAGATGGCTTCCGTCGAGCCGTTCGTGATCAGGACTTCGGTGCCCTCTACGTTGACGTCACGCAGAATTGCTGCTCTAAGCTCGTCCAGACCATAGGGCGGCGGATAGTTACGATACCTCTCACTTTTGATCGCCTCGATCATTGCCTCGTTGATGCTGGGATCCAGAGGCAAATGGTTACAGTTATGTCCCATGTGAATGATGTTGGCATCGTTGGCCAACTCTTCCCATGCGCGACCGCCCACATCTAAAAACGACATTTCATTCCTCTCTCGCCAACGGCAACACGAATCCCCTGTCGGAAAAGCTGGCAAATTTCTTCGGAGGTGATGTTGCCTGCTGTTGCAGGCAGGTGAATTAGGACCTGCCTCGGTACTTGTTGACGGATCGTAACGCCAATGGGCTGTCGTGTGCGCTGTTCGAGTAGCATCAAAGCCAACTCAACGTCGCGGTCTTTGTCACCTAGGTGTTAGTTACCTTCCAATTTCTGAAAGATTTTGCGGCAGCTTGGAACCTGCACGACTGCGACGGTCTGTTGACCTTCGTCACCGATGATGCGGTGTTCGAAACTTCTGCGGGTGCGCATGCCTTTGGCGACCGCCATCAAGGGAAGGCTGCACTGCGAGCGGCCTTCCCCAGGATTTGGGAAACATTTCCAGATGCACGTTGGGAAGACGCGACCCACGTCGTTTGCGGCGATCGCGGCTTCAGCGAGTGGACGTTCCGTGGCACCGACCGCACCGGCAAGTCGGTCGAGATGCGTGGTGTTGACGTTTTCACATTCCGCGACGGCAAGATCTCTCGCAAGGACACGTACCGAAAGACACGTACGAGCTAAGCACTTGTAGTTTCCTGACCAAGGTCCGGGGGTAGCGCGAGCTAACTTGTCGTGCTCGCTTACGCGGTGCGCAAGAAATAGGTCAGCCGCATGACGGCCATCCACGCATGTTGACCCGTGCTGCCGAACCCTCAATACTGCGTGCGCTGCGTTCGAACAGCGGGGACAACGAGGGGGAATCCGATAAAAATTTCGATGAAGATGACCACGACTCCGCCGGCAGTGGCAGCAGCGACGCCGCAATAGCCGGCGATAAGCGTTATGGCGATTGAGCCGTCCATCAGCGCGCCATTCGCCTCTCCGGGGCTCGTCGGGCGTGTTCTGTCAAACCCTGCGTTCGCAAGTAACGGATACCTCTGGGGTATCGACGGCACCACGTACTACTGCTTTCTCAACCCGAACCGTCGTTCGCTCTATCTTTGGAAGAAGAGGTTTGTGCCCGTCGCATTCGTTCTCTGGGGTGCTGTCGGTGTTGTTGTGGGCGTTCTTGCCACTCCAATCGCTGGATTCATTGTGCTGGTTGAAACAGCGATCATCCCGTTCCTCATGTTTCGACATTACAAGCGAACTGCGGAAAGTCTCGCATCGTCTGCCGTGTCCAATGGTCCGCAGATGCGTCTACCGCTCGACATGCGGTTTGGAACCGTGGCTCTCCTTATCGCTCTCTTCTTCCTTATTCCAACAATCATAGGAGCCATACTGGGGGTTAACGTCTTTGGGATCGGAGCGGTGTTTGGTGCTGGAATCGGCGCGCTAACTGGCGCGAATGCCGCTGCGATCTTTCTGTTCGTGATCGGTTTGTTAGCAACTCCTTTCAATTCGGTTTTTGGGGCCGCCTTCAGTGAGGTAGTTACCTCAGGAAACAACAACACCGCTCATTTTGGAAGGACCGGAACTGGCTTTGCCTCTTACTTCCTGAACGTGGCGACACGCCAGCCGTTGTGCCGGCCTGCGGAGGACTTACCCCCATCGTCGTGGCGGGCGCGCCGGCATCGCGGGTTGCAGTTGGAGAGATACCCCAAATCTATGCGGACTTAGTCGGGGATCCCCGCCCCTTGGTAGTTTGGGCGCTACTGCCGCTAATGAGCAAGCGAACCCTTGGATAACCGAAGCTATCGCTTCTCAGGAATCCAACTATCAGGGCAGCGCACCGCGCGATGGCGTCATCCTCGTTGTGGGAACCACCGCCTGGACTGCCGCACACACGACTGCACTAATCGCTCATGGAGTGGTTGACGCGGCGGCGACCGACGGCAGCCAGTCTGCGCTCCTTGGATCGGACGCGGACATCCGAATAGACGGCGACGATGGGTTCGTGGGTCAACTGAGCAGGATTGCGGGTTACCGTGATCCCGTGCAACGGTATGGGATCATGATGACCTTGAGCGCTGAATCAGAGAATCGCAAGTGCGACCTTAGCGAGCGAATCCGCAGTCATACG
>CAVVAI010000029.1:0-98172 GCA_963746085.1 uncultured beta proteobacterium
CAGGCCCTGGAGCAGATAAGGTTTGTTTGAAAACTCACTGTCGTCCCGGCGAACGCCGGGACCCATAACCACCGATGGTTATTGCTTGGCACGCTGCTTCCGCGCAGGGGCTAACATCTTCCGCATCATCAAGACGGAGGGTATGGGTCCCGGCGTTCGCCGGGACGACGTAGTGAAATAGAGCGGTTCCAAACCACGCTCCTGGCCGAATCCGAAATCCCGACGCATTGTGGTCGCATCCCGTTCACGCTGCCCTTGTAAGACACCCTGTGAAAACCCGGACGTCTTCGAGGCAGCATGAACGCGGAAATCGACTACGACCTCACGCTGGATCAATGGGAAGTCGCTGAAGGCGCTGCGCACGCCAGCGGCAAAACGCCGCGTCCTCAATCGATTCGTCGTCGAACAACTCATCGCGCTTCGGCTTGCCGCGGAGACTGGCGACTGGCCCGGCTATCACGCCCGAAGGACGCAGCGTGCTGCTGCGGGGCTCGCCGCGGCTCTGGGACGTGGCGGCCTGACAGCGAATAGCCGCGGAAGGCCGCCGCTCATCGCGGCGGCCTCGACTGGCTTCAGAACAGATGCGAGAACAGCACGTAGAGGCCGGACAGCAGGATCGCGGCCGGCAGCGTCAGCACCCAGGCCATCAGCAGGTTGCGGATGGTGGCCATCTGCAGGCCCGAGCCGTTGGCCGCCATCGTGCCGGCGACGCCGGAGGACAGCACGTGGGTGGTCGAGACCGGCAGGCCGAACATGTCGGCCGCGCCGATCGTGGCGGCGGCGACCAGTTCGGCGGATGCGCCCTGCGCGTAGGTCAGGTGCGTCTTGCCGATCTTTTCGCCGACGGTGACCACGATGCGCTTCCAGCCGATCATGGTGCCGAGGCCGAGCGCGATGGCGACCGCGATCTTCACCCAGGTCGGGATGAATTTCGTGGCGCTGTCGAGCGAGCCTTTATAGGCGTTGAGCGTCGCGACCTCGTCCTTGTTCAGGTCGTTTTCCTTGTCCTTCATCAGGAAGCGGATCGCTTCCGAGGTCAGGTACATGTCGTTGCGGGTGTTGCCGACCGCTTCGGCCGGCACCTTGTTGAGCGTGCCGTATTTCTGCACCTGGTCGCCGACGTCCTTCACCAGCACCGCCAGCGACGGATAGGTGCCTTCGCTGATCTTGTGCTGCGGCGACATAGTGCGGTCACCGCCGGGCGCGGATCGCCGATGATGCTGTGGCCGGCGCCCTTGGCCGCGACACCTTGGCGGCCGCTTCCGAGGTCTTCTGGAACTGCGCCACCTGCGATTCCGGCAACGCGCGGTTCAGCGCATAGGCGGTCGGCACGGTGCCGATCAGGATCAGCATGATCAGGCCCATGCCCTTCTGGCCGTCATTGGAGCCGTGCGCGAAGCTGACGCCGGTGCAGGTGGCGATCAGGATGCCGCGGATCCACAGCGGCGGCGGCTTGTTGCCTTCCGGCTCCTCGTAAGCGCCGGGTTGCGGACGACGAACTTCAGCACCAGCAGCAGGACCGCGGCCATGACAGAAGCCGAACAGCGGCGACAGCAGCAGCGCGTAGCCGATTTCGGTGGCCTTGCCCCAGTCGACGCCCGAGGTGCCGTCGCGGCCGCGCATCAGCGCGTTGGCGATGCCGACGCCGATGATCGAACCGATCAGCGTGTGCGAGCTGGAGGCCGGCAGGCCGAAATACCAGGTGCCGAGGTTCCAGATGATCGCGGCGATCAGCAGCGCGAACACCATCGCGAAGCCGGCGCTGCTTCCGACCTGCAGGATCAGTTCGACCGGCAGCAGCGAGACGATGCCGAAGGCGACCGCGCCGCTCGAGAGCAGCACGCCGAGGAAGTTGAAGAAGCCCGACCACATCACGGCGAATTCGGCCGGCAGCGAGTGGGTGTAGATCACGGTCGCGACCGCGTTGGCGGTGTCGTGGAAGCCGTTGACGAACTCGAAGCCGAGCGCGATCAGCAGCGCAACGAACAGCAGCATGTAAGGCAGATAGGTCGTAACCTTGGCGCCAGTGGCGTCGATATCGACGTAGATGCTGTAGGCGACGAATAACAGTCCGGCGGCGAGGATGCCGAAAAACAGGATCATCGTCAGCGGGTTAAAGCCTTTGTCGAGATTTGGCCGGGAGGCAGGCTCGATCGGGCGCCTTCGCCCATCGGTTTGGTTGAGTGCAAAATCGGTCATGCTGACGCCCCTTGAGAAGTAAATGGGCTAATCTTTGACCCAGGGATTTGAAGGTTAGATGACAGCTGCCATTCATGGCCCCAGGTTTCCGGGGCCGCGCGCCGGCTGACCAGACAACCGGTCCGCCCGCGATCAGGTCAGGTCACGCGTCGCAACCACTCCCGCATCCTCCCCATCAGGCTGATGCGCCGGTGTTGTGCCGCTCCCGTCGCATCGCTCCGGCCGGAATTCTGCTCGGCCATCGGCGACGCGGCCTGGGAGAGCCCGGCCGCGTTCAGCGCGATCGGGCCGACATTCTCCAGAAATGCCCGCTCATAGCCGTGCGAGAGCCGTTCGATCGCTGCGTCGAGCGGCAGCCAGTCGACCGCCTTCATGTCATTCATCAGCTCGTGACCTGGCGCCGCGGGCCTCCATTCGCCAGTAATGAACGACCTTGGATCCGCCGGAACTCGTAGACCAGCGTTCCAGAAATTCATGCACGGAGACATCATGCCCGGTTTCTTCCAGCACTTCGCGCGCGGCTGCGTCGCGCGCGGTTTCGCCGTCATCGAGCTTGCCTTTCGGAAGCACCCATTCGTTACGCTTGCGCAGGCGCACCACCGCGATCAGCGGGGTCTCCTCCTGCCGCAGCACAATGCCCCCGCCGCCAGAACAGGCGCCCTCGCCATCTCAGATCCCATGTTGCGGATTCGAGCCGGAATTCAACCGCGATATACATGATCGCGCTGGCGAAAGCGAGCTACCGGCCGGCTTTCGCATCAACGGCTGACCGGCGAATCCGTGCCTGTCGTCTACATTGTCGCAAAACTCGAAATGGTCCGGCGCCAGCACGATGATCGTCGATCCGTGCTCGAACCAGCCGAGTTCGTCGCCCTTGCGCACGCTGACATCGCAGGGGAAGACGGTCGGCCCGCGCGTTGCGGCATTAAGACGATATCGAGAAAATGCAGCCGGATGCTGGCAACCAGGATGGCGGCGACCGGCACCAGCGTCAGGGCTTCGCCGGTCGCCAGCCGGGTCCGAATAACCGCGCGCTCGTTCTTGCAGAACAGCCGTTCGACCCGCTTCAGCGCGATCGGATTGACGTTCCAGGTATCGCCGCTGATGAAGGTGACCTGCTCGATCCGGCAGTCATGCGGCGCGTGGAAGCGGTGATACATGCTGGAGGTCAGCCGCAAGGTGATGAACCGTCCGTTGCGGTGCGCATCCACCAGCGCGGGATCGCCGAGCAGGTCCAGCAGCGAATAAGGGGCGCCCTTGATCTGAAACAGCTCGGTGTCCGGCGATCGCGCCGAATGCGCCGATGATGGCGTCGCTCGGGCTGACCACGATCGAGGGATCGGGATCGGGCGGGCGCAGCCGGGCTTGAGTTCGCGCGTGAAACAATCGTGCAGGCTTTTGAAGCTGGTCTTGCGCGCCTCCGACAGATCGAGATCGGAAAACATCCGCCAGCAGGCGATCGACAGATCCCGTACCAGCGGGTGCTCGATCTTGCTGAACCAGCCCATGAACCGCGTCAGCGCCGCCCGCGGAATGCGGTTGGTCAGCAGGAAATTCAGGTCCTCCTGCTGCGTCAGGCCGAGATCAGGCCTCGGACTGTCATGAATTTGTCAGCGGCACTGGTTAGCGCTGGTGGCATGGATTCGTCTCTTCCGATTCTGTCCCTGTCCGCTGCTGCGATCGCCGGCGCCGCGGCGGCCTTTCCCAAATTGCACGGCCCGCCTGGCGCTGTCGCGCGCCAAGCACCGCTCGCTGACCGGACATTCCAAGATGTCGCGGCTGGTGGCGCGGCTGATGCCGTTCTACGAATTCGACATCGATGAGTTCTTCCGCTCCGACGGCGCGCCGGCCGACGTCGCCGCCGCAGCGCCAGGACGGCTTCTTCCGGCTCGCCGCGCCTCTACAAGGAACGCTTCGCCGGGGGCCGGCAGATGACGGCGCAAGCCGCCGAACGCATCTCCGACCTGCAATTCACCGAAGCCTACCGGGTGCCGTTCCAGTACAGCCGGCTGGTCCGCGAGCATCTGGGCGCCGGCGCCTTCATGCAGTCGTCGGCGGGCGTCACGGTGACCGATCTCGACGGCAACGTCTTCTACGATCTGACCGGCTCGTACGGCGTCAATATTTTCGGCAACGATTTCTACAAGGAGTGCATCGCGAAGGCCGAGACGCGCGCCCATGCGCTGGGCCCGGTGCTCGGGCCCTACCATCCGGTCGATCGCCGACAATGTGCGCGGCTGTGCGAGATTTCCGGGACTCGACGAAGTTTCGTTCCACATGTCCGGCACCGAAGCGGTGATGCAGGCGGTGCGGCTGGCCCGCTATCACACGCGCCGCTCGCATCTGGTGCGTTTTGCCGGCGCCTATCACGGCTGGTGGGGCGACGTGCAGCCCGGCGTCGGCAATCCCGTTTCGCCGCACGAAACCTATACCCTGGCGGACATGTCGGAGCGGACGCTGCACGTCCTGCGGACGCGGCGCGATATCGCCTGCGTGCTGGTCAATCCGTTGCAGGCGCTGCACCCCAACGCCAGCGCGCCCGGCGATTCCGCGCTGGTCGACAGCTCGCGAAGCCGGCCATTTCGACCGCGCCGCCTACGGCGAATGGCTGAAAGCGCTGCGGGAGGTCTGCACCGAGCGCAGCATCGTGCTGATCTTCGACGAGGTATTCGTCGGCTTCCGGCTCGCCGCCGGCGGCGCGCAGGAGTATTTCGGCGTGCGTGCCGACATGGTGACCTACGGCAAGAGGCTCGGCGGCGGGCTGCCGGTCGGCGTGGTATGCGGGCGCAAGGACCTGATGCGGCGCTTCCGCGACGACCGGCCGGCCGACGTCTGCTTTGCCCGCGGCACCTTCAATTCGCACCCTTATGTCATGACGGCGATGGACGAGTTCCTCAGCCGGCTCGACGACCCCGGAGTTCCGCACGGTCTATCACGGGCTCGATGAGATCTGGGACGAGCGCGGCGCGGCAGTTGAACGAGCGGCTGGCGGCGCAAGACCTGCCGGTGCGGGTCGCCAACCTGTCGTCGATCTGGATGGTCCATTACACCGAGCCGTCGCGCTACAACTGGATGCTGCAGTATTATCTGCGCGCCGAAGGGCTCGCGTTGAGCTGGGTCGGGACCGGGCGGTTGATCTTCAGCCTGAATTATACCGACGCGGATTTCGCCGAAGTCGCCGACCGCTTCGTGGCCGCCGCACGAGCAATGAAGCAGGACGGCTGGTGGTGGCACGATGCTTCGCTCACCAACAAGACCATCCGCCGCCAGATCCTGAAAGAGATGATCACGCACGACGACGGCCGCGATACTGAACCCGCGGCCAGTCGGCTCGCGGCGCATCTCGGCGTCCTTGCTCGACGTGCTTCTCAGGCCGGGATCGATCAACTCGCCCCGCAGCAGGTACAGCGGCGCCTTGTAGTAGAGCTTGAAGTCGTGGAACGGGTCGGTCAGGATCTTGGTCATCCAGACCAGGCCGGTCTCCACGTCGCGGATGAAGAACAGGTGGACGGTGCGGAACAGCAGGCCGCCGATGCCGAGCGCCAGCCAGATCTTGGCGACCTGGCGCATGAAATCGGCCGGCGAAGTCCAGGGCGCGAACATCCCGAACAGGGTCGGATCGAGAATACAGCACCAGCGGCGACAGCGCCCAGATCGACATCAGCACGATCTTGCGGTGCAGATTGTAGCCGACCTTGATCTCTTCCTTGTGTTCGTGGGTCGCCTGGTTGATATGGTCGTAGCCCTTGGGCTCGAAGAAGAAGTGGCCGGCCTGCCGGGTGGTCATCGAGACCAGCCAGCCGATCAGCGCGGCGGCACCGGATCGACGAACAGCAGCCATAGGCGACCAGGAAGCTCACCGCGCTGACGAAGTGCAGGGTCTGGTTGATGCGGCTGTGATGATAGTAGCGATGGTCATCCCAGCGCTGCGTGCGCAATTGTTCGCGAAAGTTCTTGATCATTTTTTCCCCCAAAACATGTCGAGATCTGTTTACCGCGATTCGATGTACGGCGTGTGACAACATCATAATGACATGTACGCGTCGCAGCGACGCCGTGGATGCCGGCTCGTGCGCGAGCTAGGCGGCGGCCGCGATTCTGACTTACGGAAGCGGATCAGCGAGAAGTGACCGAGCGGCGGCACCGGCCGGCGCTCGAGTCAATTCCATCGCGCGAGCTCCGCCCGCCAGCCATTGTGCATAGCGCGACCAGGCGAATTCGGTTCGCCAGCCGAGCTGACGCACCACCGGCTGCAGCCGCTGCTCGATGAAACGGCGCATCCCGGCATCCGCGCTGACGCGGCTCAGCAAGATCAATTCGCCGCCGGGCCGCAACACCCGGGCAAACTCGTCCAGCGCGGCTTCCGGGTTCGGCACCGCGGTCACGACATATTGCGCCATCACGACATCGAACGAACAATCCGGAAATTCGAGTTTTTCCGCGTCCATCACCGCAAGGCCCTCGACATTCTTCAGGCGGAGATCGGCGACGCGGGCTTTCGCCTTGCGCAGCATCGCTTCCGAAATATCGGTGCCGAGATAAAGGCCGCCAATGCGTCATTGCGTCAAAGCTGTCGCAAATCGCGATGATGCGAGCCGACATTGGGATGTCCTCACCTTGCAAACCATCTGGATATCCCATGCCGTCCCAGCGCTCATGCGAGTGCCGAACCGCTTCGGCTACCGGAGAAAGGGTTTCGCACCGAAGGTTTTCAATGAGGATGCGCCGTCTTCAGAGTGTCTTCGCAGCAGGGCTTTCTCTTTGTCGGTGAGCGTCCTTCGCTTAAGGAGAACCTGATCCGGCGCGAATGTCTTTCCCACGTATGCAACAGGCCGGCCAAACGCACAACATGAATCTGTGGGTTCGTGCAGCCCGCTTCTTGCGCCAAGCACTCAGCTAGCCGGGCCACGCGGAATACATGCTCACCATTCGAAAATGTATCTTCTTCTCGCAGTTCCGCGCGAATCCCCATGCAGACAAGGTCTTCAAGCCTTTGGTCTGTTGCCGCGGTATGGCGAGCTGCTTGTGCGAGGAGGTTACTCAGTTGCTCGCGCGCGCGTGCATCTGCCAAGTGATCAAGCTGTGTGAAGCCTTGCTCGCTGAAAGCAGGCGGCAATGGTTGAGCTATGACTCGGGCACGATAAGTAGTGTCAAGCTCAGCGATTTCGCGCAAGAAGCGGAGGGCTTGTTCAGGGCGATCTGCGCCTTGAAGTGCGGCGACGGCAACGTGCAGGCTAGTCCGATACAAACTAAATCGCGGCTTGTTTTGTTCAACCTCGATCATTAGGCGCTTGATCGCTAGGTTGGCTGTAGATTGGCCATGGGCGTCGACGAGCAGGGATGCGAGTCGCGCAAGTCGTATACCGAACTCCGTTGTACGTGATGCCTCGGCAAGTGCAACCGTCGCGTGCACCGCGCCTTTTGGATGTCACCGATAGCGACCCGCAGTCGAACCTGGAGCACTTCGAGGTGTACACGAGCAAGGCGCTGCTCAACGGATTCGACTTTTGTCATCAGGGAACTTGCGCGCTGCGCAGCCTCTAACCCAAGCGCGATCTCACCCACTTCGAGCAGCAAATAGCCTTTGTTACTCCAAATGCCCGTCTCATTCACAATGGCTGTCGCTTGCTCATAACACTCCAGCGCTACCCCGTACCGCGCCCCGTACGACAGTGCAAGACCCAGGTTACAGAGCGATTGCCAAATCTCACGCTCATCGTTCGCTATTCGCGCATTTTCGAGACCCTCCAGCACAACGGGCACTGCCTCAGTGAGCATGCCGCGCTCAAAAAGCGATATGCCAAGTATCTTTAAAGATTTCGCCAACACGGTTGGCTCATTGACGGCGCGAGCTACTGTTAGGGCAGCCGTCGAACACTCGGCAGCAGCGTCGAAATCCAGGTTGTAGTAGTGCCAGCGTGCGATCAGCGCCAAACACAAAACATATTTCGTCTTGGTCGCCGGTTTTCCGTATTTAGGGAGCGCAGCGTCTGTTTCGGCGGGCGCGAAAAAAGCGGCGCGTCATCTTCTCGCAGGCCGTTTTCAAGTTTTTGAGCCGAGCGTCGATATCTAGAGCGCCGCTGTAAGGCAGCATGTCGCCATAGGGGCCGGAACCGGTAGGGCGTTCAGGTGCGTTCAATTGGTTCTGCTACAAGAATCCAGCAGCAGGCAATTTCCGCCGCCCTCCCAGCACATCCAGAATCAGCGCAAACGTCGCCTCAGTCAGCGGCTTGCGCAATACCGGAACCTGCTGCGAGATTCTTATGAGATTTGGATTGCGCGCGTGGCCGGTGACCACGATCATCTTCAGCCCTTGTCCTCCCCATCGGCCGCGGATCACGTCGAGGTATGTCGTGCAGTCGCCATCTTTCAGTTGGTAGTCGAGGATGACGAGATCGGGCATGCGCTTCATCTCGACGACGCCATTCAGCCAGACCAGCGGTTCGCTGTGCGCGAATACTTCGACGCCCAGGCTGCCGAACAGTCGCTCGGTCGTGCGCAGCACGGTGACGTCGTCGTCGAGAATGGCGACCAGCTTGTTCTTGGCGAGCTTCGCCGCGTCGACGTCGTGCAGACGCGGTTGCGGTGCCACTGTTGTTATCGGCCCAGGCAGCGTGATCCGAAACAAGGTGCCGCGCTGCGGCGTCGATTCACAATTCACCGTTCCGCCCATGCGTTCGGTGTAAAGCCGCACGTTGTAGAGGCCAAGTCCCGAGCGTGCGGCGGACTGACCGATCGGCGATAGTGACGGCGCTTTGAGCGGTTCGAAGATGCCCGCGACGGTTTCGGGCTTCATGCCGCGGCCGTTGTCGCGGACCTCGAACACGATGTCATCCTTTTTGCGCCGCGCGCCGATCAGAATCTTCTTGCCGTTGGAGTGCCAGATGGCGTTGGCGACCAGGTTGTTAAGGATGCGCTCGACCCAGCGTTCGTCGGCGACGAAGGCGAGCCGTGAGCGGGCGCCGCGCACGGTGATGTCCAGGTCTTTGGCGAGCGTCATGTTGCTCTTGCATGCGCGCTCGACCATTTCGTCGGCGTTGATCGTGCGCGGGGAAGGGCGCGTGTCGTCGAGCTCGAGCCGGATCGCATCGACCAGGTCTTGCTGAAGGTCGATGATCTGGCGCACGGCGGCTTGCACCGCGACGAGTTCAGCCTTCACCGAAGGAATTGATTTTCGGAGCGCCTTGACCGTCGTGTTCGCATCCAGATCGTTGACCAGAATGCGCAGGTTGCGCAGGCTCATCGCCAATGTGGTCTGAGGTTGCCGGCCGTCGTGATCGAGTGCGACGACGACGCGCACTCGTTCCTCCGGCGTCATCGTGCCGGTCAGGCGCGGCATCCTTCGAAAGATCGGATCCATCATGCCCGCCTGCGCACGGCGAGCAAGCCGAGTTCACGCGCTCGGCCTGCCGCCTGAATGCGAGTTCTGACGCCGAGTTTTCTGTAGATCGCCCGCAGGTGTGTCTTGAAGGTGCTTTCGCTCACGCCGAGCATGTCGGCCAACTGCTTGTTGACTTTGCCCAGCGCTAGCGCTCTGACGACTTCTTCTTCGCGGTCGGTGAGGTGTGCGGCAGGCGGATTGGTTGCCGGCGTCGTCACTTCGGGCGGGAAGTAGAAGCCGTAGTCGAGCACCTTGCGCAGGCCTTCGGTGAACTGATCGATATCACGGCCCTTCGTCAGGTAGCCCCGCGCGCCTTGCGCGAAAGCATCGCGCATCACATTCGGATCATCTTCGGCGCTGATGATCGCAATCGTCGCTTTGGGCGCGAGTTTGTGCAGGTGAACCAGCCCGGAGAGCCCATCGGTGTCGGGCAGCCGCAGATCGAGCAGGATCGTATCGGGCGGCTCCCATTCGGCGATGACGGCTTCGGCCTCCTCTATGGAATGCGCCAGCCGCGTTTCGGCCTCGCGCTTGACCATGCGCACCTCATTCGCTGTCGCGCGTGCGACAAGCGGATGGTCGTCGACGATGAGTACGCGTGTCATGGTGTTGAATCTTCACCGGATTCTGACAGCCCCGATGGCAGACTGGCCGACCCGTCGGTCGGTTTGAAGGAATTCCTCTCGTCCGATCGGACGAGATGGCCGGACCAGCGAAAACGACCGAGGAACGTGATGGCGACCATCCCAGACAGACCGCCTGGCCGCCTGTTCTTCCTGAATGCGACCGAACCGAATCGTTTGCAGGTCGATCGGAACTACTGCCAGACCCTAGAAGAACAATGCTTCAGAAGCGTTGCCAACCGCAACGTCGCACTGATCGGAGCTCTTGCCTATCGCACCCTGAATCGAGCCGGCGATCGCGCCGGTGGTGCCGCCTTTGCTGCTCAGTATGGTTCCGAAGTAACAGCGCGCGGTGATTGCCTGGCCTTGGTATTGGCCGCTCAATAGCAGCAATGGCAGGTACGGCGCGAACGTACCTCGAAGAATCGGCTCGCCGTTGATTGTCAGCGTCAGACCGTAGTTGTTCGGGTCGTAAGCACCGCCTAGCTCAAACTTTTTTCCCTCGACTTCAACCGTCTTGTTCTGCGCGACTCTTGTTGACGCGCATCCGACGAGCGTCATCGCCACGACGCAGAGGACAAACAGTGCCGTATTCAGTCTCACGCCATCTCCCGTCAAGCTTCACGCTTTGCTGTCGAGGGAAGGGTGCAGATGCCATGCCTACGAGGGGTTTCAATAGGAGCGTCTCTCGAGCCTCACCTCCTGCATGATCGTCGCGGCGATCTCTTCTATCGACTTGGTGGTAGACGATAACCAACGAATGCCTTCGCGCCGCATCATTCGCTCGGCCGCCTCAACCTCACTGCGGCAATTTGCCAGCGCCGCATAGCGGCTGTTCGGCCGGCGCTCGTGCCGCACTTCAGCAAGACGCTCAGGGGAAATAGACAGCCCGTAGATCTTGTCCTTGTGCTGCGGCAACGCGCTCGGCAGCTCGCCCGCGCTCAAAATCTTCCGGGATCAGCGGATAGTTCGCTGCCTTCACGCCGTATTGCATCGCGAGGTACAGGCTGGTCGGTGTCTTGCCCGAGCGCGATACGCCGACGAGGATGACGTCGGCGCCCGCGAGTCCTTTCGCCGACTGTCCGTCGTCGTGCGCGAGCGTGAAGTTGATCGCTTCGATGCGGTTCTTGTAGTCCTCCGAATTGACCCGGATGGCATGCGAGCGGCCGATGGTGTGCGTCGAGGGCGATTCAAGCTCGCGCTCGAGCGGCTCGACGAAGGTCTCGAACATCTCGAGAAAGAACGCTTCGGTTCCCTCGCGCAGCGCGCCTGAGACGGCTGGATCGACCAGCGTCGAGAAAACGATCGGCCGCTTGCCGTCGCGCGCGCCGGCGTCATTGATGCGCACGGCAGCTTCGCGCGCCTTGTCTGCGCTGTCGATGAACGGGAGTCGCTGTGGCCGATAACGCAGCTGCTCGAACTGCGTCAGCACGCTGTGGCCGAGCGTTTCTGCAGTGATGCCGGTGCCGTCGGAAACGAAAAAAACGGTGCGGTCGTAAGCGGGTGTCGAGGGGGGCAGCATCGCACGATGTTAGCGGCCCCGCCATTACACTGCGCGCGATTCCGCAACCAGAAGGCGGCATGGTCATGCAGCGCGGCAAGTACGTCATTCCCTTTTCGCAACTCAGAATGTCGGACGTTGAGTCGGTTGGCGGCAAGAACGCGTCGCTGGGTGAGATGCTGAGTCAGTTGAGCGCTGCCGGCGTTCGCGTCCCCGACGGTTTTGCGACGACTGCCGACGCGTTCAGATTGTTCTTGCGGCATGCGCGGCTGGCGGATCGCATCGCAGAACGGCTCGCGAGGTTGAACGTGGAAGATGTTCGAGCGCTGGCTGCGGCCGGGGAGGAGATCCGTCGTTGGATCGTCGCCGCGCCATTTCCTGATGAATTCGAGGATGAAATAGAGACTATCTTTCAATCACTTGCGGAAGATAGTCCAAGTAAAATCTCATTTGCGGTGCGCTCCAGCGCGACGGCCGAAGACCTTCCGGACGCCTCCTTCGCGGGCCAGCAGGAAACCTTTCTCAATGTCAGCGGCATCGATGCGGTGTTGGATCGCATCAAGCACGTGTTCGCCTCGCTGTACAACGATCGCGCGATCGCCTATCGCGTTCACAAAGGTTTTGCGCAAGCCGACGTGGCGTTGTCGGCGGGCGTGCAGAAAATGGTGCGCAGCGACCTCGGCTCGGCCGGCGTGATGTTCACGATGGACACCGAGTCCGGGTTTCGCGAGGTGGTGTTCATCACGTCGAGCTACGGGCTCGGCGAAACGGTGGTGCAGGGTGCAGTGAACCCGGACGAGTTCTACGTGCACAAGCCGATGCTGGCGGCAGCCAAGTCGCCGATCATCCGGCGCAACCTTGGCTCGAAGCTCGTCAAGATGGAGTTCGACGGCGATGGTGACAAGCGAGTGCGCACCGTCGATGTTGCTGCAGGCGAGCGCCACGCGTTCTCCTTGACGGACAAAGACGTTGTTGAGCTCGCACGGTATGCGGTCATCATCGAGCAGCACTATGGTCGCGCGATGGACATCGAGTGGGGGAAGGACGGCGACGGCACGATCTACATCCTGCAGGCGCGACCGGAGACGGTGAAGTCGCAACCGAACTCGGACACGCAGCAACGCTTCCGATTGACGGGCAACGGCGATGTTCTTGTGACGGGCCGCGCGATCGGCCAGAAGATCGGCATCGGACCGGTGCGCATCATCGAAGACATCGCGCAGATGGACCAGGTTCAGCCGGGCGACGTGCTGGTGACCGACATGACCGATCCGAACTGGGAGCCGGTGATGAAGCGCGCAGCGGCGATCGTCACCAATCGCGGCGGGCGCACGTGTCACGCGGCGATCATTGCGCGCGAGCTGGGCATCCCGGCTGTGGTGGGATGCGAAACCGCTACCGACGATCTGGTTGAAGGCGACGTGGTGACGGTCAGCTGTGCTGAAGGCGATACCGGCAACGTCTATGCCGGCGCGCTGAAGATGGAAGTCGAGACCGTGCAGCGCGGCGCGCTGCCGCCGATTCCGGTCAAGATCATGATGAACATCGGCAATCCGCAGCTCGCCTTTGAATTTCAGTCGCTGCCAAACGAAGGCGTGGGACTCGCGCGGCTCGAATTCATCATCAACAACGTGATTGGCGTGCACCCGAAAGCCGTGCTCGACTATCCGAACCTCGATCCTGAGCTGAAGCAGGCGGTCGAAAGCGTCGCGCACGGCTACCCGAGTCCACGCGCATTCTTCGAGATGAAGCTCGCCGAGGGCATTTCGACGATCGCGGCGGCGTTCTGGCCAAAGCCTGTGATCGTTCGCATGTCGGACTTCAAGAGCAACGAGTACAAGAAGTTGATCGGCGGATCGCGCTACGAGCCCGATGAAGAAAATCCGATGCTCGGCTTTCGCGGCGCCTCGCGCTACATCGCCGATTCGTTTCGCGAATGCTTTCGCATGGAAGCCAGCGCGCTGAAGAAGGTGCGTGACGAGATGGGACTTACGAATGTCGAAATCATGGTGCCTTTCGTACGCACGCTCAGCGAGGCAAAGCGGGTGATGGAACTGCTGGCCGCTCACGGACTCAAGCGCGGAAGCACCGGGCTCCGTGTGATCATGATGTGCGAGGTTCCATCGAACGCGATCTTGGCCGATCAGTTTCTCGAGTACTTCGACGGATTCTCGATCGGCTCGAACGATCTGACGCAATTGACGCTTGGCATCGATCGCGACTCGGGACTAGTGGCCGAAGGTTTCGACGAGCGCGACCCTGCCGTCACGGCGCTGCTCGCCAAGGTCATCGCGGCCTGCCGCGCGCATGGAAAGTACGTGGGCATCTGCGGGCAGGGTCCGTCAGATCACGCTGACTTTGCAGAGTGGCTGATGGCGCAGGGAATCGATTCGATATCGTTGAATCCGGATACGGTGGTCGAGACCTGGCAGCGGCTCGCCGTCTCGGCTGCAACATCTTCGACGAAGGAGAGGATGGAAGCGCATGGATGACTATGTCTGGTGGTTTGTGATCGGCTTCGGCCTGGTGGTCGCCGAGTTGCTGACCGGCACGTTCTATCTGCTGGTGATCGCTGTTGCATTCGGCGCGGCCGGTGTGGTTGCACTTCTTGATGCGCCGGTGGTGGTGCAGCTCGCGGCGGCAGCTGCGTTCAGTCTCGGCGGAACGTTGTGGCTGCGCCAATCGCGCTTCGGGCAGCGCTTGCGCGACCGAGCAACCAGCGATCGCGTTCAAAACATGGATGTCGGTCAAACGCTGCGGGTCGATCAGTGGGCGCCGAACCGCACCGCGCGCGCGAATTACCGGGGTGCGACGTGGGATGTCGAGCTGGTGCCGGGTGAGGAGCCCGTCAGCGGCGAGTTCGTCATCCGCGAAATAGCGGCCAACCGCTTGATCGTCGCCGCCAAATCACGCTGAGCCCATCTGACTTAGGAGACTTCATGTTAGGCATTAGTGGTGTTTGGTTGATCTTTGCCGTGATTGCAATCGTGGCGTTCACGTTCGCCGTGACTGCGCTGAAGGTCGTTCCGCAGCAAAGCGCTTGGGTGATCGAGCGCTTGGGCAAGTACCACGGGACTTTGCAACCGGGGCTGAATCCGGTCATCCCGTTCATCGACCGCGTCGCCTACAAGCACAGTCTGAAAGAAGTGCCGCTCGACACGCCGAGCCAGGTTTGCATTACCAAGGACAACACGCAGCTGCAGGTCGACGGCGTGCTGTATTTCCAGGTGACCGATCCGCAGCGCGCGTCGTACGGCGCCAGCAACTATATTCTGGCGATCACGCAACTTTCGCAAACAACGTTGCGCTCGGTGATCGGCAAACTCGAGCTGGACAAGACCTTCGAAGAGCGCGAGTTCATCAATCACAGTGTAGTGACCGCGATCGACGAGGCGGCGATGAACTGGGGCGTCAAGGTGCTGCGCTACGAGATCAAGGACATCACGCCGCCGAATGCGATCCTGCACGCGATGCAGCAGCAGATCACCGCGGAGCGCGAAAAGCGGGCGCTGATCGCGTCGTCCGAAGGCCGCAAGCAGGAACAAATCAACATCGCGACCGGCGCGCGCGAGGCAGAAATCGCGCGTTCGGAAGGCGAGAAGCAGGCACAGATCAACATCGCACAAGGCGAGGCGGGCGCGGTCATCGCCGTTGCCGAAGCCACCGCGCGCGCGATTCAGATGGTGGCGGAGACGATTCGCCAGCCGGGAGGTCTGGAGGCCGTCAATCTGCGCGTCGCCGATCGCTTCGTTGACGCCTTCAGCAACCTGGCGAAGACCAACAACACTCTGATCGTGCCGTCGAATGTCGCGGACATCTCTGCGCTGGTGGCGTCGGCGCTGACGGTCGTCCGGGCCCAGCCGGCGCCGAAGTGAAGTCCTTTTCTGCGCGCATGATCTCAAGCCACGAAATCAGTCTCGCCCGGTCTTCCGACGCCCCGAGCATCGCGGCGCTATCGCGGGACGCGATCGAGCGCGGTTTGAACTGGTCGTGGACCCCTCAGCGCGTACTCAGAAGCATGCGCGATGCCGCGACCAACACGATCGTCGCGCGCGAGGGTGAAATGCTGGCCGGTTTTGCGATCATGAAGTATCGCGAGGAAGACGCGCATCTTCTGTTGATGGCCGTGCATTCGTTGCGGCGGCGGCAGGGCGTGGCATCGGCGCTGCTCGACTGGCTGGAGATCACGGCGAGAGTGGCAGGAATCGCCTCGATCCGTGTCGAAGCGCGCGAGACCAACTTCGCGGCGCGCCAGTTCTACGGCAAGCACGGATACCGGCAGGTAGAGCTCGTGCGAGGCTATTACGAGAACCGCGACGACGCGGTCGTTCTGAAAAGGTTGTTACGCGTTTAGCGGCTGCGCTGCTTCAACAGCCGGCTCTGCTCCCGCTTCCAGTCCTTGTCCGCTTCGTCGGCACGTTTCTCGAACTGCCGTTTGCCCTTTGCGAGACCCACTTCGAGTTTCACGCGCCCCTTGCTGTAGTGCATGTTCAGCGGCACCAGCGAGTAACCCGCACGCTCGACTTTCCCGATCAGCTTTCGTATTTCTGCCGCATGCAGCAGGAGCTTGCGCGTACGGGTCGGCTCGGCTTTGACGTGCGTCGAAGTCGTCGGCAGCGGACTGACGTGCGCATTCAGCAGATACAGCTCACCGCTGCGTACGACCACGAACGCCTCGTTCAACTGCACCTGGTTAGCGCGTATCGACTTGACTTCCCAGCCTTCGAGCGCGATGCCGGCCTCGTACCGCTCCTCGATCGAGTAGTCATGGTGCGCCTTTTTGTTTTGAACAATCGTCACTAAGAGTCGCGCGATGGATGCACGCGCGCCGCCAATACAATTCGGCTTTATATCTCACCGTCGCGCGCGCTGATGGAATCGAGCTGGCTGCGAGTCACCGTCGCGTACTGCGCGCCGGGCGTCGAAGATGTCAGCGAGGTAAAGGTGCCGCCCGGCTCGACCGTGCGGGAGGCCATTGGGGCGGCACAAATTCTTGCGCGCCGGCCGGAACTGAAAGATTCGACCGATACGGGAGTCTGGGGCAGACGCTGCTCACTCGAGCAGCCGCTGCTGGACGGAGACCGCGTCGAGCTCTATCGCCCGCTGACTATCGATCCAATGGAAGGCCGCAGAGCTCGTGCCGAGCTGCGGCGCAGGCGGAACGCCAAGCCTTAACTGCAGGTGCTTTGGATGATCTTGCGAGTCCGGTCGGCTTCTGCGGCGCGTTGAGCGTCGTCCAGAAACTCCCGATTTCCCGATGCATCGGTGCGCGTGATGCGGACGCCGTCCTCGAGGGACTTCATGTAGCCGCGTGCCCGATCACATTCGGCCGTCTTGGTTGCATTCTTCGTTTGCTCTTCGGCTGCTTTCTTGTCGCTGTCTGCGCGCTCCTGTTGGCGCTTGCGAAATTCCATTTCGCGTTCGGCGATTGTTTTCGGTGCGTTCGAGGCGGGTGCGTTCTTTGTGTCGGAGTTCTTCGCTTCGGACGGTTTGCCCGAGTCATCCAGCGGACCGCTGGCCGGAGCGGGGTTTGCCAACACTTGCGTATTCGGCTTACGCACGACGCTGGCCGGCTTGACGTCGGATGGGGGCGGCCGGTCCGAGTACACCAGGCGTCCATTGCCGTCCTTCCACGCCCACTGGGCCTCGCTCGGTGTGGAAGCAAATCCAGCCAAAACTATCGCCACCGTAACGATCGCCCGAATCAATTGTGCGTAAGCAAACATACGTTCTCCTGACCGTAGGCCTATTTTCCGACGCTTTGGCGGGCAAGGGCAAGAGCACCGAATGCGCAAACAGGGTGTAAAGAACCCGCTATTGCTACGCGCTAAGTCGTACGGGTTAGCCGTAAGGGCCGGGACCGCCGCAGCTCACCGCGTGCCCGCGGGAGCGGCCACGCAGCGGACGGGCCGTACACACGTTGCCCGTATACTCCGTCTTTGCGTCTGAGGAAAAGTATGCGGTTGGTACAAAAAGCGCTGACTTTCGATGACGTGCTGCTCGTCCCCGCCCACTCGGCGGTTCTCCCCCGCGACGTACAGCTTTCTACCCGCCTCTCCCGCAACATCTCCTTGAACATCCCGCTCGTTTCGGCGGCGATGGATACCGTGACTGAAGCGCGGCTAGCGATTGCACTTGCGCAGGAGGGGGGTATCGGCATCGTTCACAAGAACATGACCCCCAAAGAGCAGGCGGCTCAGGTGATGAAGGTCAAGCGCCACGAAGCCGGCGTGCTGCGCGACCCGATCACGATCACGCAGGACATGACGGTGCGCGATGCGATCGAGCTGCAGCGCGCTCACAAGATTTCGGGGTTGCCGGTGGTCGAAGGCAAGCGCGTCGTCGGGATCGTGACCAACCGCGACCTGCGCTTTGAGACACGACTCGATGCCCCGATCCGCGCCATCATGACTCCGCGCGCGCGTCTGGTGACCGTGCGCGAGGGCACGAGTCCGGACGAAGCGCGGGCGCTGCTGCACGAGCACCGTCTGGAGCGCGTACTGGTCATCAACGGCGACGACGAGCTGCGCGGCCTGATTACCGTGAAGGACATTACGAAAGCAACCGAGCATCCGAACGCTGCCAAGGACCATCTGGGCAAGCTGAAGGTCGGCGGTGCGATCAGCACCGGTCCTGACTCCGATGAGCGGGCGGAGTTGATGGTGCGGGCGGGGGTCGATGTTTTGATCGTCGACACTGCACATGGACACCATCAGGGTGTGCTCGATCGCGTGCGCTGGGTGAAGAAGAATTTTCCGGATGTCGATGTGGTGGGCGGCAACGTCGCCACCGCAGAAGGGGCGCGTGCGCTGGTAGACGCCGGTGCGGACGGCATCAAGGTAGGCATCGGGCCCGGCTCGATCTGTACGACGCGCATCGTGGCCGGCGTCGGCGTGCCGCAGATCACCGCGGTGTCCAACGTTGCCAAGGCGCTCGACGGCACGAACGTGCCGGTGGTCGCCGACGGCGGCATCCGTTATTCAGGCGACGTCGCCAAAGCACTCGCGGCGGGCGCTCACTCGGTGATGATGGGCGGCATGTTCGCGGGCACCGAGGAAGCGCCCGGCGAAGTCATTTTGTTTCAGGGCCGTTCGTACAAGAGCTATCGCGGCATGGGCAGTATCGGCGCGATGACCGAAGGCTCCGCCGAGCGCTACCTGCAGGACAACGACGCCAACGTCGACAAGTACGTGCCCGAGGGCATCGAAGGCATGGTGCCCTACAAGGGCAGCGTGCTTAGCATCATGTTTCAGATGACGGGCGGCCTGCGCTCGAGCATGGGTTACTGCGGGTGCCGCTCGATCGACGAGATGCGCACCAAGGCGCAGTTTGTCGAAATCACGGCCGCGGGGATGCGCGAATCGCACGTTCATGACGTGCGAATAACGAAGGAAGCGCCCAACTACCGCCTCGAGACCTAGCAGTGGATGAGTCGGCGAGCACGGAGTCGTTGAAGCACGACCGGATTCTGATTCTCGACTTCGGCTCGCAAGTAACGCAACTGATCGCGCGCCGCGTGCGCGAAGCGGGCGTCTATTGCGAGCTCCATCCGTACGACGTCGACGATACTTTCGTTCGCGAGTTCGCACCGAAGGGCGTGATCCTGTCGGGCAGCCACGCTTCAACCTACGAGGCGCACGAGTTGCGGGCACCGCCTGCCGTGTTCGAGCTCGGCGTGCCGGTGCTCGGGATTTGCTACGGCATGTTCACAATGGCGGTGCAACAGGGCGGGCAAGTCGAAGCGAGCACGCATCGCGAGTTCGGCTATGCGGAAGTTCGGGCGCGCGGGCACACACGCTTGCTGTCGAACCTCGAGGACAAGCGCACGGCCGATGGTCACGGCCTCCTGCAGGTCTGGATGAGCCACGGCGACAAGGTCACCGAACTGCCGCCGGGCTTCTCGCTGATGGCTTCGACACCGACCTGTCCGATCGCGGGCATGGCCGACGAAGCGCGCGGCTTGTACGGCGTGCAGTTCCATCCTGAAGTGACGCACACCTTGCAAGGGCAGGCGATCCTGACCCGCTTCGTGCTCGACATCTGCGGCTGCAAGGCCGACTGGGTGATGGGCGACTACGCGGGCGAGGCGATTGAAAGGATTCGTGCGCAGGTCGGGCGCGACGAAGTCATTCTGGGACTGAGCGGCGGTGTCGATTCATCGGTCGCAGCCGTCCTGATACAGCGCGCGATTGGGGCACGGCTTACGTGTGTCTTCGTCGACACGGGATTGTTGCGGTTGAACGAAGCGCAACAAGTGGTCGATACGTTTCAGCAGCACTTGGGCATCAAACTCGTGCACGTCGATGCCAGCGATCGGTTCATGGATGCGCTTGCCGGAGAAACGGATCCAGAGGCCAAGCGCAAGATCATCGGCCGTGAATTCGTTCACGTATTCCAGGACGAAGCCACGAAACTCCGAGATCGAGGAACTGAGGCCAAGTGGCTTGCGCAGGGGACCATTTATCCCGACGTGATCGAATCAGCGGGCGCTAAGACAAAGAAGGCGATGACGATCAAGAGCCACCACAACGTCGGTGGCCTTCCGGAAACGCTGCATCTGAAATTGCTGGAGCCGCTGCGCGAACTGTTCAAGGATGAAGTGCGCAACCTGGGCGTTGCGCTCGGACTGCCGCGAGAAATGGTCTTCAGGCATCCCTTTCCCGGTCCGGGACTCGGCGTGCGAATTCTGGGCGAGGTCAGGCGCGAGTACGCGGATTTATTGCGGCGCGCCGATGCGATTTTCGTCGAGGAGCTTCGAGCGAGCGGCTGGTACGACCGCACGAGCCAGGCGTTTGCCGTGTTCTTGCCCGTCAAGAGCGTCGGCGTGATGGGCGATGGCCGGACCTATGAGTGGGTCGTCGCATTGCGAGCGGTGCAAACATCGGATTTCATGACGGCGGAATGGGCCGAGCTGCCGCACAAACTGCTCGGCCGCGTATCGAACCGCATCATCAATGAAGTGCGGGGCATCAACCGCGTCGTCTACGACATCAGTGGGAAGCCGCCGGCAACGATCGAATGGGAGTAGTTAGTAGACTTCGCCGATGACTGAAATCGGCACGGCGCTGAGCGCGAACGACTGGATCGAGCGCATGTCGCAGCTTGCCTTGCGCCAGGGTGTGCATCTGTCGACGCTGCAGCAGAAGGCGGGAGGCGACCTCGAATTGCTTTTCGCGAGCGCTGCGCTGGCATTCCCGTCGGGGGCGTCGTTCACCGAGAAGGAAGCCAACGAAATCCTCAAACGATTCCTCGCGGGCGCCGGTGTGATGGTCGCCACCGATCACGTCGAACTGCGTCGCTGGATGGTCGATGCGGGCTTCCTGCAACGGTCGGATTACGGCACCGACTACCGCAGGGGAGCGATCCCAGATGGGCTGTCCGATGCAGCACAACAACTTGACTTCGAGGGCATTGCCGACGCTGTGGCGCAAGCTCGCAGCGCGAACGAGTTGCAGCGCGAGTCGCGCCGCCAGGCATGGCTAGCCAGCCAGATAGAAGTCACCGAAGGCGGTGAAGGCGGCGACAACGTGCCGGGCGAAGCGGACACCGATGAAACTTTCATGCGGCTTGCGCTTGACCAGGCGCATAACGCGTGGGCTCTGTCTGAAGTGCCAGTCGGCGCCGTGGTGGTCAAAGACCACAAAATCCTGGCGACCGGATTCAATCAGCCGATTGGCAATGCAGACCCGACCGCGCATGCGGAGATTCGAGCAATCCGCGCTGCATCGCAGCTGCTCGGCAACTACCGGCTCAACGATTGCGAGCTGTACGTGACCCTCGAGCCATGTG
Organism: uncultured beta proteobacterium; assembly: GCA_963746085.1. Taxonomy (GTDB): domain Bacteria; phylum Pseudomonadota; class Gammaproteobacteria; order Burkholderiales; family Burkholderiaceae_F; genus JACCZX01. The sequence continues at coordinate 21,494 of CAVVAI010000029.1, forward strand.
CGATGTGTGCGGGCGCGATGCAGCACGCGCGGATCAAGCGGCTGATTTACGGTGCCGCGGATCCCAAGACCGGCGCGTGTGGCAGCGTGATCGACCTGTTCGCTGAGCCTCGCCTAAACCACCACACCGAGGTTCGCGCGGGCGTGCTCGCAGACGAAAGCCGCCGACTGTTGTCGAGCTTCTTTGTCGAGCGGCGCGAGTTGAAGCGCCAAGGCAGCTTGCCGCCCGATGCCGACGACGCCGAGTAAGCGCGTCGGCATCGTCGCACCGTCCGGATTTGTTCCGGACCCCGCGGCAGTGGATCGCGCTGCTGCGTTGTTCTCGGCGCGCGGATGGACAGTCGAAGCGGGCGATAGCGTTTTTGCGCGCGCGCAACGGTTTGCCGGCGACGATGCGTTGCGGCTCGCGGATCTGCAGCGCTTTGCCACCGACGTGACGATCGCTCTTGTGGTCTCGGCGCGCGGTGGCTACGGAATCTCGCGGCTTCTCGATCGGATCGATTTCGCGGCGATCAAGGCGCGTAGGCCGTTGATGGTGGGCTACAGCGATTTCACTGCGTTCAACCTGGCGTATCTGGCGCGCGGCGGGGTGAGCTTCGCGGGCCCCTGCGCCATCGAGTTTGGTGCGCCCGAGCCGAGCGCGTTCACGATCGAACATTTTTTCGGCTTGCTGAACACGAAGCGGTACGCGCTCGAGCTTGAAATCGAAGGGCCGCGTGCGGATATCTCCGGGCGGCTCTGGGGCGGCACGTTGGCGATGGTCGTCGCGTTGCTCGGAACGCCGTACTTTCCGCGCGTGAGCGGCGGCATTCTGTTTTTTGAGGACGTGAACGAGCCGGCGTACAAACTCGAGCGGATGTTTTATCAGTTGGCACATGCCGGAGTTCTGCAGCGGCAGGCGGCGATCGTGCTCGGCGACTTTTCGCCGATCATGCCGATGCCGAATGACAACGGCTTCAGTCTGGACGTTGTACTTGAACGCTTGCGCGTGATCAGCGGCGTTCCGGTGTTCAGCGGATTGCCATTTGGCCATTCGCTGCGCAAGCTGACGCTGCCGGTGGGAGGCCACGCTCGGTTGGTTGTAAAGCGCAGCGGCAGCGCCACCCTTGAGCTGAGCCGTTATCCGAGCCTCGTTTGATACAAACTGCAGGCTCTCTGCATCGCTTTTAAGCGCACTTCAGCGTGCGCCGAGGCCCGCGTCCTCGCCTATGATCGCGCCCTAACGATGACACAAGCGCGATGTCCGGCCCACTGACCCGATTCGGCTTTGCCGAAGAGACGCCCGAACAGCGGCAGGAGAAAATTCTTGCCGGCGTGATGGCGTCGGTGTACCGCCAGGTACCGCAGTCGGTGCTGGTCAGCATCGTCGGCGCATTCGCGCTGGTGATGGTGTTGTGGAACTGGATCAACCAGGACTTGCTGCTCGGCTGGTCGCTGCTGATTCTGCTCGAATCGCTTTCGCGGTTACGCCTTTCGTACCGATTTCGACGCGCAGAGCGGATAGCGGACTCGGTCGACTCGTGGGCCACACGCTGGGTCGTGCAGGCGGTGGCCGCCGGCGTGCTGTGGGGCGTCGCGGGTTTCATGTTTTTCTCTGACACTCAGCCGCTGCATCAGGTCGTGCTGGTCGCCGTCGTACTGAGCGTCGCGTTCGGTTCATTGACGCTGTATGCCAGCCACCGTCCCGCGTTCCATGTCTTCATGCTACTGGCGGTATTGCCGCTGATCGTGCGCATGATTTGGGTACAGGACCCCACGTACTACACCGCCGCCGTCGTGATGACTGCGGTATTTTTGTTCACCGTCCTGTACGGCCGGGACTTCGGCAACGCGGTGTTCGAGTCGGTCAAGAACACGTACGAAAACGAAGTGCTGGTCGAGCAACTCGTCGCCGAGAAGCGCATGGCTGAGGAGGCACGGCGTGAGGCCGAAAACGCCACGCGCTCGAAGACCCAGTTCTTTGCGGCTGCGAGTCACGACCTGCGGCAGCCGCTGCAGGCGATTGGCATCTATGTGTCATTGCTGAAGAAGCGCGCGCATGGCCCGCTTGAGCCGCTGGTCAACAATCTGTCGACCGCAGTCGAGACATTGTCGAAGCTGGTCGAAGAGTTGTTGGAGATCTCGCGCCTCGATTCGGGATCGATTCAACCGCGGGTCGAGCAGGTCATCATCGACGACATGTTCTCGCTGCTCGAGCAGGAGTTCACGCCACTGGCTGCGTCGAAGGGGCTGTCACTGCGCATCCGGCGCGCCGGTATTCCAATCGACAGCGACGCGCTGCTGCTGCAGCGAGTGATTCGAAATTTACTGGCTAACGCGATTCGGTACTCGCAGAAGGGCGGGGTGCTGCTCGCAGCGCGCCCCCGCAACGGACTGATCAGCCTGGAAATCTGGGACACCGGTCCCGGTATCAAGCAGGGCGAGCTGGATCGCATCTTCGAAGAGTTCTATCGCGGCGAAAGTTCGAAGGCCGAGAACAGCGGCTCGGGCTTCGGGCTGGGGTTGTCGATCGTCAAGCGCATTTGCGGACTGCTGGGCCACCCGCTCATCGTCACGACGCGACCGGGCACCGGCACCGTGTTTCGGGTCGAAGTGCCGCGCTCCAGTTCACCGCCGCGCATCAAGCGCAGCTCGCCGGAAACGCTCGATGTCACGATCCGGCCGCTGCATGGATTCACGTTCGTCGTCATTGAAGACAACGCCGAAATCCTGAACAGCCTGACACGCCTGATCAAATCGTGGGGTGCGGAGGTCGTTCCGTCGACCGGCTACAACGCGCAGCTGATCAAGCGCATCAGCGTTCAACAGCGCATCGACGCCATCCTCGCCGATCACAATCTCGGCCCTCATTCGATCAGCGGCGTCGAGGCGGTGTTCCGGGTGCGCGAACTGGTCGGATTTCCGATTCCGGTCGTGATGCTGACGGCGGTTCAGGGCGTCGATGTGCTGTCCGAGTTTCAGCGCGTCATGCACGAACGAATGGAACTGTCGCCGACGATGGCATCGTCGATCGCTCGCAGCCGTGTCGAAGAGCCAACGGTATTGCAGAAGCCAACCACAGCCGCGGTGCTAAACAACACCCTCGCCGAAATCCTCGGCATAACGACGCTGCCGATGGTGCGGCCAACCGCGGATGAAACTGCGTCGGCTAGCGACGCGACGTAAGGGGTAGGTTTCGTACAGCAGCAGCGACTGGCGCAGCCGCGCCGCCTACGTCGCCCAGGCAGGGCAGCGCCGCCCAACGCTTGCGCGCTGCGACTTAGCAGCTGTCGCTACCCTATGTCGTACCCGTGCCTTCGAGCAGCCAGCAGCGCTTCCGTGCGATTCGACGCGCCGAAGGCGCGATAGATCGCGGTCACGTGCGTCTTGACCGTGCCTTCCGACAAACCAAGTTCGCGACAGATGATCTTGATCGGCGCACCACGCGCCAGCAGTTTCAACACCTGCTCCTGACGCTCGGTCAACTCGACTCGTCCCCCATCGCTATCGCGCGAGCGTTCGGAACTTCCGAAGATGCCGGCGCGGTTGACTTCTTCCAGCAAGTCGGCGGGAATGTAAACGCCGCCCGACAGGACGAACTTGACGGCGGACAGCAGCGTTTCCGATGCCATCGATTTCGGCACGAAGCCGGCGGCGCCGAGTTGCAGTACCCGCATCACGCTGCGTTGATCCTGATTGCCCGAAAGCACCAGAATCTTCATCTCCGGCGCCTTGGCCACCATGGCTTCCAGCAAAGCAGTGCCCGATACGCCCGGCATCCCGAGGTCGAGCACGACCAGATCGAGCTCGGGCTGCTCTTCCTGGATCTTCAGCGCGCCTTCGGCGGTGCGGGTCGTGATGACTTCAGCGGTTGGATCGAGATCCAGAAACAACACACTGAGTGCATCGGTGATGAGCGAGTGGTCGTCGACGACGAGTATTTTCATGGTGTTCAAGTCGAGCGCTGCTGAGTGTCAAAGCGACGAGCTCAGTTGACGCGCGGAGGGCGGATTGTAGACCGCACCCTCTGAGCGGCCATACGCGGAATTGCGAGCGGCGATGCGGTCAATCGCGGCGTTTGATCCGCCGCTCCGGCCGCTTCACGCAGGTCGCGGCGTGATCGTCCTCGCGCATGCCTTCGCGCGCGTTCGGGCCTCAGCCGTCGTTGCCGCGCGCGCCAGCGCCACGCCCATGCGGCGTTTGACGAAAGACTCCGGCTTGCCGAAGAGTCTGACGTCCGTTCCTTCGGCGGCGAGCGCCTCGACCACGCCATCAAACTTCATCGCCTGTGCGTCATGGCCGCCGTAGATGACCGCACTGGCGCCGGGATTGCGCAAGGAAGTATCGACCGGCAGGCCGAGCATCGCGCGTGCATGCAATTCAAATTCGTTCTGCCACTGCGTTGCCATCGTCACCATGCCGGTGTCGTGCGGCCGTGGGCTGACCTCTGAAAACCAAACCGCATCCGCCTTTACGAACAACTCGACTCCGAAGATGCCGGTGCCGCCGAGGTTGTCGGTCACGGCTTTCGCGTAGTCACGCGCCTTGGCAAGCGCCGGTGCCGACATCGCCTGCGGCTGCCAGCTCTCAACATAGTCGCCGGCGACTTGCACGTGGCCGATCGGCTCGCAGAAATAGGTTTCGATCGTTCCGTTGCGACCGACCGCGCGCACCGTCAGCAACGTGATTTCGTAGTCGAACTCGATCAGACCTTCGACGATGACGCGACCGAGTGCCACACGCCCGCCGGCATTGGCGTGGTGCCAAGCGGCATCGATCTCTGCCGCGGCGTTGACGCGGCTTTGTCCCTTGCCCGACGACGACATCACCGGCTTGACGATGCACGGCAGCCCGAGCGCATGCGCCGCTGCACGCATCTCGTCCAGCGAATCGGCGAAGCGAAACGGCGACGTGGGCAACCCCAATGTTTCGGCGGCCAGCCGGCGAATGCCCTCGCGGTTCATCGTCAACTGCGCTGCGCGCGCGGTCGGCACGACACGCGCCAGTCCGTCGCGCTCGACGGCTGCCAGCGTATCGGTAGCGATTGCCTCAATCTCGGGGACGACGATCGCCGGGCGCTCGGTCTCGATCAACGCACGCAGCGCCGCGGGATCCGCCATGTTGATCACATGCGCGCGATGTGCGACCTGATGGCCGGGCGCGTTTGCATAACGGTCGACCGCGATCACTTCGACGCCGAGCCGCTGCAGGGCGATGATCACTTCCTTGCCGAGCTCACCTGAGCCGAGCAACATCACCTTCAGCGCAGCCGTCGAGAGCGGCGTTCCGAGTGCCGGCATCAGGGGTGAAGTTTGCGGCGAAGCCATTTTTCCGACTATCGCATAGTGGCGCCATCGCTTATAACGCGTGCCGATGCTCGACACTGTCAATCTCTCCTGCGAGCGCGGCGAACGCGTGTTGTTTGCCGCGCTCGAGTTCGTTGTCGTGCCTGGATCGCTGCTGCGGGTGGCGGGGCCGAACGGCACCGGCAAGACCAGCCTGTTGAGAATGCTGTGCGGCTTGCTCGAGCCTGCGGCGGGTGAAGTTCGCTGGCACGGCCGGAACATTCGCGCGCAGCGCGAGGAGTATTGGAAGAACCTTGTCTACGTCGGCCATCTAAACGGCGTCAAGGATGACTTGACGGTGATCGAGAACGTAAAGGTGGCCCAGTCGGTAGCCGGCCGCGACGTCGAGCACGAGATGATCAGGAGAGCACTCGACGCCGTCGGCCTTGCGCCGTACGAGCACACCCTCGCGCGCCGCTTGTCGCAAGGTCAGCGCCGCCGCGTCGCGCTGGCGCGGCTGTTTGCAACGACGACTGCTTCGCTGTGGATTCTGGATGAGCCGTTTATCGCGCTCGATCGGCGCGGTGTTGAAGCCCTTTCGGAGCGGATTGCAACTCATGTTGGCAACGGCAACATGGTAGTGCTGGTCACCCATCAAGACGTTGCGATCGACGTGCCGCGTCAGCAGCATATCGAGCTTGCCGGCAATGCGGCTTTGGTTTCCTGAAGTCGCATGCTGAGCGTCTTTTGGCAGGTAATTCGCCGCGATCTTCTGTTAGCGATGCGGCAAAAATCCGATGTGCTTAATACATTGTTCTTTTTCGTTGTGGTGGTGACGATGGTCCCGCTGGGCATCGGCCCGGAGCCCGCGCTTTTGCGCGACATCGCGCCAGGCGTGGTGTGGGTCGCGGCGCTGCTAGCCGCCATTTTGTCGCTGCCGCGCTTGTTTGCGAACGACTACGCCGACGGCACGCTGGAGCAGATGCTGCTGTCGGCCGAACCGTTATCGCTGATCGTCCTCGGCAAGGCGGCGGCGCACTGGATCACGACCGGTTTGCCGCTGACAGTAATGGCGGTCGCATTCGGTGTTGTCTTCGATCTGGACGCAGCGGCTACCGCGGTGCTCGTGGTTTCGTTGGCGCTCGGCACGCCGGTGCTGTCGCTGATCGGTTCGATTGGTGCAGCGCTGACACTCGGGTTGCGCGGAGGTGGAGTGCTAACATCTTTGCTCGTGTTGCCGCTCTATATTCCGGTATTGATTTTCGGCGCCGGCGCGGTTGGCGCAGCCGCTTCCGGCCTTAGCGTCACCGCCTATTTACTCCTGCTGGGCGCATTCGCCTTATCTGCGGCGGTATTGACGCCGTGGGCCGTGGCGATCGCGCTTCGCATTTCGGTTGAATGACATGAGTAGCGTCAGCGTCGGTTCGAGATCGAAACCGGGTTTGTTCTGGTTTTCGTCGCCGCAGACGTTTTTCCCGCTGGCGGGAGCGATGACGCCGTGGTTCTTTGCGCTGGCTGCCGTGCTCGCAGCGTTCGGGTTGTACGTCGGATTTTTCGTCGCGCCGACCGATGCAACGCAGGGCGATTCGTATCGCATTATCTTCATTCACGTGCCCGCGGCGTGGATGTCGATGTTTCTTTATCTCGTGATGGCATGCTGGGCGGCAGTAGGCCTGATCATGAACACGCGCATGTCGTCGATGATGGCAAGCGCGATCGCGCCGACCGGCGCGTTGATGACCGTGCTTGCGTTGATCACGGGGTCGCTGTGGGGCAAACCCACGTGGGGCACCTACTGGGTATGGGATGCGCGTCTGACGTCCGAACTGGTGTTGTTGTTCCTGTATCTCGGATTTATCGCGCTGCAGGCCGCGATAGACGATCCGCGCCGCGCGGATAAGGCCGGCGCGGTACTCGCGCTGGTCGGTGTCATCAACATTCCGATCATTTACTTTTCCGTGCAGTGGTGGAATACGCTGCACCAGGGCTCTTCGGTCAGCCTGACGCGCTCACCTTCAATGGCGGCGACGATGTTGCTGGGCATGCTGCTGATGGCGCTTGCGTTTTGGATGTACAGCATCGGCGCCGCGTTGCATCGTGTACGCAGCATCGTGCTCGAACGGGAGAAGCGCGCCGAATGGACTAAGGAACTTCTGGCGCAAGGAAGGCTCAAGTGAACTGGGGGAGCGCGGCAGATTTCTGGGCGATGGGCGGCTACGGGTTCTATGTCTGGGGCTCGTACGCGGCCGTGGTGGTGGTGATCGCGATCGAACTTTGGATGTTGCGAGCGCGGCGTAGAAATGCAGTTACGGAAGTTAGAGCAGCGAACTCGATACAGGAAGCCGCACGAAGTGCGAATTCTCAATGAAGCCTCGTCATAAACGACTGACGCTGATCGTTGGCGGACTTGCCGTGCTCGGCGTGGCCGCCGCGCTCGTCCTTTCTGCGTTTCAGCAGAACCTCGTGTTCTTTTACAGCCCGTCGCAGATTGCCAACAAAGAGGCGCCGCAGGGAAAGGCATTCAGAGTCGGTGGCCTGGTGGAGCAGGGCAGCCTTAAACGCCAGTCCGACGGGCTGACGGTCTCGTTCAACGTCACCGATACCGCGAAGATCATTCCGGTCGTGTTCACCGGCATCCTTCCGGACCTGTTCAAGGAAGGCAAAGGTGTCGTCGCGCAGGGCAAGCTCGGCGAAGACGGGGTGTTTCGAGCGCACGAAGTGCTGGCGAAACACGACGAGAATTACACGCCGCCCGAAGCCGCGTACGCAGTCGAACAGGCGCAGAAAGCGCGCAAGACGTTGCAGTAAAACCATTGTGATTCCAGAAATCGGCAACCTCGCTTTGATTCTGGCGCTGCTGCTCGCAACAGCGCAGGCCGTACTACCGATCGCCGGCGCCGCGCGCGGCGACCGTACCTGGATGGCGGTGGCGCGTCCCGCCGCGCGCGGGCAGGTGTTGTTCGTCACGCTTGCGTTCGCTTGCCTGCTGTATTCGTTCGTCGTCAACGACTTCTCGGTCGTCAACGTCGCGAGTAATTCCAACTCCCAACTGCCGCTGCACTATCGGATCGCCGCGAGCTGGGGATCGCATGAAGGTTCGCTGCTGCTATGGGTGCTGATGCTCGCGTGGTGGACGTTTGCGGTCTCAGTGTTTTCGCGTCATCTGCCGGACGACATGGTCGCGCGCGTGATCGGCGTGCAGGGTGTGATCTCGATCGGCTTTCTGCTGTTCATGCTGCTGACATCGAACCCGTTCGATCGCCTGTTTCCGGCCGCTGCGGACGGCCGCGACTTGAACCCGCTGCTGCAGGACCCCGGCATGGTGTTTCACCCGCCGATGCTTTACATGGGCTATGTCGGTTTCTCGGTTGCGTTCTCGTTCGCAATAGCGGCGTTGCTGAGCGGCAAGCTCGACGCCGCGTGGGCACGTTGGTCGCGTCCGTGGACGACGCTTGCGTGGTGCTTCTTGACGTGTGGTATCGCGCTCGGCAGCTGGTGGGCGTACTACGAGCTGGGGTGGGGCGGCTGGTGGTTCTGGGATCCGGTGGAGAACGCGTCGTTTATGCCGTGGCTGCTCGGCACTGCGCTGATTCACTCGCTGGCTGCGACCGAAAAGCGTGGCAGCTTCAGAAGCTGGACAGTACTGCTCGCGATCTGTGCGTTCTCGCTGTCGTTGCTCGGCACGTTTCTGGTCCGCTCCGGTGTGTTGACGTCGGTGCATGCGTTCGCGACCGATCCGAAGCGCGGCGTTTTCATCCTTGCGTTTCTGGTGTTCGTCATCGGCTCGTCGCTCGCATTGTTTGCGTGGCGTGCACCGAAGGTTGGCCTGGGCGGCAAGTTCGAAACGGTGTCGCGCGAGTCGTTTCTGCTGCTGAACAATCTTCTGCTGGCGGTGGCAGCGGGTTCGGTGCTGCTCGGCACGTTGTATCCGCTGTTTCTCGACGCGCTCGCGCTGCCGAAAGCCTCGGTCGGGCCGCCGTATTTCAACCTGGTGTTCGGCGCCGTGATGGCGCCGCTCGTGTTCCTGATGGGCATCGGGCCGATGGCGCGCTGGAAGAAGGCCGAGCTGCCCGATCTCGCAACGCGCTTGAAATGGGCATTCGGCGTCGCGCTGGTGTCGGCGCTGATCGTTCCGGTGATCGCCGGCCGCTGGACGCCGCTGATCAGCGTCGGACTGTTCCTCGCGTTCTGGGTGATGGCGTCGATCGTGCTCAACATCAAGGAGCGGGTTCGCCATTTGCGTGGGGGGTTAACTGAGCGGCTGCGAGCGCAGGGCCGCTCCTACTGGGGCATGCAGTTGGCTCATCTCGGCATTGCCGTGTTCGTCGTCGGCGTGACCGTCGTCAACGGTTACCAGGTCGAGCGCGACATGCGGATGAACGTCGGCGACACAGCGCAAGTCGGCCGCTACGACATCAGGTTCGACGGAACTCAGAAGATCGCGGGACCGAACTATACGGGCGTGCGCGGTGCGGTCGAAGTCACCCGTGACGGCAATCGGGTGGCAACCATGCACCCTGAAAAGCGCATCTACAACGTGCAGAAGATGCCCATGACCGAAGCCGCGATCGACACCGGCGTCAGGGGCGATATCTACGTGTCGCTCGGCGAGCCCATCGATCCGGGCGCACTCGAGTCCGGCGCCTGGAGCGTGCGCGTGTATCACAAGCCGCTCGTGACCTGGATCTGGGGCGGGTGCGTGCTGATGGCGTTGGGCGGCGTATTGGCGTTGTCGGATCGCCGCTATCGACTCCTCGCGCGGCGCGATCAAACGGCATCGGCACGGGTGTCTGCGTGAACGAAGTCCGCGGCGCCACAGTGGTCGAATCGGCGAACGCTTCGCCGCCCACACCGGCACCGGCAGAGCCGAAGTCGGCGCTGCGGTTTGTGCTTCCGCTCGGGATCTTTGTTGTTCTCGCAGGATTTTTGTTCGTCGGGCTGGGACTGAATCCGCGCGAAGTACCGTCGCCGTTCATTGGCAAGCCGGCGCCGGCATTTCAACTGACGCAGCTTGCGCGGCCAGAGCAATCGTTTTCGCCCAAGCAGATGCAGGGTGAGGTGTGGCTGTTCAATGTGTGGGCATCATGGTGCGTGGCATGCCGTATCGAGCATCCACTGCTGGTCGACCTTGCGAAGAAGAACGTCATTCCGATCGTGGGGCTGAACTACAAGGACAAGCGCGAGGCGGCGTTGGGCTGGCTTGGACAATTCGGCGACCCGTACCAGTTGTCGGTCGTGGACACCGACGGGCGCGTCGGCATCGATTACGGCGTCTATGGCGTGCCCGAAACGTTTTTGATCGACAAGACCGGCGTGATTCGCTTCAAGCAGATCGGGCCGATCACCGAAGAGGCCTGGCGCGACAAGATATTGCCGCTGGTGCAGCAGCTACGGAAGTCATGATGCTGCTGCGAAGCGCGATCGCGTGCGTGCTGCTGGCGCTGCTGTCGAGCGGCGTCACGGGCCGCACGCCTGCCATGCAACTTGATGCGGCGGGCGCGCGCCGCGCAGCGGCGCTGGCCGACCAATTGCGTTGTCTGGTGTGCCAGAACCAGTCGATCGCCGAGTCGAACGCCGAACTCGCCGTCGATTTGCGCCGTGAGATCAACGAGCAGATCCGTGCGGGACGAAGCGACGCTGATATTCGCGACTTCATGGTCGCGCGCTACGGTGATTTCGTCTTGTATCGCCCGCCGGTGAAGTCGCACACGCTGCTGCTGTGGTTCGGCCCGGCCCTGCTCGCAATTGCTGCGCTGCTTGCTTTCATGCGTGCGCAGGGCAATCGCCGCCGACGCGTCACCGAACGGCCGCTGACCGACGCCGAGCGTGCCGAGGCTGAACGCCTGCTCGGCGGGCCGGCCAGCACACCCCAGTGACTGCATTCGTGATCATCGCCATCGCGATGGTGACGGTGGCGCTTGCCTGGCTGCTGTGGCCATTGCTGCGACCGAGCGTTGGACAGTCGGTCGAACATTCTGCCGCCAACATCACCATCTTCAAGGATCAGTTCGCCGATCTCGATGCGGACCTGGCGCGCGGCACCATCTCTGCCGAACAACACGCCGAGTCGAAAAGTGAGCTCGAGAAACGGCTATTGACCGAAGTGCGCGCGACGCCCGAGTCGGGACGCATCGAACGCCGTCCGCATCGCTGGTCGGCGGCTGCGGTGGCGGTGATCATTCCGGTTGCAGCCGGCGCGCTTTACTGGCACATCGGCACTCCGGACGCGTTGTCGCCTTCGGCGGTCGCTGCGCAAGGGTCCGATCAGCCCAGCCCCGAGCAGATCGACGCGATGATCGCGCAGATCAAGCAGCGACTCGAAAAAGAACCGAACAACATCGAAGGCTGGGCCATTCTGGCGCGCACCCATTACGCGTTGGGCAATTTCCAGGAGGCCGCCAACGCGTACGCGAAGCTCAGCACGCTGCTGCCGAAGGACGCCGACGTGCTCGCCGATTACGCCGATGCATTGGCGATGAGTCAGGGACGAAGTTTCGCCGGCAAACCGCTCGAGCTGGTGCAGCTCGCACTGCAGATCGATCCGACCCAATGGAAGGCACTCGCAATGTCGGGCTCGGAGGCGTTCGATCGCAAAGACTACCGAGCGGCGGCCGATTACTGGCAGCGTTTGCAGGACAGCGCGCCCGCAGACTCACCGCTCAGGCAGCGCGTGCAGGGCAGCATCGACGAAGCCCGCTCACTGGCCGGCATGCCGCCCGTTGCACAAGTGCAGAAGGGCGCTGAGGGTGGGGTGGCTGCGGGCCGCAGCGTCAGCGGGACGGTCACGTTGAGCCGATCGCTTGCATCCAAGGTGCGCCCGGATGATTCGTTGTTCGTCTTTGCGCGCCCGGCAGATGGCTCTCGCATGCCGGTCGCCGTCGTGCGCGCGCGCGTCAGTGATCTGCCTTTGCAATTCACCCTCGATGATTCGCGCGCAATGGCGCCGACCGCGAAGATCTCTGCGCTAGAAGAAGTGATCGTCAATGCGCGCATTTCGCGCTCGGGTAATGCGATTCCCGCGAGCGGTGACCTGGAGGGAGCCACCGAGAAAGTGAAGGTCGGAACGCAGGGGATGGCGCTGGTCATCGATCGCGCGGTTCCGTAGGCAAGAAGCCGCGCCCGTGGTTGTGTCGGCCGTTCAGGGCTTGCTGCGTACCGTCATGCTGGCGGCTCGGCGCGCGCTGGGCTTGTCCGCGCAACTGCACACCGAAGACCGCCGCGTGCTCGAGCAAGTGATCCTGCCCGAGTACGCGCGCCGTACCAACATCGCGCGCATCCTGTTCGTGGGGTGCGCCGCCTACACGCAACGGTACGGCGAGCTGTTCGGTGCCCGGGAGTATTGGACGATCGATCCGGTGGCACGACGCAGCCGGTACGGCAGCCGGCATCACATCGTCGATCAGCTGCAGAACCTGGGACACCATGCACAGCCGGGCTACTTCGACCTCATCATCTGCAACGGCGTCCTTGGCTGGGGATTGAATGCGCCCGAAGATGCCGAGAGTGCATTCGCCGCGTGCCTGACACACCTGCGCGCGGGCGGCCACTTGATGGTGGGGTGGAACAACATCGCGCCGCGCAACCGGGTGTTGCCGGAAGACATCGCCGCGCTACGGGCATTCGATCGCGCCAAGTTCGGATCGGCTCAGACGACGCGCTGGGTCGTTGATGCAGCCAATCGTCATGTGTTCGATTTCTATTTAAAGCCGGCCAACGAACCTAATATTTGACTTTAGATAAGAGACGGAATGACCTGAATATTAAAGCTTTACTTCAGCTTGCTTTGGGGTCACCGCCGATCAGGTGCGAGGTTTGCCCATTGGAGAGCGTTTCTTTTTCCCTGAGGTGGCGGCATGAACTTGATACGGCATCGTCCCTACCTGCGCGCGCTGACGCCTCGGCAGCGGCGGGTGTGGTGGGCGCAGAAGAAGCGGTTGAAGTCGCGGGTTCGAATCGGATCTTCGTGGGTCCCCGATCCGGTGCGGCGCTCGTACGCCTACGCTCTTCGCTTCTAAGGAGTTCCTGATGGCCGCCCGTTCCTTGCAGTCGGTGACGATTACCTTCGGGCTCGTCACCATTCCGGTGAAGATGTATGCCGCAACGAATCCGCGTGCCGGCATCTCGTTCACGATGCTCGACGCGAGCGGTGGGCGGGTAAAGCAGCAGTACATCTCTGCGGAGTCGGGCAAGGTCGTCCCCCGCAACGAGATGATCAAGGGGTACGAATTCGAGAAGGACCGGTTCGTCACCTTCACCAAGGAGGAACTTAAGGCGCTTGAGCAGGCGTCATCGGGCGCCGTCGAAATCACCGAGTTCGTCCCGGCCGCGTCGATCGACCCGGTGTTCTACGAGAAGGCGTACTACCTGGGCCCCGACAAAGGCGGTGCCAAGCCGTATCGGTTGCTGGCCGAAGCGATGCGGGATTCGGGACGTTCGGCAATCGGGCGCTGGGCCGCGCGCGGCAAGCAGTATCTGGTCAATATCCGCGTCGTCGAGCAGGGGCTGATTCTGCAAGAGTTGTTGTACGCCGATGAAGTACGGTCGATCGACGAGGTCGAGATTCCCGACGCGAAGGTCAACTCGAAGGAGCTCGCGCTCGCCAACCAGTTGATCGACAGCATCACATCCAAGAGCTTCGATCCGACGCAGTACAAGGACGATGTCAAAGATCGAATCGAAGAGCAGATTCAGAAGAAAGTGGCAGGCGAGGAAATCACAGTAGCCGACGCTGCTACAGGGTCTTCTGGAAGCGCAAAGGTGATCGACATCATGGACGCGTTGCGCGCCAGCCTGAAGCGCAAGAGCGGCAACGGCACTGCGGCTGATGCGGCGGACTCACGCGGCCCTGCCGCGCGCAAGACGACAGCCAAACGCGGAGCGGAAAAAAAGACCGCCAAGAAGTCTGCGCGCAAGGCCGTCGGCAAGACGGTGCGCAAAGCCGCGTAAGCTGGACGAAATCGGCTTGGTCCTGCCGATGGCGTCACACACGGCGCCGCGTAACAACATGAGGAGCGCACCGATGGCACAGAAGACAGGGTTGACCAATCCAATCGCAAATTTTTACGAAGCACAAACGGCGGCTACGGCAGAAATCGCGCACGCTGCATTGAACGGATTGCAGCGGCTGCAAAAACTCACGTTGGAAGCAATGAGAGCCGGTGCAGGCGGCCAGTTGTCGCTGGCACAGTCGATGGCGACGGTGCGCGACGGCGGCAACGCTGGCCGCTCGGCTGCGCAGGCCGCGGCTCCCGCGGCAGAACACAGCGCGCGTATCCAGCGCGAGATGGTGCAGGCCATTGCGGACATGAACAACGACATCGTACGCGCGAGTTACTCGATGATGGAACGCATGCGTGACGCAGTCGGCGCCGCGCAGGGCTCGCTGGCCGTGCAACCGGCGCTGCCGGTCTGCGGTCTGCCCGGTCTGCCAATGAGCGGCGCGAGCATGACCCATCCGATGGCGATGTACGACTCGGCGATGCGGCAATGGCAGACCGCCGTGCAGCAGATGATGGAGACTCCGGCGGTGGCAATGGCGGTGGCGTCGGCCGAAGACGACCAGCCGCTGCGCCCCGCGCGCGGCACGTCATCGCGCAAGCCAAAACGCGCGGCCAAGCGCAAAGCGGGCACGCATCCTCGCTGAGCTTCGTGATGCGCACGGTCAACGCATAGGCTTGTGCTGACTGCGCCGTGACGTTTGCAATCTGGGCGCTGGTCGCGGGCGCCATCTTCACCGTGATGGCGCTATCGGGGACGCTTCTGAAGCGTCTGCCGCTCAGCACGTCGATGCTGTATATGGCCGCCGGGTTTGCGCTGGGGCCCGCCGGGCTCGCGCTGCTTGATCCGTCGCCGGAAGCCGACCACGCAATTCTCGAGGTAATCGCCGAGGCAGCGGTACTGATTTCGCTGTTTGCGGTTGGACTCAAGTTGACGCTGCCGCTGCCTGATCGCCGCTGGCGCGCGACGCTGCGGCTCGCAACGGTATCGATGCTGACCACGATCGCGTTGCTGGCAGCGGTCGGCGTGTTGTTGTTCGATCTTCAAATCGGCGCCGCGATCTTGTTGGCGGCAATCCTCGCGCCCACCGATCCGGTGCTTGCCTCGGACGTGCAGCTGGCCGATCCGAGCGATCGCGACGCAGTGCGCTTCAGCTTGACCGGCGAGGGTGGTCTGAACGACGGCACTGCATTTCCGTTCGTGATGCTGGGTCTCGGGCTGCTGGGTTTGCGGGATCTGGGCAGCGGTTACTGGCGCTGGCTAACGGTCGACCTTGTCTGGGCCGTCATCGGCGGTCTGGTTATCGGTGCGTTGTGCGGATACGCCATCGGAAAATTGGTGCTCTACCTGCGCACGCGCCACAAGGAAGCCGTGGGGCTCGATGAGTTCTTAATGCTTGGTCTGATCGGCGTTGCGTACGGCGCCGCGCAGCTCGCGTCCACCTACGGCTTCCTAGCGGTGTTCGCAGCCGGGCTTGCATTGCAGCGCTCGGAGCGCCGGCCGAGTAGCAAAGAAGCCATGGCGGTCGCCGACGCCCAGAGGGGAGAACACTTGGCCGGCCGCAAGGACAAAATTGCTACCGATCCGCAGCTAGCCGGCGCTTACATGACGCAGGCGGTGCGTGGCTTTAACGAACAACTGGAACGAATCGTAGAAGTGGCGGTGGTCGTCATCGTCGGGGCGATGCTGAGTTTGATCGTGCTGCCCAACAATGCAGTCTTCTATCTCTTATTGCTGTTTTTCGTAGTGCGCCCAATTGCAGTCGCGCTCGGGCTGGCGGGGCTCCGCATTCCACGCGACCAGCGCTTGCTGATCGGCTGGTTCGGCATTCGCGGAATCGGCTCGATTTATTACTTGCTATATGCGATTGGCCAGGGCTTGCCGGCGCTGCTCACTGAACAGTTGCTGTCGATCGTGCTAACCGCGGTGGCGGCGTCGATCGTCGTGCACGGCATATCTGTGACCCCATTGATGAATTTCTACGGCGCACGCCGCGCACGCCGTAGACCCCGTTGATCAAGCGCCCGCCTATTGCGCCGCTTGTTCGCCCCACAGTTGTTTCAGCCGCGCGTCGCGTCCGCAATTGAGCCGATAGAACTTATAGCGAACCGGATTTTTCTTGTAGTAATCCTGGTGATAGTCCTCGGCCGGATAAAACCGTGTCGCATTCACGATCTCGGTCACGATTGGCTCGCGAAACGGCTTGTTGCCGCTCAGCGCCTTCTTCGATGCATCGGCCAATGCTCGCTGCTGATCGTCGTGCGTGAAGATAGCGGTTCGGTAGGGATTCCCAGAATCGCAGAACTGCCGATCTTTGGTGGTCGGATCGATCGTGCGCCAGTAATACTCGAGCAGCTTCGCGTAGGTCACCTTGCTCGGGTCGTAGACCACCTGCACGGCTTCCGCGTGCCCGCTATTGCCCGCTGACACGCTGTCGTACGTCGGGTTGGCGGTCTTGCCGCCGATGTAGCCCGAGGTCGTCGAGATCACTCCGTCAACTTTGTCGAAGTCCGCCTCCGTGCACCAGAAGCATCCGCCCGCAAACGTTGCCGTCGCGGTGGCTGCGGGGCGCGTGGAGGACGCCGCGGACTTATCCTGATTGAGCTGCGCCTGGCCTACCTGCGCAAACGCCGCACCGGCAGCGACTCCGGCGGCGACGACCAGCGCTACAACGGTCCGGGCGCTCATGCTGCCGCCGGCACAAATTTAAGCGCCACGCCGTTATTGCAGTAGCGCTTGCCCGTCGGCGCGGGGCCGTCATTGAACACATGGCCCTGGTGGCCTTCGCATCGCGCGCAGTGATACTCGGTGCGCGGATAAATCAGTTTGTAATCGGTCTTGATTCCGATCGCATCGGGCAGCGGCTGGTAAAAACTTGGCCAACCCGTTCCGCTCTCGTACTTCGTCGCGCTGGAAAACAGCGGGAACTCGCATCCCGCGCAGTGATACGTCCCAGAGCGCTTCTCGCGGTTCAACGCACTGCTGCCCGGGGATTCGGTTCCTTCCCGGCGCAACACTTGATACTGCTCAGCGGTCAGTCGTGCCTTCCATTCGGCATCGGACAAATTCAGTTTGGCAACGCCGCTGCTGGCTTTGGTCTTTGAGTCGGCACCTATCGTGCGAGCGGCGCCGCCTCCAAGTCCGAGTGCCGCCAGGGTCGTCAGTAGGGTACGTCGGGTCATCATTCGTCTTCCTCTATCTAGCATTCTCGCAATCAGACTAAGCCCGCATTAGTCGCCGCGAGGAATCAGTCCTTACAGCGCGGGCTACTGCGCTTGGAGTTGCACCCCATTCTGATCGTTCACGATGGCCCACTGCTGGCCGTTTTCCGGTTGCAGGGTTTTCCCGCGGAATTCAAGAGTCGGGGGCTTGCAAACCTGATGCGTGATCGTCGTGCGCGGTGGCAACTCAAACGTCCGGCCGTCAAGCGCGTACGAAACGGGAAGTCCGGCCCGATTGGCCACCTTGAACTCGATCGATTGCGAAATCGGCCGGCCGAATAGTTGCACCGCGTAGTAATAATCGGTCTTGGCTGCGCGAGCGACTGCGACCGCAGTTTCGGTCACGTGCGGATCGAGCATATTCTTGCGATGCTCAGGCGAGTCTTGCCAGCCCTTGAAAAGCCTCGTCGCGAGCTCGGCAGTCCCGGTGCCGTCCGACCGGTAGAGTTGCGCAATGTTCTCGGCAACGATGCAGTACTCGTAGCCAAATCTTTTGGCGCGCGCGGCCGGTTCGGCGCCATCTGCGGCATGACCGTACTTGCCGGTGCGCGCCATGAAGTCTGCAAAGTAGCGCGCGGCACTCGCAAGCTGCGGTGCGTATCCAGTCGCCGGGAGGTTCTGCTGGCGCCGGAACTCGTTCGTCGAAACAACGACGCGCCGCGCCGCCTCGGCGGTATCGGCGCCGGCTTTCGGCGTTCCGGTCGCGGCTGCCTGCCGCTGCGGGCTGATCTGCGCAAACGATGTTTGCGCGGCCAGCATGCAGGCCGATACTGCCAACCAGCCTAGCGCTCTATTTCGCACCGGCCGCGGTTACGCGCCAGATGATGTTGCCGACGTCGTCGGCCACCAGCAACGCGCCCGCGCTGGTCGATCGCAACGCCCACAGGGCGTCCATGCGCCTTGCCGTCGGCGTTGACGAAACCGGTCAGCACATCGATCGGCTGACCCGACGGACGGCCGGCAGCGAAAGGAACGAAGACCACGTTGTAGCCGCTGCGCGGTTCGCGGTTCCACGAGCCGTGCTGTCCGATGAACATGCCTTCGGCGAACTGAGCGGGCAGCGTATTGCCCGCGCTGTGCGTCAAGCCGAGCGCAGCGACGTGGGAGCCGAGTGCGTAGTCCGGCACGATGGCCTTCGCAACCATATCAGGGCGCTTGGGTTCGACGCGCTCGTCGACGTGCGTGCCGAAGTAACTCCACGGCCAGCCGTAGAAGCCGCCGTCGCGCACCGACGTCAGATAATCGGGCACCAGGTTATGGCCCAGGTCGTCGCGCTCATTGACTACGGTCCAGAGCATTCCGGTCGCGGGCTCCCATGCCATGCCGTTGGGATTGCGCAACCCGGAGGCATACAGCCGCTGGCTTTTTGCTGCGGGATCGATCTCCCAGATTGCCGCGCGGCCTTCTTCCATCGACAGGCCGTTTTCGCCGACGTTACTGTTCGAGCCGACGGTCGCATACAACTTCGTGCCGTCCCGGCTGGCGATGACGTTCTTGGTCCAGTGATGATTGAAAGGCCCGGCCGGCAAATCGACCACCTTGGTGCCCGGTGCTCTGATTTCTGTTTCGCCCTCCTTGTACGGATAGCGCATCACCGCATCGGTGTTCGCGACGTAAAGCTGATCGCCGACCAACGTGATGCCAAATGGCGAATTGAGCTGCGTCAAAAACGCAGAGCGCACTTCTGCCACACCATCACCATTGGCGTCGCGCAGCAATGTGATGCGATTTGCACTGGGTACTCCGGCGCCTGCGCGTGCCTGTACCTTGCCCATGATCCAGAAGTACACACCGGAGTGCTCGGGGCGCTTGGGTGCATTGGACTCGGCCACCAGCACATCTCCGTTGGGAAGCACGTAGACCCAGCGTGGATGATCGAGCCCGCTGGCGAACGCAATGACGCGCGTGCCTGGCGCCGCAGTCGGCACGACATCGGCGGGCCATCCGACTGCCGGCGCGATGTGCACGGTCGGAATCGTCGGCGTCTTCGGCGCGGGCAACTGCGGAGTCGGGCCGACGCCCACCGTCACCGGCTCTCGCGCGGGCTCGGCGCACGAAGTCAGGAGCGCCGCCGCGGCAAGCAGTGAAGTGATTCGCACAAGTCTCATTAGGGCGTCCGGAAGGGTGTCCAATCGCTTGCGTGAAGCATTCCACATGCCCGAGATAGACCTGACTTACAGCAACGTCGACAAGAACGCAGCGATGTCGCGCGCGTCGTGCTCGGTGACTCCCAGATTTGGCATCGCGGTCAGCGCATCGACGTCCTGCGGATTGCGAATCCAGCGCACCATCGTTTCGGGCGTATTGGCGATCTGGCCGGCAATGAGCTGACGGCGCGCGATGCCCCCCAGTGGAGGGCCCACGTCGACCTTCGCACCGGTAATGCCGGGGATGCGATGGCAGCCATGGCATCCGTACTGCGACACCGCAAAGCGGCCGCGGCCCACGTCACCGGCACGGTCACCGCCGGCTTGCTGCTCGTCGATGCTGCAACGTTCATCACGCCGCGATGCCATCAACTGCCGATACGCAGCCGGCGTCAGCTGAGGCAAGCGCTCGATGAAAGCCACCAGTGCCCACGTATCGCCTTCCGACAGCTGCAGTTTCCACGCGGGCATGCCGCTCATCGTGATTCCATTGCGCGTGATCCAGTACAGCTCGCGAGTGTTGAAACGCTTGTTGGCGTTGACGAGCGGACCGGGGACCGGCTGCATCCCGAGCGCGATGTCGTTCTGCGCCACGCCCGGCGCGCCGTGACACAGCTCGCAGCGGTGCTGGTAGCACGCGGCTCCTCGTTCGAACAATCCCGGCGCATCCAGCGCTGGCGGTTGGGCGTCGCGCGCGCGCAGGCGCACGGACTGCTGCATCGTCATTTCGAGCAGCGAGTACACCGGCTGTGTGTGCGGCGAGCTGGCCGCGATGTTGTAGATACCGCTCCAGACAAACACTGTAGCTGCGACGGCTGCCACGACCAGCGCGATCAATAACGCAACAACAATTCTGCTCATCGCCGGTTCTGACTGAATGTCGATAAAAGCAGGTTACGATAAAAATCGCTGCTACCTCTGTGAACCATGAACATCAACGGTGCCATTCGTCTCGGTTTCATTCTGGTGCTAACGACCGCGTCAGCCTGCTCGAAGGTGTCCGGCCACGCCGAGCAGGGACGCCAACGGGTGCAACAGTATCAATGCGGCACGTGCCACGTGATTCCAGGCGCCAACGCCTCGAATGGGACGGTCGCGATCACGCTCGAATCGTTCGGCCTGCGCAGCTACATCGCCGGGCGAATTCCCAATACCGACGAAAATCTGACGCGCTGGATCGTCAATCCGGCGGCGATGATCCCCGGGACGTTAATGCCCAACATGGGCGTGACGCCGGACGATGCGCGCGCCATTGCAGCCTACCTGCGGCAGCTTCATTAGGACCGACGAGGCCGGCCCAGTGTTGCAACCTGTCACATCCTCCGCCGCGACAACGCTCGAGATGGCAACCGTGCTGAGCATCGGCGCCGGCGCGATTTTCATCGGCGTGATGGGGCTGCTCGCGGCGGCATTGGTCGGCCGTCGCAAGCAGGCGGTGAATCCGGCGTTATGGTTGGTGGGCGGCGGCATTGTCTTTCCGGTCGTTGTGTTGTCCGCGCTGCTTGCCTATTCGACAGCGCGCGGCTTGCAACTGCAACGGCCGAGCGGGGAGGGCGTGGTTATCGAAGTGTCCGGCGTGCAGTGGTGGTGGGAAGTCCGCTATCGCGATCCGGTGACCGGCACTGAAATTCGATCCGCCAATGAAGTGCGCGTGCCGGTCGGGCGCGCGGTGACCTTGGGGCTGACCAGTGCCGACGTCATTCACAGCTTCTGGGTGCCTGCACTGGGGGGCAAGGTTGACATGGTTCCGGGCCGGGTCAACCAGCTGCGCGTTGAAGTCGCACAGCCCGGTGTGTACCGCGGAGTGTGCGCAGAATTTTGCGGCGATCAGCACGCGAAGATGGCACTGCACGTCGTTGCCCTTGCGCCCGAGGAGTTCGATCGCTGGCTGACAGCGCAGGCGGCGCCTGCCGTCGCGCCCGGCGGCACCGCGGCCTCAAACGGACAGCGCTTGTTCAGCGGAGCTTCGCTGCAACGCGTGCCATTCGGTGCGCGGCATTGCCGACGGTCCGCGCACTGCGCCCGATTTGACGCACGTTGCCAGCCGGCTTTACATCGGTGCGGGCGAATTGCCGACGCAGCCCGACAGCTTCCGCCGCTGGGTCGCCGACATTCAGCACATCAAGCCCGGCGCACGCATGCCGGCGTACGGTCATCTCGATCTGGAATCACTGACAGCATTGGCCGCGTTTCTGGACGGTTTGAAGTGACGCAGCACAGCGTTGCCGGACTCGCTGCCGAGCTCATTGCCGCGGCCGGCAGGCGAACTGGCGGCGCTGGAGCACGCCTGGAAACCGGCGTCCGGCTGGCGTTTTTTCTCGCGCGTCAACAATACTCAGATCGGCCTGCTGTACATCGCCACAGCGTTGATCTTTTTCGTCCTGGCCGGCGTGCTCGCACTGATCATGCGCACGCAGCTCGCAGTGCCGGACAACACACTGGTCAGTCCACAGCTTTACAACCAGCTGTTCACGATGCATGGCACCGTGATGATGTTCCTGTTCGCGATTCCGGTGGTCGAAGCGATCGCGATTTACATGCTGCCCAACATGCTCGGCGCGCGCGACATGCCGTTTCCACGGCTCGGCGCGTATGCGTACTGGGCATACGCGATCGGCGGCAGCGCTTTTTTCTAACTATTTTCTTCGGCGTTGCGCCCGACGGCGGTTGGTTCATGTACCCGCCGCTAACGAGCCAGTACTCGGCCGGCATCGGTGCCGACTGGTATCTGTTGGGAATCGGCTTCATCGAAATCTCCGCGATCGCGGGTGCGATCGAGCTGATCATCGGAGTGTTGCTCACGCGTGCGCCCGGTATGACGCTCGGCAGGATGCCGATTTTTGCGTGGGCGATGCTGATCACGGCGCTGATGATCATCTTCGCGTTTCCCGCGGTGATCGCAGGCAGCACGCTGCTCGAGCTCGAGCGCTCGCTCGACTGGCCTTTTTTCATCGCCGAGCGCGGCGGCGATCCGATCCTGTGGCAGCACCTGTTCTGGTTCTTCGGGCATCCCGAGGTCTACATCATTTTCCTTCCCGCGGCGGGCCTGGTGACGATGATGATTTACACGCTGGCGCGAACGCCACTGGTGGGCTACCGCGCCATCGTGCTCGCGTTGCTGGCCACCGGGTTCTTCGGCTTCGCGGTGTGGGCGCATCACATGCTGACCGCCGGCCTGGGAATGCTCGAAATGATGCTGATCTCCGCCGCCAGCTTCGCGGTGTCGGTGCCCGCCGCGATTCAGATCTTCAGCTGGCTGGCTACGCTCTGGCAGGGCCGATTGCGCATCACCGGCGCCGCGCTGTTTCTGCTCGGCTTCTTGTTCATCTTCGTGCTCGGCGGATTGACCGGCGTGATGGTCGCGGTGCTGCCGTTCAACTGGCAAGTACACGACACGTATTTCATCGTTGCGCACCTCCACTATGTGCTGATCGGCGGCATGGTGTTTCCGGTGTTTGCTGCGCTCTATCACTGGACACCGCTGCTGAACGGCCACGTGCTGTCGGAGCGGCTCGCGCGCTGGGTATTCGGGCTGATGTTCGTCGGCTTCAACGTCGCATTTTTTCCGATGCACCTATCTGGCATGCTCGGCATGCCGCGCCGCGTGTACACGTATTCATCCGGGCTTGGTCTCGATGGCCTGAACCTGGTGTCGACCGTGGGCGCGTTCATGCTCGCGGCCGGCATGGCGTTATTCGCGTTCGATGCGATTCGCACGTGGTTGCGGTCGAAGAAGAAAAACGAAAACCCCTGGAACGGATCGACGCTCGAATGGGCAGGCAACGAGGAATACGGCCTGCGCAGCATTCCCGAGATCGATTCACGCGACCCGTTATGGACGAACACCTCGCTGGTGAAAGAGATCGAAGCGGGGCAGCATTGGCTACCGGGCACGATCTCCGGGCGCCGCGAGACGCTGCTGACGAGCCCACGCGCCGCGCGGCCCGTGCACTTGCTGATCCTGACCGGAGATAGCTGGTGGCCCGTCGTAGCGGCTGCCGGAACGGCGGGTTTCTTTCTGCTGCTGACCGTGAAGATGATCTGGCCGGCGTTCGCGTGCGGAGTGATTGCCATCGCGGCGGTGATGATCTGGCTGTGGGAAACGGATCCGACGCCTCGCTCCGCGACGGTCAATGCCGCCGACAACCGCCCACGGCTGCGGGTTGGCGGCGTAGGCATGCAGACGCACTCGTGGTGGGCCGTTGTGATTCTTCTGATCGTCGACTCCACGATCTGCGCGTCGTTCGCGTTCGCGCATGTGCACGTGTCGTTGATTTCCGATGTCTGTCCACCGGTCGGCGCGCGGCTACCCGATCTCAGTTTCGATACAGCCAGCGTCGCGGCGTGGGCGATCAGCGCGGTGCTGATGGAGATCGTGCGGCGCTGGAACCTCGGGCGCACATCGACGCTGCACAAAATCATGTTCTCGGTCGTTATCGCACTTGCATTGGCGAGCGCAGCGGCAGGGTTCGCATCGAATGCGTGGGGGCACTGGGACGCGGGGCTGCAACCTAAAGCCAACGCATGGAGCGCGACGGTGATGACTCTGGTAAGTTACCAGGGGTTGCATGTCGTCGTCATCACGCTGATGGCGGCGTATCTGATTGCCCGTTTCGCGAACGAACGTTTGCAGTCCAACGCCCGAGCAACGCTAGACAACACGGTCTTGTTCTGGCAGTACGCGGCAGTGCAGGGCGCTTTGACGGTTGCCGCGGTGCAGGCACTGCCGAGATTGCTCGGATGAAATTGAACGTACCCGATGCAACGCTTGCGGATGGATTCGCGGCAAGCGCGTCAGGCGGTGTCCTGCCGCTGATCATATGGGCTGCGCACTTCTTTGCGTCCTATGTCAGCGTTGAAGTGGTGTGCGCCTTGCAATTGCGGTACGTAGCACTCGGCGGCGTGGCCGCGCTGAGCCTTTGGTTGTGGATTCTCACCGCGGCAGCAACTGGGTCGCTTATCGCGCTGACCGTAGCGGCCGTTCGGCGCGGCCGATCGGATGCGGATTCCGGCAGCATGCAGGCTACCGTCCGCATCGGCGCTGCAATTCTTGCGCTGGTCGGCGTTCTCTGGAGTGCGATACCGATTGCGCTGCTAGATGGCACGACTCTTTGTCATGCGATGCGATGACTGCGCCGGCAGCAGCTCGACCAGCTGTGTCACAAGGGCGGCGTGAGCCACTGTTGACGAGGCGGGTGTCTAACCCGGCCGCTGTGGGCCGTTGCCGGTGTTCCTCCTAACCCAACCGGTCAAAAGCCACCATCGCCATAGCCCATGAAAGTTGTGCCTCGTTGCGGCAACGCATTACCACATCCGATCTTGATTGCATGCGACAAACTGTTAGCCAGCACTTTGTTGACCCGCCTCGGGTGCGACACCGAAGACGTCTGTAACGGGCATGTCAGCGCAGCGACGCCAAGTGCGCGGCCAGCGACTCGATCTCGGCGTTGCTGAGGTCGGCAAGGAGCGGATCCGGCTTCGCGGCGGTTCCGTGCGACCGGGTGCCGCCCCGCATCAGCTGCAACGACCAGACGGTGTAACGCGCCTTTTGCCCGGCGAGCCGTGCCGCGCCGGCGTTCGTCCCCTGCAACGCCGGACCGTGGCAGTCGGCGCATCGCAAGCGATCGGCCAATGCGCGGCCGGCATCGCTGCCGGACGATTCCGCGGCGCGCGGGGGCAGCAATGCCGCGTAGTGCTCGGCGAGGTCGTTGACATCCTGCTCGCTCAACTCCTCCGCGAGGCTCACCATCACCGGGGCGGTGCGCTTGCGCTCGCGGAAGGCACGCCACTGCGCAATGAAGGCGGCTTTCGGCTGCCCTTCGAGCAGCGGCAGCGTGGAGTGGATCGTTTCCGTGGACGAGTGGCAGGATACGCAGCGCGCCGCGGCGAGCCGTGCGCCGGCGGCCGCGTCGCCGGCCGCCGTGCCGTGCGCGAACAGCAGGCATCCCGACAGCGCAGCGGCTGCAGCTGCGTGCCGAGCACGGACCGCGCGTCCGCTGCAAGGGCTGGTTATTTTTCTTTTCCGACTAGGACACGCTCTATGCGTCTGTCCGGAACCACCCACATGAGCGCCACGAGAACGTAAATCGTAATCGATATCCACGGCGATAGAAACGCCAAAATGATGGCGACAATATAGAGAACCGGAGAGAGCTTGCCTTTCCAATCATTGCCGATGGCCGTCTTCAGGACCGAGCCTTTACCCTGAGAGGCGATAATCCGTTTCTGCAATATCCAGTACGCAATCGCGGCCATTAGCAGCACTACGCCGTAGGCGGCCGCCGGCAATGTCGCAAAATGATTTTCTCCCATCCAGCCCGTTGTGAATGGAATGAGGGACAACCAGAAGAGAAGGTGAAGATTGGCCCATAGCATCGAGCCGGTCGCGTTTTGGGCGGCGTGCATCATGTGATGATGGTTATTCCAATAGATGCCGAGGTAGAGGAAGCTGAGTACGTAACTCAATAACACGGGAATCAACGGAGACAACGTTTCGATACTGTCTCCGTGTGGCACCTTCATTTCTGACACCATGATGGTGATAATGATGGCGACCACGCCATCAAAGAACGCCTCCATTCGATTCTTGACCATGACTGGCTGCCTCTCGCTCACAGGACTTTCCACCTGACAAAGACAGCGACCGCGACAGGAAGCACAAAGATCAGCAAGAAGACGGGCAGTTCTTCGATGAAGGAATAACCGGCCTGTGCAACACCACCCACATGTTCGCGGCTGCCAGCACAAACCAGATGATCGCGAATACGATGGTTGGTGTCCATGTCGACAGCGCAGATTTACCACCAAGTAGCCGCGCTATACCAAGGCTCGCTCCCCACAGAACGAAGCCACCGAATATGATTATTAGAGTGCGCATTTAGGCTCCTCCATGCTTGTATCGCCTCATTGCGGCCGCGCCGTGCTCGCAATAGACTGTGTGCTCGCCGGCTTGGAGTGGCAGCGTGGCCGGCCGCTCAACTCGATCGCACCACGGTCCGCCTCCGACGAGCATGGAGATGTATGGTTGGCCTCAATGCGGCGCGCGCATCGCGGCGACGGTGCTCTTGAGCGCCCCGCCGATGACCGCCGCGATCTGCGTGGTCAGATAGCGCGCACCGAGGCCCGCATACTTGCGCTGATCCTCGAGCGGGATTGTCATCAACCCGGCGGCGACTTTGCTGCGCGCGATTTTTGTGATCGCGGCGTCGATGGCCGTGATCACTTCCGGATGTTTCTGATTGCCTTCGTGTCCCATCGCGAACGACAAGTCGTTAGGCCCGATGAACAACGCGTCGATGCCGGGCACTGCGAGGATGGCATCGAGATTGCCGAGCGCCTCGGGCGTTTCGATCATCAGGATGACGCCGATCCCTTCGTTGGACGCTTTCGCATGCGCGGGGCCGCCGGCGAAGCCGTAGCCGGCGGCGCGCGGTGAAAACGCCGCGCCGCGGTTGCCTACGGGCGGATACTTGGCGGCGGCCACGATGCGGCGCGCCTGCTCCGCGGTATTCACTTGCGGCACCTGAATCCCCGACGCGCCGATATCTAGGATGCGCAGGATATCGGCCTCGAGCGTTCGCACGATCGGAATGACGTTGGCACAACGCGCGGCGCGGATCAGATGCTCGGTGGTTTCGATGCTCGCCGGCCCGTGCTCGTTGTCGAGGATGACGAAGTCGAATCCTGCGTGTCCGCACATCTCGACGATCGCAGGACTCGCGATGCCGACGAACATCCCGAACAACGGTTTATTGCCCTTCAGCAACCCGGGCAGACGGGTATCGAGGGTGGTCACGCGGTCTCCTATTCGAGCTTTAGGTTTGCTGTCTTGACGACTTGCGCCCAGCGCGCCTTCTCATCACGGATGAAGGTGGAAAACTGTTCGGGCGTGTTGGTCGAAACTTCCGCACCTTGCACACCGAGCCGCTCTTTCATCTCAGGCGTGTTCAGAATCTTCGTGATCTCGCTGCTCAAGCGCGCAACGATCTCCTTCGGTGTGCCGGGAGGTGCGAGCACGCCTTGCCACGACCCGGTCTGAAAATTCTCCAATCCAGCCGACTCGGCGACCGTCGGCACCTCAGGAATCGCACTCATCCGCTTGCTGCTCGATACCGCAAGGATCTTCAGCTTGCCGCTCTTAACGTGCGGGTACGTCGCAAGCATGCCGTTGAACATCACGTCAGCCTGGCCGCCGGCCATGTCGGTGATCGCCTGCGCGCCTCCCTTGTAGGGAATGTAGGCCCAGTCGACCCCCGCCTTCGAGGCGAAATCGATGCCGGCCAGATGCGGTGCGCTGCCGACGCTCGATGCGGCGAAGTTCAGCTTGCCGGGCTTCGACTTGGCGAGCGTGATCAACTCTTTGGTGTTGTTCACGGGAACCGACGGATGCACGACCAGGATGTGCGGCGAGTACGCCACCATCGTTACTGGCGAAAAATCGGTCGCGGGGTCGAACGAGAGTTTGTACAGACTTGGGCTGATCGCAAGCGCGCCGATATCGGCGAGCAGCACCGTGTACCCATCGGGCGGGCTCTTCGAAACGAAATCCGCGCCGAGATTGCCGTTGGCGCCCGGCTTGTTCTCAACGACGATCGTTTGTCCGAGCGATTCCCCGAGCTTCTGCCCGAGCGAGCGCGCCAGAATGTCCGACGTGCCGCCCGGCGGATACGGGACGACGATTTTGATCGGCTTGTTCGGGTACCCCTGCGCGAGCGACAGTGGCGCGCTCACCAGTGCACCGCATGCAAGCAACGCACCGAAGCCAGTGCGCAAGACGCCATGCATTTTCATGATGTGCCTCCTTATTGTTTGTAAGAGCTGCTAGTGAATCTGCGGCTCCGGGATCGGACTTGTGCCTTCCAAAAAATCGAAATCGCAGCCGTCGTTGGCCTGCGTGATATGACGCGAGAATAGCGCGCCGTATCCTCGCTCGTAATGGGGCGCTGGCGTGCGCCACTGTTCCTTGCGGCGTGCGAGCTCGCCTCGCATCGACCAGCAGGTTCAGCTTGCGGGCGGGCACGTCGAGCTCGATCTCGTCGCCGGTCCGAACCAAAGCCAGCGGCCCACCGACCGCGCTTTCGGGCGCAACGTGCAGCACGCACGCGCCGTAGCTGGTGCCGCTCATGCGCGCATCGGAAATACGAACCATGTCGCGTACGCCTTGCGCCAGCATCTTCTTTGGAATTGGCAACTGACCCCATTCGGGGAAGCCGGGAGCGCCGATCGGGCCGGCGCTGCGCAGCACCAGCACCGAACTAGGTTCGATGTCGAGCGCGGGATCGTCGATGCGTGCGGCAAGGTCGTCGTAGTCATCGAACACAACAGCGCGCCCGCGGTGCACGAGCAGATGCTGCTCCATCGCACCCGGCTTGATCACGGCGCCGTCGGGAGCGAGATTGCCTGTCAGCACCGCCAGGCCGCCACTGGCGAGGAGGGCACTATCACGTCGGCGAATCACGTCGTCGTTGTAGATCGACGCGCCCGCGATGTTTTCGCCGAGCGACTTCGCATTGACCGTCAGCGTGGCGCCGTCGATCAGCCCGCCCAATTCAGCGAGCAATGCACGCAGGCCGCCCGCATAGTAAAAATCTTCCATCAAGTACGTACCGGCGGGGCGAAGATTGGCAAGCAACGGAGTGCTGCCGCGATAGCTCGTCGAAGCGTTCAAGCTGCAACGCAATCCCGGCGCGGCGCGCCATCGCGATCAAATGCACGAGCGCGTTGGTCGAACCCCCCAGCGCCAGCACGGTCGTGATGGCGTTATCGAACGACACCGCGGTCAGAAAGTCCGACGGCTTTAGATCCTCCCACACCATCTCGACGATGCGCCGGCCGACATCGGTTGCCATGCGCTGATGATTCGCGTCGACCGCCGGGATGGATGCTGCACCGGGCAGTGTCCATCCGAGAGCCTCGGCCGCGCTGGTCATCGTCGACGCGGTGCCCATGGTCATGCAGTGACCCGGCGAACGCGCGATGCCGTCTTCGACTTCTTTCATCACTTCTTCGGTGATGTTGCCCGCGCGCAGCTCGGCCCAGTATTTCCACGTGTCGCTGCCGGAGCCGAGCGGCTGGCCGCGCATGTTCCCACGCAACATGGGGCCCGCCGGCATGAAGATCGTCGGCAGGTTCATGCTGGTCGCGCCCATGATCAAGCCCGGCGTGGTCTTGTCGCAGCCGCCCATCAGCACGGCACCATCGGCGGGATACGAGCGGAGCAGCTCCTCGGTTTCCATCGCGAGGAAATTTCGATACAGCATCGCCGACGGCTTTTGAAACGGCTCCGACAGCGACATCGCCGGCATCTCGACCGGAAACCCGCCCGCCTGCCACACGCCGCGCTTGACCTCTTCAACGCGCTGCTTGAAGTGCGAGTGACATTGATTGATGTCGCTCCACGTGTTGATGATCGCAATCACGGGCTTGCCCGCGTAGTCCTTGCGGTCATAGCCCATCTGCGCGGTACGCGACCGATGTCCGAAGGCGCGCAGGTCCTGCGCGCCGTACCAGCGGTGCGAGCGAAGCTGCTCTGCCGTTTTCCTGCGCGGGCGGCTCAGCGCGGGCCCCTCAGTCGCGCTCACGTTCCTCCTTTAGGGTTGGTGTAAAGGGTATCGAGGCGCATCAGCTTCATCGGAATGCGGTGATGACTGATTCGCGTAAATGGCGCGCACGGTCTCTATCGTATCCGCTTGGTCCGGAGTCTTGTCGATGCGGTAACCCTTGATCCGCGCAAACCGTAACGCGAGACCCGCAGGGTAGCGCGAGCTCGTCTGCAAATCGTTGAAAGTGACCTCGACCACCAGCTCAGGCCTGACACGCACACTCCATTCATCGCGGCTAGTTGCGCGCGCAAGCAGCTCTTCCGTTTGCCACTTCAGAATCGCATCGGTCATGCCTTTGAATGTCTTGCCGAGCATCACGAACCCGTCGTTGGCCGGATCACGCGCGGCCAGATGCAGGTTCGATAGCCAGCCTTTGCGCCGGCCGTGGCCCCATTCGGCGGCGATGACGACCAGATCAAGCGTATGCGCCCGTTTGACCTTGAGCCATGCAGCGCTGCGGCCGCCGGGTTCGTACGGAGCATCGATCGCCTTGACCATCACGCCTTCGTGCTGCCGCTGCACGGCATCCTCGTAAAACGCCTGCGCGGCTGCCAGGTCCGATGTCACCAGCCGAGGAATGATCATCGAGCGCGGAACGACTGCAGCCATCGCTGCGAGACGCTCGGTGCCTGGCCGGCCAATCAGATCTTCGTTGTTCAGATGCAGGCAATCGAAGAAGAAGACCGACAGCGGCATGGCTTCGCGCATGCGATCAATGTCGAGCACGCGGCCGAACCTGCGCATCGTGTCCTGGAACGGATACGGCACGCCGTTACGTTTCAACGCGATCGCTTCCCCGTCGAGGATCAATGTATCGGCGTCGAGCGTGCGCACCGCGTCGACGATCTCGGCGGCGGCGCGCGTCAATTCGTTTCCAGTTCGCGAGAACACCCGGACTTCGCCGCCGGCCTTGTGAATCTGTACGCGCGCGCCGTCCAGTTTCCATTCGATCGATGCCGCCGGGAGGCGGGCGAGTGCGCCGGCGATGTCATCGGCGGGCTGCGCGAGCATCGGTGCGAGCGGCTGAAACAACTTGATCGAAAATGCTTGCAGACCTTCCAGGCCCTGCAGCAGCGAGGGCCGTGCGGTCGCGGCAATACCGCCCGCGATCATGGCTGCACGGCGAACGTCTGCCGCAGGAAGGTTGGCGGCGTTCGCAACCGCTTCGATCATCAAACCTTCCAGCGCGCCTTGCCGCAGCTCGCCGAGCAACAGCCGCACAAGAAACGTCTGCTCGCGCTCGGTCGCTGCTGCAAACAGCTCGGTCAGCAATCGCGTGCGCTCGGCGACCGATCCGCGACCGGCGCTGCGCGCAATCTGGCCAAGCGCGTGGTCGACCGTGAGCAGCTCGACGCAGGCATCCGGCGCAGCAACGGTGCGCGCGTTCTGAATGAGCGAGTAGCCGATACCGCTTCTTCCTTGCGGGGTTTCGCCAGCAAGGTAGGCGACGCCGACATCGATTTCTTCGGGCTGCAGCCGGCGCAAGAAGCCCGCGATCTCGGCGATTTTGGATAGCCGGCTCGACGTGGTGCCTACACGCTCGGAAGCATCGACCAGGTCACGTAACAGTGTCATTCAGCTTTCTGTTACAGCCATTACTCATCGCAATTGGTAAAGGACACCGATGCCGGCCCCGTAGCAGAGCAGCACTGCGAGTGAGTCGAGGCCCATGCGCAGCACCGTCCTGTCACGCCGTTCGATCATTCCCACTAAGAAGAAGCCGGTAAGTACGATCGCAAGCAGTGCACCGAAGGCGGCAAAGGGCCCAGCTTCCACCAGTACCGGCTCACCCGGATGAATCGCATCCACCAGCACGATAATCATCACGTTGAACAGATTAGTGCTCAACACATCGGAGATCGCCATTTCGTAGCGCTTCAGTCGCACTGCAGCCAGCACGGTGCTGACTTCAGGCAGTGAAGTCGCCGTCGCAAGCATGCTTGCGCCGACAAAGCTGGTGCCCAGGCCGGTTTGCTCGGCGAGCGCTGCGCCGGTCCGCGCGAGCAGGAATCCGGCGACCAGGATGACGACCGCAACGGCTGCGGTACGGAGCATCAGCTGTCGGAGCGTCAATCGGCGAGCCGGTGCATGGCGGCGCGATCCCGAGTCCTTCTTGGCGTCAGCCGGCACCCACGCGCCGCGACCCTGTGCCTTCACGATCAACCACACTGAACCGGCAAAGGTGGCAATCATCAACCAGCTCCAGGCGCCGATCCCAAGCAGCAGCACATCGCCGGCGACCGTGGGGGCAACAATCAACGCAAGGATGAGCATCACTAGTACGCTCTGCAGCATCATCTGCGGCGTTGGCGGCGTCGAGGTCAGCGCACGGCGCCCATAGACAGCATCGGCCAGCGCGAGAATCACCAGATTGATCGAGGCGCTTCCGAGCACGTCATTGACTGCGAGCGTCGGAGTGCCGGACGCCGCGGCAGTCACGCCGACTGCAAGCTCGGGCAGGGACGTGATCGCGCCGAGCATTACAAGACCGAGCAGGCCCTCGCCGAGTCCCGTTTTGTCACTGACCTGATCGGCGTAGCGCGCAAGTCGCGCGCCTGCGATCCACACCATGATGGCTGCAACGATGAATATCGCCGCGTTGGCCATCACGGGGAGATCCTGGAACATGCGGCCTCATTTGCAATTAGCAAACCTGCGCCGCTTCAGTTTGCTCGCTGGCCGCCTGACAGCGTCCACCTCGACAGCGGGCGCAACACGCTACGTCGCCCCGATCGTGCAGCAGCGCGGCAAGCGATGTTCCCACCGGCGCTGCGCCCGGGAATGTGGCTTGCCGCGGCGCAATGGTGCAACCCGATATCGACTCCGGCACAGCGCGAAACGACGCCACCAGCGGCGTTGTGTTGATTACCGGCTACGACGGGGCGATCGGCACTGCGGTCGCGGCGCGCCTGCACCCGCGCTATCGCATCGTCGGCCTTGACCAGCGCTGCAAACCGGGCGACGCCGACTGCATCGAGGCCGACCTCACTTCCGACGAGGCGCTTCACCAAGCGCTGAGTACGCTGCGCGAACGCCATGGCTCGCAGATTGCGGCCGCGATCCATCTCGCCGCGTTCTTCGACATGACCGGCGAGCCGAACGAGCTGTACGGCAAGGTCAACGTCCAAGGCACCGAACGTCTGCTGCGCGCGCTGGCCGAGTTCGACGTCGATCAGTTCATTTACGCCAGCACGATGCTGGTACATGCCCCGACCGTGCCCGGCAAGCCGATCGACGAGGCGTGGCCGATCGAGCCGAAATGGGCGTATCCGAAATCCAAGGTCGACGCCGAAAACGTGGTGCGCACGCGTCACGGCAAGACGCCCGTCGTGATCCTACGGATCGCGGGCATGTACACGGATCAGTGCGACTCAGCCACCCTGGCGCAGCAGATCCAGCGCATCGACCAGCGCACGCTGCTGAGCCATGTCTTTCCCGGCGATACCAGCCACGGCCAGGCGTTCGTGCATATCGACGATCTGACGGATGCGATCGCGCGCGTGGTCGATCGCAGGCGCGAGCTGCCGCCCGATCTGACTCTGATGATCGGCGAGCCGGGCCGGCCGATGGGCTACGCGGACTTGCAAAACGAGTTGGGCCGATTGATACAGGGCGAGCCGTGGTCGACCACCGAAATTCCAAAGAGCATCGCGAAGACTGGCGCCTGGCTGCAGGACAAGGCCGAAGATATCGTTCCGGACGCGATCGACCAGGGCGAAGATCCGTTCATCAAACCCTTCATGATCGATCTGGCCGACGATCACTTCGAGCTCGACATCGCGCGCGCGCAGCACGCGCTCGATTGGCAACCGCAGCGCACGCTGAAAGCCACGTTGCCGAAGATGGTCGATTCACTGAAGTCCGACCGCGGCGCCTGGTACGCACGCCATAAGCTCACTTCGCCGGCCGGCGTCACGCCCGAGGAGCGCGCCGATCTCGACGACGACGAAAAGAAAATGCTGCGCGAGCATATGGGGATGATGGATCGCGTGCGGCGCGACACACTGTGGGCGCATTTCGTCAACATGGCGCTCGGGGTGTGGCTGATCTCGAGCCCGTTCGCTCTCGGCTTCCGTGGCGAATCCGGCATGACGATCAGCGACATCGCAAGCGGCGTGCTGGTAATTGTGTTCGCCACGCTGTCGCTTTCGAGGCGCTTCGGATGGGCGCAATGGGCTAACGTGTTCGTCGGAATCTGGCTGCTGTTTGCGCCGCTCGTGTTCTGGACAGCGAGCCCGGCGGCGTACGTTAACGACACACTGGTCGGTACCCTGGTGATCGCGCTCGCGGTCCTGGTGCCGCACATGCCGGGCATGAGCATGGTGGGCATGGCGACCGGCCCCGACATTCCACCTGGCTGGGACTATTCGCCGTCGGACTGGACGCAGCGGTTGCCGATCATCGTGCTGGCGTTCGTCGGGTTCTTTCTTTCGCGCTACATGTGCGCTTACCAGCTCGGGCACATTCCCGCGGCGTGGGATCCGTTCTTCGTCGACGGTACTGAAACGATCATCACTTCCGAGCTTTCGAAGGCCTGGCCGGTGCCCGACGCCGGGCTGGGTGCGTTGAGTTACATGCTCGAGGCCTTGTCTGGAATCATGGGCAGCAGGCGGCGCTGGCGCACGATGCCGTGGATGGTCGCGCTGTTTGGGTTTCTCGTAGTTCCGCTCGGCGGCGTCAGCATTTTCTTCATCGTCATTCAGCCGATCTGGATCGGCACCTGGTGCACGTTGTGCCTGATCGCCGCGGCCGCGATGGTGATCATGATTCCGTACTCGCTCGACGAAATCGTTGCGATGGGCCAGTTCCTGAAAGAGCGCAAGCGGGCAGGGCGGCCGCTATGGAACGCGTTCTGGCACGGCGATACGATGGAAGGCGGCAAAGTGGATCATTCCTTCGAGTTCGATCTGCCGCCGCGCAAGTTTCTGCGCGAGATGTGGGCCGGCGGCGTGACGCTGCCGTGGACACTCGCGATCTGCGTCGCGCTCGGCGTTGCGCTGATGTGCACTCGACTGATTTTTGGCACCAGCGGCGCGATGGCCAACAGCGATCACCTGGTCGGCTCGCTGGTAATCGTGATCGCGGTCAGCGCATGCGCCGAGGTCGGGCGCGCGCTGCGCTTTCTGATCGCACCGTTCGGCATGTGGCTGATCGCAGCTCCGTGGCTGCTGGAGGGAGCAAGTACCGCGGCGGCGACTGCAAGCGTTATCACCGGCATTGCGCTGATCGCACTGAGCCTGCCGCGCGGCCCGGTGCATAGCCACTATGGCGCCTGGGACAAGTTGATTCGATAGGCCGCTGCGGACGCTTCACAAGTAGTTGCATCGACGCACCCGTCGGAGACTTGACATAATGCACATTATGCGCATACATCCATCCAGGCATGAAGCACGCGCGTACGGCGGCCGGGCATGGAAAATGCACCCAGTCCGCCAAAGCGAGGTGCCGATGCAAACAACGATTCGAGTCCTGCCTTTCCCCGCCGCCGCAGCTGTCTCCCTGGCGGCGGCCGTCCTTTTATCGGCGTGCGCGTCGACGCGTATGGATGCTCAGTGGACCAACCCCGAATATCAAGGTCGAAACGTCAAGGGCGCGTCGGTGCTTGTCGCCTGCGAAGCGCAGGATTTGACACTGCAGCGCATCTGCGAGGACCAACTGGCAGCGGCGGTATCCGCGCGGGGCGCAAAACCGACGCTGAACTCGCAGCTCTCGCCAGCGGCGGCTCCTGCCCCCGGAACCGATCCGTACCTGGCAGCTGCCAAGCGCGTCGGCGCACGCGCGATCGTGCGCATGACTGTGAGGTCGGGCCAGCTCGTGGCCGTTGACAGCGGCCCGTCGGTGGGTATCGGCGGCGGTGGCGGCTCAGGGCGATCCTTTGGCGGCGTTGGAATCTCGTTTCCCATCGGTGGCTCGCGTGCAACCCAGGCCTATGGCGCGGAAACCGCCCTGATCGATTCGGCCAATGGAGCGACGATATGGTCGGGACGCGCGAGTAGCTCAACTGCCCAGAACGCGGCGGGCCAGATTGCGGAGCTGGCTCAAACAACGGTCGAAGCGCTGCAAGGCACCGGTTTGCTTTAGCTTTAGTACTTTAGGAACTCGGACTAACCCATTGATTAGTCAGTGTGCTGGACGCACACTGACGAGGCACTCTTCCGCAGGTTTACTTCGTAAGATCTTGAAAAGCTTGTAGAAATTGTCCGTGGACCGCGCAGCCACTTCTTCGACGCTTAAGTTCTTCAACTCCGCGACCTTGTCTGCCACTTTCGGCACGAAGCTGGGCTCGTTGGTCTTCCCGCGATACGGCACCGGCGCAAGATAAGGAGAGTCGGTCTCGATCAGCAATCTGTCCAGCGGCACGGCACGCGCAACTTCCTGCAGCTCGCGCGCATTCTTGAAAGTCACGATTCCCGAGAACGAAATGTAGAAGCCGAGCGCCATCGCCGCCTCGGCGACCGCCAGCGACTCGGTAAAGCAGTGCATGACGCCCCCTGCTTCCTGCGCGCCCTCCTCTTGCATCAGGCGAATCGTGTCGTCCGAGGACGCCCGCGTATGAATGATCAACGGCTTGCCGCACTGACGCGCCGCGCGGATGTGCGTGCGAAACCGGTCGCGCTGCCATTCGAGCGGTGCCTGCAGGCGAAAATAGTCGAGGCCCGTTTCACCGATGGCCACCACCTTCGGGTGGTCGCTCAGCGCGACCAGCCGGTCGATCGTCGGCTCTTCGATGTCCTGATAATCGGGATGCACGCCGACCGAGGCGACGATATGGTCGTGTTGCTCAGCGACCGTGAGCACGGCGGGAAATTCAGCCAGGGTCGTGCAAACGTTCAAAGCGGCGACGACCTTGTTCGCGCGCATGCGATGCAATACGCCCGCCAGGTCTTGCGCCAGCTCCGGAAACGACAAGTGGCAGTGGGAATCTACGTACATAAACTCGTCTTGCCGACCGTCGGGCCGGCGCCACTGAGTTTTATAACGTGTGAGTCGGACGCGCGGACTTCAGCGCACCGCCGAGGGCATCTTCGATGCGCTTGCGGGCGTTTAGTCCCGTCTCGTCGGATGGAAAGTGCACGCCGATGCCGGGTGTCTTGTTGCCGCCGGCAGCCGGGCTGATCCAGACGACCTTACCAGCGACCGGAATGCGGGTCGGATCGTCGAGCAGCGTCAAGATGAGGTAAACATCGTCGCCCAACTGATAAGGACGCGTCGTCGGAACGAACATGCCGCCGCTTTTCAGATACGGCATGTACGCCGCGTACAGTGCGGCCTTCTCTTTGATCGACAGCGACAGGACAGCCGGGCGCGCGCCGCCTGCTGCCGCAGCCTGTCCGTTACCGCCCTTGGCACCGTCGTTCATCTAGCTGCAGTCACTCCTCGTGGGCGCATCGCTTCGACATAACCGAGCAATGCACTTTCAACTACCAGGCGCGCATTCAGCGGATGATCGCTGACTGCCTGCGTTTGCGCCAGTGCCGCCGCCCACTCAACCACCCGGGACGGCTCGATCGCGCGCGCAAGCGTCGTTACCTCGCGCTGGTGCTGTGGATAGTAACGAACGCGCCCGGCCAGCCTTTCTGCTAATAAGTCCCATCCCCACCGCTGTAACAGACGGATCGCCGGCGCCACGGCAATGTCTTTCGGCACCGAGCTGACGATCTGAGCCCCGGTTAACGCCGGGCCGCGACTCAACAGCTTGATCAGCACCTCGTGCAGCGCCGGGTCGAGTGCCTGGCGTTGATCGGGAGCGGTTTCTTCGGCGAGTCCGACCGGCGCCCCGCCTGCTTCCGCCAGTCTCGACTCGGCGCGCTCGACACCGATCGATCTGAGCCACGCAAGGGACTGTGTGCGACTCGGACTCGGCGCACGCAACAACACGCAGCGCGACAGAATCGTCGGCAGCACCGCATCGAGCTGGTCGCTGATGGCGAGAAATATCGTGCCGGGTGGCGGTTCCTCCAGCATCTTCAGCAACGCGTTGGATGCGGGAGCATTCAAGGCCTCGGCCGGCATCAGCAGCACGACCCGACGGCCGCCACGATGCGACGAGATCGACAGAAACTCACTGATCCTGCGCACCTGGTCGATCACGATCTCGCGGCTCGGCTTTGCGCCTTTGGCCGAACGCGTTTCGGATAGATCCACCTGCATTTCTTCGCCGTTCGCGTCTGCATCGTCGCGAGTCGGCATCGACGCCGCGGGCGTCAGCCAGCGCAAGTCGGGATGGTTATCGGCGCCCACCAGCTGGCAGCCGGCACAGCGGCCACACGGCGTGGCATCGACCGGCGTCTCGCACAGCAAGAGTTGAGCGAACGCCTTCATCAAATGGCGCTTGCCGATGCCACGTCCGCCATGCAGCAGCAGCGCATGCGGAAGCCGCTCGCGCCAGCCGATCAGCTGCGACCATAGCTGGTGCTGCCAGGGCAGCGGGATCAACCGTTCCATTGCCGAATCAGGTGATCGAGCTGCTCACGCACCGCATCAGGTGCCTGCTCGCCGTCGACGACAACGAAGCGAGCAGGATTCTCGGCGGCTCGCTTCAAATACATTGCACGCACTGCGCCGAAGAACTCGATCGGCTCGGCCTCGAACCGGTCGGCCGACCGTGCCTGCGCAAGACGCTTCGCCGCGACTTCGGGCGCGACATCGAAAAGAATTGTCAGATCCGGCTGCAAATCCGGATGAACCCATTGCTCGAGCTCCGCGATGCTGCGCTCGTCGACGCCTCGGCCGCCGGCTTGATACGCATACGTGGCATCGGTGAAGCGGTCGCACAGAACCCATTGTCCCGCGGCGAGCGCTGGCCGGATCACTCGCGCAAGATGTTCGGCGCGAGCCGCGAACATCAACATCGTCTCGGTCTCGCGCGTCATCGCCTGGTTGATCACCAGCTCACGCAACGATTCGCCGACCGGGGTTCCGCCCGGTTCGCGCGTCAACCGCGTTGTCACGCCGCGCGCGCGCAGCGTTTCTGCCACCGCATCGATGTGCGTGCTCTTCCCGGATCCATCGATTCCCTCGAACGTGATGAAGCGGCCGCGCTCGCTCATCGGCGGCAGCACCGCTGATAAGCGTCGACCGCACGATTGTGTTCGGCCAGTGTCGCCGAGAAGTGCGACGTGCCGTCGCCGCGCGATACGAAATACAGCGCCGACGTGTCGGCCGGACGCAGCGCTGCTTCGATCGAAGCGCGGCCCGGTAATGCGATTGGCGTCGGCGGAAGCCCGACGCGCGTATACGAGTTGTAGGGCCCATCGGCGAGCAGGTCGCGCTTGCGCAAGTTGCCGTCGAACGAGGGTCCGATTCCGTAAATCACCGAGGGATCGGTTTGCAGCAACATCCGCAGCCTTAGCCGGTTGACGAACACGCCGGCGATCATCGCTCGCTCCGCCGCTTGTCCCGTTTCCTTTTCTACGATCGAGGCCATGATCAGTGCCTCGTACGGATCGGCGTACGGCAGATCCGGCGAGCGCCCGGCCCACGCATCCTGCAACAGCTTCATTTGCGCCCGGTAAGCTTGCCGGTAAATTTCGAGGTCGGAGGTACCGGGGTCATAGACATACGTCTCCGGCGCAAACAATCCTTCCGGGTGCGTCTCGCTGGCGCCAATCACCTTCAGCAACTCTTCGACGGACATGCGAGTGGAATCCTGCTTGAGCTGCGCCTGCGCCGCCAGCAATGCCCGCATTTCGCGAAACGCGATGCCCTCGACCAGCGTCAAGCGCTCGCGAACGACGTCGCCGGCCTGCAACTTGGCCAGCAACCCGCCCAACGTCACGCCGCGCGCCACTGAATAGCGCCCGGCACGCAACGATTGTGCCGCGCCGGTGAGGCGCGCTGCCGCGACCATCGCGTCTGCGTTCAGTTCGATCCCGCCAGCTTGCGCGGCGTGCGCGATGCTGCGCACGGAGCTGCCTGGCGCCACCCGAAACTCGACGCGATCGGACTTGAATGGCAGCGGACGCTCGAACAAATACCAGCGGCCGATCATTCCCGCTGCGAACAGCGTCCCGCCTAGGAAGAGCAAGATGCTGATCCAGATGCGCGCGCGGCTACGTTTTTTCATCGAAGCATGCAGTGGGAGTTCCGGACCGAGACGGCGCTTTCACTTATATTAGTCTGCGCACGTATTCCACGAGCCAAACCATCGAGTGTCCGCCATAGCCCCTCCTGTTCAATCGGCCGCGCTGATCGCGCTACCCGAGCTTGGCGTTGTTTGCGTCACAGGCGCGGACGCGGTTTCGTTCCTGCAGTCGCAGCTGACGAACGACGTGGCTCGGCTGACTTTCGATCAGGTGCAGTTGTCAGGCTACTGCACGCCCAAGGGCCGCTTGCTCGCAACGTTTCATCAATGGCGTCTCGATGACGGTGTGTACTTGCGCATGCCACGCGAAATCATCGGCTCGGTG
Source organism: uncultured beta proteobacterium (assembly GCA_963746085.1). Taxonomy (GTDB): domain Bacteria; phylum Pseudomonadota; class Gammaproteobacteria; order Burkholderiales; family Burkholderiaceae_F; genus JACCZX01. Next base: position 62,132 of record CAVVAI010000029.1, read on the forward strand.
GTCAAGCGGCTGTCGATGTTCGTACTGCGCGCAAAGGCCAAGGTCACCGATGTCAGCGACGCTTGGATCACGTATGCGGTGCTCGGCGAAGACACCGACCTGCTCTCGCACGCCGGACTCCAAGTTCCTGATCGACCGTGGACATCGGTTGTGAGCGGAACCGCCCGCGCCGACCGGATGCTGCCGACGCCCGACGGCGCGCCGCGCTGCTTGCTAGCGTTGCCCAGCGAGTCGCCATTACAGGCATCCGCCATCGCGGCTCGCACTTCCAGCAATCTCTGGTGGCTAAGTGAAATCGAAGCCGGAGTGCCCACAATTTTTGCAGCAACGCAGGAGAAGTTTGTTCCGCAGATGATCAACCTCGAAGTACTAGGCGGCGTCGACTTCAAGAAGGGTTGCTATCCCGGCCAGGAAATCGTCGCGCGCAGCCAGTATCTCGGCAAGCTGAAACGGCGCATGAACATCGCGCACGTCGATGCAATTGATGTTGTAGCGGCGGCCGACATTTTTCACAGCGGCAGTACACAGCCGATCGGCGCCGTCGTGATGGCCGCAACTGTGCCGACCGGAGGCAGCGCGTTGTTGTTCGAGGCACCTGTCGACCGCCTCGAATCGGGCTCGCTGCATCTGCGCGGTACCGACGGCCCGCCGTTGACGGTGCGTCCGCTACCCTATGCGCTGTTCGATCCGACGGAGTAGGCAGGACACTCGATGTGCCTGATGGTCTTGGCGTGGCGCTCGCATCCGGATTACCCGCTGATCCTGGCGGCGAATCGCGACGAGTTTTATCTGCGCCGGACGCGCCCGGCCGCCTGGTGGGGCCACGCCGTGTCGGTACTTGCGGGTCACGACGAGGAAGCGGGCGGCACGTGGCTCGGCATCACGCGTCGCGGCCGCTTTGCCGCGCTGACCAACGTGCGCGCACCGAGCGAGCGCAACCCGCATGCGCCGTCGCGCGGGACGCTCGTGCTTTCCGCGCTGCAATCAGCGGAGTCGTCGGCAGCTTGGCTGGATTCGAATGCCGCGCGCATGAGCGCATACAACGGTTTCAACCTGCTGCTCGGCGATGTCGGGCCGGTGGGAAATACCGACCGAACCCCTGAGCCACGGCTGGAATATTTCACCAACCGCGGGGGTTTCCCTGCCCGCTCACTGGCGCCGGGTGTGTACGGCATGTCCAACGCGGCGCTCGATACTCCGTGGCCGAAAGTGACCCGCGCGGTGACGCGCTTCGCGTGCTCGATCGCATCCCGGGTCGATCTCGAACTGCTGATGCGGCTTCTCGAAAACCGGGAGCTCGCGCGCGACGCCGAGCTGCCGTCGACCGGTGTTCCTTACGAATGGGAGCGCGCGCTGTCGTCGATCCAGATTCGCGCCAACGGCTACGGCACGCGCGCCAGCACAGTGCTGACCGTGCGCAACGATGGGCTGACGACATTTTTGGAGCGCACGTACGACACGACCGATCCGCAGTGCTTCTCCGACCGCCACTTTGAATTCACGATCGACCGCGCGGCAAGTCCGGCGCGGATGAAAGCACCGGGCGGGGGCTGAGCGACGCTACAGCGCGCAGCGCATGTCGATGTGCGGAATACCTGCGTCGTCGTACACGCTGCCGTGCACCGAGTAACCGTGCTTTCGATAAAACTCCGTTGCGTGCGTCTGTGCGCTCAGCACGGCATGCGTGTGGCCGCGCCGCCGCGCCTCGTCCATCAAGGTCCTGAGCAAAGCGCTGCCCACTCCCGTGCCGCGCGCCGCCTTGGCGACGGCCATGCGTCCAATGTGTCCGTCGGGCAGCAAACGGCCCGTGCCGACAGCTTCTCCGTTCGCATCGAAGGCGACCGCGTGTAACGAAAGCGCGTCGAAAGCATCGAGCTCGATCTCGGCGGGCACGCCCTGCTCTTCAACGAACACCGCACAGCGCAACGGCTCGCCCCAGCGCCGCATACCCTCCCAATCACCCAGCTCGATTCGCATCGGCTCCGTCTTCGGGTGCAATGGTCTCGAATGCCCGGATTCGCGCGCGCATGCCCTCGGGAATCGGCCGCGCGGTCCGCGATCCAGGATCGGCGTGCACGTAGATCAGCTCTGCAGTCACGAGCACGGCTTCATACTGCCGGCGCCGATAGATCTCAGCGACGAAGCGCATGCTGCTGATTCCGATTCGCGCAATGCGGCCGCAGACTTCGAGCTCGTCGTCGTAGTAGGCAGCGGCAAAATACTCGACCGTCGACTTGCGCACGAAGAGATCGCTACCCTGTGCCGTAAAGTCATCCGGGTAATGCACACCGACCGCACGCCAATACTCGGTGACGCAGACATCGCAATACAGGAGGTAATGCGCGTTGAAAACGACGCCCTGCTTGTCGACTTCGGCCCAGCGCACGCGCAATGGCAGTCGGTGCCGAAAGTCGGCATACATTAGTTACTGCGCGCCTTTCTTTGCATCGCCGGCGATCACGAACGTCATGCGCGCAGGATCGATGTATTTGCGAAAAGCCGCGTTGACCTGCCCGGCGGTGACTGCCCGCAGGCGGTCCTCGAACAGTTTGGAAAAAGCGAATGTGCGCTGCAAGTCCATGTTCGCCGTCCACGCGTTGGCCAGGACGCTGTCCTGCGAGCGGTTGGTGGCGCGCTCCTGCAGCGTGCCCTTTTTCGCATCTTCGACTTCCTTGGCGGTGAATCCGTCGCGGCGCGCGCGCTCGACTTCCTCGCGCAGCGCCTGCTCCGCCTTCGCGACATTCTGCGGGGCCATGATGGCGCCGAGCGACCATGAGGCCAGCCGATAGCGTGATCCGAGCGTCAGACTGGTTCCGGCACCGTAGCTGATGCCGTCGCGCTGCCGCAGCCGCTCGATCACACGGTTCGACATTCCCGCGCCACCCCCAAAGATATCGTTCGCGATGACCAGCGCCGGAGCGTCCGGATCATCGTCGCGCAGCGCGAAGTCGATGCGCCCGCGGATGAAGGCGTTCTCTTTCTCCGGCGTATCGATCGCGAGCCGTGCGGGTTGGACTTCTCGATACTCCCGATCAAGCCGCGCGTACGGCGCTTTCGACTTGTAGTCGGTGAACAACTCGTTGACCAGCGTTTCGACTTGCTTGGCATCAAAGTCTCCGACAACGGCGATCTCACCTCGGGCAGTTCCATAGAAATCATTGTGAAACCGGCGTGCAGCGTCGAGCGACGTTTTCGCGATCGCGTCGATGCGCGTGCGCAACGGAATGTAGTGGCGCGGGTCGCCCGGCGGATAGGTGTTGAAATGCGCAGTGAGCGCGTCGCGCGAGATTGCCTCGGGGTTGTCGAGCTGCGCCTGCAGCGATGTCGCCACCTGGCGCTGCAACTGCTCGTACTCGGAGGCTGGAAAGGTTGCTGCGCGCATCACGTGTGCCAGCAATCGCAGCGCATCGGGCAGGTTTTCGCGCGTTGTTTGAAATCCGGTGAGGCCGCCGGTCATTTGCAGCCGCGTCATCTCGTCGGCTATCTGCTGCCGCGTCATCTTGTCGGTGCCGCGGCTGAGCATCGCGGCGGCGAGCTCGGCCTCGATCGTACGGCCCGTCAGAGATTCTGGACTGCCCCACTGAAAATTGGTCTGTACGTTGACGGTATTGCCGCGATTTTGCTTGGGCAATAGCGCGACATTCAGTTCGCCAAACGACAGCACGCGCGTTCTCTTGTCGATGTTTTCCTGTGATGGAACGAAAGCCTCCGACACCGCGCCCTTTTCCGACGGCTTGTAATCGGCGAGTAATTGCGCTGGCGTCGGGGCGACTGGAATCTCGGCGCGCAGCGGCGCGTCTTCGGGAATGTACGAACCGACCACCCGGTTGTCGCGGACGAAATACTTTCGTGCCGCTGCGTCGACCTCACTCGGAGTCAGCTTCGCAAGCTGATCACGCTGCAGGAAGAACAAGCGCCAATCGCCCAGCGATATGTACTCCGATAGTCCGACACCGAAGGCCTGCGGATCCGCCAGTGCGCGGTCGTACGACGTGCGCTGTTTCTGTATCTGGCGCTTCAGTTCCGCCTCATCGGCCGGTGTCTTCGCCCAGCTTGCCTCGATGATGTCGATCATCGTCTGTCTGACGGGCTCGAGCGGCTCTCCTTTCTTGACGACCGCGCCGAACAGAACGAAGCCCGGCTCGCGCGCTTCGATGTTGAAGTTGAATACCTGCGCCGCCTTGCCCGAAGTGACCAGAGCCTGATGCAGCCGGCCGTTCGGCGTGTCGCCGAGGATTTCGGCGGCGAGCCCGGTCGCCAGCGATTGCGGGCTCAACGACGACGGCACTCGATAGCCGATCATCACAAACTGAACTTCGCCGGCGCGCCGCACGGTGAAAGTGCGCTCGCCGTCGTGCGTCGGCTCGACCGTCCAGAACACCGGCAGCGCTCGTTTCGGCTGCGGAATCTTTCCGAACGCCTGCGCGATCCAACCCAGCGTCCTGACCTCGTCGAACTTGCCGGCGACGATCAGCACCGCGTTGTCGGGTTGGTAGTACGTGCGGTAAAACGCCTGCAGATTCGCGATGCGGACATTCTCGATATCCGAGCGCGCGCCGATCGTCGAATTGCCGTAGTTATGCCAGTCGTACAGCATCGACTGCATGCGCGTCAGCATTACGCGCGTCGGATCGTTCTCGCCGCGTTCGTACTCGTTGCGGACGACCGTCATCTCCGAGTCGAGATCTTTCTTGGCGATGAAAGAATTGACCATCGCGTCGGCCGACCATTCGATGGCCCACTTCAGGTTGTCGTCGCTCGCCTGAAACGTCGAGTAGTAATTGGTGCGATCAAGCCAGGTGGTGCCGTTGTTCTGAAATCCGCGCCGAGTGAACTCAGCGTCGGGCCTCGGAAAATTCTTCGAGCCTTTGAAGATCAGATGCTCGAGCAGGTGTGCCATGCCGGTCTCGCCGTAGTTCTCGTGCCGCGAGCCGACCAGATAAGTGATGTTGACGGTCGCCGTCGGCTTCGACGGATCGGCGAACAAAATGATGCGCAAGCCATTCGCCAATCGGTATTCGGTGATCCCCTCCACCGTCGGGCCACGTGTCACGCCCGTGGGCAATCGTTGAACGCCTTGCGCTACTGCGTTTCCCAGCGCGGCGAGCAGGATGAATGCGGCCCACCAGCGGTAAACGATCAGCTTCATGGCGTGTGTCTCAAAATGACGAGCGCCATTCTGCCATCGCGAGAAAACGGGTCGCATGCAGCGTTGGGCAGGCGCGCCGAACGCCGCCTACGCAGGCGTCGGAGGTCTGGAAGACGGGCGTGCCGCGTACGGGTCGGCCGGAGCAGCGCCGCTGAGTACGGCTTCAAAGCGCGCCCGCAAGGACGGCAGAATCTGCGGATGCGTAAACACGTAGAAACGGTTTTCGCGGACCGCGTCGAACGTCATCTGCGCGATTTCTTCCGCAGTGACCTTCCCGCTCGCGACCGCCTTCTCTGAGGCGGACTGCGCAATTCTTTGCGATGCGGTCAACGCGTCTGCGTTCAACAATTCGACCGGCCGGGAGCGATGCGACTGTGCAATACCGGTCGGGACAAAGGCCGGGCACAGTACGGACACGCCGATCGTCGACTGCGCGAGCTTGAGATCGTGGTGCAGCGTTTCCGAAAGTGCCACCACGGCATGCTTCGACACGTTGTACACGCCCATCAGCGGTGCAGCCAGCCATCCCGCAATCGACGCCGTGTTGACGACGTGTCCGGGCTCGCCGCGTTGGTTCGACTCCAGCATGCGTGGGACGAAGTGCTGCACACCGTGCACGACGCCCATCAGATTGACGCCCATGACCCACTGCCAGTCGCGCGCGGTGTTTTCCCAAAGATAACCGCCGCCGCCGACCCCGGCGTTGTTCATCAACAGGTGAACGCTGCCAAACGCGCTGAACGCGTGTTCCGCGAACCGCTGCACCTGCGCCGACTGTGCGACATCGACCACGTCTGAAATCACCACCACGCCGGCGCGCTTTAACTCGTTGACCACAACGTCGAGTGCATCACGCTGCACGTCGGCGAGCGCCAGCCGCATGCGCTGCCGGGCGGCCAGGCGCGCGAGCTCCCGGCCGAAGCCGCTCGCCGCGCCGGTAATCACAGCGACTTTGCCTTCCAGGTTCATGCAAGCTTTACCAATTGCTTGCCGAAGTTCGCGCCTTTCAGCATGCCGAGAAATGCCTGCGGCGCGTTCTCGATGCCGTGCGCAACGGTCTCGCGATACTTGACGCGTCCCGCAGCGACGTGCTCACCCAGCTCCTTCAGCGCCGTCGGCCATACGTCCATGTGCTCGCTGACAATGAATCCCTGCATCGTCAACCGGCTGATCAGGAACCAGGTTGGGTTCTCGATTGGAATCGGCTGCCCGTCATAACCGGCAATCAATCCGCATAACGCGATGCGACCGTACGTGTTCATCCGCGGCAGCACGGCGTTCATTGCCGCACCGCCGACGTTCTCAAAATAGCCGTCAACACCGTTGGGTGCGGCTTCTTTCAAACGCCTGCTGAGGTCTTCCGGCGTTTTCTCCGATTTGTAATCAATGCAAGTGTCGAAGCCGAGTTCTTCGGTGACGTAACGACACTTTTCAGGTCCACCGGCGAATCCGATCGCACGCAGGCCCCGAATGCGTGCGAGCTGCCCGACGACGCTGCCGACCGCTCCGCTTGCGGCGGACACGACGATCGTGTGCCCTTCGCGCGGGTCGATGACACGATTCAATCCGTACCAGGCAGTGACACCTGGCATGCCGACCGACCCCAGGTACGCCGGCAGCGGTACGTGACGGGTATCCACTTTGAACACGCCGACGCCGTCCGACACCGCGTATTCCTGCCATCCCAGATAGCCGACGACTTTGTTGCCGACGGCGAATCCGGGATTGCGCGACTCGAGCACTTCGCCCGCCGTGCCACCCAGCATCACTTCATCGAGCGCCTGCGGTTGCACGTACGACCTGCTTTCGTTCATGCGGCCCCGCATGTACGGGTCGAGCGACAACCAGTGATTGCGAACCAGGATCTGGCCTGGCTGCAGCGTCGGCACTGCGACTTCTTCCAGCCGGAAATTGGAAGTCGTCGCCGCAGTTTTGGGCCGGCTGGCAAGGACGATGCGGCGATTGGTTGGCATGGTGTTGCTTCTAGTACGCAGTTGCGCCGCCGTCGACGGCGAGGATTTGGCCTGTGATGTGCTTGCCCGCATCGGACGCAAACAGCAGCGCGGCTCCCTTCAAGTCTTCGTCGTCGCCTAGGCGATTCAACGGCGCCAGCCGGGCGAGCGTGTCTTCGCCGAACTCTTTGATCACGCCCTTTGTCATCTTCGACGGAAAAAACCCTGGCGCCAGTGCATTGACCGTGATGCCGTACTTACCCCATTCGGCCGCCAACGTGCGCGTGAAATTCACCAGCGCGCCTTTGCTGGTGTTGTAGGCAATCGTGTTCATCGTTCCCGGTGTATTGCCGGACAGGCCAGCGATCGACGCGACGTTGATGACGCGCCCGGTCCGGCGCGGAATCATCGAAGTGCGCCCCACGGCCTGCGTCAGCAGGAAAATGCCGCGCACGTTCAGGTTCATCACCTTGTCCCACGCGTCGAGCGGATGATCCTCGGCCGGTGCGCCCCAAGTCGCGCCTGCGTTGTTGACAAGGATGTCGATCTCGCCGAGCTGAGCGCGTGACTCGGCGGTCAGGCGTTCGATATCGGACGGATTGGCAGCGTCAGCGGCGATCCAGCTCGCATCGACGCCGAGGCCGGTCAGCTTCGACGCGGCAGCCTGTAGTTCGTCGGACTTGCGTGCAGACAACACGACCCGCGCGCCCATTTCTCCGAGCGCCTCGGCAATTTGCAATCCGAGGCCGCGCGAACCGCCGGTGACCAGTGCGGCCCTACCTGAGAGGTCGAAAAGTTTCTTCAGCGACATCGACGCGGCTGATCAGGAAATCAACGCGGCCACTTGCCGCTTTGCGCCGCGTCGAGCAGAAGCCTGGCGGGTTGCCAGAACTTCGGATCTGCGTGTTCGTTGCGAGCGAACTCGCGCATCGACGCGACGACCTTGTTCAACCCGACCATCTGCGAATAAAACATTGGACCGCCCTTGGCCGCGGGAAAACCATAGCCCGTCAGATAGACGACGTCGATGTCGCTTGCCCGCATGGCGATACCTTCCTCGAGAATACGGGCGCCTTCGTTGACTAGCGAATAGACGCAGCGCTGGACGATTTCATCGTCGGTGATCGGCCGCGGCGTCATGCCAATTTCATTTCGATACTTGGACACCAGTTCGTTCACCGCGGAATCAGGATGCGGCGTTCGATCCCCTGCCTCGTAGCGATACCATCCCTTGCCGGTTTTCTGACCCAGCCGTCCGAGCTCGACAACGCGATCGCCCACCCGGCTGTACCTGACGTGCGGCTTTTCAACGTAGCGCCGCTGACGAATCGCGTACCCGATGTCGAGCCCTGCCAGATCGCCGACCGCAAACGGTCCCATCGCCATACCGTACTGAACCATCGCCGAGTCGACCTGCTGCGGTGACGCGCCTTCGTCGACTAGAAACATCGATTGGCGAAGGTACTGCTCGAGCATGCGATTGCCGATGAAACCATCGCACACTCCGGACACGACACCGACTTTCTTCAGCCGCTTTGCGATCTGCATCACGGTGGCGAGCACGTCGTCGCTCGTCTTCTCGCCACGCACGACCTCGAGCAATCGCATCACGTTGGCCGGGCTGAAAAAGTGCGTGCCGATCACATCCTGCGGCCGCGTCGTGGCAGCGGCGATTTGATCGACATCGAGCGTAGAGGTGTTGGTTGCCAGGATCGCGCCGCGCTTGCTCACAGCGTCCAGCCGCTTGAACACGTCCTGCTTCACCGTCATGTCCTCGTACGCTGCTTCGATCACGATGTCGGCGTTGGCGAGCGCGTTGAAGTCGAGCGTCGGCGTGAGCAGCGCAACGCGCCGCTCCACCTGGTCCATCGTCAGGCGTCCCTTCTTCGCGGTCGCTTCCCAGTTGCGCCGGCACATCGCCAGCCCTCGATCGAGCGCGGTCGGGTCTTTTTCAAATACGGTGACCGGAATGCCGGCGTTGGCGAAGCTCATTGCAATGCCGCCGCCCATCGTGCCGAAACCGATGACGCCGGCGCTGTTGATCGCACGCACTCGCGTGTCGTCCGGCACGTCGGGAATCTTCGATGCCGCGCGCTCGGCGAAGAACACGTGGCGCAGCGCCTTTGATTCGTTCGACTGCACGAGCTCGACAAAAAATTCGCGCTCGAGCGCTACTCCTTGTTCGAATGGGAGCTTGACTGCAGCTTCGACTGCCTCGATGCAGCGGATCGGTGCGGGTAGTCCGCGCGAGCGTTTCGCGGTCTGAGCGCGAGCCGTTGAAAAGAAAGCTTCACTAGCCTGCCCGTCGGGAAGAGTTGCCGGCTGGTCACGCAGCTTCGGATGTTCACTGCTCCGTGCGATGTCACGCGCGAACTCAAGCACACCATCGAACGACGTATTCGGCACGATGCGTTTGACGAGGCCATGCTTCAGCGCCTCGCCCGCGCTGATCGGGTCGCCGCTGACGATCATCTGCAGCGCCTTTTCCGCACCGATCGCACGCGGCAGTCGCTGCGTGCCGCCGGCGCCCGGCAGCAAGCCGATCTTCACTTCCGGCAATGCGAGTAACGCGTCCTGCGTCGCGATTCGATAGTGGCAACCCAGTGCCAGCTCAAGGCCTCCGCCCATGCACACACCGTTCACTGCCGCTATGACCGGCTTCACCGAGCGCTCGACGTTATCGATCAGCTGCAACAGGCTCGGTTGGGCCAACGCCGCAGGCGTATTGAATTCCTTGATATCGGCGCCGCCGGAGAATACTTTGCCGGTGCCCGTGATCACGATAGCGCGCACGTCATCGTCGCGAAGCGCACGGCCCAGCCCGTCGATCAAGCTTTTGCGCGTAACGTGCCCCAATCCGTTGATCGGCGGATTGTCGATCTGCAGCACCGCCACGTTGCCGCGCCTTTCGTAATGAGTCGTCATCGTGCCTTCAGACTTCAAGCCATTCCTGGCGAATTAACTGGTTCGCTTTCAGATCAGCGGGCGTCCCTTCGAAAACCATGTGGCCATGCCCCATCACGAACACCCGCTGAGAGATCTGCAACGCGATCGTCAGCTTCTGCTCGATCAGCAAAACGGAAATTCCGCGGTCCTTCAGGTGTTGCAGGAATTCGGCCACCATTTTCACGATCATCGGTGCCAGGCCCTCGGTGGGCTCGTCGATGATGACCAGTTCGGGGTCGCCCATCATCGTACGCGCGAGCGTCAACATCTGTTGCTCGCCGCCCGATAACACGCCGGCTTCGTTGTGCGCGCGCTCGCGCAGCCGCGGGAACAGCCGATACATCTCGTCGAACGTACGGCGACCCGCGCGGCGCCCCTTGATGCCCAGCCGCAGATTCTCTTCGACGGTCAGCGTCGGGAAGATGTCGCGATTCTCGGGTACGTAGCCGAGTCCCAGGTGTGCGATCTGATGCGCCTTCTTGTCGGTCAAGTCGTGGCCGTTGAACTCGACCGAGCCGGTGCAATCGACCAGACCCATGATCGCCTTGGCGGTGGTCGAGCGGCCCACGCCGTTTCGCCCGAGCAAACTGACGATTTCGCCGCGCTCGACGCTCAGATCGACGCCGTGCAGGACATGGCTCTTGCCGTAGTACGCTTGCAAATTCGCGACGCGCAACATCAAGCCGCCTCGGCGGGTTGGCCCAGATACGCTTCGCGGACTGCATCGTTGGCGCGGATCTCGGCTGGCGTTCCGCTGGCAATCACCTGTCCGTAAACGAGCACCGAAATCCGATCGGCAAGATCGAACACGACGCTCATGTCGTGCTCGACCATCACCAGCGTCTTGCCTTGCGTGACGTCGCGGATCAAGCTCGACCGCGCGTTTGCTCTCACCGCGGCTCATCCCCGCGGTCGGCTCGTCGAGCAGGATCACGTCGGCGCCGCCGGCGATCGTGATGCCGATTTCGAGCGCGCGCTGCTCGGCGTACGTGAGCAGGCCGGCAGCGATGTCGCGCCGCCGTTTCAATCCGACCCGCTCGAGAACCGATTCCGCGCGCTCCTCCGCGTCGGCCAGCTTGTTCAGGTTTCTCCAGAACGAGTAACGATGCCCGAGTGACCACAACACCGAGCAACGCAGGTTCTCGAACACCGACAACCGATGGAACAGGTTGGTGATCTGAAAGCTGCGCGACAGGCCTAGACGGTTGATCTCGAACGGCTTGCGGTGGGTGATGTCGTGGCCGTTCAACGACAAGCGGCCCGAGCTCACTTCGAAGCGACCGCTGATCAGATTGAACAGTGTCGACTTGCCCGCGCCGTTCGGGCCGATGATCGCGTGGCGTTCGCCGCGCGGAATCTGCAGCGAGACATCGCGGATGATCTCGGCCCGGCCGAACCGTTTGCCGACTTCGTGCAGTTCAAGTGCTGCTGTTGCAGGGGGCCTCATGGATTCTCGCGGATCCAGTCCTCGATCTCGACCTGCGCATCGTCCCACTGCTGCTTGAAGCGTCGGCGGTAGAACTCGAACGCCGCCGCCGCAGCGGCGAGCGTCGAGACGGCGAAGACCCACCCGGGCGCGCGGGTCGTGTCAAATGAAAATCCGAACAGCCGCACTTCCGGTCCCTGCCCGACATTCAGTGTGACGTGGTACATCAGCTCGATGATCAGCACAGTCCCGAACGCCAGCGCCAGCGCGGCCAGCAGTAGGCCGACATACGGATCGCGCAGACGGGTGAATTTCTTGAACTTCAGCACCCGCAGGTTCATCAGTATCAGGCTGGACAACCCTCCCGGCGCGTACATCACCAACAGCACGAAGAACACACCCAAATAAAGCTGCCACGCCTTCGTGTATTCCGACAGCGCGACAGCGAAGAAGACGAAAACTACCGCGCCCAGAATCGGGCCGAAGAAGAATGCGACGCCACCGATGAACGCGGCGAGCAATACTCCGCCAGAGCGAATCGCGCTTACGTTCTCGGCACTGACGATCTCGAAGTTGATCGCGGCCAGTCCACCCGCAATGCCGGCAAAGAAGGTCGACAGGATCATCATCAGCCAGCGCACGCGCTGCGTGTTGTAGCCGATGAATTCGGCGCGCTCAGGGTTGTCGCGTACCGCGTTAGCAATACGGCCGAGCGGCGTTTGCGTCAGCGCGTACATCGCGATCATGCAGACGAAGCACCATACGGCGATCAGGTAATACACCTGAATCTGCGGTCCGAACGTGAGGCCGGGAATGCCGAGAAACGGAGCGCCGCTCGCACGATCGGCGGTGACTCCGCCTTCGCCGCCGAAGAATCCCGGAAACATCAGCGAGGCGGCGAACACCATCTCACCGATGCCGAGCGTGATCATCGCGAACGGCGTGCCGGCGCGCCGTGTCGTCAAGTAACCGAAGATCACGCCGAACAAAGCGCCCGCGACGCCACCGATCAGCGGCAACAGAGATACCGGCCACACGAGAGCACCCGCCCCGATCCACCGCAAAGCGTGAATCGCAAAGAAGGCGCCCAGCCCGGAATACACCGCGTGACCGAACGACAGCATCCCGCTCTGCCCGAGCAGCATGTTGTAGCTCAGCGCAAAGATGATCGTGATGCCCATTTGCGACATCAGCGTCAGCGCAAAGCCCTTGCTGAAGAACGCCGGGAGAGCCATGAACAGCAGCGCGGTAAAGCCCCAGATCAGCCATCGGCCAAAGTTCAGCGGACGAAAGCTGAGCGCGCCCGGCGTCCACTAGTCTTCCCGCGTACCGAGCAGCCCCTTGGGCCTGACAATCAGGATCAGCACGAGCAACAGGTACGGCAGGACCGGCGTCACTTGCGACAGGGTCAACTGCAACACGGCATGGCCGGGGGTTTCCGGCCCGATATTCAGACCCAGATCAGCCAACAGACTGGCGGCCGACCAGTCCTCGGCCTTGCCGAAGTTTTCAAGCAAGCCGATCAGCAAAGCAGCGACGAAGGCGCCTGCCAACGATCCGAGGCCGCCGACAATGATGATCACGAAGATGATCGCGCCGACCGAGCCCGCCATATCCGGCTGCGTGACGAACGCGTTGCCACCGACCACGCCCGCCAGCCCGGCCAACGCCGAGCCCGCACCGAACACCAGCATGAAAACGCGCGGCACGTTATGGCCGAGCGCCTCGACCTGCTGCGGGTGCGTGAGCGCGGCCTGAATGACGAGTCCGATTCGCGTCCGCGTCAGCACGAGCCAGAGCGCGATCAGCATGCCGATCGCGACGGCCATCAGGAACATCCGGTATTCGGGGAATGTGATGCCATAGCGCAGCAGCCAATCGACCGGACCGTCGAGCTCGGGCGGCACGCGGTACGGAACTGCCTGGCGGCCCCAGATCACCTGCACCAGCTCGACGATGATGTACGACAGCCCGAACGTGAACAGCAGCTCGGGCACGTGACCCCATTTATGCACGCGCCGCAAGCCCCAGCGCTCGACCAGCGCACCGACTACGAATAAGGCCACCGGTGCGAGCACCAGCGCGGCCCAGAAGCCGACCCACGTGCTGATCTGATACGCGATGTACGCGCCCAGCATGTAGAAGCTTGCGTGCGCAAAATTCAGCACGCCCATCATCGAGAAGATCAGCGTCAGCCCGGCGGCGAGCATGAACAGCAACAGCCCGTAGCTGACGCCGTACAGCGCCTGGCTTATGTACGTTTCGAGCAAGAGCGCGCTTCCCTAATGAAACCGGCCCGGGGGCACCGGGCCGGCAAGTTTCGGCTTAGTTGGATCGTTACGGCGTGGTCGGCCTGATCAGCAAATTAGGGCTGCGTGGGCCGCTTCATGTTGCAGCTGGTCGGCTGAGAGGCGACAAATGTCGGGTAGGCAACCTCGGTCTTCCACGTGTAGCCGGTTTTTTCGATGTCGTGCTTGTTCGGACCGCCGACCTTGGTCCATGAGGTGATCCACAGCGGCTGCAGCAATTGATGGTCGGAGGCGCGCATCTCGGTGTCGCCATTGACGCCTGCCTGCTTGGCGCCTTCCATCGCGTAGGCGACCCGCAGTGGCTCGGTCGATTTGCTGCGCTTGATCGCATCGGCCAGCAACGTCAACGCGGAGTGCGTCGCGACGGCGTAGTACTCCTCGCCGAAGCGCTTCTTGAAGTCCAGATACAACTGCTCGCCCGGATAGTTCGGCGTGATATTCGGGTGCCAGTACCCGACCATCCGCATCCGGTTCTCGCCCGCCGGCCCTACGGCCGTCGGCGTACCGATCACGCCGCCGTAATACGTGTAGAAATTCGCGTTCAGGCCGGCCTCGCGCGCGGCGCGCACCAACAGCGCAAGGTCAGGGCCCCAGTTACCGGTGATCACCGTGTCGGCGTTCGCCGCGCGCATCTTGGCAACGTACGGCGCGAAATCGCGCACCTGACCGAGCGGGTGCAGGTCATCGCCGACCACCTTGATGTCGGGACGCTTGCGCGCCAGCATTTCCTTGGCAACCCGCGACACCTGGTGTCCGTGTGAGTAATTCTGGTTGATCAGAAACACGTTCTTCACTTCGGGCCGATCCTTGATGTAGGCCGTCAGCGCTTCCATCTTCATGTCGGTGTTCGCATCGAACCGGAAGTGCCAGAAGCTGCACTTGCTGTTCGTCAGATCCGGATCGACCGCCGCATAGTTCAGGAACACAATCGCCTGCGTGGGGTTGCGTTCGTTGTGCTTGTCGATCGCGTCGATCAGCGCCAGCGCCGCACCCGAGCCCTGCCCTTGCACGACGTAGCGGATGCCTTGATCGATCACCTGCTTCAGCGCAGTCAAGGTCTCCTGCGGCGACGCTTTGTTGTCGAACGCCACCATTTCGAACTTCACGCCGGGTCCGGCGAGTTGCCGGGCGTTGACCAGGTCGGCACTGAACTGGAAATGTTTCAGCAGATTCGCCCCGACGCCGGCAAACGGACCCGACTGCGGATCGATATAGGCGATCTTGATGGTCTGCGCGGGCGCGGGCGCTGTGGCCCTGGCAGCGGCGGGTTTGGTCTGCGCCGCGGCCGACGGGGTGAACATCGCCACTGCAGCGGCAGCGGCAGCGAACCAACTAACGATCGGGCGGCGATTCATGTGTGTCTCCTGTTTTATTTTGTTCCGCAAGAAGAATACTGAAGCGGCCGGTCAGCGTAAATGAGCGGGAACCTTCAAGCCGTCGGCAACTGATGTTCGCGAAACTGCTCGCGCAGCTTTGATTTCAGAATCTTGCCGGTCGCACCGAGCGGCAGCGACTCGACAAACGCCACGTCGTCCGGAATCTGCCACTTTGCGACCTTGCCTTCGTAATGCGTCAATAGCTCCTGCCGGGTCACAGTTGCGTTCGGCTTCTTGACGACCACCAGCAGCGGACGCTCATCCCATTTCGGGTGAGTCGCCGCGATGCACGCCGCCATCGCGACCGACGGGTGCGATACCGCGATGTTCTCGATCTCGATCGAGCTGATCCACTCGCCGCCCGATTTGATCACATCCTTGCTTCGGTCCGTGATCTGCATGTAGCCATCGGCGTCGATGTTCGACACGTCGCCGGTCGGAAACCAGCCCTTGCCCTGCGCGTCCTGCACCAGCGGGCTCGGTTCGCCGCTTTCGTAGTAATCGCGCACGACCCACGGGCCACGCACCAGCAAGTCGCCGAACGCCACGCCGTCCCACGGCAAATCGGCGCCACTGTCGTCGACGATTTTCATATCGACGCCGAACAGTGCCCGGCCCTGTTTGTATTGCACCGGCAGCCGCTGTTCGGCCGAAAGCTCGCTGTGCTTGGACCTGAAAGCGCACACTGTTCCGAGCGGACTCATTTCGGTCATGCCCCACGCGTGCAGCACCTGCACTCCGTACTTTTCCTGAAAAAGCCGGAGCATCGCAGGAGGACACGCCGAGCCGCCGATGACCGTGCGGTTCATCGTCGAAAACTTCAGGTGGTTGGCCTCCATGAAGGCGAGCAGTCCCTGCCACACCGTCGGCACTCCGGCGGAAAACGTAACTTTCTCGGACTCGAACAGCTCGTACAGCGACTTGCCATCGAGCTGCTGGCCCGGAAATACGATCTTGGCGCCGACCATCGGCGCGATGTAGGGCAAGCCCCACGCGTTGACATGGAACATCGGAACGACCGGCAGGATCACCTCGCGTGCCGACAGGTTCAGGGCGTCGGGCAGCGCGGAGGCCAGCGTGTGCAGAATCGTAGAACGGTGCGCGTACAGCACGCCCTTCGGATCCCCGGTCGTGCCCGACGTGTAGCACAGCGACGATGCAGTGTTCTCGTCAAACTGCGGCCACGTGAAACGATCCGATTGACCGTCGATCAGATCTTCGTAGCACAGCAGATCGCGCAGCCTGGTCGACGCCGGCATATACGCTCGATCCGTCATCGCCACCCAGTGCTTCACGTTGCCGCACAGCGGCGCAATGGCCTCGACCAGCGGCAGAAACGTCAGATCGAAAAACAAGCGCGGTGTCTTTGGAATGGTTGATGATCCATGCAATCTGCTCGGGGTGCAGGCGCGGGTTGATCGTGTGCAGCACACTGCCTGCGCCGGACACCGCAAAGTAAAGCTCCATGTGCCGGTAGCCGTTCCAGGCAAGCGTCGCGACGCGGTCACTGCGCGCGATGCCCAGCGCGCCGAGCGCGTTGGCCATCCTCCGTGCGCGGCTATGCAGGTCGCGATACGTCGTGCGGTGGATATCGCCTTCGACTCTGCGCGACACGACCTCGCCGTCCGCGTGATGCCGGTCCGCGTGCTCGATCAGCGACGAGATCAACAGCGGCATCTGCATCATCAAGCCCTGCAACATCGGACATCTCCTGCGGCGTTGTTCTGTAAATCGGTAGCCGCGCCCTCATATGCTGGTGACTCGGCCCTTGATCGTCAAGCTCTTACAATCGCCGGCTGCTCGGAGAATCCTTTTGGAAACACCCGTAACCGAAACAGTCGCTGCAGCGCCAGACGAGGCGCCGGTCGACCTCGGACTGCGCTTTGACAATTCCTTTGCACGTTTACCGGGCGTTTTTCATACGCGCTTACGCCCGGCACCACTGCCTGAGCCCTACCTTGTGGGTTTTTCCGAGCCCGCGGGCGCGCTAGTGAACATCAGCCCAAAACAGGCTCAGAGTTCCGAATTCATCAGCGCCATTGCCGGCAATCGGCTGCTGGCGGGCAGTGATCCGCTGGCGGCCGTCTACTCGGGACATCAGTTCGGCGTTTATGTACCCCGGCTCGGCGACGGACGCGCGCTGCTGCTGGGAGAGGCTGTGGGCCCTACCGGTGAGCACTGGGAACTGCAGCTAAAGGGGTCAGGCAAGACTCCGTATTCGCGCATGGGCGATGGCCGCGCTGTGTTGCGCTCGTCGATTCGCGAGTTTCTCGGCTCCGAGGCTTTGCATCATCTGGGTATTCCGACGACGCGGGCATTGGCAGTCATCGGCTCCGATCAACCTGTGTTTCGCGAATCGGTCGAAACAGCGGCGGTGGCGCTGCGCATGTCGCCCAGCTTCATCCGGTTCGGCTCGTTCGAGTATTTTTACTGGACGCAGCAATACGGTGCCCTTAGGCAACTGGCTGACTACGTGATTGAGCGGTTCTATCCCGAATGCCGTGACGCGAAGCAGCCTTATCTGGCGTTGCTCGAGCAGGTCGCGCGCCGCACTGCCCGGCTGGTGGCGCAGTGGCAAGGCGTCGGGTTTTGCCACGGCGTGCTGAACACCGACAACATGTCGATCCTCGGCCTCACGATCGACTACGGGCCGTTCGGGTTCATGGATTCGTTCGATGGCGGATATATCTGTAATCACAGCGACGTCAACGGCCGCTACGCGTACAACATGCAGCCGCAGATCGCGCACTGGAATCTGTATGCGCTCGGGCAGGCGCTGGTGGCGTTGACCGATGATGTGGAAGCGACCAAGGCGGCGATAGACACGTATCTGGCCGAATACTCGCAGGCTATCGACGCAGTGTTCCGCGCCAAGCTCGGGCTGAATACCGCGCAACCCGACGACGAGTCGCTGATCAGCGGCGTGATGGACCTGCTGCAGGCGACGCACGCCGATTGGACGATCTTCTGGCGCGCGCTCGCCAACCTGCGAGCCGATGGGAGTGACCAGGTGCGCGACTTGTTGATCGACCGTGCGGCGTTCGATGCCTGGGCGGAACGCTACCGCGCCCGATTGATCGCGGAAGATTCGGTCGATGGCGAGCGCGCGCAACGCATGAACCGCGTCAACCCGAAGTACATTCTGCGCAACCATCTGGCCGAGGTCGCGATCGGCAAAGCCCGCGGTGACGACGGCGCGCGTGATTTCAGCGAAGTCGCACGCTTGCTGAAGATTCTGGAGCGGCCGTACGACGATCAGCCGCAGTTCGAGGCGTACGCGCAGGAGCCGCCGGAGTGGGCCAGAACGCTTGAATTGTCTTGCTCGTCCTGAGGACTCAAAGGGAAACCGAGTGGAAAACGAAATAGCCAGGTTGAAGAAATCCAAGGCGGAATGGCAGCAAGAACTTTCGCCGGAGCAGTACGCGGTCACGCGCGAAAAGGGAACCGAGCGCGCGTTTACTGGCCGCTACTGGGATCATCACGAAGAGGGAATTTACCGCTGCGTGTGCTGCGGCACGGCGCTGTTCGCATCCGATACGAAGTTCGACTCGGGCTGCGGCTGGCCTAGCTACTTCAAGGCGCTGGACCCTGCGAACGTGCGCGAAGTGGACGACTCCTCGCACGGGATGAGGCGTACGGAGATTATCTGTAACGTGTGCGACGCACACCTCGGCCACGTGTTTCCCGACGGCCCGCCACCGACCGGATTGCGCTACTGCATCAACTCCGCGTCGTTGAAGTTCGAGCCACAGACGATCGTCAAGACGTGAAGCTGCTGTTCGATCTGTTTCCGGTTGCCGCGTTTTTTATCGCTTACCGGCTGGGCAAGAGCTTCCCCGAAGAGTCGGCAGCGTTTGTCGCCGCCGCCTTTGGCCCTGTGGCCGCCACGGCAACCTTCCCGGACCTGGTCGCTGTCATCGTCGCAACGACGGTTGCGATCGTCGCCACGCTGCTGCAGGTCGGGTGGCTGCTGGCGCGCAGGCAGCCGATAAAACCGATGCTGTGGCTTTCGGCGGTGTTGATCGTCGCATTCGGCGGCATGACGATCTGGCTGCAGAACGAACTGTTCATCAAGTGGAAGCCAAGCCTGCTGTACTGGAGCTTTGCCGCCATCCTGGTGGGCGGCCGGTTCCTTTTCCGGCGCAACTTGTTGTCCGCGCTGCTCGGCTCCGAGCTGCAGTTGCCTGCTGCGGTGTGGGATCGCATGTTGTGGTTGTGGGCGGGTTTCTTCACGCTGCTCGGTGCCGCGAATCTTTATGTCGCGTATCGATTCACGACCGAACAATGGGTCGACTTCAAGACCTTCGGCCTGATCGGCCTGACCTTCGCATTCGTCCTCGGGCTTGGCATCTATCTCAGCCGCCATTTGAAGGAACCTTCTGATGCCTGAGTCGACGGTTGATCGGATTCTGACGAAGCTTGCGGCGCTCGAACCGCTGGCAGTTGAGGTACGCGACGACAGCGCCGATCATGCCGGCCACGCCGGCGCCGCAAGCGGAGGCGGGCACTACCAATTGCGATTAGTTAGCGCCCGATTCACTGGTCAATCCAAGATTGCACGACACCGCCTCGTGTATGATCTTTTAGGTAATCTAATGCAGCGCGAAATTCATGCGCTCGCGATGAACCTACTGGCGCCTGATGAGGTCGAACCGGCGCCTATTTCGGATCCTCACTCGGGTCCACCCAACATCGAACATCCTTCAGGACACTAGCCTCCTATGCAACGTAGCCGATTGATGCAACGTACTGCTTTCGTGGCCGCGCTGACGCTGGCGAGCAGTATTGCCCTGGCGCAGAACGTCGCCGTCGTCAACAACAAGCCTATTTCAAAGGCGCGCGAGGACGCGTGGGTCAAGGAACTGACGAAGCAGGGTCAGGCCGACTCGCCCGAGCTGCGCAAGCAGGTAAAAGACCGGCTGATCCAGAATGAAATCCTGCTGCAGGAAGCGCAAAGGCGCGGCGTGGCGGAAAAGGCCGATGTCAAGTTCATGCTCGATGTGCAGCGGCAGAACACGCTGATTCAGGCGCTGCTGCGCGAGGAAGTCGAGAAGACTCCGGTGACCGACGCGCAGATCAAAGCGGCCTACGAGCAACAGAAAGCCAAAGTCGGCGGCAAGGAATATCGCGCGCGCCACATCCTGGTCGAGAAAGAAGACGAGGCCAAGTCGCTCATCGAGCAGTTGAAAAAAGGTGCCAAGTTCGAGGAGCTTGCCAAAGCTTCCAAGGACACGGGTTCTGCGAAAAACGGCGGCGATCTCGACTGGGCCGCGCCTGACTCTTACGTGAAACCGTTCTCGGAGGCGTTGACCAAACTCGCCAAGGGCCAGATCACCGAAGCTCCGGTGCAAACTCAGTTCGGCTGGCACGTCATTCGACTCGATGACGTTCGCGACACGCAGTTCCCTCCGCTGGAACAGGTCACACCGCAGATTCGAGAAGGCCTGCAACAGCAGCGAGTGCAGGCGTTCGTCGAAAATCTTCGCAAGAACGCAAAAATTCAGTAGAGGGAATTCCCCAGCATTTGAAGGGCGCCGTGGCGCCCTTTTTTTGTTTTCGACCGCTCGCAGGCATCCCATCTGCTACTCCTTGAGGTACGCGACCGCTCACCAGCGGTTGATGACAGATCTGACGCAACTGCGGCAAATCTTTTAAACGACCCTACGAGGAGCATATGAAAAAGCTAGTTGCAATCGTTTGCGGTACCGCCCTGATGGGTGCGAGCGGCATCGCGTTCGCTCAAACAGCCATGACCGGCAGCACCGCCGGAAAGAGCATGGAGTTCAAGAGCATGGACGCCAACAAAGACGGCTGGGTGACACGCGAGGAATACCTCGGCTTCTACGGCAGCCGCTATGACACGATGAAGCGTAACGACAAGGGTTACGTAGCGTGGTCGGACATGGAACGTTCGGACGGCGGTTTCTTCAAGCCGGGCACGAGCAGCAACACGACGGGCAACCCTGTCACGGATCGCGCCGGTACCAAGGGGGGCGTGGGTAACCCGCCCGCCACCGGCGGCGGTTCCAAGTAGTAGTTTTTAACTCTTGTTTTGCGGGCGGCCTGCGGGCCGCCCGTTTTCGCTGTTCATCCGACCCAGCGCCGCGCGTTACGAAAAATCCGCATCCACGGCGAGTCTTCCCCGAGCTGACCCGGTTGGCACGACATCTGGACCGTACGGAAGACGCGTTCGGGATGGGGCATCACTATCGTGAAGCGGCCATCGTCGGTAGTGAACGCGCATCGTCCGCCCGGTGAGCCATTGGGGTTGTACGGGTAAACGTCGGTCGCTCGACCCTGTGAATCGACATAGCGCATCGCGATACGCGCGCTAGCCAGCTGCTTGGCGTTGTCGAAGACGGCACGTCCTTCGCCGTGCGCGTTGACGATCGGAATGCCACTGCCTGCCATCCCGGCGAAGAACAGCGACGGCGACTCCGCAACTTCGACCTGCACCAACCTGCCCTCGTACTGTTCCGAAGCGTTGCGCTCGAAGCGAGGCCAATCCTGGGCGCCCGGAATCAACGCCTTCAATCGGCTCATCATCTGGCAGCCATTGCAAACACCCAGCGCGAAAGTATCACCGCGGTTGAAAAAATCGACGAATATTTCAGCCAGCCGCGGGCTGTACAAAATGGTCTTGGCCCAACCGCCGCCGGCGCCGAGAACGTCTCCGTACGAAAAACCTCCACACGCGACGAGGCCTTTGAAGTCTCTTAGCGACTGCCGGCCCTCGATCAAGTCGGTCATGTGCACATCCACTGACGCAAAGCCCGCGCGGTGAAACGCGTACGCGCTCTCGGTCTGGCTGTTAACTCCTTGCTCGCGCAGGATCGCCACGCGTGGTCGAGCGCCGGTCGCAATGAATGGCGCGGCGATGTCCTCGGATGGAGCGAAGCCGAGCGACAGCGATAGTCCGCGGTCGCTCGAATCGGTGACGCGCGAATACTCCTGGTCGGCGCAGTCCGGGTTGTCGCGTAGCCGGGCAATGCGCCAGGATGTCTCGCTCCATGCTTTCTGCAGCCCACTGCGCGGCTTCGAAAAGACCTGCTTGGCGTCGCACCAGAACTCGACGACGTCCTGGGAGTTTGGCCTGCCGATAATCTGGCTCGCGGCACCGAGGCCTGCGCTGCGCAATGAGTCCAGCACGGCCGTTTTGTCCCGCTCGCGTACTTGCAACACCGCTCCGAGTTCCTCGCTGAAGAGTGCTTTCAGGATCAACTCGGTGCGGCGCACGCTGACCTGATCTTCACGGATTTTGAAGTCACCCCAGTCGGCGGCGAGCGCGTCGACCGCGAGCACGTCGAGATTCACGCTGATACCGACGTGACCGGCGAACGCCATCTCGGCCAGCGTTGCGAACAGTCCACCGTCCGAGCGGTCGTGATACGCGAGCAGGCGGCCATCGCGCTGTAGCTGCCGCAGTACTCGCATCAACGCGACAAGCTTTTCCGGATCGTCAAGGTCGGGAGCCTCGTTGCCGATCTGCCGCGTCACCTGCGCCAGGATCGATCCGCCCATTCGATTGCGTCCGGCGCCGAGGTCGATCAGTAACAGCAGCGTGTCGTTGTCAGCGACCAGCTGCGGTGTCAGCGAACGGCGCACGTCATCCACCGAAGCCGCGGCGCTGGCAATCAAAGACACCGGCGCAGCGACCACCTTATCGGTGCCGCCCTCTTGCCAGGCCGTCTTCATCGACAATGAGTCCTTGCCGACGGGAATGCTGATGCCGAGCGCCTGACATAACTCGCTCGCCGCACGCACCGCGTCGAACAGTTTTGCATCCTCGCCGTCGGTGCCGCACGCTGCCATCCAGTTCGCGGAAATCTTCACACGCTCGAGTTGCACGTCGGCGGCAGCGATGTTGGTCAAAGCTTCGCCGATCGCGATGCGTGATGCGGCCGCGGGGTCGATCACCGCGAGCGGCGTGCGTTCGCCGATCGCCATCGCTTCACCCGCATAACCGTCAAAGCCGAGCAGGGTCACCGCGCAATCGGCGACCGGCACCTGCCACGGTCCGACCATCGAGTCTCGGGAACACAGCCCTCCCACTGTGCGGTCGCCTATCGTGATAAGGAAACTTTTGCTGGCGACTGTGGGATGCCGCAGCACATCGAGCGCGCATTGCTCGAGATTCAAACTCGCGCAGTCGAACGCCGGCAACAAGTGCTCGACATGCCGAACGTCACGATGCATGCGCGGCGGTTTGCCGAGCAGTACGTTCATCGGCATGTCAACGACGGGTGCGCCGTCGGCGCCGTCGATTACCAGCTGGCCATCGTCCGCGATACGCCCGACCACCGCGTACGGACATCTTTCGCGCCGCGCCAGCCAATCGAACGCCGTCAATCGGTCGGGCGCAATCGCCAACGCGTAGCGCTCCTGTGACTCGTTGCACCAGACCTCGAGCGGGCTCATGCCGCTTTCCTCGACCGGAATGTCCGCGAGCACGATGCGGGCGCCGCGCTTCGACTGATCGGCGAGTTCCGGCATTGCGTTCGACAGGCCGCCGGCGCCGACGTCATGGATCGACAGCACCGGATTGTGTGCGCCGAGCGCCCAACAACGATCAATGATTTCCTGCGCCCGGCGCTGCATCTCCGGATTGCCGCGCTGGACCGAATCGAAGTCGAGCTGTTCGGTGTTGGTTCCCGCATCCATGCTCGATGCAGCCCCGCCGCCGAGCCCGATGCGCATTCCCGGTCCGCCGAGTTGAATCAGCAGTGAGCCCGGCGCCAGATCATGCTTGCGCACTTGATCGTCACGGATGTTGCCAATACCGCCCGCGATCATGATCGGCTTGTGGTAACCGTAACGCTTGCCGCCGATTTGCTGTTCGTAGCTACGGAAGTAGCCGAGCAGATTCGGCCGGCCGAACTCGTTGTTGAACGCCGCGGCGCCGATCGGCCCGTCGATCATGATCGACAGCGCGTCGGCGATGCGCGATGGGAAGCCGAAGTCGTCCTCCCATGCGTGCCGCATGTCCGGCACGCGCAAGTGCGAAACCGAAAACCCGCACAAGCCTGCCTTCGGTTTTGCGCCACGGCCGGTGGCACCTTCGTCGCGGATTTCGCCGCCCGCGCCGGTGGATGCACCGGGATACGGAGAGATCGCCGTGGGATGGTTGTGAGTCTCGACCTTGAACACGGTGTGCGTTAGTTCATCGCGCGCACCGTAATCGATGCCGATCGCGCCTGCGGGATGATCGCTATGCGGATAGAAGCGCGACACGCTGCGACCTTCGAGCACGGCCGAGTTGTCGCTGTACGCGACCACAGTCCCCTGCGGTGCGGCGCGATGCGTAGCGCGAATCATGTCGAACAGTGTCGCGTCTTCCTCCTTGCCGTCGATCGTCCACGTGGCGTTGAAGATCTTGTGGCGGCAATGCTCGGAGTTGGCCTGCGCAAACATCATCAACTCGACATCAGTGGGGTCGCGTTGCATGCGCGTGAATGCCGCCAGCAGATAGTCGACTTCGTCGCTGGATAGAGCGAGACCCATTTCAACGTTTGCGCCCTCCAACGCCGCGCGTCCGAGGGCGAGCATCGGGACCGTCTGCATCGCCTTGCTATCGAGTTCGCGGAACAACAGCGCCGGATCCGTCGCCGCATCGATGACGCTTTCGGTCATTCGATCGTGCAGAACGGAAGCCACTTGCGCAGCCACCGCGGCATCGAACGTGGTGCGGCGCGCGAACCTGATTCCATAAAGCGTGCCACGCTCAATCCGTTGCACGGCCGCCAGCCCGGTGTTGTGGGCGATGTCGGTGGCCTTGCTGGACCACGGCGAAATCGTTCCGAGGCGGGGAACCACCATGAATGAGGCAGCCTTGGGGTCACCCGTAGCGGCTGCTTCTCCGTACGTCAGCAACGCTTCAAGCCGGGCGCTTTCGATCTGATCAAGCGGCCTGCGGGCATGGATGAAGTGGACAAAACGGGCGCTGAGCGAGTCCGCCGACTTCTCAATCGATCGGATCGATGCCAGCAGTCGCGCCGCACGAAAAGTCGACAACGCGCTCGGCCCGGTGAGCGCGGAGAACGTACTGGACTGGATCATCTGACAATGGCGCACGAAGATCGCGTGCGGTCGTCGCTTGCCGGGCTGACAAGCGCACGAAATTATAACGGCGTGCCTTCGACGAGTGGGGGCCAGGCGCGGAGGTTGAACCGCGGAGCTAAGCTGTCAGCCTGTGTTTAGACATGCGTCGATTGAGCGGCGGACAATGCGCGTAGCAGCGCAACGTTGCAGTCGAGCAGCGAGATGTCGAGCACGTCGCGCTGCTTTTTTCCCATTACGGGGTCGTTGCGCTCGATCGCTTCCGCCAGTGACAGGTACGGCGCGCACGGACCCGTGCGATCGACCAACGCGGCGGACACGTTCGGTGCCAACTGTGCATGCTGCAGCAAGCGAGGAAACGCGGTACCCGTCATCCGATCCAGCAGAGAGAACGCGCCGGTCTGAAACAGCGAGTCACGCAGCTGCGCGCCTTCGGTATTGCAGCTGGCCAGGTGTTCGAGAAACAACCCACGGCGCGCGCCAGCGTGCATCAGCGGCAGCGCATCGGCGTTGAACGTCGATACTCGCAACATGCGCGACAGCCAGCGAGTCAATTTCGCGTGCCCGAGCACGATGATCGCCCGTTTGACCGATTCCACCTGCATCGGCACCGCAAATGCAGCCGAGTTGACGAAGCGGATCAATTCGAATGCCAGCGCCGCGTCTCGCTTGATGGCCGATTCGATCACCTCGATATCAGCGTGCTCGTGCGCGAGCCGGAGCAACTCGAGCACCACCTGCTGACTGGGTTGCGGCGGACGCTCTGTCGTCGGATGCGCTTCGTCCAATGGAACGCCGACGCTGCCGACTGCACCCCGCGCGTACGCGGCGCGCAGCTCGTCGACGCGAAACACACCGGTAATGATGAAGGGTATGTGACGCATCACGCCGGGCGGAGGGAGTGCGTTGCTACCGTCGCTGCGACGGCGCCGGTCTTCGGTGATGTGAATCAGCGCGTAACTGAAACAGTCGAGCAACGCCGGCGGCAGCGGTACATCGGGCCGTCCGCGCAATGCCATTTTGACGCCGGCCCGGCGCGCACGTTGCACGAGCCCCTGCACGGCGGGGTCGCGCAGCGCAATCGCCGGAATCTCGACCACCGCGTTCGGCGGCGGCTGCCACTGGAGCAGCGAATCGTCGAGCTGCGCATCGAGTGGCGCAACGAGCACCAGCGCGCGCGACTCCGGCCACATGCCGTTCAACTGTTCGAGAATCAATCCGACCGGCATTCGGTCGCTCGGTCTGACCGACAGCATTGCCAAGCGCGTGCCAAAGGTGCGCAGCTCGCAGTCGATCAGCGGCGCATAGCTCATCGTCAGCGATCCGAGGATCGATGTGAGGCCGAGGCGGTCGGGCGCGTTCATACAGTCGCATTATTTCTGCGCGTACGAGCGAGCGTGTGCGGAATTTCGCCGGCGGCCCCCGCCTATTTGCCGCCTTAGAGCAGCTTCATTTTCTGCCGAAGCCGCCGCCGCCCGGGGTTTGAATAACTATCACGTCATCGACGTTCATTTCAGCCGATCCGATATGACTCATCGTCTCGACGCGGCCGTCAATTCTCTCGATCCAATTACGGCCTACTTCGCCGGGCTCACCGCCTGCCATTCCGAACGGCGCGATCGACCGGTGGTTGGCCAGAATTGATGCCGTCATCGGCTCCAGAAAACGCACCCGCCGCGTACCGCCGTTGCCGCCGTGCCAGCGTCCTGCTCCACCCGAACCTGCGCGTATTTCGTAGCTTTCCAGGCGTACCGGATAGCGAAACTCGAGCACCTCGGGATCGGTCAGCCGCGAGTTGGTCATGTGCGTCTGCACGACGTCGGTGCCATTGAACCCTTCAGTCGCTGCGCTGGCATCGACATCAAAAATGCCGGCGCCCGAGCCGCCCGAAATCGTTTCGTAATACTGGTACTGCCCGTTGCCGAATGTGAAGTTGTTCATCGTGCCCTGCGCCGCGGCCATCACGCCAAGCGCGCCATAAAGGGCATCGGTGATGCACGACGACGTTTCGACATTACCTGCCACCACGGCAGCGGGATAGCGCGGATTGAGCATCGAGCGCTCGGGGATTACGACGTGCAACGGCTTCAGGCAACCGGCGTTCAGCGGAATGTCTGCATCGACCAGCGTGCGAAACACATATAGCACCGCTGCGTAGCACACCGCGCTCGGCGCGTTGAAATTGTTCGGCAGCTGATCCGAGCTGCCCGAAAAATCGATGGTCGCAGAGCGATTTTCTCGATCGACCTCGATGCGAACGCGAATCCGTGCGCCGTTATCGAGCTCGTAATCGAATGCGCCGTCCTTCAAACGCGTGATGACGCGGCGCACCGATTCCTCGGCATTGTCCTGCACGTGCTGCATATACGCGCGCACGACGTCGAGCCCGAACTGCTCGACCATTTTCAGCAACTCTTCGCGCCCTTTCTCGTTGGCCGCGATTTGCGCTCGCAGATCGGCCAGGTTCTGCTGCGGGTTACGCGCCGGATACGCGCCGGACGTGAGCAAAGTCATCAGCTCGCCTTCGCGAATTCGCCCTGCGTTCCTCGCGCCCTGCCCGTCGACCAGCTTGAAGTTGATGAAGCGCGCTCCTTCCTCATCGAGCGATGTCGAAAACGGCGGCATCGATCCCGGCGTGGTGCCGCCGATGTCGGCGTGGTGCCCGCGCGAGCCTACGTAGAACAGAATCTCGACGCCGGCGCGATCGAATACAGGAGTGATCACGGTCACATCGGGCAGGTGCGTTCCACCGTGGTACGGATCGTTGATTGCGTAGGCATCACCGGGCTTCATCGTGCCGGCGTTCTCCCGCATCACCGTCTTGATCGATTCACTCATAGATCCGAGGTGCACCGGCATGTGCGGTGCGTTGGCAATTAAATTGCCAGTGGCATCGAACAGCGCGCATGAAAAGTCGAGCCGCTCCTTGATGTTGACTGAATAGGCGGTGTTCTGCAGCCGCAATCCCATCTGCTCGGCAATCGACATGAAAAGGTTGTTGAATACTTCGAGCATGATCGGGTCGGCATCGGTGCCAATCGCCTGCCTTGCCGCGCGTGGACACACACGTTCCAGAACCATGTGACCGAGTTCCGTCACAATCGCTTCCCACTCTGACTCGACGACTGTGGTCGCGTTGGCTTCGGCGATGATCGCCGGCCCGCCGACTACATCGCCGGGCCGCATTTCGTCGCGGGCATACAGTGGTGTTGCGTTCCACGCGCCACCGCTGTACATGCGTGCCGTGGCCTTCGCGCCGAGCGCGGTTGAACGCGACGCTCGCTCACCTGCGCTCTCCGTCACCGCGTCGCCCTCGCCGATCGCCTCGACCGAGACTGCCTCGATCACGAGGCCACGTTGCTGCATCAAGAATGAATAGCGCTTCAGATACTCCGCATTAAAGGCGGCGTGCATCTCGGGCACCGTCGATGCAGGAATGATCAACGCCGAGTCGGTGCCGTCGTAGCGCAGATGCACGCGCCGCACGACGCGAACGCGCTCGAGCGGAACCCCTTGCGACACGAGATCCTGTGCCGCGTCGTGCGCCAGGCGATCAAGCGCTTCGTTCAGCGCGGCCATCGCGTCCGGTCGCAGCGGCCGCTCGAGCGATTGCTCGCGCATTGCGGTCTGATCGGCGAGCCCCATGCCGTACGCCGACAGCACTCCCGCCAACGGATGCACGAAGATGCGCGTCATGCCGAGTGCGTCGGCGACGCGGCACGCATGCTGGCCGCCGGCGCCGCCAAACACGCTGAGCGTGTACTGCGTTACATCGTGGCCGCGCTGGATCGAGATGCGTTTGATCGCCTCGGCCATGTTGCCCACTGCGATATCGAGGTAGCCGTCGGCCAGCTGCTCGGGCGACAACGCTCGGCTGGTAGCGTCTTCGATCTCCATCGCCAGCGTGGCGAATTTCTCCCGCACTACGTCGCCGTCGAGCGCTTCATCCGCGCCGCGGCCGAAAACTTTGGGGAAAAATGCGGGCTGAATTTTCCCCACCATCACGTTGCAGTCGGTCACCGTCAATGGACCGCCGCGCCGATAGCAGGCCGGGCCCGGATTCGCCCCTGCCGAGTCCGGGCCCACCCTGAGGCGCGCGCCATCGAAATGCAGGATCGATCCGCCGCCCGCGGCCACTGTGTGGATGCTCATCATCGGCGAGCGCATTCGGACGCCAGCGACCTGCGTCTCGAACGCACGCTCGCAGTCGCTTACATCGCGTCCAGCGAAATGGGAGACGTCGGTCGATGTCCCGCCCATGTCGAAGCCGATCACGCGATCGAAGCCGGCTGACAGGCTCGTCCGTACCATGCCGACGATGCCGCCCGCGGGTCCCGACAGAATCGAATCCTTGCCTTGAAACCGGCGTGCATCGGTCAACCCGCCGGACGATTGCATGAACAGCAGGCGCGTGCCCGGCAACTCGCTTGCCACCATCTCGACGTAGCGGCGCAAGATCGGCGACAGGTAGGCATCGACCACCGTGGTATCACCGCGGGCGACGAACTTCATCAGCGCGCTGACGCGGTGTGACGTTGAAACCTGACCGAACCCGATCTCGCGCGCCGCGGCTTCGAGTGCGGCTTCATGCGCGGGGTAGCGGTAACCGTGCATCAGCACGATTGCAACCGATCGGATCCCTGCAGCGTAGGCTGCTTCGAGCTCGGCACGTGCTGCGGCAAGCTCGAGCGGCGTCACTACATCACCGTGGGCGCCCATCCGCTCGGCGACCTCGATCACATTCGAGTAAAGCAGCTCGGGCAGGACGATGTGCCGGTCGAACAGTCGCGGCCGATTCTGATAAGCGATGCGCAATGCATCGCGAAAGCCACGCGTCACCACCAGCGCGGTAGGCTCCCCTTTGCGTTCGAGCAGCGCATTGGTGGCGACCGTCGTCCCCATCTTGACCACTTCGATCTGATCGACCGGCACCGGTGCATCGGCCGGCACGCGCAGCAAGCGCCGGATACCGGCGATCGCGGCATCGGCGTACTGCTCGGGGTTATCCGAAAGCAGCTTATGCGTCGCGAGCGTTCCGTCGGGTCGGCGCGCGACGACGTCGGTGAACGTACCGCCGCGGTCGATCCAGAATTGCCAGCGTGGTGCGATGCTCACTTTGAGGATTCCGCGCGTACTATTCAGTCGACGCGATGTTAGCAACGCGTTTGCCCGCTTTTCGTATCAATCGCCATTTACCAGTGAGGAGTTCATGAAACGCCGTTTACTGCTGCTGAGCATTCCTGTGGCGCTGTCGAGTGTGCTGGTATCGATGCCGGCGTTGGGTCAAATGAAATGGGATCTTCCGGCAGGCTACCCCGCCGCCAATCCGCATACGCAGAATCTGACCCAGTTTGCCGCTGACGTTGAAAAGGCGAGCGGCGGCAAGCTGACGATCACGGTTCATCCCAACGGCTCGTTGTTCAAGGCACCCGAGATCAAGCGCGCCGTGCAGACCGGCCAGGCGCAGATCGGCGAAGTGTTGATGAGTCTGCTCGAGAACGAAAATCCCATTTTCGGCGCCGACGCGGTGCCGTTTGTCGCAACCGGCTTCGACGCTTCGTGGAAGCTGTGGCAGGCGCAACGCCCGGTAGTCGAAAAGCTTCTGGCCAGCCAAGGCATCAAGCTGCTTTATGCAGTCGCGTGGCCACCGCAAGGGATTTATACGAAGAAGCAGTTGAACACTGTTGCGGATATGAAGGGGCTGAAATGGCGCGCCTACAACCCGGCGACCACCCGCATCGCGCAACAGGTCGGAGCGCAGCCACTGACGATTCAGGCGGCCGAGCTGTCGCAGGCGTTGTCCACCGGGGTGGTTGATTCGTTCATGTCTTCCGGCGCTACGGGAGTCGATTCGAAGGTTTGGGAGAATCTGACTCACTTCGCAACCACCGACGCGTGGCTGCCAAAGAATATGGTGATCGTCAATCAGAAAGAATTCGACAAGCTCGACAAGGCCACCCAGGACGCGATCGTGGCTGCGGCAAAGACAGCCGAAGAGCGCGGCTGGAAGCGGATGCGCGATTACACAGCGGAATCACTCGCGACGCTGCGTGCGAACAAGATAACGGTGTACGAACCGAGCGCAGCGTTGAAAAGCGAGCTCACAAAACTGGGCGAGACGATGCTGGACGAATGGCAGGCCAAGGCCGGCGCCGACGGCAAGTCGATCATCACGACGTTTCGCAAGTAAGCCGGAAGCCGCCCAGCGTCGCAGGGCGGCTTTTTCTCACCTGTAGGCGGCGTAGCCCCGATGCGCGTGTTGCTCGACTCATTGTTCAGGGTACTGGGAGCAGTCGGCGCATTTTTCATTCTTGCCACATTGGTGATTGAGGTGGCGGGAATCGCATTGCGCCAGCTCGGCTTTTCGATGGCTGGCAGCGATGCGTACGCCGGCTATTTTCTCGCCGCAGGCTCCTTTCTCGCTCTCGGCCACGCACTTCGCGAAGGCGATCACATCCGCGTCACGCTGATCCTGCAACGGCTGCGCGGTCGGGCGCGCTGGTGGATGGAAGTGCTTTGCCTCGTGATCGCATCGACGCTCAGCGTCTACTTCGCCTACTTCTCGGGCCGGCTGGTGTGGGGCTCCTACGCCTTTAACGACGTCTCGCAGAACGTCGACGCCACTCCGTTATGGATTCCGCAGCTGTCGATGGCGATTGGCTTGGCGGGTCTCGCGCTCGCGTTCATCGAACAGCTCGTCATCACCGTAACGACCCGGCGCCTTCCGCCCGCGGTGAACGACGTGGCTCGCATCGAATAAGCGGATGGGGACGCTCGTCGCGCTGTTGCTGATCATCGCGCTGTTTGTGATCCTGGGCGCCGGCGTTTGGATCGGCATCGCGGTGCTCGGAGTGGCGTTCATCGGCATGGAGCTTTTTACGACGCGTCCGGCGGGTGACGCGCTCGCACTCACCGTGTGGGGATCGCTATCGAGCTGGACGCTGACGGCGCTGCCGCTGTTCATCTGGATGGGCGAGATTCTGCTGAAGTCACGATTGTCAGAAGGTATGTTTCGCGGGCTCGCGCCGTGGCTACAGTGGCTGCCCGGTCGGCTGCTGCATACGAACATCATTGGCTGCACGATT
Source organism: uncultured beta proteobacterium (assembly GCA_963746085.1). Taxonomy (GTDB): domain Bacteria; phylum Pseudomonadota; class Gammaproteobacteria; order Burkholderiales; family Burkholderiaceae_F; genus JACCZX01. The sequence continues at coordinate 94,431 of CAVVAI010000029.1, forward strand.
TTCGCCGCAGTATCCGGCTCATCGGCTGCGACTTGCGCGACGATCGGCAAGATCACACTGCCGGAACTTGCAAAGCGCAATTACCCGGAGCAGATCTCGATCGGCTCGCTGGCCGGAGCCGGCACGCTCGGCCTGCTGATCCCGCCTTCGATCATCATGATCGTGTACGGCGTTGCCGCCGATGTATCGATCGGCAAGCTGTTTATCGCGGGCGTGATTCCCGGGTTGATGCTGGCCGCACTCTTCATGGGATACACAATCTACTGGGCGCTGCGCCATTCCGACAGCATTCCGCCCGCCGACATCCGGCTCAGCTTCACGCAAAAGGTGAGCGAATCGCGGCACTTGTTTCCGGTGATGCTGTTGATCCTGGTCGTTCTTGGGTCGATTTACCTAGGCGTCGCGACCGCGACCGAAGCGGCGGCGCTCGGCGTGGTCGGTGCGCTCGTGCTTTCCGCTTTCCAGCGCACACTGACTTGGAAGACGTTCCGGGAGTCGCTGATGGCGGCCACGCGGCTGTATTGCATGATCGCGCTGATCCTCGCCGGCTCCGCGTTTCTGGCGCTTTCGATGGGCTTCATCGGTTTGCCGCGCCAGTTAGCCGAGGCGATTGGCGCTCTGGGGTTGCCGCCGTTCGGGCTGATCATGTTGCTCATGGTGTTCTTCATCGTGCTCGGCTGTTTTCTCGACGGCATCTCGATGGTCGTGCTGACGATGGCGGTGCTGCTGCCGACATTGCAGACCGCCGGCATCGATCTGCTGTGGTTCGGAGTTTTCATCGTGGTCGTGGTCGAGATGGCGCAGATCACGCCTCCAGTGGGCTTCAACCTGTTCGTCTTGCAAGGCATGACCAAGCGGCAGATCAACACGATCGCAGTCGCCGCTCTCCCCTATTTCTGGATGATGCTTCTCGCCGTTCTCGCCATTTGGTTTTTCCCCGCGCTCGTCACCTATCTGCCGTCGCAGATGAAGCTTTAGCTGCGATGCAGGTGGTCGTGATCGGCGCCGGCATTATCGGTGTTACCACCGCTTACTTCCTTCGGCGTGACGGCCACGAGGTGACCGTCGTCGAGCGCCGCTCGGGTGTGGCGCAGGAAACGAGCTTCGCTAACGCCGGCGTGATGGCACCGTCTTATGTCGCTCCGTGGTCGCAACCCGGTATGCCAACCAAGGTCCTCGCGTATCTCTTCAGGCCGGAAGCACCGATCGTATTTCGACCGTCGCTCGACCCGGCGTTATGGCGCTGGATTGTTCGCTGGTTGCGCGAATGCCGCCTCGAGCGATTTACCCGCAATAAGGCGCGCATGCAACGACTCGCGTTTTACAGTCAAGCGGAGCTGCGTGTGTTGCGCGCGTTGCACCAGCTCGAATACGAGCAAACCACCGGGTACCTGCAATTGTTTCGCACGCATGCCGAAGTCGAGCGTTCGGCCGTTACGCGCAAGTTGCTGACCGAGCTCGGTGTATCGCATCGGCTCCTCGGCACCGCCGAGGCGCACGCGCTGGAACCCGCGTTGCATGCCCCGACGCGGCTGGCCGGCGCGCTTCATCTGCCGGACGACGAAACCGGCAACTGTGCGTTCTTTGCGCAGCAGTTGAAAGATATCGCGATTCGCGACGGCGTCGACTTTCGTTTCAACGTAGCCGTGCAAAGCCTGCAGTTCGAGCAGCAGCGGATCAGCGGATTGCGCACGGAGTCCGGGAATATCGGCGGCGACGTGTTCGTCGTTGCCGCCGGGATCGAAAGCGCGGCGATGCTGCGACCGCTTGGAATTCGGGTACCGATGCAACCGGTCAAAGGCTATTCTGCGACGGCGGCAATCACCGCGTTCGAGCATGCTCCCTACCTCAGCGTGATGGATGAAACGTACAAGGTTGCGATTACCCGCATGGGCAAATGGCTGAGAATCGCCGGCACCGCAGAGCTGGGCACGCGCGGTATGCAGCTGCGCGACAGTGCGCTGCGCACGTTGCTGAAGGTGGCGCAGGATTGGTTTCCGTACGCCGCTTCGTACGGGAAGTCGCGCTTCTGGATCGGTGCGCGTCCAATGCTGCCTGACGGCCCTCCGGTGCTCGGTAAAACTCCGATCGCCAACTTGTACGTCAACACCGGACACGGCTCGACGGGGTGGGTCATGGCGTGCGGTTCTGCGCGTGTTGTGGCCGACGTCATCGCCGGAAAAATGCCGGCCATCGACCTCGACGGTTTGACGCTCGATCGCTACACGCGCCGTCGGTAGTGATGGGAACACCGCTTCTGACCGTTGCTGAACTGCGGGCGATCGAGCACACAGCGCAATCGGCTCTGCCTCCCGGGACGCTGATGGAGCGCGCCGGCGCTGCCGCAGCGGCTCGGATTGCGACCTTACAGACCAGCAGTCAGGCTTCGATATGTGTCGTGTGCGGTCCAGGCAACAACGGCGGCGACGGCTATATCGCCGCCAGCAAACTGCACGCGGCGGGGTATCGCGTGACGTGCGTTCAATTAGCCAAACCGCTTGCCGACGATGCACGCAACGCCCACACGCAGTGGCGCGCAGCGGGTGGGGCAACGAGCACGAGCTTGCCGCTCCATGAAAAGTTCGACGTGATTGTCGATGCCGTGTTGGGCATCGGGCAAACGCGTCCGCTGCAAGGGAGGCTCCTGGAGGGCGCGCAGTGGATTAACGCACAGCACGCACGCGTGATCGCGATCGATGTCCCGAGCGGACTCGACGCCGACCGGGGCTGCTGGGTCGGCGGCGTCGAAGGTGTCTACGCATCAGAAACAATCACATTCATCGCGGACAAGCCCGGGCTGCACACGGGTGACGGTATCGACGCGGCGGGCGCGGTGACGCTCGCTGGACTCGGCATCGAGCCCACGTCCACCCGCCTCACGTTGTCCGATCCATCCGATTTTGCGCAGATCAGCGCGCCGCGCCGGCGCAATACGCATAAAGGCAACTACGGCGATGCGCTGGTCATTGGCGGCGGCGCTGGCATGATCGGAGCCGCTTTGCTCGCAGCGCGCGCTGCGCTGGTGCTCGGTGCGGGCCGCGTCTATGTCGATTGCATCGGTGCACCGGAGTTTCGCGTGGACCCGGGCCAGCCGGAACTGATGTTTCGTCCGTATGCCTCGATCGAAAATCCGCATGCGATCGTGATCGGCTGCGGCCTGGGCCAAAGTGACGCGGCGCGCCGAGCGCTGCAGTGGGCACTCGACAGCGAGGCCTCGCTGATCATCGATGCAGATGCCTTGAACTTGTTGTCGCAGGGTCCCGCCCTTAGCGAGTGCCTTGCCGCACGCCACGCGACGACGGTGCTGACGCCGCATCCGCTCGAAGCCGCTCGCTTGCTGCAAATGTCGGCCGATGACGTCCAGCTCGATCGCGTCACTTCGGCCCGCGAATTGGCAACCCGCTACCGAAGCATTGTCGTGTTGAAAGGTGCCGGGACCGTCAGCGTTCAGACCAACGGCCGCTGCGCCATCAATCCGACCGGTGGCCCGGCGCTCGCAACCGCAGGCACGGGCGACGTGCTCGCAGGCCTATTGGGCTCACTGTTCGCTCAGCACTTCGACCCTTGGCAAGCCACGTTGGCTGCCACGTGGCTGCACGGTCGAGCCGGCGAAAGCCGGGACGTGGGGTTGGTGGCGGGTGACGTTGCAATGAGAGCGGCGGATCAGCTCGCGAAGCTGCGCGCTCTGCCGCGCGGTCATTAGTCGATCAACGGCTCACGCGGGTGCGGTGGCTTCGGCGGC